>JAGWTC010000003.1 GCA_028869135.1 Rhodocyclaceae bacterium
AAAGCAACGAGATGACACCTTATGTTTACATACAGCCACTAACAAACCGCAAGACGAACTGCTGGACATACTTTCTGAGGTTCGCATAGATATTGATGCGAAGCTTGCGCTCAGTCGGTAATTTAGGCGCGTTGACAGGAGCACCCTGTAGATAGGGGCGCAATTACCAGGATAGGGTTCCCGTACTTTTCGTGCTGAATTTGGCGGTTAGCTAAAACACCGCTCAACCATGCGGGTTTCGCGGCGTCCTAGCGTCCAACTTTCCCTAAAACTGGCTCAGTTGAGCCAGTTTTTGCCTATTTCCCCCGCCTCATCAGCCGGTATGCCGCTGGCACCACGAACAATGACAGTAACGGCGCTGTAATCATGCCGCCCACCATGGGTGCCGCAATCCGGCTCATCACCTCGCTGCCGGTACCACTCCCCCATAAGATTGGCAACAGGCCGGCAATGATGACGGCTACGGTCATTGCCTTAGGCCGAACCCGCAGCACGGCCCCTTCCCTGATCGCCTCAAGCAATCCCTCATCGTCTTCCCTGCCGGCATCAATACGTTCATGCCAAGCCTGTTTCAGGTAAACCAACATGATGACGCCGAACTCGGCCGAGACTCCGGCCAGCGCAATGAAGCCGATGCCGGTCGCAACGGACAAGTTGTAGCCCATGAGGTAGAGAAACCATATGCCACCGGTCAGCGCGAACGGCAACGTCGCCATGATCAGGAGCGCCTCGTCCATGCGTGCAAAGGTCAAATACAGCAGCACGAAGATGATGAGCAGCGTGGCCGGCACCACGAGCTTGAGCCGAGCGTTTGCGCGTTCCAGGAACTCGAACTGTCCTGAATATGCAAGGCTCATCCCCGGCTCCAGCTTGACCTCCTTGGCGACGGCTGCACGCAGGTCGTGGACGACGGACGCGAGATCGCGGCCACGAACATCGACATACACCCAGCCGGAAGGACGAGCGTTCTCGCTTTTCAGCATGGGCGGCCCATCCGATACCTTGACCCTCGCCACCATGCCAAGCGTGATCTGGCTGCCCATGGCAGTGACGATGGGCAGTTGCGTCAGCCGATCCACGGTATCGCGCCATTCGCGCGGGTAACGCACATTGATCGGATAACGCGCCAGCCCCTCCACCGTCTCGCCGATGTTGTCGCCACCGATGAGGCTGGCAACCACCGACTGGACATCAGCAATATTGAGACCGTAACGCGCGGCGGCAACACGATCGATGTCCACATCCACATAACGGCCGCCCGTCAGCCGTTCGGCGAGTGCCGAGGAAACGCCCGGTACCGTCTTCGCCACGTGTTCGACTGCCTGGGCTATCCGGTCGATGTCATCGAGATTCGTGCCGGCAATCTTTACGCCGATGGGACTCTTGATGCCGGTCGCCAGCATGTCGATCCGGTTGCGGATGGGTGGTATCCAGATATTGCTCAGACCCGGCACCTTGACCGTGCGGTCCAGCTCCTCGACCAGTTTTTCCGGGGTCATGCCGGGACGCCACTCGTCGCGCGGCTTGAACTGGATCGTCGTCTCGAACATCTCCAGCGGCGCCGGATCGGTAGCAGATTCTGCTCGTCCCGCCTTACCGAAGACATGGGCCACCTCCGGCACCGTCTTGATCATCCGATCCGTCAGTTGCAGTAGCTCAGAGGCCTTCTGCGCAGAAAGCCCAGGCAAGGCCGAAGGCATGTAGAGCAGATCGCCTTCATCGAGCGGCGGCAGGAACTCACCACCGAGGCGGCTGACCGGCCATAGCGTCGTCAGGAAGACGATGCCAGCCACAACCAGCGTGAACTTGGGGCGTGCCAGTACCTTGTCCAGCAGCGGACGATAGGCGCGGATCAGTACGCGGTTGAGCGGATTACGTGACTCGTCCGGCAGCTTGCCGCGTATCCAATAGCCCATCAGGATAGGAATCAGCGTCACCGACAGACCGGCGGCTGCGGCCATTGCGTAGGTCTTGGTAAAGGCCAAGGGGCCGAATAAGCGGCCTTCCTGCGCTTCCAGGGTAAAGACCGGAATAAAGGACAAGGTGATGATAAGCAGCGAGAAGAACAGCGCCGGGCCAACCTCGATGGCCGCCTCCGTCATGACGTGCCAGTGCGCTTCGCCTTTGAGTTCCTGGTCCGGGTGCGCGTGCTGCCATGCCTCGACCTTCTTGTGAGCGTTCTCGATCATGACCACTGCCGCATCCACCATGGCGCCGATGGCAATGGCGATTCCGCCCAGTGACATGATGTTGGCGTTGATGCCCTGATGCCGCATGATGATGAAGGCGGCAAGGATGCCCAGCGGTAGCGACACGATGGCGACCATGGCGGAACGCAGATGCCAGAGGAACACCGCACAGACCAGCGCCACGACGATGAATTCCTCGATCAGCTTGTGCGTGAGGTTTTCGACGGCGCGGTCGATCAGCTTGCTACGGTCGTAGGTCGTGACAATTTCGACGCCCTTGGGCAGGCTGGCTTTGAGTTCTTCCAGCTTGGCATGCACGGCCGCAATCGTCTCGCGGGCGTTCTTGCCCGAGCGCAGGATAACCACTCCGCCAACGCTCTCGCCTTCGCCGTCGAGGTCCGCGATCCCACGGCGCATCTCCGGCCCAAGCTGAATGGTCGCCACATCGCCCAGCGTAATGGGCACGCTGCCGGCAAGCTTGATGGGAATGGCGCGGAAATCGGCTACCGACTTCAGATAACCGCTGGCGCGCACCATCATCTCGGCTTCGCCTTGCTCAAGCACCGCACCGCCAGTCTCCTGGTTGGCCATATTGATGGCCTCGATAACCTGCGCATGCGTAATGCCCCGACTGGCGAGCCGCACCGGATCGAGCACAACCTGGTACTGCTTGACCATGCCGCCGACCGTCGCCACCTCGGCGACATTGGGCAGCGTCTTGAGCTCGAATTTGAGGAACCAGTCCTGCAAGGATCGTAGCTGGGCCAGGTCATGCTGGCCCGTACGGTCAACGAGCGCGTACTGATAAATCCAGCCCACGCCGGTGGCGTCCGGCCCCAAGGAAGCTTTGGCCGAAGCCGGCAGACGGCCTTGGACCTGATTCAAATACTCCAGCACACGGGAGCGTGCCCAGTACAGATCGGTCCCATCCTCGAACAGCACATAGACAAAGCTGTCGCCGAAGAAGGAGAAGCCACGCACCGCCTTTGCACCGGGAACCGACAGCATGGTCGTTGCCAGCGGATAGGTGACCTGGTTCTCGACGATCTGCGGCGCCTGGCCGGGATAGCTGGTCCGGATGATGACCTGTACGTCCGACAGATCGGGCAAGGCATCGATCGGTGTCGTCTTGATCGACCAGATACCCCAGGCCGCAATGAAGACGGTCGCCAGCAGCACCAGGAACCGGTTCGCCACCGACCAGCGAATGAGCTTGGCGATCATGGGGCATTTCCTTCCAGCTTCTGCAGACGCTCAACGACGAGGCCATCGTCAGTTTCACGCACGCCGACCCTAACGCGGTCGCCGGCCTTGAAGCCTTTGGCCAGTGCCGGATTCGCCAATGGGAACGGCATGGTCATGCCGGGCATGGACAGGGTTTTGAAAGGCCCGTGGGCCAGTGTGATCTCCTTGTCGCCGAGTTCGACGATGCGAGCATCGGCCTCATGCAGCGACATCGCCGCAGGCATGCTTGCCGCCGTCTTGGCGGTAATGCCCTTGAGGCTGGCTTCGGAATCGATGAGGAATTGGCCGCTGGCGACGACTTGCTGTCCTTCGGTCAAGCCACTCTTGATGATCGTCCGGTCGCCAACATCGCCACCCAGTAGAACCTCTACCGGCTCATATCGACCACCTTCGGTGGCAACCATCACCAGGGAGCGTTTGCCGGTACGAATCACTGCCTCGGTCGGCACGGATAGCGCGTTCTCCTTGGAAGCATTGCCGAGTGACACCTGGGCTGACTGTCCCGGATGCAACAGCCCCTTGGCGTTGGGCAGTTCGACCCGAACGCGCAGGCTACGGGAGGCATCGTTCAGGACAGGCACGATGGCCGCCACCTTGCCGGTGACCGGCGTATCGTTGCCCGCCACCGTAGCCGTCGCTTTTGCGCCTGGCTGAACTTGCGCAGCCAGTGCCTCGGGCACCGCCACCTCCAGCCAAACCGTGGACAGACCGTTGATTCGGACCAAGGGTTGCCCAGCCGTCAACGTCATGCCATTACGCACGTCAAGGCTCTGGATAACCCCGCTGATCGGCGCCGTGACGGTAAAGCGCGCCCGCGGCTGGCCTGCCGATTCGACTTCACGGATCATGCCGTCGCTCATCCCAACCGACCGCAGGCGATCACGCGCGGCGGCCAGTAAGGCAGCATCGCCAGCCGATTTGAGCGCCAGGAATTCATGTTGAGCAGACAGCCAGTCCGGCACCTGGACGTCGACGAGAGCCTGTCCTGCCTTGACCACATCCCCAGGCGCCAATGACGCCACGCGCTCGACGAAGCCCGAAGCACGGCTCTGCACAATCGCCACATCGCGTTCATTGAAGCCGATCACGCCAGTCGCATCGACCTGGGATGCCAGCGAAATGCTCGTCACCGGCGCCAGGCGCATGCCAAGGCTTTGCGTGATGGACGGATCTATCTTGACCCCGGCCGCCTCGCCGTCGCCATCCGCATACTTGGGCACCAGCGCCATGTCCATGAAGGGCGACTTCCCGGGCTTGTCGAATTGCTGCTGCGGATACATCGGGTCGTACCAATACAGCACCTTGCCTTGGCCACTGGCCTGCTCAGGCGTCCCCATCTCCATGGAGGCCATTGAGCGTTGCGACCACCACCAACCGCCTGCCGCGCCGATCGCCAGGAGCGCGGCGCCGACGGCAGCCGAAATCAGCGTTTGCTTGTTCATTCGTTTCATTGTTGTTCTCCAGAAACATCGCCATAGGCGTAGTGCAGTCGTACCGCCATTTGCTGGCGTTCGCCCTCGACGGCGATGGCTTTGAGTTCGGTATCGATACGTTCGCGACGGGCCGTGATGACGTCGGCCAGCATGCCCTTGCCACCGCGCCAGGCGGCGGTGGTGAGACGAACTTTTTCTTCGGCGAGCGGCAGCAGGATGTCGCGTTGGCGCTTTGAGGCATTGCTCAAGCGCTGGTAATCGGCCCAGTCCGCATCGAGCATGGCGATGTGCTCACGCAAGGTGGCTTCGCGTTCCGCATCCAGCGCCGTACGTTCAGCCTGACGCGCCGCGATCTGCGGGTCTTGGCGCGATCCCGAGAACACCGGAAGATCGAGGCGAAGCTGGACCGACACCATATCGCCGAATTCCGGGGCGCGCTTTTGGTAAGCGACATCGACACCCCAGTCAGGCCGCTTGCCGGCTTTGGCCTCGGCGAGTTCGGCATCCAGCACCTTGGTCCTGGGCTCGAACAAGGCGAGTTCAGGGTGCTGATGCAGGGTGTGCGCCAAACCATCGCGACTGAGATTCCAGTCCGGCGGATCGCCGGCCAATGGCAGCTCGCCATCCGAACCCAGCCAGCGCTTCAAGGCAGCCACGGCCTGTTGGCGCCTTGCCGCTAGTTCGTCCCGGCGTTCTTCGATCATGGCTGCCTCCTGGCGCGGCATGACGGCGTCCGCCGCCGAGCCCTTGCCACCAGCCAGCTGCGCGCGAACAGCGTTGGCCAGGAGCGAATTCTCGCCAACCAGCGCATCGATACGCGCGAGCTGCTGCTCGACGGTGTTGCGGGTGATCCATGCGGTTGCGGTTTCACGCAGGACGGTGAGTCGTGTCACGCGCGTCTGCGCCTCTGCAAGCTCCACCCGGCCGTTGGCGGCCGCGATACGTGCATCACGCTTTGCGCCATTGGGGATGTCCTGACTGATGCCGATGCGCTGCATCGTCATGGAGTCCTTGGTCAGGCTGTAACGATCCTGTCCTTGGATGGGCAAGTTATCGATGCCAAGCGCAAGCTTTGGGTCCGGCAGCTCGCCGGCCGGCGTTACGGAATAGCGTGCCGCATCGACTTGGGCCGCATTGGCGCGCAAGGCCGGTGTGTCGCTGACCGCTGTCGCAAGGGCCTTCTGGAAGGTCAAGGATTGGGCAAAGGCACTCGATGCCAAGCCCAGCAATACCGCAAGCAACAGGCCATGACGACGCGACGGCCGTGCGGCCGTGTAAGCAGGTAAAAGCATTTCCAGCTCCTAAAGATCAATGCACCTTGGGTGCATCGAAGAAGCCGCTCCCACTGTCTCAGCGGTGGAAGCGGAACCGGGGTGGATTACTTCGCCTGCTCGAGCTTGGTGACGGTGGGCGCACCGTTCACCATGTCAGCGACGAAGTTGACCTTGTCGCCGACCTTGACCTGTTTCAGCATGGCCGGGTCTTTGACGCCGAAAGCCATGGTCATGCCAGGCATGCCTAGGTTCTTCAGCGGGCCGTGCTTGATGGTCAGCATGCCGCTTGCCGGGTCGATTTTCTTGATCTCGCCGGTGGTCATTTCGGTGGATGCCGGCATGGCCTTCATGTCGCCAGCGGGCATCTTCATGGTTTCGGCCTGCGCGAACGCAGCCGGAAGGATTGCCAGAGCGGCAATCAGGGGGAGAACGGTTTTCATGTCATTTCCTTCGAATTCCAAATCGGCGGCAATGTCCTTGCGGCGCAATACCGACAAGGACTACACATCGCCAAAGCAAAGCGCGTAACCGTGCAGAAGCACGGTGTTATCTGCAGGAGGAATTACGCGCGCGTTGGCGGTCGCCAAACGCTGGAGGCGTCGAAGGTGCGTACGGAGAGTACGAGGGAGGGATACTGCGTTGTCGGGGCTACCGACAGTAGAAGCGAGGAAACAACGCTGGCCGGATACAAGGCCGACACCGGGCAATCCTGGCCGGTCTTGCACATCTTGCCGGTCTTGGCAGCGGTATCTGCATCGTTGCAGCAATCATGGTCGGCCATTGCCTGCTGATCCATGTCTGTCATCTGCATCTGCACCATGCTGTCCGATTGTTCCATGGGGCATGGTGCCGAAAGCATGTGTACGCCAGCGATTCCCTGGAGGGGGATCGCTACACACAACAGCATCAGCAGAAACAGGCGGAACTTACGCATGCATGGATTCTAAAGGAAGTTCCCGGCTCGGGTAAAGCCGGAACTGACGTTAGATGCTTTTCGGAGGAACAGTTCCTCGACTGAGCTGAATTTTGACTGGCGTTACAGAGGGAGCCGGCGCCGCAGGCGCATCCAGCTCTTGGCGCGCTTGCTTGACTACCGAGATACCGCCTGACAGTGCAAGCGCTGCCATGATGGCGGCTACCGCCAAATCCGGCCAGCCACTGCTCGTTCCGGCAACGCCGGCTGCAGCGAGCATCACCGCGACATTGCCGATGGCATCGTTGCGACTGCATATCCAGACCGAGCGCATATTGGCGTCTCCGTCGCGGTAGGCATAAAGCATTGCAGCCACACCGCCATTGACCAGCAGCGCGAGTACGGCGACCACGCCCATCGTGAAGGGTTCGGGGACAGTGCCGCTGATCAAGCTAAAGAAGGTTTTGCCGATGACGAATATCCCGTAGCCGGCCATCGTGTATCCCTTCACCAAGGCCGCACGCGAACGCCATATCAGCCCCATCGACAGGACAGCCAGCGAAATCCCATAGTTGGCCGCATCGCCCGCGAAGTCGATAGCGTCGGCCAGCAGCGATACCGAGCCGGAATGAATCCCCGCACCAAGCTCAACGATGAACATCGTGGCATTCAGCGCGAGCGCTACCCATAACGCCTTACGAAATCGAGGGCTGACAGCAGTCGTGCTGCATCCAGAGTCACATCCGCAAGCGGCCATTTTCCTTCTCCTGAGTGGTCTACAATGCTATTAGAAACCCTGTAGTTACTACAGAGTCAAGGGCAACCGGAGGATCACATGCGCATCGGAGAATTGGGGCAAGCGGCGGGCGTCGACGTCGAGACCATTCGTTTCTATGAAAAGTCTGGCTTGCTGCCGGCACCGGCGCGCAGCGAGAACGGGTATCGGGCATATGGCTCAACTCATCTCGAGCGTTTGGCATTCATCCGCCATTGCCGGGCCTTGGACATTCCCCTGAGTGAAGTGCAAAGGCTGCTGGAATTCGTCGAGCACCCGAACGCTGATTGTGGCGATATCGATCAGCTCATCGATACTCAACTCGCCAAGGTACGCGCCCGTCTCAAAAGTCTGAAGGCGCTGGAGAAACAGCTATCTTCGCTGCGTGGGAGATGCGGAGCCAAGCACATTGCCGGCGAGTGCGGCATCCTGCATGAGCTCGTAGCCGCCGCGCACAAGGAAGCGTGCGTTTGTCACGGACATTTTGAGCCTAAAACTTTGGCCACTTAACGACCTTCAGTCTTGCACCTTTGGGGAAGATGCTAGCTCGCTCCACGGTTTGCGCCGAGGACAGTCCTTCAGTCTTGGCTTGCTGAAGAAACTCACGCTGCAGCTTCTTTTTCTGGGCCATGAGCTTACTGCCCTTGGTCTTTTTAGGTTGCGACATGTTCAAGCCCTCAGTGGCACGATAATTCAGCGCGGCAAGCCCCAGTAGATGTTCCAAAGGATCTCTTCTACCTGTTGGGCCCCCGTCTCGGTAACCGCCACTTCGAACGGGGTCTTGCCGCCAAGCAGCGCGTGCGGCGCCGCCATGAAGGTATCCGCGTCCTCAGCGGAGTCCCAGACCTGTTGCGCTACAGCATAGACCTGTTCCTGATATTCGTTCATCGCTGTACTCCTTACTCAATAGAAGATGTGCGGCACGCCCAGGCTCTGCCCGACACCCCATTGATGCAAGGTCGCACAGATGTGCACTAAATCCACATCCAGCGTACTGACGCCGATGAGCTCGTAGATTGATCCACTCTTGGTGGCGACCATTCCGTGGCCAACGCCGGTGATGAAAGATGTCATCCATGTGCAATGCTTTGTTTGGTTGAAGCCAACCAAATAAACCAGACTGTCCTGTGATTCCGAAAAGTGCAGCGTAATAAACGCCCAGTCTGAAACCTGGGCCTTAATTTGCCCATCAAGCAATGGGCGCCGCAACGCATCGATCTCGTCGTCTGTCGAAAAGTAGAGTTGCACCTTGTCGCGATTGGCCCGGATGACGTCATCCAGCGACTTAGGCAGTAACTGCGTCAGTTGTTCCTCCAGGGTGTCCATGATGCCTCCTTCGTGATGTGGCAGTAGCAAGGCTATTCCCCCAAAAGCTCATGGCGTGAGCCGGCTGAATTCGCTCGTAGCAAAAGGTGAGAAAAAGTGAATTAATTAATTCACCTCAATAGCTTGCGTTGACGTCACGAGAATTCCGGCGCAGGATTTGCGGCACTTCTTCACAGAGGAGCTGCAATGGCTGAGATCCATCGCTGGCAGTACCAGTACATCGGTACCAGCACCTTCCCCAAAGCCCTTTCCACGGTAGAGCTGCAAGCGTTCTTTACCTTTACCGAGGATCAAATTGCCGCCCTGAATAAGCGTTTCCGCGCCAACATGAAGATTGGCGCCGCCATCCAGCTCGGCTTCCTCAAAATGTCCGGAAGCCTGCTGGAAAGCACCCAGATCATTCCGCCGCGCTTGCTTAGCCACGTCAGCAAGCAGTTGGGCCAGCCTGCACTGTCCATTGCAAGCCTGAGGGCGATCTACAAGCGTCCCAAGACCCGCTACGAGCATCAGTGGTGGGCGATGGAGGAGCTTGGCTTTGCCAAGGCAACGCCCAGGCAGTTGCAAGGTCTGTTGCCCTTTATGCGCCAGGAGGCACGCTATGCATCGAGCGTGGACATCCTTGTTGAGCGTGCCAAGCTATGGCTCTACCAGCACCAATACCTTTCGGTAGGCGATCGTACCCTCCGGGATCAGGCCCGAAAGGCCATGTCCGAAACGGAGGACGTGCTGATGAAGCTGATCCGGGACCAGGCATCGAGCAATAAACTGTCGATGCTTGAAAGCGCCGTCCTGACAAACCACCCGGATACCGGTCGCAGCCGGCTTGAATGGTTGCAGCAGCCACCGCGCAAGAAGTCGATCAATGCCCTGCGCGAACGCATGGAGCGGGTGAATTTTCTGAAGAGTATCGGCGTAGACAGCCTCGACCTGGATAGCCTGCCGATCGAGAAGCTCCGCGCCTATGCAGGGCAGCTCTACAACATCCGTCCAGTCAAATACAAAGAGCTGAAGGACCCGACCCGGACCATTCGACTGGTCTGCTTCCTCAAGCTCGCGCTCATGCAGGCAACCGACTCAGCGATTCTGCTGGGCGGCCGCCAGATCACCAAAATCGTCCGTAACGCCTACGAGAAGGCGCGATTGCTCGAGGCTGAGACGATCGTGACGGCGGCCAAGGCACTGCAGGAAATTTTGTTGCAGTCCAAGAATCCGGACATGTCGGATCAGGAGTTCCGAACCTTTGTTCAGTCGTTTGATACGGGCGCCAAGATTCAGCAATTCCCGACCCGGGCGGCCGCAGCCCGCTGGATACTGTCCGAGCCCAACCCGCAGATTCGTTCTCTCCTGAGTGAGTTGCAGAAGCTCGATCTCCAGGCTGAACCCGAGGATCCAAGCACCGAACGTGTCGAATACCTGCGGGAGATGTATCAACATCGGAGCAATGAGCTGCCGGTCGCCCCAACCGTATCAATTCCATCGCCCTGGAAGGACATCATCGACGGCGAAGACAGAGTTCGGGCTTTGCGTGGTCTGGAGGCCGCCACGCTGATCGGGCTCAGGAAGTCGCTCCGCAGCGGCGCCGTGTACGTCGAGCACAGCGAGAAATTCCGCGGCCGCCACCGGCTCATGATCGACGAAAACCAATGGGGCAAGGAGCGCAATAAGCGCTACAGCCAACTCGGTCTGCCCATACAGGCGGATGACCTGCTCAATACCTTGGTCACCGAGCTTGAGATCAAATTGCAGGAGGTCGACAAGAAGATTGCCGAAGGCGCCATCTATATCGACAACGGCATTATTCATATGCCGCGTGTCCAGGCGCTGGAAACCAAGATCGAGGTCAATCAAAAGCGCAGCCAGCTTTTCGAGCGCATTGGCGTTATCCAACTGCCGGACCTGATCCTGGAAATGGACAGCCGCGTCGGCTTCAGCCGGATCCTGCTGGGGCGCACGGCCAAGTCGCCGACCGAGCTCCTGCAGGTCTATGCCGGCATGCTCTCGCACGGCAGTGCCATGGATGCCAGCGCGATCAGCCTGATGATTCCTCAACTCACGCCGAGCCAGGTGTTGTCGGGGATGCAGTATTTCGAGGACAGAGACTTGGTGCGTATCGCCAACGATACGGTGACCAGTCTGCAGCGCAATTTGCCCATCGCTTCCTACTGGGGCGACGGCGCTTTGGCATCTTCCGACATGATGAGTCTCGATGTCTCGCGCAAGATCTGGCAGGCCCGGCTCGACCCCAAGCGGCGCACACCCTCGATCGGTACCTATACCCACGTCTCGGACTTCTGGAGCGTCATCTACGACCAGCCCATCATCCTGAATGAGCGCCAGGCCGGCGCCGCCATCGAGGGCGCCATTCGCCAGCGCGAGATCGAAATCGACCGGCTGGCGGTGGATACCCACGGCTACACCGAGTTTGCGATGGCCATGGCCAAGCTCCTGGGGTTTGCATTGTGTCCGCGACTGAAGCGCCTATCCGAACGAAAGCTCTACATCCCCAGCGGCTTCAAGAACATTCCGGACTCTCTCAGAGAAATTGCGACCGCAAGCATTTCGCTCAAACAAATCCGCAGCGAATGGGACAACCTGGTCCGCCTGGCCTCTTCCATTGAGACCGGCCATACCTCGGCGACGGTGGCCTTGGCTCGCTACGGCTCAGCCTCGTCCGACAGCCCGATCTACCGTGCCGGCGTGCACTTGGGTCGCTTGGTCCGCAGTCTGTACCTGTGCGACTACTTTGTGAGCGAGGATCTGCGTCGCGTGGTGAACCGCATTCTGGTTCATGGTGAGGCCGTGCATACCTTGCAGCGGGCGATTAATGCGGGCTCCTTCTCCAAACCACGTGGGCAACGCGAAGAAGACCTCTACGCCGTTTCAGGTTCGCTGACCCTGATGACCAATCTCTGTTTGGCTTGGACCGCCATCAAGATGCAGGAAACGATCTTCGGAGAAGATGGGATGGCCGACGCCGGCGAGGACATGAGCTGGCTGCAGCAAGTCAGCCCGGCGCATTACGCGAACATCAATTTCCGCGGGACGTTTACCTTCCCAATTTCCGACTATGCCCTGTGGCTGCTGTCGGACAGCGCACCTATCCAAAAAACGGGCTAATTGAATGACAGTTAAAACCTCTGAGGATCCCCGAGTGCAGATTGAGCCCTTGCAGCAAGACGCCGAAGCAAAGCTGGACGCTGTCCGATCTCTCCTCTCCGCGTGCGAATTGCCGACCGCCGACTTGGCATCGTTCTTTGGCACCCAGTTCCTTGCAGTGGAAGATGAAGACGACCTGATCGCCGTTGTCGGCTTGGAAGGCTATCAGGACGTGGCGCTACTGCGCTCTCTCGCAGTGACATCCGGCCACCGTGGTCATGGCATAGGCCGTGCCTTGGTCAAGAAGGCTGAGCAGCAGGCCATTGACGCCGGCGTTCGCGATCTCTATCTGCTAACGATGACCGCGCAAGATTTCTTTGCCGAGCTCGGCTATACCGTTGCCGATCGCGCAAGTGCGCCCGCATCGATCAAAGGCACGACGCAGTTTAGCGGGCTATGTCCGGATGCCGCTGTGCTAATGCACAAGCGGCTGGCCTAGGACTTCTTCGAGTAGAGCCAGTTACCGATCAGCGTAGCCATGGTTGCACCGATCATCTGGGCAACAATAAAGCCCGGTGCATCAACGGGACGGATACCGGCAAAAGTGTCGCTCGCGGCGCGTGCCAATGTCACCGCCGGATTGGCAAATGAGGTGGATGCCGTAAACCAATAGGCAGCGGTAATGTAGGCAGCAACCGCAAATGGTGTCACGGGCGGGCGGCTGCGAGTGCAACCGATGATGACGAAGATCAGCCCGAAGGTGGCGACGAATTCGCTCCACCATTGCGCTACTCCAGCCCGAACATGCTGGGAAGCCGAGAAAAGCGGCTCACCAAACATCAGATGCGCTGCGGCCACACCGACAAATGCGCCGATAATTTGCACCAAGACATACGGCGGCACCTCATTCCACTTCATATGCCCCTGCCAGGCTTCCGAAAAAGTCACAGCAGGATTGAAGTGAGCGCCGGAAATCGGCCCGAACGCAAGGATCAGCGCGACAAGGCCAGCCCCAGTCGCCAATGCATTGGCAAGCAAAGCTAAGCCGACGTTACCGCCGGCCAAGCGCTCGCCCATAATTCCCGAGCCAACGACGGTGGCCAGGAGAAATGCCGTACCTAAAGCCTCGGCCGCCAAGCGACGGCCGCGCGTCATACCGGGGTCTCGCCGATGGCACGCATCTCGCGATGGATGGCCTGCTTGTCGAGGGTGGTCAGCGGCAGATTTGCAAACACTTGGGCGCGCGTCATGATCTGGCGATATACCTCGTCAAATGCCTTGCGCTTCTCTTCGTCGCTACCTTCAACGGCAGCCGGATCACGGAAGCCCCAGTGGGCTGAGGTCGGCTGGCCTGGCCATATCGGGCAGACTTCACCAGCAGCGTTGTCACACACGGTGATGATGAAGTCCATCTGCGGCGCCCCTGGCTCGGCGTACTCATCCCAGCTCTTGGAACGCAACTTGTCCAGGGAATAGCCCAGGGCCTTGACCTTCTCGATAGCAAAAGGATTCACCTGGCCATTAGGTGTGCTGCCGGCACTGAATACATTGAAGCGGCCTTTGCCCATGGTGCTCAGGATGGCTTCAGCCATGATGGAGCGTGCCGAGTTACCGGTGCAGAGGAAAAGGACGTTGTAGCTCTTGTCAGACATTCAAAAACTCCCTGGGGACTAACAACACTTCGATTCGCCAGTGCTCGGCGAGCCGCATGAGGCTGCGGCTTTAGGTTTGATGGAAATCGTGACCGGTACTGCCTTTGGCGCACAGCAGGCCGATGCGTCTTGTTGTGGTGCTTCTTCCTTCTGATTGAAGGTCGGAATATCGTGCAGCGTGTGATAGCTCTCCCAAGCGATGCCTTGAGGATCAATGGTCCAGTGTTTGTTCGACTTGGCGTAGCAACAGGCTGCACCTTCTTCGGTTGCGATGGGTAGCTCGGCCCTGGCCAGGCGGCTCTCCATCTCGTGCAGCTCGTCTTCGGTATCCACCTGAAAGCCAAGATGATCGACGCCAACTTCATCAGTACGTGTCGAGATAGCGAAGTTGAGCCGAGGATCTTCAATCATCCACTTGGCGTAGTCGTCCTTGACGACGGTCGGTTCGGCATTGAAGAGGGCCGAGTAGAAACGGATGTTGTGTGCCAGATCGGCGACACGGATATGTACGTGCATGCGCTTCATGCTTTCACCTTTGCCTTCTTCTTTCCGGTTTCGGGAGGGCAGCAGGCCGTGACCGGCGTGCAAGGATTACCGCCACAGCAGTTCTCGGTCAGATAGGCCAGAACGGCGTTCATGGTTTCGTACTTGGCGGTGTAGATGACAAAACGGCCTTCCTGCTTGGAGTTCACCATGTCGGCGAAAACCAATTCCTTTAAGTGGAAGGACAGCGACGATGGCGCCAGGCCCGTCAATTCGGCGAGCTTCCCTGCAGGCAAGCCAGCAGGACCCGCTTGTACCAGCAGGCGGAAGACAGCAAGGCGCGCTTCGTGAGCAATGGCGCCAAGCGCTCGAGTGATTTCATGTGTATCCATATTTCAACATTAGTTGAAATATGGAAATTCGTCAACTCTTAAACCAGAACGCCATCTAGTCTGGCGGGCCCTTGACGATGGGCACCGGGAACAGACGTCGCAAGACTGCTTCGCTGTACTGCAGTTCGATCCGAGGCAAAGTTAATCGCTCGGATTTCGTTTTGCGTGTGAACGCCTCCGGCGGATGCCCATGCTTGTCCGTGTAGATTTGCCGGGCCAGCTCGCGGCAAGCAGGGGTGAGCTGCTGTAGCCAATCGCAAAATGTTCTCCGCCCTTTGGCCATATTGCAGGCGGCACAGACATAGACCGCATTGCGAATGGATTCCTCGCCGCCCAATGACAGGGCGTCCATGTGATCGAGGTGCGTGTCGCCAAAGGCCGCCTCGCTGCCACCAGGTGCCTCAAGCGGTGCGCCGCAGTATGGACACTGCGAACGCTCGGCAAACAGCGTCCAACGGAACCCGTAGGGCACAGCGTAGTGCCGCCACCAAACGCCAAAGATGATTTCCAGTTTCCGGGCCTTGCTTCTTTCCACCTCGAGATAGGCTTCAAGTTCCACAGGGCCAACCGCAGTCATTTAATGACGCGCAATCCGGCTTTGCCTCGTGGAGAACGAGGTTGGCGAACTGATACCGGGGCCGCCTCTTGGGTGGCGCCCTTTGGCGCCGATGGCATGCCCTTTTCGAATCGTGCCTGCAGCGTGCCGATGGAGGTGTCCATGTAACGCATCGCCGAACCCACGTCTTTCCAGCCGACGTACTCCATCAACTCCTTGAGGTCCCAGCCGCTGGCATGGGCCCAACTGGCGAAGCCACGGCGCAGGGAATGGCTGCTGTACTGGTCTGCGCCAGCGACACCGGCTAGGCCGAACAAGCGGCGGAGCCAGGGAATGATGCTGCCGGCTTGTATCGCAGTAGCGCCGAGGTTGCCCCAGCGGTCGATTTTTCGGAACACGGGGCCTTGGGTGATTTGGGCGGCATTGAGCCACGCCTCATAGGCCGTGACCGGGCACAGCCGTGACAAGGCCGGGCAACGGTATTCCCGCCCAAGATTGTCGCGGTCGCCTTTACTCCAGGGCAGGAATATCTTGAGGCCGATGCCGGGCTCGACTTCGATGTGTTCAATGGTCAGCCGGGTCAGCTCATCAGCCCGGAAACCCCGCCAGAAGCCCATCAGCAGCATAGCCTTATCGCGTAAATTCGGGAGTCGCGCGGCTGGGTCTGCCAAGACGTCTTGATCCAACCAGTCGCAGACTTGCTGCAACTGATCAAGTTCTACGGGCTTGGCTTTTTTTTCAAGTGCCGTGTGGGCGACGCGAATCCCTTTGAGAACCTGGCTGACCAAGCGATCCTTGGTGGGGTCGGTAAAGCCATGCTCCTGGTGCCAATGCGATAGCGCGGCGAGCCGGAGCTTGAGTGTGTTCATGGCGAGCGCGCCGGCATACGCGACCAGATATTGGGCAACCGACTCAGCCGTGGCAGGCAGAAGTCCGCGCCACTCCTGTTCGAAATGCTTGATCGAGGCCGCGTAGCTTTTTTGCGTGTTGCGGCGTTCTGCGAGCCCTAAATAGGTGTCTAGTGAGTGCATTAGTGAGCCGCCCTGTGAGACGGCTCTAATGATAGGGTAAATGTGAGGTAATGCGGTTGTGGACTCTTACCTCAGGGTTCTCCCAGCGCCCTACGAACTCATGGAGCGACATTCCTCTGCACAGCGCCGACAGGCTTCGGCGCACGCCTGGCAATGCTCCATCGCGTGCTTGGCGCATTCCTCAGCGCAGCGTTCGCAAATGTCCGCACAGGTTTTACAGATGGTTGATGCGACTTCACTACCGCGGCCCATGGCCGAAGCAGCTAACCTACACACTGCGGCGCAGTCGATGTCCAAGGCGATGCAGCGGGCCATGGCTTTCACATCAGCTTCCCGGAGGCAAGCGGCAGCACAATGCTCACACGCAAGGGCGCAGTCATTGCAGGCATCGATACAGGTTTGATATTGGGTGTGTGACATGACGACTCTCCAGAGGGGTTAAGAAGAGATTTCTATGCAAGTCTTATTCCTCTCCTGAGGTTGAATACAGCGCTAGCCGCCTGCCGTGCCAGTGAAACGAATTACATTTTCATGACGAAAAGGTAATGGCCGGGTCATGCGTTCGTGGGGAGGCGCTTTCTAAGATGCCAACACGGTCGAGCAACAATCTCGACCGCAACATCTTAGGAGACTCAAATGCGTAAGCCCCTCATCCTCGCCCTTGTCGCCATGGCCGGTATCGCCGGTGCCGGTGTCACCACCGCCTATGCCTACGAAGACGTCGGCACCACCTTCGGTCAGCTGGCCTACGACAGCCAGCCCAGCGCGAACGAGCGCGCACCGCTGGGTTATGCCGCCAATGCGCATGCCTCGCGCGCGGTTAATCTCGACAAGGGTGCCAAGTATCTCAACGTAACCCGCATGGAAACGGTTCAGATCAATGTCGGCGGGAAGTCGGTTGCCTGGACCTTCGATACGCTGGGGACTCCGGTTTTCCCGCTCTCGAAGATCATCCCTGGCGCGGAAGGTATTACCGTTTATGTGTCGGAAGACCCCAGCCAGCTAGGCTAAGCAACTCAAACAAGAGGCCGGACAGGCCTCTTTTGCTTTGGCCGACTGGCAAGGCAACTGCCACGCGATAATTAAGTCTTAACTTCGATAATTAAGTCTTAACGGCGACTCCGCATTTTGGGTCAGGGCGCGGTGAATAAACCCACTAATCTCCGCAATTCTTGCATCGAATAACTTGCGCATGCGGTGAATGTCGCCCATAATCACCGCATGAATAGCGGTGATTACAAATACATCTGGCAAGCGAACGACTGGCCACAGTGGCAATACGACATTGCGGCCCTGGCCGATCAGTTGGCCAAAGTCAGCACGGCCCATGGCTGGCTGCACGGCCGGCTTGCAGACGTTGGTATCAATCTCAGGGATCAGGCCAGTCTCGATGTGCTGACCCAGGATGTCCTGAAAAGCAGCGAGATCGAGGGCGAGCACCTTGATCCCGACGCTGTCCGTTCGTCCATCGCGCGCCGGCTGGGCGTCGACATTGGCGCGCTTGCGCCCGTCGACCGCAACGTTGAGGGCGTGGTGGACATGGTGCTGGACGCCACAGGCAATGCTGCGGCGCCGATGACGGCTGGGCGCTTGTTTGGCTGGCATGCCGCTTTGTTCCCAACCGGGTACTCAGGTCTTTCCAAAATACGTGTGGGCGCCTGGCGCGATGATGCTCACGGCCCCATGCAAGTCGTCTCGGGACCGATCGGTCGCCAGCGGGTGCATTTTGAAGCGCCGCCGGCTGGAAAGCTTGAGTATGAAACCGCACGTTTCCTCGCATGGCTGGAGGCCGATACTGGGGAACCGGCGCTGATCAAAGCGGGACTCGGGCACTTGTGGTTCGTCACGATCCACCCGTTCGACGACGGGAACGGTCGCATCGCGCGTGCGCTGGGCGATCTCCTGTTGGCGCGTGCGGATGGCCAGCAGCAACGCTTCTATAGTCTGTCCGCACAAATTCAACGTGAACGAGCGGCTTATTACGACATCCTCGAAAAAACTCAAAAGGGTTCAATGGATGTCACCGCCTGGCTCTCGTGGTTTATGGATGCGCTGTTGCATGCATTTGGGCATGCGCAGGAGACGCTGGATGCTGTGCTCGCAAAGGCTCGCTATTGGCAGGCCTGGGCCGGGATTCCGATGAACGAGCGGCAGACCAAGGTCTTGAACCGGCTGCTCGACGGTTTCGAAGGCAAGCTCACTTCCAGTAAGTGGGCGAAGCTTGCAAAGTGCTCTCAAGACACGGCGCTCCGCGACATCAAGGAGCTGCTGGATAGCGGTGTTCTCGCCAAGTCGGACAGTGGTGGGCGTAGCAGCAGCTATGATCTTGCCCCGCTTGGCGCGCCTTCGGCATGAGTTAAGACTTTAACCGACAGCGCCAGGTCTGGCCCGCCGCCAAGCCTTGGAAACAGCCCCCGTGCCGTTAAGACTTAATTCACGCAAATAGCGGCGCCATCTCGCAATGGTGTCCCTTACCAAGCCCGGACAAGTTCATTACACTTTTGTCATCTTTGCGGTAATTCAGGCTTCTCCCTACACAATGGAGGCCATTCAATTGACGGGACAGCATTCGTGAAGCTTCTGGTCGTCGAAGACGAACCCAAAACCGGTGATTACGTTCGGCAAGGCCTGATTGAGGCCGGGTTTATCGTCGATCTGGTTCGTGACGGTGCGGACGGTCTCCATTTGGCCTTGACCGAGGCCTACGATCTGCTAATCCTCGATGTCATGCTGCCGAAATTGAATGGTTGGCAGATCCTCGGCGGCATCCGCAAGGCGGGTAAAGACACGCCGGTGCTCTTCCTCACCGCCCGCGACGAGGTCGATGACCGGGTTCATGGCTTGGAGCTCGGCGCCGACGACTATCTGGTGAAGCCCTTTGTGTTTTCCGAATTGCTGGCGCGGGTACGCACGCTGCTACGCCGGGGAAGCAAGGTAAAGGAATCCGAAATGCTCAGGGCCGGTGATTTGGAGCTGGACCTCCTGCGCCGGCGCGTTACCCGGGCGGGGCGGCGGATTGAGCTGACGGTAAAAGAATTTTCCTTGCTTGAACTACTCATGCGGCGCCAGGGTGAAGTCTTGCCGCGTTCTCTCATCGCCTCCCAAGTCTGGGACATGAATTTTGACAGCGACACCAACGTCATTGACGTCGCGGTGCGCCGCTTGCGGGCGAAAATTGACGATGACTTCGAACAGAAGCTGATTCATACCGCCCGAGGGATGGGCTACGTCCTTGAGGCGCCGACATGCAGCTAGGCCGCCGTCACTCCATCACCTTTCGACTGACTGCATGGATCGCCAGTGCGACCACGGCCATCCTGCTGGGGCTGGGCATTCTGATCGGTCAAGCCATAGAGCAACACTTTCATCGGCAGGATATGGCGCTGCTGACCGGGAAACTGGCGTTGGTGGAACACTTGCTTGAAGAGTCCGAACAGAAGCGTCCCATCCATAATCTACCCGCCCTCCTGGACGATGCCCTGATCGGCCACCACGGACTCGGGGTGCAGGTGGCAACGCCGAATAGCGTGCTTTATCGTTCGAAAGACGGCGTTTTCCCGCAAGGGGCAGCTGATTTTGCAGCGCCAGACAAGCCTCGATCTTTTGTTTTCGAGGGGCCGGAACAGCGGATGTTCAAGGCAGAAGTTGCATTAGTCGAGCCTAGCGGCACGCCCGAGCGCTACAGCGTGACGATTACGACCGACGTTTCTGATCATGTGGCCTTTATGCGCTCGTTCAGCGTCACGCTGTGGACCGTTGTCGGATTGGCGGCCTTATTGGCCGGGTTCGTCGTTTGGTATGTCGCGCGCAGAGAATTGTCGCCATTGAAGACGATCCGCGCTGAAGCCGAGCGCATCACCGCGCAGCGCCTGGATCGCCGAATCTCTACGGACTTAGTGCCTGTAGAGCTGGTCGGACTGGTCGGAACGCTGAATGACATGCTGGCGCGCCTTGAGGAGGCATTCCAGCGTCTATCTGACTTCTCTTCGGACCTTGCGCATGAGCTTAGAACCCCGGTTACGAACTTGCTGACCGAGACCCAAGTCAGCCTGTCCAAGGTTCGCAGCGTCGAGCAGTATCAGGACATCTTGCTATCCAATGCTGAGGAGCTCGAACGGATGGCGCGCATGATCAGCGACATGCTGTTCCTGGCCAAGTCGGATAACACGCTCCTGGTACCCAATCGAGAGCCGTTGGATTTGGCGGTCGAGCTAGATAACTTGCTCGACTTCTACGAAGCCCTGGCTACCGACAAGGGAATTCGTCTGGTTCGCCACGGAGAAGCCACGATTGAGGGAGACCGGCTCATGTTGAGGCGAGCATTGGTCAATCTCATGTCCAATGCTGTCCGCTACACCCCGGCCGGTGAGGAAATCCAGGTAACCCTGACAGAAGCTCAGGAGACGGTAACGATCGCTGTTAGCAATCCTGGCCCAGAGATTCCTGCCGAACATTTACCGCGCTTGTTTGACCGTTTTTACCGAGTCGATGATGCCCGACAGCGGCTCGCCGAAGGAACCGGCCTTGGCCTTGCCATTGCGTATTCCATCGTACGAGCGCACCATGGAAACATTGCGGTGCAGTCGAAGGATGGCATAACGCGCTTTGAGATCAGCCTCCCTAAGGTACCTACCTAAGAATTGACACCTTAATCACCCTTTTCTAGACTCACACGACTCAACCGACACCCTCATGTTTAAGCGCCTCATTCTCTGGATCATGCTGATCGCGCTGCCGCTGCAAAGCTACGCAGCCGCAGCGATGATGCATTGCGCGCCGAGACATGAGGCGGCTGCGCAAGTGTCGGTGCATCACCATGACGATAACGACGGTATGGCGATGCACAAGCATGCGGATGACGGCGCGTCGAAGGCCTCGGGCGCACATAGCGCCGCGAACAGTAAATGCAGTGCTTGCAGCACCTGCTGCCTGGTTGGCATGGCCGCTACGAACTCGATAGCGGTGGCACCGACCTTGGACGGTACGCCGGTACTCGTCCCCCATCCTGAGCTGGCCTTGCCCAGCGTCGTACTCGAGGGCCAGAAGCGTCCCCCCCGACCCTCGATCGCTTAGTAAATCCGCGTGGCGGAGGTTTCCCTCCGTCCGTTTTTACCCGACAGCATCTCGCTGTCATTGCGAATCGAGGAAAACATGTCTCAGTTCTTTTTGCCGCGCCGCCGCTTTGTGCAGGGTTTGGTCGCCGGCGGCGTTATGGTCGGCCTATCGGGCCTGAATGGCCCAACGTGGGCTAAAGCAGACCCAAAAAATACCCAGACCGGCTCGGCAGCAGTCTTGAGCGGCACCGAATTTGACCTGGTGATCGACGAGTCGATGGTCAATTTCACCGGAACCCCGCGTCTGGCCACCACCATCAACGGCACACTGCCTGGCCCCACGCTGCGCTGGCGCGAAGGCGATACCGTGACGATCCGCGTCACCAATCGATTGAATGAGCCAAGCTCGATTCACTGGCACGGCATCATCCTGCCGTTCCAGATGGACGGCGTCCCAGGCATTAGCTTCGATGGCATTCCTCCTGGCGCAACCTTCACCTACCGCTTCAAGGTAAGCCAGAGCGGTAGCTATTGGTATCACTCGCATTCCGGCATGCAGGAGCTGACCGGGATGTACGGCGGCATCATCATTGATCCTGCCGACAGCGCTAAAGACATTCGCGCTGACCGTGACTACACAGTTCTGCTCTCGGACTGGAGCGACGAAGATCCGATGCGAATCCTGTCCAAGCTCATGGTGCAAGGCGACTACTACAACTACAACAAGCCGACAGTTGTCGATTTCTTCCGGGACGTTGCGCAAAACGGCGTGAAGCGTGCAATGGACAAGCGCAAGATGTGGAACGAGATGCGCATGAGCCCGACGGACCTGGCGGATGTCTCCGGGGCCACGCTGACTTACCTCGTCAATGGCGTAACGCCGGCAGGCAACTGGATGGGCCAATTCAAACCGGGCGAAAAGGTACGTCTGCGCTTCATCAACGGTGCAGCCCATACCTTCTTCGACGTACGTATCCCGGGCCTAAAGCTCAAGGTTGTCCAGGTGGATGGCCAGAATATTGAGCCTGTGAGCGTTGACGATTTCCGCTTCGGCCCGGGCGAAACCTACGATGTGCTCGTCGAACCCAAGGATGACGCATACACCCTGTTCGCGCAGAGCATGGACCGGAGTGGTTATGCCCGTGGCACCCTGGCCGTCAAAGAAGGCCTGACTGCCCCCGTACCAGCTCTCGACAAAGTGGAGTGGCTGTCCATGAGCGACATGATGGGCAGTATGGGGGGCATGGGCGGAATGGGTGATATGGGCGGTATGGATGGAATGGAAGGCATGAGCGGCATGAATGATGATCCGCTCAAGACCCCAAGTGCCACCGTCCGCCATGCCCGTACCGAGTATGGCGCTACCACCGATATGCGCGTGGACATGCCGCGCAACAACCTCGATGATCCAGGTGTCGGGCTCCGTAACAACGGCCGCCGGGTTTTAACGTTGGCGGACCTGCACACCATTGGTGGCCCGATGGACCAGCGCGGCCCCAGCCGAGAGGTCGAACTTCACTTGACCGGAAATATGGAACGGTATGCCTGGTCCATGGACGGGGTGTCGTTTTCCGACTCGACGCCCGTGCATTTCCGCCGCGGCGAACGCGTCCGTGTCATTCTGCACAATGACACGATGATGACGCATCCCATGCACATGCATGGTCTATGGAGCGAACTGGAAACACCCGAAGGGGAATTCCTCGCACGCCGCCATACGATCCCGGTTCAACCGGCACAACGCGTTAGTTTCCTTGTTACCGCAGATGCGCTCGGTCGCTGGGCATGGCACTGCCATCTCATGTTCCATATGGAAATGGGCATGTTCCGTGAGGTCGTCGTCGCATGAGGAATCCAAAAATGAAAAATCACCTGATGACCATCATCGTTGCAGCGTTCGCGACGACTGGCGCTTCACTCGCCATGGCCCAAGAGATGGATCACAGCAAGATGGACCATGGCGCTATGGATCACAGTGCTATGAACCATGACTCGATGGATCACGGTTCCATGGACCACGGAGCTATGGATCACGGCTCCATGAATATGGACATGAACATGCAAGGCGGCGCCGCGCCGCCCGATGCACGGGATCCGAATACCTATTCGAATGGTTACACCCTTCATAGCGGCGCATATGCACTGCCCGGTGGCCACGAAGCCATGGAGATGGGCGATGCCAAGAACTTCGCCGCGTTGCTGGTTGATCGCCTCGAGCGCAGCCATTCCAGTCAAAGCAATGCCACCGCTTACGAGCTGCAAGCCTGGTACGGCTCTGCATTTAACAAGCTGACGCTCAAGGCCGAAGGTGAAGTGGCGGATAGCCGTGTCGAGGAGGCTCGGACTGAGCTGCTCTGGAGCCGCGCCTTTGCAACCTTCTGGGATACGCAGGTCGGCGTTCGAAACGACACAGGACATGACACTGCATCACGCAACTGGCTTGCCTTCGGCGTGCAGGGCCTGGCGCCGTATTGGTTTGAGGTCGATGCCACGGCGTATGTAGGACAGCACGGCCGTACCGCATTGCGCTTGTCAGCGGAGTACGAGCTTTTGCTGACGCAACGCCTGATTTTGCAACCTCGCATTGAGGCAAACCTCTACGGCAAGGAAGACACCGAAGCGGAAGTTGGGCGCGGGCTCTCCAATGGCACTGCTGGCTTGCGTCTGCGCTACGAGTTCAGCCGCCAGTTTGCGCCCTATATCGGCGTCGAGCGTCAACAGTATTTCGGCGATAGCGCCGACTTTGTTCAGGCGGCAGGTGGTCGGCGTGGTGAAACCCGTGTCGTCGCCGGTGTCCGTCTGTGGTTCTAAATTTTTCCCCAACCTAACAGGAGTTTCATCATGAAAACGATCAATAACGCTTACCTCCGTAACACCATCGCCGGCCTCTGCGCGATGGTGAGTGCGGCTGCCTTCGCCCACCCGAAGCTGGTGTCCTCGACCCCGGCAGACCAATCAACTGGCGCGGCGCCGGCCAAGATTGAGCTGCATTTCAATGAGGATCTGGTGACCCAGTTCTCCGGCGCAAAACTCACCATGACCAGCATGCCGGGCATGGACATGCCGATGAAAATGCCCGTTAAGGTCTCGCCGGGTGACGATGCTAAGACCATGGTCCTGACGCCTACCAGCCCGCTGCCGGCCGGTGGCTATCGTGTGGATTGGCGTGCCGTGTCCTCTGACACCCACCCGATTACCGGCAATTTCTCCTTCACCGTGAAATAAGGCCAGACATGGATTTCGCCAGCACGCTCATACGTCTGGGGTTGTATCTCGATCTGGGCATCCTGTTCGGCCTGGCGTTCTTTGCCATGTACGCATTAAGCCCAGATGAGATGGCAACACCGTTCGGCAGGCGCTTGCGCTCGTGTGTAACCACCTTTGCAACACTCGGCATTGCTTTGTCCCTGCTGAATGTTGTGGTGATGGCCAAAAACATGAGTGGTGCGGACAGCTATGCCGAGATAGAGATGCACATGCTCAGCATGATTGTCAGTGGTACGGACTTCGGGCTGGCTTGGATTTGGCGGATGACAGCTTTGCTGGCTTGCCTAGGCTTTGTTTGGACAACCAAGTCTGGCCGGAGCACTTTCCTGTGCATTGGCGCCGGCGTGGCTATGGCCACGCTGGCCTGGGCCGGACATGCGGTGATGGATACTGGCATGCTGCGCTATGAGCACTTGGGTGTCGATATCGCACATTTACTGGCCGCCGCGACTTGGGCTGGGGCGCTGACCGCCTTCTTGATGTTGTCCCGAAACGTTTCGTCGGCGGCTTTGTTCAGTCGTACTACCAATGGATTTGCCCAGATTGGGTCGATTCTTGTCGGAGTGTTGGTGGTCACAGGTGCAATCAACTATTGGTTGATCGTGGGGCCGAAGCTGGCTGACAGCCTCTATGGTCTACTACTGCTTGTAAAGCTCGCACTGTTTGGGCTCATGCTAGGCCTGGCTGCTATCAATCGCTTCCGCCTTGCACCTAAGCTTGAGGCCGCGGTATCCCGTGGGGATCGTGAAGAAGCCATGCTTGCGTTGCGTCGTAGCATTGTCATCGAAGCCAGTGCAGCGACGCTCATTTTCGCGTTCGTGGCCTATCTAGGCTTGCAATCACCGAGCTCCGTTTAAGCAAAGCCTTCTGGTAGTGCTTATTTATAACGTTTCACACATTTGGACCGTACGATGAAAAGACTGCTTGCTCCTCTCTCCTTGGTGCTTTCTATCGCTACGCCTGCTTGGGCAGAGGGTGGTGGCATCGTGGAGGTCTATAAGACGCCGAACTGTGGATGCTGTGCGAAATGGGTCCAGCACTTGCAGAAGGCTGGCTTTACCGTAAACACACATGACGTCGGTAACGTTACGCCAACCCGAGAAAAGCTTGGCATGCCCGAAAGCTACGCTTCTTGCCATACCGCCAAGGTAGGCGGTTACGTCGTTGAGGGACATGTTCCGGCCGAAGATATCAAGCGCTTGCTCAAAGAACGGCCCGTGGCTATCGGCTTAGCGGCGCCTGGGATGCCGCAGGGTTCTCCCGGTATGGAAACCGCAACGCCAGCACCGTACGACACCTTATTAATTAAGCGCAACGGTAGCTCTTCTGTTTATGCTCGGCACTGAAGGCGAGCATGGTCCATTCGGCAAAAATGATGTGACACTGACATTGCGTTACCTCCAGGAAACCTAGCGAATCAGGAGTCGATATGCCTCACGACAATCATGCCGCACATGGCCATGGTGCTCACCATCACGCAGCGCACGACCATGGCGTTTCACCCCCAGATGGATTAAAGGATCCGGTTTGCGGCATGAGCGTCACTGAGAACTCGGCGTTCCAGACACGTCATGGCGGCAAAACCTATTATTTCTGCAGCGAGAAGTGCCAGCACAAATTTTCCGCCAATCCCAACCAATATACGTCTCAGGCAAATCCCTCGGCAGAAGAGGCATTCAAGGCTGATGCCGCACCTGGAACCATCTATACCTGCCCGATGCATCCTGAGATTCGTCAGGATAAACCGGGCAACTGTCCAAAATGCGGGATGACACTGGAGCCGCTATTGCCAGAGCTTGAGGAAGAAGAAAATCCTGAGCTCAAGGACTTCCAGCGCCGTTTCAGGTGGACGCTGCCGCTAACCCTCATCGTTTTTGTGCTTGCCATGTTCGGCCACCGCCTGCAGTGGATGGATATGACGGTTCAAAGCTGGGTCGAGCTGGTACTTGGCACGCCGGTCGTGCTGTGGGCGGGCTGGCCTTTTTTCTCGCGGGGCTGGCAGTCGGTCGTTCATCGCAACCCCAATATGTGGACACTGATCGGCCTTGGTACAGGTGCCGCCTATGTGTACAGCGTCGTCGCCACGGTAGCACCAAACGTATTTCCCCAGTCGTTCGTCTCCATGGGGCGCGTTGCCGTCTACTTTGAGGCTGCCGTCGTCATCATCTCCCTCACCTTGCTTGGTCAGGTGCTGGAGCTAAAGGCACGTTCGCAAACTTCGGCGGCGATCCGCGCACTGCTCGGCTTGGCACCTAAGACCGCCCGCCGCATTCGTGAAGATGGAGCGGAAGAAGACGTACCGCTGGCACACATCCACGTCGGCGATCTGCTGCGCATCCGTCCAGGCGAAAAGGTACCCGTCGACGGTGCCGTCGTCGAGGGCAATAGCGCCGTCGATGAGTCCATGTTGACCGGGGAGCCAATCCCTGTCACCAAGCGAGTCGGCGACAAGGTTATCGGCGCTACGCTCAATACGAGCGGCGCCCTGGTGATGCAATCCGAGCGCGTCGGTGCTGCCACCATGCTAGCACAGATTGTGCAGATGGTGGCTCAGGCACAGCGTTCCAAGGCGCCCATGCAGCGTCTTGCCGATGTCGTCGCTGGCTATTTCGTCATGGTCGTTGTCGCCATTGCTATGGTGACACTCTTGGTTTGGGGAATCTGGGGTCCGGAGCCAAGCTGGGTATATGGCCTGATCAACGCCGTTGCGGTGCTCATCATCGCTTGCCCCTGCGCGCTGGGTCTCGCCACGCCGATGTCCATCATGGTCGCGACTGGCAAAGGCGCGACGCACGGCGTGCTGTTCAGGGATGCAGCCGCCATCGAGAATTTACGCAAAGTCACGACCCTGATCGTGGACAAGACCGGAACGCTCACCGAAGGCCGTCCAGCCTTTGACCGTGTCGTTCCGGCTGCCGGCTACGCCGAACTGGACGTCTTGCGGTTTGCCGCTAGTCTTGATCAGGGCAGCGAGCACCCTTTGGCAGACGCCATCGTGCAGGCAGCTCGAGTCCGCAATTTGAATCTGGCCCAGGCCGAAGAGTTCGAGTCCTCGTCCGGTATAGGCGTACGTGGTCGAGTCGAAGGCAAACACCTAGCGCTGGGTAATACCGTCTTGATGGAGCAGCATGGCGTAGATGTCGCGCCCTTGGTACCGCAAGCCGAGCAATTGCGCGGCGAAGGCGCCAGCGTCATATATCTCGCCATTGATGGTGCTTTGGCCGGTCTTTTGGCCGTATCCGATCCGGTCAAAAAGAGCACTCCGGAGGCGCTGGAGACGCTGAGGCAATCTGGCTTACGCATTGTTATGGCGACAGGCGACGGAGAAACGACCGCGAAAGCCGTCGGCGCCCGTCTAGGTATCCAGGAAGTCCATGGTGAGGTCAAGCCGGCGGACAAGCTGCAACTGGTGGAACGCCTACAGAAGGAAGGACAGGTCGTCGCCATGGCTGGCGATGGCATCAACGATGCGCCGGCGCTGGCTAAGGCTGACGTCGGCGTCGCCATGGGTACGGGCACCGATGTCGCCATGAACAGTGCCCAGGTCACCCTCGTCAAGGGCGACCTGCGCGGTATCGCAACGGCTCGTCGTCTGTCAGAGGCCACGATCCGTAACATGCGTCAAAACCTGATGTTCGCCTTCCTCTACAACGCACTTGGCATTCCGATCGCCGCCGGCATTCTCTATCCGGTGACAGGCTGGTTGCTATCGCCATTGATTGCAGCCCTGGCGATGAGCCTCAGCTCAGCATCGGTGATAGCGAATGCATTGCGTTTGCGCAGTGGCGAAGCTTAGAACCGAGCCTACGCATTTACGTAGACTCATCTCATCCACTGACGTCGGCAAGGTATGCAGTTTGCATCGTTTTGGGCTCCACTCAACCAGGAGAATCTCATGAACGGAAACAATGTACTTCGTAAGTCAGCGGCAGGCGTCGGTCTGATGGCGGCACTACTGTGTGCCAGTGTCGGCAACGTCGCGTTCGCCCAATCGTCGGCCGACCAGCATCATGCCAAGGACGACAGCGGCATGACGATAGACAGCGCCATGCAAGGAATGCGACAGCGCATGGACGGAATGAAGATGACCGGCGATACCGACAAGGATTTTGTGACAATGATGCGGTCGCATCACCAAAGCGGCATCGACATGGCCAAGGCCGAACTGGCGAACGGCAAGGATGCAGAGGCTAAGAAAATGGCGCGCAAGATCATCGATGCCCAAACGAAGGAAATCGCCGGGTTCGATAAATGGCTTAAGAATCATCCGTGAGCACGCCGTACGTGCCCTGAGGGTGGCCGATTCGGCTAAAGGTAGGTGTTTAATTGAGCCGGTCGGCCTGTTCTGAATAGTAGGGTTGCCTTTCGATAGCTTAGATCGACCGCGTCACCTCGAAATCCCATGACCAGACTAAATCAGCCGGATGCGCTTGGAGTGTTCGACTACATCACTCAGGTTGTAATTCTTGGCAGGCCGACGCAGTCGACCATCGGCGTTGCAGACGATGATGTCCTGCGACTGGTGGAGCACCTTCAGTGCCTCAAGATAGTGTTGCGTGGAGCCAGGGGATCGGCTAGCCGACTGATAGACCAATTCCCTGACGGTAATCGGCTGTCCTAAACCCGTCACGACTTGGCCAAGGTGCTCATGAATCCCTTCGATACAGCGCTGCCGTGAATCGGGCCCGAAATCAAACGGAGATTGCTGCGTGTAACAATCATCCTTGTTGGCGTCGTACCCCTGCATGAACACACCGGGCTCCAGTTCGTGCCCAAATTCGGTGGCATGGTCCCAGTGCAGGTCCTTCATGACCTCATGCGCTTTGTAGTGATTCGACAGATGGATCAACCAGTAGTCCCAGGTGTTGCTTCCCAGCGGCCGGACAAAGAAGAGTGTGGCGAACTGCGCACCGGTTTCGGTCTTGATGCCATGGGCAACATGCCGCTGCAGAATTTGTCGCCAGCGCTGTGAGTCGGTCGCCTTGAGCGTGGCAATCTGATCCCAGGGAATGTGTTTTTCCAGACCAATCCGGGCCATCGGCTTACGATTGGCCGCATGGTCGGAAATATAGGTCAGGAGCGAACCTACATTGAAGGTGAGGATGATTTCGCTACCTTTTAGGTCTCTCATGAGACCGGCCATCTCGGCCATGGGCAGATCATTGTAGTTGTATTGGTCGAGAACAAAAATGGCCCGCTCGCCGAACTTTCGTTGCTTGATCTCGGCCCGGATGCGCGGCAATTCGCTGAGGAAGTCTGCGCAACGCACAGAAGTGCGCTGTTTATCCTCCAGGTCAATGGCGTTTTCATCGGCGCGGCCGTTGAGCCAGTAGTTCAGATAGTCGATTGTCTTCGACTCGATATCGATGAAATCGTAATTCACGCTTATCTCGCGCGGCTTGTTGCGCCCGAGATTGAGAAGTGCGCGGGCTTCGCGGACTGCTCGCATCATCAACAGGGGTGAGCCATCCACCAAGGCCTTCGTGTCTTCCTCTTCATAACAGCCGCCCCCGCTGAAGCCGTCGACCAACGTTAGCTGCAATTTCGGGATGTGGGCCTGCGACATCAAGGTCTGGATGTAGTTGCGAACATAGTTCTCAATGATCCGGTGCTTGACCGCACTATGTTGCTCCAGTACGGGTGGAGGCGAACCTATCTCCCAGATGTACTTGTTTTCTTTTTTGGCCATCGCCGGTCAGGCTCCCAAGGCTTGCGCAGGCATTTCATCCCATGTGCGGCCGTGCAACTCGCGACCGTTGTGTTTCTTGGCGCGTTTTACGCCGTCTGCACCCCAGCCACCCCATTGCTTGAAGAAGAAGGCAACCCCGGCATCCTCGCACTGTGCCCGGATTGAGTCGACCCATTCGATCTTCATCGGTCGGGCCTTGGGCCCGGATTCGCCACCGACGATGACCCAGTGGATATGGTCCAGATTGAGGAGGCCTACATCTTCCAGCAGCGGCTCGACGGACAGGAAACGGATAGCGGCATTCACCTTGCGCAGGTGATCAATACGCGGCACGCCGTATTTTTTGTCTTCAACCGACACCCCAAGCCAGGCGTTTGCCGGTGCCTTTTTCGTGCGAAAAATCTCGGCCATGCGATCAGCCCGCTTGGTGAGAATCTGGAAGGTATGCCAATGCGCCTGCTCGATAATGTCGAAGACCTGTTTGATGTACTCAGTCGGTACATCCTCATGAAAGAGGTCGGACATGGAGTTCACAAAGTAGGTGGTCGGCGTCTTGCGCAGCAACGGGTCCCGCAGACGTTGCGGCAAGAGCGTGAGCTCGAAGCCGTTCTCGTAGCCCGGCGTTCGCATTGCCTGCAGGCGACCAGCCATGCCCTCGGCATAGCAGTGCTTGCAGCCAGGTGAGATTTTGGTGCACCCGACAGTAGGGTTCCAGGTACGCTCGGTCCATTCAATCTTGCTAACGGTAGTCATAGGTCGCCTTTCCCGTGAGTGTGCTGTTCATCCTGCAATTTGGCAATTGCCATTTCAATGACTGCCGATTGGCCCAATGACAGCTCTGCGCACAAAGTCTGCAATTGATCAGCCGCATGTGCGGATAACCAAGTTTGGAGACGGTGATCGCCAGCCTCGCGCCTTCGTGCGCGAAAGCCACGCTGGGCGCTGGAAATCTGCTCTTGGCGCTTTTGGGTCATTGCAAAGTATATGTTTGATTACAGTGTAATCATAGCAAAGCCCGCGTGTTTTTGGAGCGGAGGCGGTTTTCCAACCTCAAATCGGCTTCACAGCGAATAATCAGACATTATCCATTCTTATATTTTGGCGTTTTAGCGCTCAAATTGACAGGGTAAATAGTATGTAATATCGTAGTATGTAATACAGTACGAAATAAACGGAGGCGACCATGGCACGAGGCGGCATCTACAAATCCGAGGTAATCCGGGCGCGTACTACGTTACTTTCGCGCGGCATCTATCCATCCATTGATTCGGTTCGGCAAGAGCTGGGCAATACCGGCTCGAAGGCCACCATTCATCGCTTTCTGAAGGAAATCGAGGAAGAGGAAGGTGGCAAGACCGGAGGCAAAGTGGCCATCAGTGAAGCCCTCCAGGACCTCGTGGCACGGCTGGCCGAACGCCTCATTCAGGAAGGGGAAGGCCGGATCACTGAATTGGTCGCCAAACATGCGGAAGAGCTGGACAAGCTCCAGCAGGCATTGAGCGCGGCCCAAGCCCATAGCACCGCCGTGGAGAACGAGCTTTTGGAAGCGACGTCAGAGGTGGTGCAGGAGCAGAAAAATCATGAACGCACCGCGGAGCGGCTTCGCGTCGAAAGCCTGGCTTTAGCCAAGGTGAGGCAGCAGGTCACCGATCTGGAGGAGCGCTTGGCAGAGCAGGAAACGCATCGGCAATCCTTGGAGGAAAAACATGCGCATGCGCGTGAAGCGCTTGAGCACTTCCGGACCGCGGCCAAGGAACAGCGTGAACAAGATCTACGGCAGCACGAACAGCAGGTGCAGTATCTACAAGGGGAGATCAAGACACTCAAGGGCAGTTTGACCCAAGCGCAGTTGGCGGCGGCCGACAGCAACAAAGAAAACGCTCGACTGGTAGGGGAGCTTTCGCGGGCAGAGCGATCGCTGCATGACGCGAAGGCCGAGCTGAGAGCACTACAAGGTGTGCAAACCGAGCTCGGATCCGCGCAGCATCAAGTAGAGCGCCTTGGACGGCAGGTTGTCGAGCTTGAGGCGCAGGTCGCCGAACAGAAAAGCCGCAATCAGACCCTGGAAAGCGCTCGCGCGAAGGATCAGACCCAGATTCAGGAATTGAGAATCGAGCTGGGCGCGGCCAGAGCGGCAGTTGAGGCCCAAACCCAACTCACGGACAAAATTCAATCGTGGTTAAAGCCGAACCCACCGGCGCCGGTGGCGGGTTGATCCTTAAATTCTTGGGAAGTGGCATGTGATTCACATGCTTATCGCAAGATAGTCCACGGTCGTAGGCGCGCTGACAGGAGCACACTGTTGGGAGGGGCGCAATTTCGAGCTGAGGTACCGGCAAGGTGGACAAACCATTCATCCGAACTGCACAGGATTTACGAAAGTTACCGAACTACTTAGAGTCGGTTGATCCTCAAGCGCAGCCATTATCCAAAATCCTAGTTGGTTATTTTCTTGAGACCGAACATTTGTGCGGCCTCAAAAGCTGTCACCAGCCGCATAAGGAAGGGTTTCTGGTCGAGCTTGAAAATGGCAAGCTAACCAACGTCGGCTGGAAATGTGGCGAACGATTCGGGGATAGGTTTGCGCTGGAGCGAACCAAGTACGCTGAGCGTGAGTTGCGACCCAAAGCCATTCGCACAATTCAGGATGCGATGGCCAAAATTCGAGCGATGAAGGAAGAGCTTGCGACGCTTGCATCTGATGCCGATCGTCTCAGCCAGTGCAAGCAGGGAATGCGCAATCAGTTGCCCAAACTCTATAAAGAGTTAGACCGCCGCGCCCATAGCGGGAATGCCCAAGTTGTCGAGCAAGTTGAGCGTACGAAACAAGAGATCGACAACCTTTACGAAATGAACCCTGGAGCCGGCCGCGAACGCTTCCGTTACCGTGAGGAGGCTCGCGGCATATTGCCTGGCCTACATGTCATTTCGGACAATATCCGTGAAAACGTGATCGTCCAGTTGACTGGCAAGGCCGAGACGTTGCTGACCGCTGACATCGGGCCGCTCTCTACCGATAAGTTATTGGACTGGGAGCGGTGGGCGCTTCGGTTCGATAGCATGGTAGAGCGTGCTCATGCCACGGTGAAGGGTGGCACTCAGCTATTTTCACCGGAGAGTTTCCGGCTGATGTCGTATCTCACAACCGTCCATACGGAGCGGAGCGCGTTATCGAAACTGACCTCTGAAGCGTTGCTGAAGGATGTGGCGGCTCCTAAGGATGCCGGCAAACCGACGGCCGAACCACTCAAGCTGTCCAAGAAGCAACAGGACATTCAGAAGAGGCTAGAGGCGACCCTTAGAAATGCAAAGCGCCTTGGTTATTAGCGTTTCCTGGCTGGATATCGGGTCAGGATGGCTAGTTTGTCGGCCGCAAAGGCGCGTGGTTAAGCGGAATTTAAGCTAACCGCCAAAATCTGCACGAAAAGTACGGCAACCCTAGGATGGCACGGTTGGTGACTGCAAAGGCACGTGGTTAAGCGGAATTTCAGCTAACCGCCAAATTCAGCACGAAAAGTACGGGAATCCTATTTCTTGTTTATGCTTTTATTTTACATAATATACATTATACGTACTTAAACATTTACTAAACATTCCTCCAGCGCGGCTTCCCGGGACCGGGGATTGCATTGGCGGCCCTGTCTGTGTCTGTCATAGACGATCCGACCACAAAGGAGAAGGCATGAACCATCGACATCTCATCAAATATCTCAGCCTGACTGCCATGCTGGCCCCGCTGGCTGGCTTTGCGCAGACCGCGCCAAACAATCAGGCACAAGGCAAATCGTGGTTGCCATATACCTACAATGGGTACTGGGGCGTCAATCTCGGGGCGCCGGATTATGAGAAGCACTGCGCCGCCGGCTTTGGCTGCAACGATCCGGATGTCGGTGGAAAAATCTATATCGGTGGTCAGTTCAATCAATGGCTAGGTGCGGAAATCGGCTATATCAATGTCGGCAAGTTTGATCGCAACGGTGGCGATACCACCGCTCAGGGCGTCAATATCAGCCTCGTCGGCACCGTTCCCGTCAATAATGTCTTCAGCGTCTTTGGCAAGGTCGGCACTACCTATGGCTGGACCAAGACCGAAGGCGCGATTGCGCCTACCGGAAAGAAGGATGATTTCGGGCTCAGCTACGGCGCCGGCTTGGGTTTCAATCTGTCCCCGCAGACGCAACTGCTGGTCGAGTGGGACCGCCACAACTTCAAGTTCGTGGACGACAGGGCCGATGTAGATATGTACTCCGTCGGTTTGAAGGTCCGCTTCTAGCGGTTGTAATCCTCCGGCGGCTTCAGCATCTGCTCGGCGCGGCTGGCAGTCGATTTGCGATCGATCCCGGCCGCCGGCACCTCGCCGCCCGGAGAGTCCTCGGGGCCGGGGCCGGGTGCGGGAACGTCGGATGGAATGCCGCGCCGCTCGCTGTCCCGCAGGCCGCGCGTGATATCGCTGGCGGCCTGTTCGATGACCTGCCTGGGCAATGGGCCGCTCGATACATCAACGTCCCGGCCGGGCTTGGGAGCTTCATCATGTTCATGCGGCAGACGCAAATCGCCTTCATTTGACGGGCGCGCCGGATCAAGGTCTTCAGGCGTTGCGCCCTGCCTGTCCAGAGCCCGGCTCTTTTGCCGGTCCGCAGAGGGGCTTCCGGTAGCGGCTTCTTTTCTCACTGCGCGCCCCTCAGGCAATATGGGTGACCCGGCGATGCAACACACGCCGCGATCCATGGATGCCCACCGCGCCACCCGCCAAGGCCGCAACGAGGGACAGAGCGATGCTGAGCGTCAACCAGATACTGACCATGGTGGCGGTGTGCAGGGTTTCCTGCGCCGCCGCCCGACCGCGCTCATCAGCTTCATTGCCCCGCCCGCTCAACGCCAGTCCCTGATCAATCAGTTGCTGCGCCTGCTCGTTGGAGAGCCCAAGGCTGCGCTGCAGCGCATCAACGGCTTCCTGTCGATTGCCGCGATCAAGATTGCCGATGACCTGGGCGCTATCCTGAACGGTGCGCCCCTGCAGCGAAGGGAAGATGGCCTCGAAAGTGGCGCCGGTAACCGAGCTGGCCAGAAATACCCCCAATAGCAAGGTCATTCCCCAGGCTGCGGCGCCATGCAGGATGCCGTCGAAGCCGCGTCGCAGGCCACTGCCCCGTGCCGCGATGTAGCCGCCGATGAAGGCTGAAATGATCATGGTCAGACTGTTCCACAATGAAGCGACGACGGGAAAGCTCTGCCCCGTGCCTGTCTCGCCGAAATCGAAGAAGCTCAAGCCTGCGGCAGTGCCCAGCAACATCAACAGCATATTGCTCGCAATGCCGACGGCAAGCCCCGCGAAAATGGCGCTCCACCGCACATTGAGGAAAGCTGAGCGCGGCAGCATGGCCGCGGCGTTGGTCTCCGTGATTTCAAGTTGCATGGCGAACTCCTTTCAATGCTCCCGGTCAGCTCTGGTGAACTGTCGATCACCCCGCTCCACCCTGCCGTTCCGGCGGTGTACTGGGCGGCGGCATGCCGCTGGGTGACGGGCTGGGCGTATCCGTGCCGCTGGGACCCGGCGGATTGCTGGGCATGGACGGTGGCGCGCTGGGCGGCGTCGGCGACGACTGGACGGATGGCTCTACTTGCGGCGTGCTCGGCGGCTTGTTGCACGCGGCGAGCACCAGTGCAATGCTGAAACCTGTGAGCAACTGAGTGCAGTGTTTCATCGTTAGCTCCTTCTTCGTAAGTGGCAATCCGGAATACGTTGCGACAAGGAAGCAACGTTTGAGCCTCGTGCTGTCCGCATGCATTAGCCGTGCCTGACTCGCCCCGCCTTTCAAACCGGCTGGCAGCGGCGAAAACCGGCCCTGCCCAAGGCGATATCGGCCGGGTTTTCTGGCAGTTCTTACGCCCTTCTTGTAACTCTTGCCCAACTCGCCGGGGGAAATGCACCGCCCCTCCTCGCTCCCGGCCCCGGATAAGGGGGCTTGGCGTTTTCGCCTCGCTGGCATAAGCCTTGCGACGGGGCTGTGCATTCGACAGAACAGGCAAAAGGAGCAGGCATGGACATCGGCATGGATTTGCAACAGCGGCAGCAACTGACCATGACACCGCAGTTACAGCAAGCGCTACGCCTGTTGCAGTTATCTACGATGGAGTTCAATCAGGAAATGGAGGCGGCCCTGGCAGACAACCCATTCCTTGAGGCGACCGAGCCGCCCGCTGCGCCTGCCACACACGATGCTTTCGTTTCGGGCGGCAGCGAAATCACGACCGCCGCGCCGGAAAGCGCGCCGGAGGAGCCACCGCTGGATACCGTCGACTGGGGGCGGCCTGCGGCCGATGCCGACGCCGCCCAGGACTGGACCGACTGGTCGGAATCTCCCGTTTCTCTGCATGAAGCGCTACGCAATCAGTTGCTCGTTTGGCCCCTGGACGAACGGCAGCGTTTGCTGACGCATCTGCTGATCGACGAACTCAGCGATGCGGGCTATCTGGAGGCCTCCTTGTCCGAACTCCTGGCGCTCCTGCCTCAAGGGAGCGAGGTTACGCTGGGTGAGCTGGAAAATGCGCTCGCCATCGTTCAGCAACTCGAACCCACCGGCATCGGCGCACGCACGCTTCAGGAGTGCCTTCTATTGCAGCTTGCCGAGTTTCCCTCCGCTACACCCGGCCTTGCAGTGGCAAAGCGCCTGCTGGAACATCACTGCGACCTGCTGGCACGCCGCCAGTTTCCGCAACTCGCGCACCTGCTTCAATGCGATGAAAGCGAACTTCATATCGCCCGGACGCTGATCAGGACACTGGATCCGCGCCCCGGTCGGCGTTATGCGCCGGACGATGCACGCTATATCGTCCCCGATGTCATCGTCGCCCAATCCGGCAAGCGCTGGCTGGCCAGAATGAACCCGGCCGTGCAGCCGGCCATGCGGCTCAACCGCAGCTATGCCGAACTGGCAGGCCGGCACACTGCCCCTGCCTGCACGCACATGTTGCGCGAAGCGAGATGGCTGCTGCGCAGCATCGAACAACGGCGCGACACCATACAGCGTGTGGCCAATGCCATCGTCCAGCGGCAAAGGGTGTTTTTCAGCCACGGCGACGCGGCCATGCGCCCGATGTCGCTGAAGGACATCGCCGGCGAGGTGGATTTGCACGAGTCCACCGTGTGCCGGGTGACCAATGGCAAGTACATGGCGACACCGCGCGGCCTGTTCGAGTTCAAGTATTTCTTTTCGCGCCAGCTTCCCGCGCGCGGCGGAAGCTGCTCCGCGCTGGCGGTTCGTGCGCTGATTCGCGAGCTGATCGCCGCCGAAAATTCCGAACAGCCGCTGTCCGATGTGCAATTGGCGCATCTGCTGAACGAACAGGGCTTCGGTCTGGTGCGGCGCACAGTGACGAAATACCGGACCCAGATGCGCGTCCCCAGCGTCGAGCTGAGACGTGCGGCCCGGCATCGCTAGGCTAGTGCTGATGTTTGGCGATGGCCTTCGCCAGCGCAGCCTTGTTCATCGTCGAGCGCCCCCGGATGCCGAGCGCTGCGGCACGTCCGTAGAGCGCCGCACGCGACTGCCCCACCCCATCCACGCCGCCATAGGTCGCACCTTTGCCGCTGCGCTTTGCCGCGCTGCTTTTCTGCTGTGAGCGCGGATCGGACGGCCCCGGGCGACGCTTCGCCAACCAACGGTCGCCGACCTTTTCGAAACTGTGCTTGAGCGCCGCCATCGCGGTTCGCGCTGCGCGTTCGCCGGGACCGTATTCCTTCTCTGCATGCTGCAGCACAGTCGCGTAGAGATGCTGGGCCCGCACGGATGAGCGTTTCAGGGTACTGGGCATTCGGGGCATGAGGTTTCTCCTGGTGCGTCTCCTTTGGGCACGCCATGCGGTGGCAAGCCGCGTTCCCCACGGATCGGGAACAGGCGTTGCTGCGCGTTAACGCATCACCATGCAAAGGAGATGAAAATGCTGATCAGCGACGTAATGACGCGCAAGGTCCGTATTGCCAGCCCGGACCAGAGCTTGCAGCAGGCGGCGGAAATCATGGCGGCGGAAAATATAGGCTGTCTGCCAGTCGGGGAAAACGACCGACTGGTCGGCATGATCACCGACCGCGATATCGCCGTGCGCGCCGTGGCCCAAGCCAAGGCGCCCGACACTACCAAGGTGCGCGAAGCCATGAGCGCCGACGTCAAGTATTGCTATGACGATGACAGCGTCTCCAGCATTGCCGGCAATATGGGCGATATCCAGTTGCACCGCTTGCCCGTCGTCAACCATGACAAGCGCCTGGTCGGCATCGTCGCCGTCGCCGACCTCGCCAACTACGACGGGCCGGACTCAGCTGCGCGCGCCATTTGCGGCATATCCGGCGATTGACCGTTGCACTGGTGGCCCCGGCGTTCGGGGCCACCTCGGCACATCGGCTACGAAGCGGGTCTGGATTTCGCCGGCTTGCCGTCCGGGCTGCCCTGTATCGTCAGGTTGTTGCGGACGCCGCGCACATCGGGGACGCCCTTGGCGAGGGTAACAGCCTGATCGCGCTCGGCTTCGCTGGCCACGTTGCCGGAAAGCTCGACGACGCCCTTGACCGTATCCACCTTGATGCGCGTGGCGCTGACGGTCGAATCCTTGGCGAAGCGGGACTTGACCCGGGCGGTGATGGTCGCATCATCGACATACTGACCGACCGAGCCGGATTTTTCCTTGTCGTGGGCGACGCCCTCCTTGTCGTAATCGGCGGCGTGGGCGACCGCGCCGGAGCCAAGCAGTACAGCCGAGCCAAGCGCCAGGGCCAGCGACTTCATCTTGATCTGATTCATCGGTGCGTCCTTTCATCGGTTGAGGAACGAGCAGCAGGCGTCGCCTGCTTCCCTCGGTAGACGCAAGTCACATGCCAAAGCCCGACATGGCAATAAATGCGCCGCACCGTGCTGTCGTCGAGCCCGGCCCAACCCTTGCTGCAGAAGCCTTTACGCCGATCAACACGGCCACCCTAGGATATTTCCTACCCGCAAATAGGACGGCATGGCGTTGTCTATGCCCGGGCCGGCCGCCAATATTCGCTTCATGGTTGGAAGATTTGCAAGCCCTTGCAAGTGCTCCAGCACCGACAGCGAAGAAAAGGGGATGATCATGTTTGAATCACGCAAACTGGAAATGCACAGCCCCGAAAGCCCGCATGTACCGATCCTGCATACCGTTTCCGGCAGCAACGCCACCGACGCGTTCGGCCGCCTGTACGGAACATCCCCCGTCATGTGTGCCGTCTATGAGCAGATCGCCCGCGTGGCCCCCAGCGACGCATCGGTCCTGATCGTCGGCGAGAACGGATGCGGCAAGGAGCTCGTGGCCCTGACGATCCATGAGATGAGCGCCTACGCCGACCAGCCTTTCCTCGCGGTAAATTGCGGCGCCCTGCCCCCCTCGCTGGTCGAGGCGGAACTGTTCGGATATGAAAAAGGCGCCTTCACCGGCGCGCATCGGTCGCACGCAGGCTACTTCGAGCGCGCCCACGGCGGCACCCTGTTTCTGGACGAAGTCGGCGAGATGACGCCCGAAATGCAGGTACGGCTGTTGCGAGTCCTGGAAACCCACCGCATCCAGCGTATCGGCAGCGATCAGGAAACAGAATGCGAGGTCAGAATCATCGCAGCGACCAACCGCGATCCTTTGCAGGCCATACAGGCCATGCAACTGCGCGAGGATCTGTATTACCGGCTGGCGGAGTTTCCCCTTCTGATTCCGCCCCTGCGCGACCGCGGGGACGATGTGCTGCTGCTGGCCCGGCATTTTCTGCGACAGGCCAATATGCGTAACGGCAGCAACAAGCGCTTCGCTTCAACGGTGGAGGAAAAACTGCTGGCGCACGATTGGCCCGGCAACGTCCGCGAGCTCAAGAACTGCATACAGCGGGCCCATGTGATGTCGGAAAGCGAAGTCGATATCGATACCGCCGGGCCCTTCCGGGCGGCTGAAACCAGCACCAGCGGATGGCTGGAGTTCATGCCCGGCGGCATCACGCTGGCGGAGGCGGAACGCCAGTTGATCTTCGCGACGCTGGAGCATTTCCGCGGCGACAAGCGTCGCGCTGCCGACGCCCTGGGCATCAGCCTCAAGACCATCTACAACCGGCTCAACCACTATCTGGCAACGGGCCAGTCGCCCAGGGACGGCGCACCGTGATCTGCGGCTAACGTACCGAACGATAAGCGGTGGTGCGCTCCCGCTTGCTCAGTACCAGTTGCCACAACTGCCCCTGACGGGAGCGGAAGAAGCCGGCGCAACACATCAGGTAATACTTCCACATGCGGTAGAAACGCATGTCGTACCTGCCCTCCAGCTCCGGCCAGGCGCGATTGAAGTTCTCCCACCAGGCCATCAGCGTGCGGTCATAATCGGGCCCGAAGTTATGCCAGTCCTCGATCAGGAACAGCCGATCCACGGCGTTCGAGATTTCCTGCGCCGAGGGCAGATGTCCGTTGGGGAAAATGTACTTGTCGAGCCAGGCATCGCATGAAGACGCCCGCGTGTAGTTACCGATGCTGTGCAGCAGGAACAGACCGTTGTCCGCAAGCAGTCGATGGGCCGTGGAAAAGTAGGTCGGATAATTCTTCGGACCGACATGCTCGAACATGCCGACGGAAACGATCTTGTCGAACTGTCCCTGCAGGCTGCGATAGTCGATCAGTTCGATATCGACATCGAGGCCGGCGCAGCGCTCGCGGGCCAGCGCCTGCTGCTCCTTCGATACCGTGATACCCAGCACCCGCACGCCGTAGTGTTCCGCTGCATAGCGCGCCAGACCGCCCCAGCCACAGCCGATGTCGAGCAGGCGTTCGCCGGCATGCAGCTCCAGCTTCCGGCAAATCAGCTCGTATTTGGCGAGCTGCGCCTCCTCCAGATTCGCTGCCCGATGCCAGTAGCCGCATGAGTACGCCATGCTGGGGTCGAGCATGGCCTTGAACACATCGTTGCCCAGATCGTAGTGCTGTTCGCCGACATGGAAGGCGCGCTTGATCGACTGGGCGTTGAACAGCCGCTGGCGCAGCAGCTCGCCGGCCAGACGCAAACGGCTCCAGCCCTTGATCAGCTCGTCGGCATCGATGCGCAGCAGCCGATGAAAGAGCTCGTCCAACCGCGGGCTGTCCCACAGGCCTTCCATATAGGTTTCGCCGAAACCCAGCGAGCCGCGGGTCAATATCTGCTTGTAAACGCTGTCGTCGTGGACCGTGAAGTCCCAGGGAGAGCTGCCGTTGATGCAAATGCCGGCAGCCGAGACCAGTTCCTGCAACACGCGCGGCGGCTCGTTCCGGTCCGGTGAAACGAGTGTCTGCGCAGATTCGAACGCTTTTCCCATATGACATCCCTCATGCAAATACTGCAATAGGCAGGTGATACTCGATAGGCGCTGCGCGTCGCCCTCTGCAAGAGGAGACGACGTTTTACTTCCGATGCTGCACATTCTAGCGCCAAGTTCGGCGCGCTCGCGTCAGACTGCTCCGACAGCGAGTTTCCGCCCCGGTGCGGTAAGCAACGGTAAAAACGGTACCAAACCCTTGCGAGCTGTGCCAGACTGAATGATCAACCGCCATTCGTCGTCACCATGAGCCGCAACCGTTTTCATCTGCTTCCGATCGCCGCAATGCTTGTCTTGGCAGGCTGCGCGACCGCGCCGCAACCCCTTCCCTTCGATCTGGTCGGCAAGGGCAATACCGTGCATCGAGGGTTGTTCAAGCCGGCGGACGGGAGCATTGACGTCCGCATCAACAACAAGGTCTATACGGGCTTCTATGTCACATCGGTCAGCACGGCCCGCTCCACCACCATGGGCTGGGGCGTTGGCTACGGCGGCTACGGACGCTATGGCTACGGCGGCGCTTACGGGGCCTATCCGTCGGAAACCTGGACCACGGTCAGCAACAACAGCGGCAAGGCTTTTCTGCAGAGCGGCGACGGCGACAAGCTGAACTGCGACTTCATGTATGAAGGCCGGCGCCTCTTGGGCGAATGTCGCTCGCTGGACGGCAGCGTGGTGTATCAGATGGTCGCCAACGAAGCCGTGACCAATCCGCCACCGGCCGGCAATACCGCGCCGGCACCGAGCGTGCCGCCGGCGCCGACGCAGAGATAGACCTTACTTTTCGGCCGCAGGCTGAGGCGGAACCGACTCGCTGCGCTGATTTTCCTGCGGCTGCGCCGGAGCGGCAGCCGTTTCAAGTGGTGCCGGCTGGCTTTCCGACTGAGGCTTAGCGACCGGCGGCGCCTGTTCGAGCAGACGCGCGACCTCGGTATTGCCGCTGTTGCGCGCCAAAACCAGGGCCGTGTCTCCGTTTTGATCCTTGAGTTCCGGGTCGGCGTTCGCCTTCAGCAGCAACTGGGCGATGGCGGCATTGCCGTTCTTTGCAGCCAGCATCAGGGCCGTCTGCTGATTCGGGGCGCGCGCGTCCACCTTGGCGCCCTTGCCGAGCAGATACTTGACCATCTCGGCCTGTTCGGCAAACACCGCATATTGCAATGCGCTCCAGCCGTCGGTGTTGAGCTGCGCGCCGCCGGCCAGCAAGGCTTCGGCAGCGGCCATTTTGCCGCTGTAGGCGGCCAGCACGAGCGGTGTTTCGCCGAGCCGGTTGCGCGCATTGGGATTGCCCTTCTGCTTGAGCAAGGCGGCGATCAGGGCGTCGTTGCCGTTGCGCGAGGCCACATGCAAGAGGGTATTCCCGGCCGGATCGACGCTGTTCACGTCCATGCCGCGATTGACGAGATCCAGTACCGCCGCCGTATCGTCGCGGTACACCGCAGCGATCAGGTCATCGTACACACCGGCCAGCACCGAAGCGCTGGTGGCGGCGAGAGAGAGAGCGAGAATCAGGGGACGCAGAGTCGTTTTCATGGCTGGGCACTCGGAAAAAGACGGAAGAAATTGGCCGTGGTCGCATCGGCAACTGCGTCGGGGCTGAGGCCGCGCAGTTCGGCGATTTCGGCCGCCACATATTTGACGAAGGCCGGCTCGTTGGTTTTGCCACGATACGGCACCGGCGCCAGATAAGGTGCATCGGTTTCGACCAGAATCCGGTCGAGCGGCGCTTTGGCGGCCACCTCTTTCAGGACAACCGCGCTCTTGAAAGTCACGATCCCGGAGAAAGACAGGTGGAAGCCCATATCCAGCCCCTGTCGCGCCACATCCCAGGACTCGGTGAAGCAATGGAAGATGCCACCAACCTCCTCGGCGCCCTCCTCCCTGAGAAGGCGCAGCGTGTCATCGGCCGCCGCGCGGGTGTGGATGACGAGCGGCTTCTTGAGCTGCTTTGCCGCACGGATATGGGTGCGGAAACGGTCGCGCTGCCATTCCAGATCGCCGCTCAGGCGATAGTAGTCGAGCCCGGTCTCGCCCACGGCCAGCACCTTGGCGTGCCGCCCCAGTCGCACCAGCGTTTCAACGTCCGGTTCAGCAGTCGGAACCTCGTCGGCAGGATTGTCCGGATCAGGCGCGCCGGCCTCGTAGTCGGGATGCACGCCGACGGTGGCATAGAGATTGGCGTGTTGCTCCGCAAGCGCCAGCACTTCGGGGAATTTCTCCAGCGTCACGCTGATACACATGGCGTGGCCAACACCGGCATCCGCCATATTGGCAAGGATTTCCGGCATGCGTACCGCGAGATCGGGAAAGTTCAGATGGCAGTGGGAATCTACAAGCAGCGTCATGTTTCTTTATGGGTCATTTCTGGGCCGGCGCAAGCGCGCTCAGGTAGCGGCCGGCCATGTCTTCCAGCATCAGTTGGGCATTGAGCGGGTGATTGACGGTTGCGCGGATCTTGCCGATGTCGGCATAAGCACGCGCCAGACGCGTCGGACTGGCAGCTCGGGCCAGCGTCTGCAGGGTGCTCAGGGCACTCGCATAGTAGCGCGGAGATTCGCCGAGCTGCACGCGCTGCAGGTCGTAGAGCCATTTCTGCAAGGCGTCGACGAGATGCTCGGTGCGCCAGGCACCACTCTTGCCTGACAAGCCTTGCAGCCATTTCGCTGCCAGCGTCACGACATCGGTCCTTGCATCGGCGAAGGATTCGGCGGCCTGCGCATACTGGGCATCCAGCCCTTCCTCCGCCCACTCGGCGGCCGCCAGCGGTGCGCCGCCGACCAGCGGCAGGAGCTTCTCGGGATTCTTGACACCCTCGGCCTTGAGCCAGCTCACTGCCACCTCGGGTTCAGGCAGACCGAACAAGACTTTGCGACAACGGCTCAGCAGAGTCGGCAAGAGCCTTCTCAAATTCGAAGAAACCAATATAAAATAAACATTTGGCGGCGGTTCTTCAAGCATTTTGAGAAGCGAGTTCGCAGCCGCCAGATTCATGGCTTCGGCCGGATGAATCAGCGCAATGCGGGCGCCGCTGCGATGGCTGCCGACATTGACGAAGTCCTCGAGCGCGCGCACCTGATCGATCTTGATCTGGGTCGAGGGCTTTTTGGTCTTGCTGGATTTGCTCTCGCCCTCTTCGTCTTCCTCTTCTTCGTCGAGGGTCAGAACGCGAATATCCGGATGGTTGCCGCTGGCGAGCAATTGGCAGGATGGACAAACGCCGCAAGCCTGGGTGGCCGATCCCTTGCCGCTGCTTTCACACAAGAGCCAGGCCGCAAACTGCTCGGCAAAATGCACCTTGCCGACGCCGGCGGGACCGGTGAACAGCAAGCCGTGGGAGAGCGAGTCAATCCGTTCCAGCAAGCCTTGCCAGACCGGAATGTTCCAATCATGTATTTTATTAACAGATACTTGCAATTTCTTCCTCAAGTAGTTTGTTAATTTCAACCATGCCTTGGCGGGCATCAATCACGCGAATTCGCTCAGGGAATTGACGCGCCCTTTCCAGGTAGGCCGCGCGCACACGTTCGTGGAAATCCAGCTTTTCCTGTTCGAAACGATCCGGCGTCGAACCAGCGCCGCTGTTTTGGCGGTGCGACTGACGCTGCTGCGCTTCAGCGATGGACAAATCGAAAATAAAAGTGCGGTCGGGCTGCAGTGCAGCGGCGCCCTCGCCCTGCACCCAGTGTTCGAGCTGCAGAAGCTTATTGACATCCAGGCCGCGGCCGCCGCCCTGGTAGGCGAAGCTCGCGTCGGTAAAACGGTCGGACAGCACCCAAGCGCCGCGCGCCAGGGCCGGCCGAATCACCTGCTCTATGTGTTCGCGGCGCGCGGCGAACATCAGCAGCGCCTCGGTTTCCAGATGCATGGGGTCGGACAGCAGGAGGCCGCGCAGCTTTTCTCCCAGCGGCGTACCGCCGGGTTCGCGCGTCGATACGACCTCGACTCCTTTACCGCGCAAATGCTCGACTGCCCAGGCGTGTTGGGAGCTTTTACCTGCGCCATCCACGCCCTCGAAGGTGATGAACTTGCCCTTTGGCATTGCTATGGCCACTCAATTGCCCCGCTTGAAGATGTATTTCTGGACCGCCCGATTGTGTTCGTCGAGGGTACGCGAAAACTCGCTCGTTCCGTCGCCGCGGGCGACGAAATAGTACTTGTCGCTCTTGGGCGGATTCAGCGCCGCATGGATCGACGCCAGCCCGGGCATGGCGATCGGCGTCGGCGGCAGTCCGGTGCGTGTGTAGGTGTTGTAAGCCGTATCCGTGGTCAGATGGTGCTTGCGGATATTGCCGTCGTAAGTCTCGCCGATGCCGTAGATCACGCTGGGATCGGTCTGCAGCAGCATGCCGGCGCGCAGGCGATTGACGAAGACCGAGGCGACCATGGGGCGATCCGCCGGATTGCCGGTTTCCTTCTCGACGATGGAGGCCATGATCAGCGCTTCGTAAGGCGTCTTGTACGGCAGATCCGCTGCGCGACGGTCCCATTCAAGCGCGAAGCGGCCCTGCATGGCCTTGTAGGCGCGGCGCAGCACATCCACGTCGCTGCTGTGCTTGCTGAACAGATAGGTGTCCGGCATGAACATGCCTTCGGGATGCGCCTCCGTCGCGCCGATGCGCTGCAGGACCTCGGCATCACTAAGCCCCGTCGTGTCGTGCTTCAAGTCGGAATTGGCGTCGAGCAAGGCGCGGAACTGGCGGAAGGTCTTGCCTTCGACCAGGGTGATGTCGGCCTGGCTGACATCGCCGCGGGTGAGCTTCTGCAGCAGCAACCAGGGCGTCACGCCCTGCTCCACCTCATAGCTGCCGGCCTTGATCGCCGCCGCTTGACGCAGGGCGCGGGCGAACAGGTGGAACTGCCAGTCCTGGAAACCGAGGCCGGCATTCTGCATCGACGTCGATGCGGTCTTGAGGCTCATGCCGGGCTCGATAGTGAAGTCGAGCGGACTGGAACGCAATGCCAAGGGCGTGGTCGCAAACCAGTAGAACGCGCCGCCTGCGGCAAGCACGAGCAGCAGGCACAGCAGGAACAGGCGTTTGAGAAAGCGCATCGGGGAATCGGTCGGGAAGGCCTGCGGTGTTTGCGGTTTTTCGGCGGGCAGGCTTGAAAAGCCCGCTTGCGGCAGCCAGCTATAATAGCCGAACCCTCTATCGAGTCAGACAACAATGAATCAGGAATGGAATGACTTCCTGCTGCAACAAGGCTTTGCGGCAGACTTTGAACACCGGGGCCACCTCCTCGACGAAACCCGGGCTGCAACCATCGCGGTGCCGCTCGTCGACAGCGCGCTGATCCGCGCCAGCGGCGAGGACAACGCGGCCTTCCTGCACAACCTCCTGACCAACGACGTCACCGGCATCCCCGCCGACGGCGTTCGCTATGCCGGCTTCTGCACACCCAAAGGCCGCCTCCTCGCAACTTTCCTGATCTGGCATGACGGCGCCGATCTCTGGTTGCAAACCGCGGCCGATATTCAGCCGACCATGCAGAAGAAGCTGTCGATGTACATCCTGCGCAGCAAGGCCAAGCTGCATGACGGCGCCGAGGGTGAAAATGCGCGCGTGCTGATCGGCCTGGCCGGGCCGCAGGCGGCCGGCGCACTCGCCGCACTCAAGCTCGGCACCCCGCCGGGCGTGAATCAGGTGGCTGCCATCGCCGGCGGTCAGGTGCTCGGCGTGGCCCACGACCGCTACGTTCTGGCGCTGGACGTGCCCGCCGCCAAGACCGCCTGGCCGACGCTCAAGGAATACGCCATCCCCGCCGGCCTCAATGCCTGGCGTCTGCGCGACATTGCCGACGGCCTGCCGCGCGTCGTCGCCGCGACGCAGGAGCAGTTCATTCCGCAGATGGTCAATTTCGAGGCTGTCGGCGGCGTGAGCTTCAAGAAAGGCTGCTATCCCGGGCAGGAGATAGTCGCGCGGACTCAGTACCTGGGCAAGATCAAGCGCCGCATGTATCGCGCCACGGTTGCCGCCCCGGCGGTGGCCGGCCAGGATCTGTACGCGCCCGAAACCGGCGAACAGAGCTGCGGCAATGTCGTAATCGCCGCACAGACGGCCGATAACGCCTGGGAATGCCTGGTCGTGCTGCAATCGAGCGCCTACGATGCGGTCAACCTCGGCTCCGGCGCGGTGCATCTCGGCGCCACCGACGGCCCCATTCTCAGCTTCCTGAATCTGCCCTACGAGAACTAGCGGTTACGCCAGGACACAATGTGTCTCATCATCGTCGCCTGGAAGATCGACAAGCGCTATCCGCTGCTTGTGGCCGCCAATCGCGACGAGATCTTCGCCCGACCAACCGCGCCGCTTGCCTGGTGGGACGATCATCCCGCCATCCTCGCGGGTCGCGACCTGCAGGACGGCGGTACCTGGCTAGGCGTTACGCGTAACGGCCGCTTCGCCGCCATCACCAATTACCGCGATCCGGCGCGCATGAAAGCTGGTGCTCCGTCGCGCGGACACCTGGTCTCCGATTTCCTGGCCGGTGACGAGGCGCCGGAGGCCTACCTGCGTCGCATCGCGCCTGTAAGCGAGGCCTGCAATGGCTTCAATCTCCTCGTCGCCGACACCAGCGCGCTGTGGTGGCACAGCAATGTCACTCAAGATATCCGCAAACTCGAAGCGGGCATCCACGGCGTCTCCAACCACCTGCTCGATACGCCCTGGCCCAAGCTGACCGGGGCCAAGCGGGTTTTCGCCGAAGCCTTGCCCGAGCTGCCGGCCACCGAAAAATTGTTCGCCCTGCTGCGCGACGACACCCAGCATCCGGACGAAGTGCTGCCCAGTACCGGGGTCGGCCTCGAGCTCGAGCGCAAGCTCTCGGCCATCTTCGTCAAGACCGAAGGCTTCAATACCCGCAGCTCGGCCGTGCTTAGCCGCGACGATGCTGGCAAGATATGCTTCGATGAGCAAACCTGGCTGGAGGATGGCAGTCCCGGCCACCGGGTTAGGATCAACACCTAGGAGAACGCCATGAAATACCAAGGCAGCTGTCACTGCGGCAAGACTGCTTTCGAAGTCGAAGGCCAGCTTGAGTCGGTCATGGAATGCAATTGCTCGATCTGCCGGCGCAAGGGCACGCAGCTATGGTTCGTGCCGCGCACCGCGCTGACGCTGAAGACACCGGAAGATGCACTGACCAGCTACACCTTCAACAAGCACGCCATCCACCACAAGTTCTGCCCGGTCTGCGGCGTCACCACCTTCGCCTACGGCACCATGCCCGACGGCACGCCGATGGCCGCCATCAATGCGCGCTGCCTCGACGATGTGGATCTCAGTCAGCTCAAGCACAACTTCTACAACGGCAAGGACGCGTGATGGACCTCGGCGGCCTTTTGGCTCGGGGCTTTCTGCTCAAGGATCAACTCCATGACAAGCCCTGCGAGCGTTGCGGCCTGCTCTACGACGCGCGCGAATCGGCTTGCCCGCACTGCGGCGGCCTTGATGCCGCGGGCCTGCACATGCTGCTGGCGGAAAAGGATCGCGAACAGGAAGGCAATGCCTCGATGGGAAGGATATTCCTGCTCATCGGCGCAGTCCTGGCCGCCTTTGTCCTGGTCGGCTTCTTGAGTCTGTGAGCGCAGCAAGAATCCGGAAGCGCGCCTCGATCTGCTGCAGCACAATCACCGCATGAAGACATCCGACCGCGCCACCGAATTGATCGCTTCCGCCTGCCGTCGCATCGAGGCGGCGGACGGCCCGCTTTCGCTCGCAGAGCTGGCCGGAGCGGCCGGGCTCAGCCAATACCATTTCCACCGCCTGTTCAAGGCCGCCACCGGGGTCACGCCCAAGGCCTATGCGCAGGCGCATCGCACCGGCCAGTTGCAGAAGACACTGGCGAACGGCGCATCGGTGACCGAGGCGATCTATGCCAGCGGCTTCGATTCCAATACCGCCTTCTACGACAAGAGCGCGGCAATGCTGGGCATGAAACCGAGCCGCTTCCGCCGGGGCGGCGTGTCGGAAACCCTGCGCTTCGCCCTCGGCCAGTGCAGTCTGGGCGCGATCATCGTCGCCGCCACCGACAAAGGCATCTGCCATATCGCCATCAATGACGATCCGGAAGCGCTGCTGCGCGAACTGCAGGACCGTTTCCCCAAGGCCGAGCTGATCGGTGACGATCCGGAATTCGATGCATGGATTGCCCAGGTCATCGGTTTTGTCGAGGCGCCGGCCATCGGTCTCGACCTGCCGCTGGATATCCGCGGCACGGCCTTCCAGCAGCGCGTGTGGCAGGCCTTGCGCTCGATTCCGGCCGGCAGCATAGTGAGCTACACCGACGTCGCCGCGCATCTCGGCTTGCCCCGAGCCGTACGCGCCGTCGCCGGCGCTTGCGCCGCCAATACATTGGCCGTGGCGATTCCCTGCCACCGCGTGCTGCGCAGCGACGGCGCCTTGTCCGGTTATCGCTGGGGCTTGGAGCGCAAGCAGGCCTTGCTGCAACGCGAACACCGTCCGCAACTGCCGGAGGCCTTGCGCACGCCGGCCAATGAGCATCTGGTCGCCAGCGACCCGGTCTGGTTCGGGCTGATCTGCAAGGTCGGCGCCTGCGAACTCCGCCCGGAAAGCCACAGTGACAGAACCAAGCGCTCGCCCTACGAAGCGCTAATGCGTTCCATCGCCTACCAGCAAATCCACGGCCGCGCCGCCGATGCCATCCTCGGGCGTTTCCTCGCCCTCTTCCCGGGCCAGGCTTTTCCGGAACCGGCGGCCGTGCTGGCGCTCGACGAAGCCGCGATGCGCGCCTGCGGTTTCTCGGCGGCCAAGACTTCCACCATGCGCGGCATCGCGGAAGCGGCGCTGGAGGGCATCGTGCCGAGCCGCGCCGCAGCCGACCAACTCGGTGACGAAGAACTGATCGAGCGCCTGACCGGCCTGCGCGGCGTCGGGCGCTGGACGGTGGAAATGCTGTTGATGTTCACGCTGCTGCGCCCCGACGTGCTGCCTATCGACGACTTTGGCGTGCGCGAGGGCTGGAAGGTGCTGAAAGGGCTGGAACGCCAACCCAAGCCCAGGGAGCTGGCCGAAATCGGACGCCCCTGGGCCCCGTATCGTTCGACGGCAGCGTGGTATCTGTGGCGCGCGCTCGAACTGTCGCGCAAGAAATGAGCTAGGCCTCGGGCTGCGCGTTCAGACGTGCCAGTTCCTCCGCTTCGAGAAAGATCCAATCGCCTTCGGCCAGTCCCAGCGACTCCAGCGTCAGACCGCCGATGGCGACGCGGCGCAAGGCGGTGCAATGATTGCCGGCGGCCGCCAGCATGCGCTTGACCTGATGGTACTTGCCCTGCTCCAGCGCAATTTCCAATTCATGTGCGCCCAGTTGCCGGCAATGCGTGGCGGCCAGCAGCGCAGGTTCGTCATGCAGTTGCACGCCACTGCGCAGCGCCTGCAGCAGCGCCTCGTCGATCGGCGCATGGGTCGTCGCGACGTAGAGCTTGGGCACATGCCGCTTGGGCGAGCTTTGCGCATGGATGAAGGCGCCGTCGTCGGACAGCAACAGGAGGCCTGTGGTGTCGTGATCGAGCCGCCCGACTGGCTGCACCTCGCGCCAGCGCATCTGTTCCGGCAGCAGATCGATGACCGGCGGATGATGGCTGGGCTTGAGCGAGCACTCATGGCCCGCCGGCTTGTTCATGGCGATGTAGACGTGCTCGCGATAGCGCCAGACCTCGTCGAACAGCGAAAACTCCAGGTCCTTCGTTTCGAAGGTCTGGCGGTAGTTATCGATGACCGCGCCATTGATGCTGACTGCGCCGTCCTCAATCAACTGGCGGCAGTATTTGCGGGTGCCGAAGCCCTGCGACTGGAGGATGCGGTCTAGCGGTAGAGAAGACATTCGGATTCCGGATGAAAAGGAACGAGTTCAGTTTGATTGCCAGAGGATGAGGCGATTGTTGGCAGGCATTTCATGATCGTCCAGCAGCTTAAGGCCGGCTTCCTCGGCCAGCGCATTGACGGCCTCGAAATCGCGGATGCCGCGCTTCGGATTATCAGCCTTGAGCGCGGCATCGAAAGCCGCGTTGCTGTCGCTCGTAAAGCGCCCCGCGTAGTTGAACGGCCCGTAGACGGCCAGCATGGCGCCGTCGAGCAGCACCAGCGGCAATTGCGCAAACAGGCGCTCGACCTCTGGCCAGCCCATGATGTGCAAGGTGTTGGCGGTGAATACGGCGTCGAAGCGGCGTCCCAGCGGAGCCCAATCGTCATTGACATCGAGCGCCAGCGGCGCCGGCGTATTGGACAAACCCGCCTCGTCCAGCCATTGCTGTATGCCGCGCAGAGAGGACTGGCGTTCCGACGTCTGCCAGCGCAGTTGCGGCATCGCGGCCGCAAAGTGAACCGCATGCTGGCCGGTGCCGCTGCCGACTTCGAGAACGCGAGACCGCCCGCTGAAGTGCTGCTTCAGGACATTGAGGATGGGATCGCGATTGCGCTCGCAGGCGGGCGCGAAAGGTTTGCTCATCGCACTCTTTAAAGCATGCGCGTCATGCTGATATGCGGAATGCCGGCTTCCATGTACTCGCGGCCTTGGGCAATGCAGCCATAGTGCGCATAGAAGCCGGCGGCATGCGTCTGCGCATGCAACTCAATCTTCGGCATGCCGGAGAATTTGGCCGCTTGCAGCAAACGTTCGAACAATGCGCTGCCAACCTCCTTGCCGCGCCAGCCGGGCAAGACTGCCATGCGCCCGATACGGCCGTCGGGTAGCAGGCGCCCCGTACCAATCGCCTGGCCTTCGGCATTGCGCGCGATGGCATGGCGACAGACGACATCGAATTCATCCCACTCCAGATCGGCCGGCACTTGCTGTTCTTGCACGAACACCGTTTCGCGAACGGCGCGCGCGGCTGACTGCAGATCGCTCCAGCTACCGTCTTCGACCGCAAACTCGACAATGCTGACCGGCGTATAGACGGGTACCCGGTCAAACAATTCGATCACGTCGGCGTTGCGCATGCGGATGCAGCCATGCGATTCGGGCACGCCCATTGGCGCGCTTTCGGCGCAGCCGTGGATATAAATGTAGCGGCGCATGGTATCAACATCGCCGAGACGGTTGACCCCCGGTTCGGTGCCCGAAAGCCAGAGGATGCGGCTGAGTATCCAGTCCTTGCCCGGCTCATCCTGCTCCGGCGCCCATATCTCGCCGGTCGGGCGGCGGCCCTTGAACACGGTGAAGGGCGGCATGCCCTCGCCTATCCGGGCGCGAACGATGTGGCGGCCGGTCGGCGTGCAGTAGCTGCCGCTCAGCTGCCCGGCCCCGTTCTTCGCCGTCGATACCGGATAGCGACGCAGCAGCATGCCGTCGCCATCGATCAACTCCAGTGTCTGGGCGGGAAGGCTGATACGAATATGCATGAAAACTAGGCGATCGCCGTCTTGTTGCGGCGCGCGGCGAAAAAGGAGGACAGCAAGGCTCCACATTCTCCGGCCAGCACGCCGCCCTCGATCTGGGCGTGATGGTTGAGCTTTTCCTCGGTGTAGAGATTGATCACGCTACCGGCAACGCCGGTCTTGGGGTCCAGTGCACCGAACACGACGCGGCCGATGCGCGCGTGCATGATGGCGCCGCTGCACATGGCGCAAGGCTCCAGCGTCACATACAGCGTGCAGCCCGGCAATCGGTAATTGCCGAGCTTCTGCGCCGCATCCCGCAAGGCCATGACTTCGGCATGCGCGGTCGGATCGTGCTTGCCGATCGGCTGGTTGTAGCCGCGCCCGACTATCTCGCCATCCTTGACCACCACGGCGCCGACCGGCACCTCGCCGAGGCTGCCGGCGGTGCGCGCCAGCTCGATGGCAATGCGCATGAATTCTTCGTCCATGCCTTGATTGTACCCCGGGGGCGCTTTAGCTCCATTGGCCCAATTGCAGGAATGCGCCTACCGACAGGCCAATGCCCGGGCGCTATTCTGGACGCATGGAAAAGACGGCGAAACCAAGTACCCGCGAAGGGGTAATGTTTGGCTTGGCGCTGCTCGCACTGGCCGCAGTGGCCTTCGTTTACGCCTTCCAGTGGAAGTTGCTGCGCGAGCCGATCAATCACTACGTCAGTGAAAAGACCGGGCGCTATTTCGCCATCAACGGCGACCTGCAGGTGAAGCCCGGACGGGTCACCGACATCGTCCTGCGCCAGGTCCGCTTCGACAACCCCGACTGGGCCAGCGGCGACACCATGGCGACGGCCGATCTGATCGTCCTTTCGGTGGACATCCTGCCCTTGCTGAGCGGGCGCGTCGTGCTCGACAATCTCACTATGCAAGGCGCCAACGTCAGCCTGGAACGCAGCATCGACGGCAAACGCAACTGGACGCTGGCCAGGAGCGAGGACGCCAGCGCTTCGACGCCGGAAATACGCAAGCTGACGATACGCAACAGCCTGATCCGCTACAAGGATCCGATCTACCAGGCCGAGCTGCAGGCACAGGTCAATACCGACGACACAGATCCGGTGATGCCGATGCGCATCAACCTCTCCGGTAGCTACAGGAACACTCCGATTTCAGCCACCGCCGCGACGGGCAGCGTACTCAGCCTGAGGAATTCGTCGACGCTGTTCCCTGCCCGCGCGGAAGGCAAGGTCGGCAAGACCTCGATCAAGATCGACGGCACCCTGGCCGACCTGATCGAAGGCGGGATCATCGATGCCAGGCTCGCCGTCGCCGGCCCCGATCTCGGCCTGCTCTACCCCATCATTCCGCTGGCGCTGCCGACCACACCACCTTACCGGGTCAGCGGCCAGCTCAAGCGCAACGGCAATGTGTACCGCTTCGAGGATTTCGACGGTACCGTCGGCAAAAGCGATATCCACGGTACGGCAAGCTATGCGGCCGGAAGTCCGCCCATGCTCAAGGCAGTTTTGAACAGCAAACAGCTCGATCTGGCCGATCTGGGGCCGCTGATCGGCGCCAGGCCGCCAGCCGCGGAGCGCGAGAAAAGCGAGGCCGCAAACGGCAGCGCCGGCGACAAGGCCCCGCACAAGATGCTGCCCGATCGGCCTTTCCGGCTCGAACGGCTGAATGCCATGAATGCCGACGTCACGCTGGCCGCGGGCCGAATATTGCGCCCCAGCGAAGTTCCGCTGGAGGACATGCGCGTTCATCTGCTGCTGGACAACGGCATGCTCACGCTGGCGCCGCTGGAGTTCGGATTTTCCGGCGGCAAGATTGCCGCCAAGCTCAAGCTCGATGGCCGCCAGAGTCCGATTGCGGCACAAGCCGAGATCGATCTGCGCAACGTCAAGCTGCGCCAGTTGCTGCCCGAAAACCGGACCATGCGCGCCAGTATCGGTACTGTGGGCGCGCACATCAGGCTGAACGGCACGGGCGACAGCGTGGCCGGCATGCTCGCCAGCGCCAACGGCGACGCCAGCCTTGCAATGGCCGGCGGCGAGCTGTCCGGCCTGCTGCTGGAGGCCATCAATCTCAACGGCACCGGCATCCTGAAGTACCTGGCTTTCGGCGACAAGTCGCTGCCGAACCGTTGCTCGGCCGCCAGCTTCGATGTGAAGAACGGCGTCGCCACCAGCCGCGCCATGGTTTTCGACACCGCTCTCAGCAATATCAGGGGCGAAGGGCGGATCGATTTCAAGCACGAGCACCTCGACATTCGCCTGAACTCCAGGCCCAAGCACAAATCCATCCTTGTCGCCCGTACGCCGATCCATATCGAAGGCCCGTTTTCCAATCCGGGCTATGCGCTCGAAGCCGGTCCGCTGCTGGCGCGCGGCGGCGCCGCGGCGGCGCTGGCCGTGCTCAATCCACTTGCCGCCGTGCTCGCACTGGTCGAAACCGGGCCCGGCAAGGACGCCAATTGCGCTCAGCTCATGGCTCAGGTTGCGGATGCCCAGCGCGAAGCGAAACGCTCGGGCAAACCCAGCGAACTGCCGACACCGGAACTGCAACCGCTGGACAAGAAGGATCCGCGGGAATAGCCGGCGGCCATGCTGCGACAGACTGTGTATGACTGGGTTTGCCAGCAGCGCCCATAAAAAAGCCCCGCACATTGCGGGGCCTGGCTGCCAATAAGTCAGCCTCAGAAAGCCTGCAATTGTTGAAGGAGGGACTTTAGGTTTTCCAATATTGAGCGCTCGTTGGCGATGCGTAGACGTTCGATGGCGACAAAGGCATCAGACACAGTCGCGGTCCCGGTGGCGTTTACGGGGATGGTCCGCTTGTCCGAACTGCCGTCGGCTGCCTCAAGCGTATATACGATGGACGACTTGACATCGAGAGTCAGCCCGAACACCGGCTGATCCAACTCCTTCAGTTCCGCAGACAAGCGATATTTGCCTTTCTGATCGGTAGCCGGTTGATAACCGGCAATAGCCAAGGTGTCGACCAGCGCTTTCTTGAAGTTTTCGTTATCGACTTGGGACGTCCACAATGGGTTGGTTTCTTTTCCGCCCGTGATCGCCGCAACTTCCACTTGTCCCTTGAGTTTCGGGTTAGGCGCTGCGGTCTGTGGCCCGGGTTGTACTGTCATCGCCTGGTAAGTAGCCGGAGTAGCGCAACCGACCAGCACTGATGTCAGTGCAGACAGAAATATCAATGTCTTGAAACCTTTCACTCGACTCTCCCTTTATGAAATGAAATCGTACTTACTCACATGGCGGTTGCAGTACTACAGTCAGGCTGTCCGGATAATCAAAACCGTTGCCGCTTTGGGTATCGATCAAATAACCGACCCCGCCGCCGATCAAAATGTTTCCCCAGGTTCCGCCATTGTTTTTCGATACATAGACATTCTCACCTTTGGACGAACCCTTCTGGCAGCGTACAAGAAGCCCTTCGTAAGACTTGCTGATGGAGACGGAGCCCGGACTGCCGACCGACCACTCGCCTTTATCATTTTTGAGCAGACAACTCGCGTTGGAAACCAGTCGTCCTTCACAAACGGTTCGGACACTAATCGTTTGAATGCCCGGCTGAGTGACGGAAGCACAAGCGGACAGACCCCAAACGAGGAACAATGGCAACCAGAATCGCATATTCCACCTGCAGTTGAAGGTGGCGAGATTCTATATGAAACGGAAATAAAAAAAGCCCCGCGGAAGCGGGGCTTTTTTTAGCGATAACTCGACCCTCAGGCGGCCTTGGCCTCTTCGTCCTCTTCCACGGAACTGCGGATCAGGTAATCGAAGGCAGCCAGCGCGGCCTTGGAGCCCTCACCCATCGAGATGATGATCTGCTTGTACGGCACCGTCGTCACGTCGCCGGCCGCAAACACGCCGATGGCGGAGGTCTGGCCCTTGGCATCGACTTCGATCTCGCCGAACTTCGACAGATTGATGGCGCCCTTGACGAAGTCCGAGTTCGGCAGCAGTCCGATCTGAACAAAGACGCCGTCGAGCGCCAGCGTGTGCTCGGCGCCGGTGGCGCGGTCCTTGTAGACCAGGCCGTTCACCTTGCCGTCGGCGCCCGTCACTTCGGTGCTCTGCGCGTTCTTGATGACCTTGACGTTGGGCAGGCTGTAGAGCTTCTTTTGCAGCACCGCGTCGGCCTTGAGGTCGGGCGCGAACTCGAGCAGGGTCACCGAGCCGACGATGCCGGCCAGATCGATCGCCGCTTCGACGCCGGAGTTGCCGCCGCCGACCACCGCCACCGGCTTGCCCTTGAACAGGGGGCCGTCGCAGTGCGGGCAGTAAGCCACGCCGTGACCGCGATACTCGCGCTCGCCCGGTACGCCGAGTTCGCGCCAGCGTGCGCCGGTGGCCAGGATCACGCTCTTGGATTTGAGCGAACCGCCATTCTCGAGCTTGACCTCGACCAGGCCGCCCGGCTTCGTGGCCGGCACGATGCCGGCGGCGCGCTGCAGGTTCATGATGTCCACGTCGTACATCTTGACGTGGTTTTCCATGGCGGCGACGAGCTTGGGCCCTTCGGTGTAGTCGACCGAGATGAAGTTCTCGATGCCCAGCGTATCCATGACCTGGCCGCCGAAACGTTCGGCCACGATGCCGGTACGGATGCCCTTGCGCGCCGAGTAGATGGCCGCAGCCGCGCCGGCCGGGCCGCCGCCGACGATGAGCACGTCGAAGGCGTCCTTGGCGGACAGCTTGGCCGCATCGCGTTCGGCCGACTTGGTGTCGAGCTTGGCGACGATCTCGGCGAGGCTCATGCGGCCTTGCGAGAAATGCTCGCCATTCAGGTAGATCGTGGGCACGGCCATGATCTTCTTTTCCTCGACCTCGTCTTGGAACATGCCGCCGTCGACCATGGTCGCGCTGACCTTGGGATTGAGCACGGCCATCAGGTTCAGGGCCTGCACGATGTCCGGACAGTTGTGGCAGGACAGCGAAATATAGGTAACGAAGTTGAATTCACCTTCCAAGCTCGAGATCTGCTCCAGCAGATCGGCCTCTTCCTTGGCGGGATGGCCGCCGGCCTGCAGTAGGGCCAGGATCAGCGAGGTGAATTCATGTCCCATCGGCAGGCCCGCAAAGCGGATCTTCATGTCGCTGCCGATGCGATTGATGGCGAAAGACGGCGTGCGCAGCGCGCTGTCGCTGGTCTCGCGCCAGGTAACCTTGTCGGAGAGGCCGGCGATATCCTGGACCAGTGCCAGCACTTCCCTGGACTGCTCGCTGCTGTCCACGTTGGCAATAATTTCGATGGGGTAAACCACCTTTTCCAGATAGGCCTTCAATTGGGCCTTGATTGCATCGTCCAGCATGTGCATCTCCCTTCAGTTTGATGCCGCCCGGTGCTTGTGGCCCCGGGCGGTATTGCTTCAGCTTAGCTTGTAGCTACGGTGTTACTTAGATCTTGCCAACCAGGTCCAGCGACGGAGCCAGGGTCTTGTTGCCTTCCTTCCACTTGGCCGGGCAGACTTCACCCGGGTGGGCAGCGGTGTATTGGGCGGCCTTCAGCTTGCGCAGGGTTTCCGACACATCGCGGGCGATTTCGTTGGAATGCACTTCCATGGTCTTGATCACGCCGTCCGGATTGATCACGAAGGTGCCGCGCAGGGCCAGACCTTCTTCAGGGATGTGCACGCCGAAAGCGTTGGTCAGGGCGTGGGTGGCGTCGCCGATCAGCGGGAACTTGGCCTTGCCGACGGCGGCGGAGGTTTCGTGCCAGACCTTGTGCGAGAAGTGAGTGTCGGTGGTGACGATGTAGACTTCAGCGCCGGCCTTCTGGAACTCGGCGTAGTTGTCGGCCGCATCTTCGATTTCGGTCGGGCAGTTGAAGGTGAAGGCGGCGGGCATGAAAATCAGGACCGACCACTTGCCCTTCAGGTCCTTCTCGGTCACTTCGATGAACTCGCCCTTGCCGTTGCGGTTCACGAAAGCCTGGGCCTTGAAGGGTTGAACTTGGGTATTAATCAGGGACGACATGGGGTTCTCCTTGGGTTGATAAAAACGGTTTAATACCGGGTGTGATGCGATTGTGCAGCCACGGCCTCAGTAGCGCAAATTGATTGTCACTATATTCACAATAGTGGTTAGCTATTCAAAAAGTTTTCGCTGCAGCAAACCGGCCCACTCGTGCGCCGCGTACCAGCCAGCAAATGCGCTACCTGCCGAGGGCGGATAAAAGAGCGACTCTTCATCATGTGCGGGCGTCAGCAGAAAGCTGGTCGGCGCAGGCACGACCTGCAAGCCTTGGGCGCGAAAATAGTCCAATGCCCGCCGCATGTGGGCGGCATGGGTGACCAGGACGATGCGCGTAATGCCCGCCTGTCTGAGCATCTCGGCGCCGTAGCGGGCGTTTTCCGCCGTCGTGGCGGAGCGGGTTTCCTGCCACATCGGCTTGACGCCGAAATCGACGCTCAAAGCTTCCGCCATCAGGGTGGCCTCGGCCGGATTCCGGTCACTGGCATTGCCGCCGCACACCATGATCGGCAGCCCCGTTTCGCGGGCCAGCCGCGCGCCGTAGCGCAAGCGCTCCAGCGTCACGGCGTTGACGGTGGGCACGCCGTATTCTGGCGCAAAGCCGCGCTGTCCGCCGCCCAGGATGACAATCGCCTGGGCATCCGCTGCGCTCGCTGCGGCCATGGGCGGCGCCGCGCTCTCCAGTGGGTTCAAGGCAAGACCGACCGCTGCCGGCAGGATAGCCAACACCGCATACAGAACGCCGCACCAGCACACGATGGTGCCGGCCTTGCGGCGGCGCCGTTGCAGCAGCAGTCCGGCGATCACCAGCAACAGGGGCGCCGTCGGCGGCAACAGCAGCGTCTCCAGCACGCGGTGCCAGACGGGCGGCATGGCTGGCGCTTACAGCTTGGCCTGATTGGCGGCGCACCACTGCTGCCAGCGCCAGGCATCGCGACACATTGCATCGACTCCGAACTCGGCCTGCCAACCCAAGGTCTGCAGAGCATGGGCCGGATCAGCGTAGCAGGTGGCGATATCGCCGGGGCGACGGTCCACTTGCCTGTAGGCAACCTTGCGGCCGCTGGCCTCTTCGAAGGCGCGGATCATTTCCAGCACGCTATAGCCGCGGCCGGTGCCGAGGTTGGTGGTAAACAGGCCGGGCGTCGCGGCAATGGCATTCAGCGCCGCCAGATGTCCGCGCGCCAGATCGACGACGTGGATATAGTCGCGGACGCCGGTGCCGTCGGGCGTCGGGTAGTCGCTGCCGAAGACCGAGAGCTCCTTGAGTTTGCCCACTGCAACCTGCGCCACGAAGGGCAGCAGATTGCTGGGAATGCCGTTGGGGTCTTCGCCGATAATGCCGCTGGCATGCGCGCCGACCGGGTTGAAGTAGCGCAGCAAGGCGATGCGCCATTCCGGATCGGCGCGATAGACGTCGCGTAGAACGTCCTCGATCATCAACTTGGAACGGCCATAAGGATTGGTGGCCGACAGCGGCGCATCTTCGCGAATCGGCACGCTGGCCGGGTCGCCGTACACGGTGGCCGACGACGAGAATACGAGCTGCTTGACGCCGGCCTCAGCCATGGTTTCGAACAGCGCAACGCTGCCCGAGAAATTATTGTCGTAATAGCGCAGCGGCTGCGCCACTGATTCGCCGACCGCCTTGAGGCCCGCGAAATGGACAACGGCCGAAATCCGACTCTGTGCGAAAACCTGACGCAAGGCCGCGCGATCGCGAATATCGCCTTCGATGAAGGCCGGCCGTTTGCCCGCAATCTGTTCAATGCGAGCCAGTACCGACCGCTTGCTGTTGCAGAGATTGTCGAAGATCACAACCTCCTGACCGGCTTGCAGCAGTTCGACGACGGTGTGCGAACCGATATAGCCGGCACCGCCGGTGACCAGGATCATTTCTTCTGTACCTCCGGCGTGCGGCCGTAGATGTCGGCGTAGCGCACGATATCGTCCTCGCCGAGATAGCTGCCCGACTGGACCTCGATCATTTCGAGCGGCACCTTGCCGGGGTTTTCCAGACGGTGCTTGGTGCCGAGCGGGATATAGGTCGATTCATTTTCGGAGACCATGAAGGTTTCCTCGCCGCGCGTGACCATCGCCGTGCCCGAAACCACGATCCAGTGCTCGGCGCGGTGGTGATGCATCTGCAGCGACAGGCTGGCGCCGGGATTAACGACGATGCGCTTGACCTGGAAGCGGGCGCCGGCGTCGATGCTGTCGTACCAGCCCCAGGGGCGATAGACCTTGCGATGGCTGGTCTGCTCGCAACGGTTGCCGTCCTTCAGCTTCTGCACCACGTCCTTGACCTGCTGAATCTTGCTCTTGTCGGCGACCAGGATGGCATCAGGCGTTTCAACAACGACGGCGTTGTCGATGCCGACGCAGGCAATCAGGCGCTTGTCGCCGACCACCAGGGTATTGGCGCTGTCGACGGCGAGCACGTCGCCGATCAGGACATTGTTGTTCTCGTCCTTGGCGCTGATTTCCCACAGCGCATTCCAGGCGCCCAGATCCGACCACTGCGCGTCGAGCGGAACGACGGCGACCTCGCCACTGTTGGCTTCGGCGCCGGCCAGACGCTCCATCACGGCATAGTCGATCGAGTCGGCCGGGCAAGCCCTGAACGCGGCCTTGTCCGGCCGCAGGAAATCCTGATCCTTGGTGGACTGTGCATGCGCCGCTTCGCAAGAGGTCGCGATATCCGGGCGGAATTCAGCGATCTTGGCCAGCCATACGGAAGCGCGCACGACAAAGATGCCTCCGTTCCAATAGTAGTCCCCGCTGGCGAGATACTCCCGGGCGACATCCAGCGCCGGTTTTTCGACGAAACGATCGACGGCATAAGCCCTAAGCCCGGCACCCTCGCCCAGCACTGCGCCACGCTTGATATAACCATAGCCCGTTTCGGGCGCGGTCGGCACGATGCCGAAGGTCACCAGCTTGCCCTGATCGGCCAGTTGCACCGCCGTATCAACGGCGGCATGGAAGGCCGCGACGTTCTGGATGACCTGATCCGCCGGCATCACGACAAGGATGGGATCGCCGCCGATCTCGGCGGCGGCATGCGCAGCCACGGTCAGGGCCGGTGCGGTATTGCGGCCGGCCGGTTCAAGCAGCAGGCCGTTGTTGTCGAGTTTGAGCTCGCGCAACTGCTCGGCCAGCAGAAAACGGTATTCCTCGTTGCCGACCAGCAGCGGTGCCTGCACCACGCCGCCGCAGGCAAGCTTGACGCCTTTCAGGCGCAGCGCCGTCGCCTGCAGCATGGTGTGATTGCCCGACAGCTTCAGCAACTGCTTCGGATACTGTTCGCGGGACAGAGGCCACAAGCGGGTGCCGGAGCCGCCACAGAGAATCACGGGTTGTATTTTCATGTTCTAACCATTGGTGTTTTACGCGTCTGCGTCTGCTGTGGGGTATCAAGACTGGCCCATTAGGCTACGGGCGGCCAAGCGCTCCATTCAGCCACGCGATTGTTGCATTCTCTGCATCTTTGCGCCATTCGGCGCGAGAAAAAGTATGGTCGGCCTCGGCAAAGTCGGCGCGGCTCACATGGGCGCCCGACAGCACCGTCGACTTCGCCAGATCGAGCTGGGCCAGAAACTCCCGGGCGGTGGGATCGCGCCTGCAGAGCAGGAACAGCATGGGCAAATCGAGTTCGGACAAGGCTCCCAGCATGATGGTCGTCGCCCCCCCGGTAGCAGGCGAAAGCCTGGCCTGCCGGCGGTGTCCGGCCAGTTCGCGCATGCTGCGCCAGGGGTTGATGCCGCCGCGCAAAAGTTTGCGCCAGAATGCCATTTCGAAGAAGCGTTGCCGATAGTACATATGGACCGTGGCATGCGCCCTGGCCTGATCGCTGTGCAGCCAGGGGTTGGCCAGCGCCACGCCCGCTATGCGCCTGTCGCCGCTGCGATGGGCGTAGAGCAGCGCTGCGCTGGCGCCGTCGCACAAGCCCCACAGCGCGACCCGGCGCACGCCAGGATGCGCGGCCTGCAGCAGATCGATCGCCGCCGCGATATCCGCGTCGACGGCGTCGAAAGCCACGCTCGGGCCGGTGCTGTCGCCCATGCCGCGATAATCGAAGCGCAGGGCGGGATGGCCGGCGGCAGCCAGCGCACGCGCCAGCAAGGCAAACTGGCGATGACTGCCGATACGGTACTGAGGCCCGCCGACGACAATCACCACGCCGGTTTCGCGGCCCGTTCCGGACGGATGGCTGACAATGCCAACCAGCGACTCCGAGCCGCACCGGAACAGATGCGCCGTTTCGGTCACGCTCACGGCAGCAGGCTTTCCATGACGCCGAGACTGCGGGCCATCAGATCGGGGCATGACTGCACACCCGGCGTCAGCCAGCATTGCGCGTCGTCGCTGACGCTGCTGCCGGCTTGGCGGCCTTCGACAAAGCGCCGCAGGCCGGGCGACAGCTCGCCGCCGCCGGGCAGGATTTCGACACAGTGCATCCGCTGCCGCAGTCCGGGCGGTTTCAGCGTGCTCGCGGCGAGACCCGCAGCCAATCCGGGAGCCACGGTATAACCGGCGACTTCGACGGGGGCGCCTGCCGCCAACTGTGCCAGCAATGCCTCGGTACCGCCCCGGGTCCGGCCGTCGAGCAGCTCGGCGGCCAGGTGCAGACGCAGAAATTGCTGCAAGTGTTGCTTGCCCGAAAGCACGGGCTGCCACAGCAACAGACCGACATCGGCCGCCGCTTCGCCGGCCAGTTCGCTGGCCAGCAAGGCGCCGCTGCGCAAACCCCACAAACATAGAGGCACGTCAAAGCAATCGCGTAGCGACTGCATGGCAGCCCGGCCGTCGCGGCGCCATTGCGCCCAGTCGGCATCGGCAAAATCGCCGGCGCTGTCGCCGCACCCGAAAAAATCGATCTGCAACACCGCATAGCCGCGGGCGGCAAACGCTCGCGCCTGCTCGGCGACGACATGGCGCGAGCGGTTCAGTTCTTCGGCAAATGGATGCAGATACAGAATGCTGCCGCGCGGCCTGCCCTCCGGCAGATGCCACAGGCAGAAGCGCTGGCTGCCGTCGACGGCCAGAAAGCCGGGCTCAAGCGTCAAGTCTGGCCTGCACGAATCGGGTGAAGCTGCCCACCGTGGCGAACAGGCTGGCGTCGATCTCGTCGTCGGCGATGCTGAGGCCGAAACGCTCTTCAAGTGCCGTCAGAAGGCCGACTACCGCCATGGAGTCCAGCTCGGGCAAGGCACCCAGCAAAGGCGTGTCGGCCGTAAATCCCCTTGTCCGCCCGGCCAGCCCCAACACATCATCGAGCAGGCGCAGCACATCGTCTTCGACCGTCAAACCGTTCTCCCTGGCAATACTCTTGAAATGACACCGGATTATACGGACAAGCGATTTCGCTGTTCCATCCGTCGAGAATCAAGCCTCACCGGCGTCCATGCGCGTGGACAAGAGGCTGGCGCCGACGATCAGCACGCCGCCTATCCAGTCGCGCAGCCCCAGCGTTTCGCCCGCCAGCAGCCATGAAGCGATCGCGGCCACGACCAGTTCGAACAGCATGATCACGATGGCCTGCGCCGCGCGCGTATGCGTAATCGCGTACTGGACGATGGCATTGGTGAAGACCAGCGTCATGCCCACGATGCAGAGCATCGCCCAGGACGCGGGTACGAGTTGCCACTCAGTGCGCGGGAAAAAGAACCAGAAGAAAACGCTCCAGGCAATCACGCCGAGAAACACCGACAGCACCTTCTGCTCGATCATCAGGTTGCTGGTCTTCTTGATCAGGACGTTCGACAGGGCAAAACAGATGCCGGCCACCAGCCCCAGCCATTCAGCATCCGACTGCGGCCAGGGTATGCCGAACTGTGGGTGCCACAGCATGACGCAAGCACCGGACAACGAAATCGCGATGATCAGGGTGCCCGTTGCATTCAGGCGCTCGCCCAGCAGCGCGCGGGCGAAAATCACCGTCCACAGGGGTGACAGATAGAACAGCAGCAAGACCCGCGTGACTTCGCCGAGCAAGGTGCCCATGACAAAGCCCAGATTGCAGGCGCCGGCGGCCAGCCCGACCGCAAGCAGCATGGGGTGCAGCGGCACCCCGCGCAACTTCCTGCGCCACAAGGCCAAGCCGGTCAGAAAAGCGGCCACATACGTCAGGATGACAGCTTCGATCCCGCTCATACCCTGCGCTTCAAGCACGCGATAGGGATACCAGATCAGGCCCCAGACCGTGGCGCCGGTCAAAAGGCAGATTACAGGGGTGGATTTCGCCGGAGCGGAGATTTGCGGGGTGTCCATTTATAATTGTCTGCTTTGCGCCACCGAAGTACTTCAGCCGTGAATCCAGACCTCGCCAAGCTCCAGCCCTACCCTTTTGAAAAACTGCGCGCCATGCTGGCCAGCGGCGCGCCAGCAACGCCGTCGACCCAGCGTGAAATCAGGCTCGGCATCGGCGAGCCGCAGCATGCAACGCCCGAGTTCATCAAGCAGGCGCTGTGCAACAGCCTCGCCGGGCTCGCGAATTATCCCACGACCCAGGGCGACGAAAAACTGCGCGTGGCGATCAGCGAGTGGATTGCGCGGCGCTACAAGATTGCGGCGCCGAATCCGGCCACGCAGATCCTGCCGGTAAACGGTTCGCGCGAAGCGCTGTTCTCCTTCGCCCAGGCCGTGGTCGACCGCAGCAAGCCGGGCGCACTGGTGGTCAGCCCCAATCCCTTCTACCAGATCTACGAAGGCGCCGCCTACCTGGCCGGCGCCACGCCGGTGTTCCTCAACAATCTGCCGGAAAACGACTTCAACTTCGACTATCAGGAGCTCTCGGAGCAACAGTGGCAACGCGTACAGCTCCTATTCGTTTGCTCGCCCGGCAATCCAACCGGCAAAGTCCTCACCCTTGATGACTGGAAGGAACTGTTCGCGCTGTCGGACAAGTATGGCTTCATCATTGCCGCCGACGAGTGCTATTCGGAGATCTATTTCGACGAGGCCGCCCCACCGCTGGGCGCCCTCGAAGCCGCACGGAAACTCGGGCGCGACGACTACCGCCGCCTGGTGGTGTTTTCCAGCCTGTCGAAGCGTTCCAACGTGCCGGGCCTGCGCTCGGGCTTCGTCGCCGGCGATGCAAATGTCATGAAGTCCTTCCTGCTCTACCGCACCTACCACGGCAGCGCCATGAACCCGGCGGTGCAGGCGACCAGCGTGATCGCCTGGCAGGACGAAGCGCACGTCATCGAAAACCGCCGTCTCTACAAGGAAAAGTTCGACAAGGTGACGCCGCTGATCGCGCCTTATCTCAAGACGGCTGTGCCCGATGCCGGTTTCTACCTGTGGGCCTCAGTTGCCAACTACGCGCCGATAGCCGACGAGGAATTCACCCGTCGCCTGCAGCATCAATATAATGTCGGGGTTCTGCCCGGCAGCTATCTGGCGCGCGAGGCCAACGGCGTGAACCCGGGCGCCGGTTTCGTCCGTCTGGCACTGGTCGCCAGCCTCGACGACTGCCTCGAAGCCGCCGGTCGCATTGCCGATTTCTGCAAGTCTTTGTAATTCACCGCATCCACTGAAAGAAGAACATGAGCGACATTCAACAGATCATCGAACAAGCCTGGGAAGACCGCGCCAACCTGAAGCCCGGCAGCGCGCCGGCCAAGGTCGGCGAAGCCGTGGACCACATCATCAATGAGCTCGATGCCGGCAAGCTGCGCGTCGCCGAGAAGATCAACGGCGAATGGGTCACCCACCAGTGGATCAAGAAGGCCGTGCTGCTGTCCTTCCGCCTGGAAGACAACAAGGTCATGAGCGCCGGTGATCTCAACTTCTTCGACAAGGTGGACACCAAGTTCGCCAGCTACGACCAACACAAGTTCCAGCAGGGCGGCTTCCGCGTCGTCCCGCCGGCCGTCGCCCGCCGCGGTTCCTTCATCGGCAAGAACGTCGTGATGATGCCGAGCTACGTGAATATCGGCGCCTACGTCGACGAAGGCACCATGGTCGACACCTGGGCCACCGTCGGCTCCTGCGCCCAGATCGGCAAGAACGTGCACCTCTCCGGCGGCGTCGGCATCGGCGGCGTGCTGGAACCGCTGCAGGCCAACCCGACCATCATCGGCGACAACTGCTTCGTCGGCGCCCGTTCCGAAGTGGTCGAAGGCGTCATCGTCGAAGACAACTGCGTGATCTCGATGGGCGTCTACATCGGCCAGAGCACCAAGATCTACGATCGCGCCACCGGCGAAGTCATCTACGGTCGCATTCCGGCCGGCTCGGTCGTGGTTTCCGGCAACCTGCCCTCGGCCGACGGCAAGTACAGCCTCTACTGCGCGGTCATCGTCAAGAAGGTCGATGCCCAGACCCGCTCCAAGACCAGCATCAACGAGCTGCTGCGCGGCGACTAAGAAAATCAGCTCTAGGCAGTCCTGACTCCTGGGAGGGAACGATGGGAACCATGCAGCGCCTGTTTCAGCTCATGTCCGAAAAGAAGGCTTCGGACATGTTCATGGCGGTCGGCTCACCGATCAACATCAAGATCGAAGGCCTCCTGGTTCCGATCAACCAGCAGGTGATGGATGTCGCCACCATCCGCACCCTGCTGGATGAAATCATCAAGCCCGAGGAGTTCGAAACCCTGGCGGAAACGCGGGAACTCAATACCGCCGTCGGCGCGCCCGGCATCGGTCGTTTTCGCGTTTCGGTCTTCTACCAGCGCGGCGCGATTTCAGCCGTGCTGCGCTTCATCCAGAACGAAATTCCCGAGATCGAGACGCTGGGACTGCCCACTACGCTGCCGCCGGTCATCATGGAAAAGCGCGGCCTGCTGCTCGTCGTTGGCGCCACCGGCTCGGGCAAGTCGACGACCATCGCCTCCCTGCTCGACTATCGCAACCGCATTTCCAGCGGCCACATCCTGACGCTGGAAGACCCGGTCGAGTTCGTCTTCAAGAACAAGAAATCGATCGTCAATCAGCGCGAGATCGGCACCGACGCCAAGAGTTTCGAGATCGCCCTGAAAAACGCCCTGCGTCAGGCGCCGGACATCATCTTCATCGGCGAAATCCGCGACAAGGACACCATGAGCCAGGCCATTGCCTACGCGCAGTCCGGCCACCTCTGCGTCGCCACGCTGCACGCAAACAACAGCTATCAGGCCCTGTCGCGCATCATCGGCTTCTACCCGCTCGAAGCGCGTCCCTCGCTGCTGGCCGACCTCTCCGTCACGCTGCGCTGCATCGTTTCGCAACGTCTGGTGAAGAAGCCGAACGGCCAGCGCACGCCCGCGGCTGAAGTGATGCTGAACACCAAGCACATCGCCGAGCTGATGGAAAAAGGCGATATCGACGGCATCCGCGAAGCCATGCAGAAGAGCCTGTCGCCCGGTTCGCAAACTTTCGAACAGGCGCTCTATGCCCTGTACACCAACGGCACCATCTCGCTTGAAGAGGCGCTCGGCGCCGCCGATTCGGCCAACAATCTGCAATGGCTGATCAACAACACCGCACACAATGGCAACACGCCGCCGCCGGAGATTGCAGTCGACGTCGCCCAGACTGCGATGGCAGAAGCGCCGGCGCAAAACATTTCCTTCGGCAATTTCGAACTCAAGACCGACGAATGAGTGATGTTCTCGACCTGACCCAGGCGCTGATCGCCCGGGATTCCGTCACGCCCAATGATGCCGGCTGCCTCGACCTGATCGTCGAACGCCTGCGCCCGCTCGATTTCCATCTCGAATTCATCCGTGCCGGCGGCGTCACCAATCTCTGGGCGCGTCGCGGCAATACTGCGCCGGTGGTGTGTTTCGCCGGCCATACCGACGTGGTGCCGACCGGACCGCTCGACAAGTGGAACAGCGCTCCGTTCAAGCCCGAGATTCGCGACGGCTACCTTTATGGGCGCGGCGCCGCCGACATGAAAACCTCGCTTGCCGCCTTCGTCGTCGGCATCGAACGCTTCGTCGCGGCAAACCCGGACCACAAGGGCTCGATTGCCCTGCTCCTGACTTCCGACGAGGAAGGCGACGCCATCGACGGCACCGTGCGCGTGGTCGAAACGCTCAAGGCGCGCGGCGAACTGCTCGATTGCTGCATCGTCGGCGAGCCGACCTCGACGGCAAAACTCGGAGACGTGATCAAGAACGGCCGCCGCGGCTCGCTCTCCGGCAAACTCTCGGTCAAAGGCAAGCAAGGCCATGTCGCCTACCCGCACCTGGGCCGCAACCCTGTGCATCTGGCGGCTGCGGCGCTGGCCGAACTGACGGCGGCAACATGGGATGCCGGCAACGAGTACTTCCCGCCGACCACCTTCCAGATATCCAACATTCATGCCGGCACCGGCGCCACCAATGTGATTCCGGGCACGATGGAAGTGCTGTTCAACTTCCGCTTCTCGACCGCAACAACCGTTGACGAACTGAAGGCCACGGTGCACGCGATTCTCGACAAGCACAAGCTTGAATACGAACTCATCTGGAATCAGGGCGGCAAACCCTTCCTGACGCCGCGCGGCACGCTGGTCGATGCGCTTTCGGGCGCCATCAAGGCCGCCACCGGCATCGATACAGAGCTTTCCACCACCGGCGGCACCTCCGACGGCCGCTTCATCGCCGACATCTGTCCGCAAGTGGTCGAGCTCGGCCCGGTCAACGCCACCATTCACCAAATCAACGAGTGCGTGGCGGTCGCCGACATGGAACCGCTGGCCGAAATCTATTCCGGCGCACTGGATCGACTGCTTAAATAAAATTCAACCGCAGTCCACCACGTCACCAAGAACACAAAATTGCACCAAGAAGGGCAAAAAATCTAAAGGGCTTTTCCTTGGTGGATCTTGGTGCTATTTGTAACTTGGTGGCTCGCATTTGACCTGGGTTTAAAACATGAGCGCAATGCTAGACGATCTCCATACCATTCGCGACTGGCTGCGCTGGGCGGTCAGCCGCTTCAGCGAGGCGCAGTTGAGCTTCGGCCACGGTTGCAGCAATGCCTACGACGAGGCCGCCTGGCTGATTCTGCACACCCTGCATCTGCCGCTCGACCAACTGGATACCTTCATCGATGCCCGTCTGGCAAGAGACGAGCGCCTGGCCGTGCTCGAAATCCTGCAGCAACGCATTGCCCGCCGCGTGCCGGCCGCCTATCTGACCCACGAAGCCTGGCTGGGCGACTTCAAGTTCTATGTCGATGAGCGCGTCATCGTGCCGCGCTCCTATTTTGCGGAGCTGCTCGAAAACGGCTTTGCGCCTTGGGTCGAGGATGCGCATGCCGTCACCGATGCACTGGACCTGTGTACCGGCTCGGGCTGCCTCGCCATCATCATGGCCCACGCCTTCCCCAACGCCCAGGTGGACGCCGTCGACATTTCGCCGGATGCTCTGGCGGTGGCACGCCGCAATGTCGCCGACTACGGTCTTGAGGATGTGGTGATGCCGATCGAATCGGACGTGTTCGCCAAGCTCGGCGGTCGCCAGTATGACCTCATCATTTCGAATCCGCCTTACGTGACGACCGAGTCCATGGACGCCTTGCCGCCCGAGTATCGCCACGAGCCCTCGCTGGCCCTCGCCGCCGGCGCAGACGGGCTCGACGTGGTGCGGCGCATTCTGGCCGGTGCCAAGGCGCATCTGAAGCCCGGCGGCGTACTGGCCATCGAAGTCGGCCACAACCGGGATCTGGTCGAAGCGGCCTTCCCCCTCCTTGAAGCGGTGTGGCTCGACGCCGAAGGCGGAGACGAAAAGGTCTTCGTGCTCACAAGGGAACAGCTTTAAATCGTCCCTTCAACATCGATAAAGCCCCGAAAGGGGCTTTTTTTATATCTTTCATTTTTACCACCTGAATAGCGCTTTGATGGCAAAATCGAATTGCACAATAAAGTCGGTTTATCCAACTTCCCGGATTGCGCGCATCTCCGGCGCCTAAAGATCGCTCTGGAAACCGTCGCCTGACAAAAAAGGTAAATATCATGACTGTCGCAAAGCGCTTGTTCCTGCTAATCGTTATTTCGATTGCCGCCCTCCTCATCCTCGGCATCGGCAGCATCGTGGCGATGAAGGACACCAATCATCGGTTGGAAAACGTCAACGAGAATCTCCTGCCCAGCGTGGTTGCGCTGGAGAGCACGGGACAATCCTTGCTGCGACTGCGCATCCGCGTGCTCTATCACATCCTCAACGAAGACCCGGATAAGCAGGCCGAGTTCGAGAAGGAGATTGCAAAACTGACCAAGGATGTTCAAGAGAGCTTTGACAATTACGGCAAGAATCTGGTCAAAGACGAAGCCGACAAAAGCTATCTCGACAAAGATATTGAGGCCTTCAAGGCTTTCGATGCCGTCAAGGATCAGGCTGTCAATATGTCGCGCAACCTGCAAAAGACGGATGCACAGACGTTGATGCTGCAAAGCTCCAAGGTTTCCCAGGCCGCCACGCAAGCCTTGCTCGATCACGCAAAATACAACGCAGAGCTCGGCACCGCCGCCGAAAAGGAATCGGCGGCGGCCTACAAGCGGACGCTGACCATACTGATTGCGCTCATCGTTCTCGCCGCGGGCGCCGTCAGCGTGATCGGATTTGCCATCTATCGCAATGTCGTCGGCTCGCTGGGCTCCTTGCGCGACACGCTGACCCAGATCGAAAGCTCGCTGGACTTCACCAAGCGTGCGCCGGTGACGAGCCGGGACGAAGTCGGCATGACGGTTGAAGCGTTCAACCGCCTCACCTCCCGCCTGCAGACCAGCCTGAGGGAAATCGCCGAGCAATCCGACCGCGTCAGCAGCGCCGCCAAGCAACTGACCGAAACCGCCCATATCGTTACTGACAGCGCTTCGAGTCAAAGTGCGGCCGCAGCCGACATGGCGGCCACGGTCGAGGAAATGACGGTCAGCATCAACCACGTCGCCGATCAGGCCGGCGAAGCCAATCGCCTTTCGGGTGAGTCCGGCGAACTGGCGGTCAATGGCGAAAAGACCATCGTCGAAACGGTCGAGGACATCAACGAAATCGCCCATACCGTGCGCTCCGCATCCGAGTACGTCGCCAACCTCGACCGCGACAGCCAGAGCGTCAATGAAGTCGTCGGCGTGATCAAGGAAATCGCCGATCAGACCAATCTGCTGGCGCTGAACGCCGCCATCGAGGCGGCCCGCGCCGGCGAACAGGGCCGCGGTTTCGCGGTGGTCGCTGACGAAGTCCGCAAACTGGCCGAACGCACTTCGCAATCGACTCAGGTCATCGCCGAAACCATCGCCGCCATGCAGGTCAATGCGCAGAACACCGTCGAAGGCATGAAGGCCGTCGACGATCGCGTGGCCGTCGGCGTCGAGCGTGCCAATGCAGCCAACTCGGCCATTGCGCAGATTCGCACCAGCTCGGGCCGTGCCGTCGAGCGCGTGGCGGAAATCAGTGATGCCATCCGCGAACAAGGCATCGCCAGCACCAGCATCGCGCAGCAGGTAGAGAAGATCGCCCAGATGTCCGAGGAAAACCATGCGGCGGCGGAAAACACCTCCGCCACGGCCGAGGAGCTGGATCAGCTCGCCCATCGCATGAAAGAGATTGTCAGCCAGTACAAGATCTAGGCTCAAGTAACGCAACTGCCCGCATGTCCGACCGGATTCGCATGCGGGCGTTTTTCATTTCATGCCGAAGAGGATGATCATGCAAATACACTTCACCCGCGTCGTTCGCAATCTGATCGGTTTCGTGCTGGGCGCCGGCATCTGCGCCGCCTGCCTCGCCCAGACCTGGCCGAACAAGACGGTTACCGTCGTCGTCCCCTGGCCGCCGGGCGGTCCCTCCGACACGGCGGCGCGCCCGCTGGCCAAAGCCATGAGTGAAAGCCTCGGCCAGACCTTCCTCGTCGACAACAAGGGCGGCGCCGGCGGCAATATCGGCTCGGCCCAGGTCGCCAAGGCGGCACCCGACGGCTATACCCTGCTCATCACATCGAGCGCCCCGATCGTCATCAACCCCAGCCTCTACAAGAGCATGCCCTTCGATCCGGACAAGGATCTGACGCCAATCACCAATCTGATCCGCGTGCCGCTGGTGCTGGCCGTCAACCCGTCGGTGCCGGCCAGGAACCTCAAGGAGCTGATTGCCTATATCCGCGCCCAGAACGGCAAGATCGTCTACGCTTCGGCCGGCAACGGCACGCCGCAGCATCTGACCGGCGAACTGTTCAAGTCCATCGCCAAGCTCGACATCACCCATGTGCCCTACAAGGGCTCGGCGCCGGCCATCGCCGATTTGCTCGGCGGCCATGTGCCCATGATGTTTGACAGCACCGTCGCCGTCACACCGCATATCAAGTCGGGCAAGCTGCGGGCGATCGCCGTCAGCGGCGCCAAGCGCTCGCCGCTGTTCCCGGACGTGCCGACCTTCGGCGAATCCGGTTTTGCCGCCGTCGAATCCTACGCCTGGTATGGCCTGTTTGGCCCGGCCAACATGCCCAAGGACCTGCTCGCCAAGGTCAATGCCGAAGCCGTCAAGGCGATGAAGCAGCACGACTTCCAGAAGACCCTGGCGGATACCGGCTCTGAATATGTCGGCAGTTCGCCCGAACAGTTCCAGGCCTTCGTCAAGGACGAAAGCCAGAAATGGGCGCGCGTGGTCAAGGCCAGCGGCGCCACGGTCGACTGAGCTTGATTCGCACAAAAGGCCGCTCCAAGGAGCGGCCTTTTTGCTTGCTGCGACGTACCGGCCTTGCTCGCATCACACGCCGCGCATGGGCACAGTCCGACCGCCCGGCGCTGGTATGATGCCCCATCATTTCCCCCGGAGAAGATCATGCGGAACCCCGGTTTGCTTGTGTGCGCCTTCGTTGCCCTGCTCCTTTCGGGCTGCGGCTACAACACCTTCCAGACTACCGACGAACAGGTCAAGGCAGCCTGGTCCGAAGTCATCAACCAATACCAGCGGCGTGCCGACCTGGTGCCGAATCTGGTCAATACGGTCAAGGCCTACGCCCAGCATGAGAAAGACGTGCTGACCTCCGTCACCGAGGCGCGCGCAAAGGTCGGCAGCATCCAGGCCACGCCCGAGCTCATCAACGATCCGGCTGCGCTCGGCAAGTTTCAGGCCGCCCAGGGCGAGCTCTCCAGCGCTCTGTCGCGCCTCCTGGTCGTCAGCGAAAATTATCCGCAGTTGAAGGCCGACGCCAATTTCCGCGACCTGCAGGCCCAGCTCGAAGGCACCGAGAACCGCATCACCGTGGCGCGCAATCGCTACATCAAGGCGGTGCAGGAATACAACGTCGCGGTCCGCACCTTCCCCAACAACCTGACCGCTATGGCCCTCGGCTACAAGGAAAAGCCCAACTTCACGGTCGAGAACGAGGCTGAAATCTCGAAGGTGCCCAAGGTCGACTTCGGCACGACGCCGCAGTCTCCTGCGCCGGGCCGCTAAGCGACAATGATCCGGGTCTGGATGCGCCGCCTTTGCGCAGCGTGCGCCCTGCTCTCCGCCTGGTCGGTCTTTCCGGCCGCGGCGGATGCGCCCGTGCCGCCTTTGACGGCCCGGGTGGTAGACAAGACCGGCACGCTGAGCGCAACCGAGCAGGCAGAGCTTGAGCGCACCCTCGCCGAATTCGAAGCACGCAAGGGCAGCCAGATCGCCGTGCTGCTGGTTCCGACCACCGAGCCTGAGACCATAGAGCAGTATTCGATGCGCGTGGTCGAGCAATGGAAACTCGGTCGCAAGAAAGTCGACGACGGCGCCCTGCTTCTGATCGCCAAGGATGACCGCACCCTGCGCATCGAGGTCGGTTACGGACTTGAAGGCGCGCTCAGCGACATCGTCAGCAAGCGCATCATCAGCGAGGACATCGTGCCGCACTTGCGCAAGGGCGATTTCGCCGCCGGCATCCGCGCCGGCGTGGACCGCATGATTCGGGTTATTGACGGCGAACCGCTGCCGTCCCCGCCGCCTCAGCAGAACTATTCGAACACGGGCGGCCCCAGCCTGAATAACGCCTTACCTGTGATTCTCATCTTCGCGGTGATCGGCGGCGGCATTCTGCGCGCCATGCTCGGACCGCTGCCGGGAGCGCTCGCAACGGGCGGACTGGTTGCGGTGGGCGCCTGGCTGCTGCTCGGCGTGCTTTCCTTTGCCCTGATTGCCGGACTCATCGCAGCCGTCGCCACGCTGGCCGGTATTGGCCGCGGCGGCTTTGGCGGCGGAGGATTCCGGGGCGGCGGTGGCTTTGGTGGGGGCGGCTTCAGCGGCGGCGGCGGCGGGTTCGGCGGCGGCGGCGCTTCGGGGAGATTCTGAGCATGCAGATCAAACGCATCTTCAGTCATCTACTCTACAGTCGGCGTCGCTTGCGTCGCGCCTTCCCGCCCGAATGCCTGACGCGGATCGAAGCCTGTATCCGCGAGGCTGAGGCCGGTCATAGCGGCGAGATCCGCTTCGCCGTCGAGGCCTCGCTCGAAGGCGCTCCGCTATGGCGCAACCAGTCCGCGCGCGCACGTGCGATCGATGTGTTTTCGCAGCTGCGTGTCTGGGATACCGAGCACAACAATGGCATTCTGATCTACCTGCTCATGGCCGATCACGACGTCGAGATCGTTGCCGACCGCGGCGTCAATGCGCGCGTCGTGCAGGAGGAGTGGGAAAAGATCTGCCGCGAGATGGAAAACCATTTCCGCAGCGGCGCCTTCGAAGCCGGCCTGCTCGCAGGCATCCACGCCGTCGCGAGCCACTTGCGGCGGCATTATCCCAAGGCCGCCGGCCATGCCAACGAAATTCCGGACCGGCCGGTGATTCTCTAGGCTAGACGGTCAGCAGGTCCGCCGGCGTATCGATGTCGCGGTGAATGCCGTCGTCCAGACAGGACACCAGCGTCACCTCATCGGCATGCGCCTGCAACAGCGCGCGCGCGCCGCTGTCGCCGATCAGGCCGGCCAATTGCGCAAACCACTTTTTCGAGAAGCCGACCGGATGTCCGCGCTGCGCCTGATGCACAGGCGCGGCGATGCTCGCACCGGCAAGGATGGCGTCGGCGACGCGTTGCATCGTCGCGGTCTGCACATAAGGCATGTCGGCCAGGCTCAGTAACCAGCCCTGCGCGTCGGCGCAGGCACGAACGCCTGCCGCCAGCGAATGGCCCATGCCGGCATGGCTGTCTTCGCTGACGACAATGCGAGCGCCTTCGTCCCACAGCAGGCACGCAAGCCGCTCCTGATCGGGGCGCAGCACCGCCACCACTTCACCGCATACCGGGCGCAGATTGCGGAAAGCCGCCAGCGCCAGCGGCGTGCCATCGTGCATCGGGTGCAGCAGCTTGTCGCCGCCGAAGCGGCGGCTTTGCCCCGCCGCGATCAGTACGCCGCTCAGCTTCGTCATGTCGTCAGTCGTTCGCGCACGGGATGCGCCGCTTTTTGCAAAGGTGCGCCGACGCCGTTTTTCACCGCTGTCATCTCGGCCAGGATGGCAACCGCGATTTCCGGCGGCGTCCGGCTGCCGATGGGCAGCCCCACGGGGCCGTGCAGGCGCGCGGCCTCCTCGGCCGTGATGTCGAAATACTCCTGCAGTCGCGCCCGGCGCTTGTCGTTGTTGACTTTGGAGCCCAACGCGCCGACGTAGAAGGCCGGCGACTTGAGCGCTTCGAGCAGCGCCATGTCGTCGAGCTTGGGATCGTGCGTCAGGGCGACGACGGCGCTGTTCGGATCGAGCTCGAGCGCCAGCACGGCATCGTCCGGCATGTCCGTGCGCAACTCGGTGCCCGGCACATGCCATTCGCTGCTGTACTCGAGGCGCGGATCGCAAACGATGACCTGGTAGTCGAGCGGCAGCGCCATCTGCGCGAGATAGAAGGAAATCTGCCCGGCGCCGATGATCAGCAGGCGGCGGCGCGGACCATGTACCGTGGTGAGCATTCCCTCCTGCCATTGCACCGCGTCGCCGCGGCGGCCGGACGAGTAAGTGACCGAACCAGTGTTCGTATCGACGCAGCGCAGCTCCAGTTGGCCGCTGCCGATGCGTGCGGCGAAGGAAGCCAGCGCGGCATGATCGGGCGCGGGCTCGACGATCAGTTCCAGCGTGCCGCCGCAAGGCAGGCCGAAACGCGTCGCCTCCTCCTTGGTCACGCCATAAGTCAGCGCGAACGGTTGCGTGCCGCCGATACGCCCGTCGCGCATGCGCGCAATCAGATCGTCCTCAATGCAGCCGCCCGAGACCGAACCCTGCACCATGCCGTCGTCGCGCAGCGCCAGCCAGGCGCCGGGCGGCCGCGGGGACGAGCCCCAGGTCTTGGCCACCGTCACCAGCGCCACCCTGCGCCCGTCGGCCGTCCAGCGCTGCACGGCCGTCAACACCTGCATATCCAGGCTGTCCATGATCAGGCCTTCAGGGCTTCGGTATCGATGGGCAAGGCGGTGATCCACTTGCCGCTCGCCGCCGCAATGGCGTTCACCATCGCCGGCGCCAGCGGCGGCACGCCGGGCTCGCCGATACCGGTCGGCTTTTCGGCCGAGGGCACGATATGCACTTCGACCCTGGGCATTTCATTGATGCGGATCGGCATGTAGTCATGGAAGTTCGACTGCTCGACCACGCCGTCCTTGAGCGTGATCTTGCCGTGCAGCACCGACGACAAGGCAAAGCCGACGCCGCCCTCGACCTGCGCACGCACATTGTCCGGATTGATGGCGATGCCGCAGTCGACGGCGGAGACGATGCGATCGATACGCACCGAGCCGTCCTTCTGCAACGTCACCTCGGCCACATGCGCGACGTAGGAATTGAACGACTCATGCACCGCCACGCCGCGGCCGCGGCGTTCGCCGGCCTTGCCCTTGGCCAGCGGCTTGTTCCAGCCGGCCTTTTCCGCAGCGAGCTTGAGCACGGCGGCGTGGCGCGGGTGTTTGTCGAGCAGGGCCAAGCGCATCGCGACCGGGTCCTTGCCTGCCGCCTTGGCGACCTGATCGACGAAAACCTCGGTCGAGAATGCCGTATGCGAAGAACCGACCGAACGCCACCACAGGACCGGCACCCCGATGTCCTTGGGCGTATGCAGATCGACGAGCATGTTCGGCACGTGATAAGGCAGATTGGCCGCGCCTTCGACCGAGACCGCATCGATGCCGTCCTTGACCATCATGCCTTCGAACGGCGAGCCGGTCAGAATGGATTGCCCGACCAGGCGATGCTGCCAGCCGACCAGATTTCCCTTGTCGTCGAGCGCCGCCTTGAGGGCATGATGGAAAGCCGGCCGATAGTAGCCGCCATGGGTATCGTCTTCGCGCGTCCACACCAGCTTGACCGGCGGCGTCTTGCCCGGGGTCTTGGCATCCAGCGCCTTGACGATCTGCGCGGCCTCGACGAGATAGTCCGAATCCTTGCTCGCGCGACGGCCGAAACTGCCGCCGGCGTAGAGCATGTTGATCGACACCTGCTCCGGCTTGAGACCCACGGTACGGGCGACGTTCATCTGGTCGATGGTCTGGAACTGTTCGCCGTTCCAGACCTCGCACTTGTCGGCGCCCAGCTGGATCACGCAGTTCATCGGCTCCATGGCCGAGTGCGCGAGATAGGGGAAGTCGTAGCCGGCTTCGACAACCCTGGCCGCGCCGGCGAACGCCTTGTCGGCATCGCCTTCCTTGCGCGCCACTGCGCCAGGCTGCTTGGCCAGCGCCTTGTAGCGCGCGGAAATTTCGTCGCTGCTCAGTTTGAAGGCAGCGCTATCGTCCCATTCGACCTGGAGCGCGTCGCGCCCCCTCTTCGCGCTCCAGGTGTCCTTGGCGAGCACGGCCACGCCGTGCTGAATCTGCACGACATCGACCACGCCCTTGATCTTGCGCGTCTCGGAGGCATCGAAGGACTTGGGCTTGCCGCCAAAGCGCGGCGAGTGCGCCACCACCGCGACCAGCATGTTGGGGAAATGGATGTCCTGGGTGAACTGAGCCGTACCGTTGCTCTTGGCAAGCGCATCCTTGCGCGGCGCCTTCTTGCCGATCAGCTTGAAGTCCTTCGGATCCTTAAGCTTGATGTCGCTCGGTACCGCCTCCGTAGCCGCATCCTGCGCCAGCTCGCCGAAGCTGGCCTTGCGCTTGCTAGGCGCATGACTCACGACGCCTTCGCTGACGACGATTTCCGAAGCGGGCACATTCCACTTCTTAGCGGCCGCGCTGATCAGCATCGCGCGCGCCGCGGCGCCGGCCATGCGCAACTGCTCCCACGAGTTCGCCATCGCCGTACTGCCGCCGGTGCCTTGCGTCGGCCCCCAGAACAGATTGTTGTAGCGCTTGGCGTCGGCCGGTGCGCCCTCGACCTTGACGTCGTCCCACCTGGCGTCGAGCTCTTCCGCAAGAATGGTGGCGAGCCCCGTGTAAGTTCCCTGCCCCATTTCGAGATGCTTGGAAATCACCGTCACGCTGTTGTCGGCGCCGATGCGCAGGAAGGCGTTCGGTTCGAAGGTCACGCTGCCGACGACTTCGCCGCCGGCCTTGCCCGGCCCGGCCGGCGCAGCCAGCACGCGCAATGGAAGACACACGCCCAAGGTCAGGCCGGCTGCACCTTGAAGGAAGTTACGACGACTCAGGTTTTCGATCTGCATGCTCATGTCCGCCTCCTCAAGCCAGCGCCTTGGCGGCTTCGTGAATCGCAGCGCGAATGCGCACATAGGTGCCGCAGCGACAGATGTTTCCGGACATGGCCGCATCGATATCCGCGTCGGTCGGCTTCTTCTTGCTCGACAGCAAGGCGACTGCGCTCATGATCTGGCCCGACTGGCAGTAACCGCACTGCGCGACGTCGAGCTTGCGCCAGGCCTCCTGGACCGCCTTGCCGACCTTGGACGCATCGACCGCCTCGATCGTGCTGATCTTCTTGCCGGCCGCGGCCGACACCGGGGTCGAGCAGGAACGAATCGGCTCGCCGCCCAGATGTACCGTGCAGGCGCCGCACAGGCCCATGCCGCAGCCATATTTGGTGCCGGTGTATTGCAGGGTATCGCGCAGCACCCAGAGCAAAGGGGTGTCCGGCTCGACGTCCACGGAGTGGACCTTGCCGTTGATATTCAACTCGATCATGGGAGGCTCCCGGTTGGGGTAGTGATGGTTTTATTGGGACAGCAGGGCCGGCTAAGTCTAGTTGTGGGAATTGGCCTACTCAAGGCATCTTGCGTGAACAGTCTGTTCAAACTCGCCAAACTATTCATGCCGATATAGCGGCGTTTTCATTGTCATGGCCGGCGGAATCACGCCAGCGGACCGAGAATCAAAGTGCCGATCCGGATGCAGCGATCAAAGGGGAACCCGATCGTACGAGGGCATGCTTTTAGACGCGGCTGAAACGCCCGGATTTTCGGGCGTTTCAGGGATTCAGCGTTTGACCGTATAGCCCAGGCCAAGTAGAATGCGCGTCGTTCGGGGCGTAGCGCAGCCCGGTAGCGCGCCTGCTTTGGGAGCAGGATGTCGCAGGTTCGAATCCTGCCGCCCCGACCAACATTGCTTTCCCTCGGTCACCGTCCGTAGCTCATCTGGATAGAGCACCGGCCTTCTAAGCCGGGGGTAACAGGTTCGAGTCCTGTCGGGCGGACCACAAAATTTGATTTTTGCGCGCTGGCGATTGTAAGAACCCCGCGCTTGCTGTAGAATCGCGCCTCTCGCGTTTTGCAACAATGCAAGGCGCATCGGTGGTGGCTGTAGCTCAGTTGGTAGAGTCCCGGATTGTGATTCCGGTTGTCGTGGGTTCGAGCCCCATCAGCCACCCCACCCCATCCTAAAAAGCCGCTCATGCGGCTTTTTTGTTTTCCTCCATATCAATCGTCCTTGTCCGGTAGCGGATAGGCATCGGCCACATAGCCGGGCCCCTTCATCACGAGCACGACAAAGGCGGCAATGGCGACGGTCAGCAGCAGGCTCCAGTAGGAAAAGAACAGGCTGATCAGATAGATCTCGGGCATGGACAGTTGCGCCCGGAATCCCGCCCCGCCGAAACAGCGCAGGCACAGCAGCGCCACCGCCAGGAGCAGCGTCCCCCAAATCGCCACCGCCGGCAGGCGACGCAATATCTCGCGTTCGCGGCCGGCGGGGCCGCCGGGAAAGCCCGGCAATCGATTGAACAGCCTCATTTCATCGCCCCTTTTGCATTCTGCCGGGAAGATGAGAGGTGCAAGCGATATGCCCGGCCCTCAGGCGTTCAATGCTTGTGCTGCTCGTGCCCCATCATCCCGCCCTGAACTTCCAGCACCGCGGCAGGCGTCTGCAGCTTGACCGAGGCATCGGCGCCCGGAATTTCATTCCAGTCGATGCGGCCCTGCTCGCAGATCTGGCTGACCTTCCAGTAAAGCTTGCCGGCGGCATCGGGCAACTTTGCAGCGATGGAAAACTCGTCGAAATAGCTGTCGGGCAGGTAGTCGTCCGGCGTTTTCGCCGTCCAGCGGATTTCGCTGACATCCTCCGTCACGGTGCGCCCGTGGCTCGTATAGGGGGTCGCCAGCGCCTTGCGCTCGATGTCGATCTTCCATCCGGACTTGGGCATGGGCTTTGCGCCCTGCACGCCATCCGGAATCGTGACGACGAGCTGCTTCACCGGCGAACCTTCGCAGCCATGGCTGACGCGCAAGGCGCCGCGATAATAGCTGCCAGCCGGCGCGCTCTTGTTGTCCAGCACGACATGCGCATGTGCGGTTGCGGCCAGCAAGCCGGCCATGAGGGCAAACGTTGATTTTTTCATGATGTTCTCCTAAAGGTTACATGCGCCATTGGACGCCGGCGTAAAGGGAGCGGCCGTCGCCCGGCAGATACACGGCCTGGTCGGTGCCCGCTGCATTGAAGTCGCGCACGACCGCGGTGGTAGCAGCATATTTCCGGTCGCCCAGATTGCGCGCCTCGACAAACCACGACATGCCCCTGGCAGCTTGCTGGCCGAGCTTGAAGCCGAAAATGGCATAGCCCGGCGCACGCGTGCTGTTGGTCATGTCTACCGGCGTATCGCCGGCAGCCTCCATCGTCGGACCGACGTAGAGCGACGCCTTGCGATACAGCAGTTCCGAGCGCAGCAAGGCTTTGGGAACGCCGGGCAGGGTGTTGTTGCCGAACACCGGATCGTTGTCGAAACGGAAACTGTTGAGCAGCAGGTTGCTGCGCCATTCCAGGTCGGCCGGCAGGCGCGCGGTCAGGCCGAATTCGATGCCGGCATGGATGGTGCTGCCGACATTCACGGTCTGCGGCGCGGCGCTGCCGGAATTGCCGGCGGCGAAAACCTGCGTCTGCATCAGTTCATCCTTGATGCGCGCATAGTAGGCGGAGACATCCCAATCCACGCTGCCGCTCTGGCCACGGCTGCCGACTTCCAGCGTGGTGCCGCGTTGCGCCTGGTTGATGAGCGGCTTGACGCCACCGGCCAGCTCGCCGAAGGACGGCGGCTCGTAACTGCGCGACAGATTGGCGAACCACTGCACCGCCCGGCTCTGCTGATACAGCAGACCGAGCTTGGGGCTGGTGGCGCTGTAGCTGGCGTTGAAGCTCTCATCCTGGCCCGGCGTGAAAAACTGGTCGGTGTTCTTGCGCACCGCACGCGTGTATTGCAGCCCGGCGATCGCGGTCAGCTTTTCGTTGAGGCGCAGGCGATCCTCGGCATACAGTTCGACATTGCTTGCCACCTGGTAGAACTTGTTGGTCCGCGCGCCGCGCTGCCCGCCGACATTGACGAAACGGTCGTCGTGCGTGGTTCCGCGCGAGGGCGCGAAGCCGACCACGACTTCATTTCCCAGCCCGAACAGGCGGCCCTGAGCGATATAGCGCAGATCGAGGCCGTAGTCCTGATTCTTTTGATCAAGGACCTGATAGATGGGGTGGAACAGGGTCTTGTCGACATACCAGAGCCCCATTTCGAGGCGTGCATCGCCCAGGCGCACGGTCGTCTTGTTGGCAAGGCGCCACTGGTCGATGTCGCGTTTCTGGTTGCCTGCGACCGCTGTAGCGTTGGCCTGGCGGGGGTTGGCCTGCAACTGCTGCCAGGTCAGATTGCCCGGCAGCTGGGAGTTGCTGTTGGCATAGGCCAGATAGAAGCGCGTTTCGACATCCGGATTGATGCGGTAGCCCACATTGCCGTTGAAGCGCTGCGCGCTTTGTTTCGCATGATCGCGAAATCCGTCCTGATCAAAAGTCGAGGCGCTGAGAAAATAATCGAGGTCGCCGCGGACGCCGCCCGTTGCAACCCCCAGACGCTGATAACCGTAGCTGCCGGCTTCGCCGCGCAGCTCCAGCCGGGGCGCGTTATAGCCGGTCGGCGAAACGTAGTTGATCGCACCGCCCAGCGTGGAGCTGCCGTAGCGCAAGGCGTTGGCGCCGCGATAGACCTCGACGTAACGCGTCGCCAGCGGTTCGAGCGTCTGGAAGTCGCCGCTGCCGTCGGCAAGATTCATGGGCACGCCGTCCTGCATCAGCTTGATGCCGCGCATGTGGAACGTGCGTTGCAGGCCCGAGCCGCGTATTGAAAGGCGACTCTCCTCGGCGCCGAAGCGCGATTGCACCAGCACGCCGGTGGCCATGCCCAGCGTGTCGCTGAAGGTGGATACGCGGCCTTCGCGGTAGGTATCGGCATCCACGACATTCGCACCGCCGGGAATTTTTGCCAGCGCATCGCGCGCCTGTTCGATGTCGACCTGCGTGAGCGAGGGATCGGGTGCGGCGCTGACCGTGACTTCGGGCAGCATGACCGCGCCGCCCGGACTTTGCGCCTGCGCCGGAAAAGCCGCGGCGAACGCCAGCGTCAAGGGCGCCAGCTTGAAACAAGTATGCATGATTCTTCCTGTCGTACCGGCGCCTGGAGGCGTCGGCTGTTGTCGTCAAAATGCCGAGCGGGTCGGCGGGCAACGGGCGGGCCCGAATCCGGGGATTCAGGCGCGGGACAGGACGGGAGGCGCTCGGGGAGGCGCGTTCAGCAGAATGATCTGCTGCGGCAGTGCGACATGCAGTTCGGGGAGTTGCAGCGTCGGCGACTCGTGCCAGACGCCGCCGGACAGACGCAGCGGTTCAAGCGCAATCAGCGCGCTGCCGGTACAGCACAGTGCGCAGTGCTGAACGCCGTGATGCTGGCCCGAGGCCTGGCCGGCATCGACGCTCTGCTGGATCTTCTTGATGCCGTGCGAGGTGCAGACTTCGGTCCATACCGGTCGGGTATTGGGCTGGGCCGCGCGCGCCGCTGCGTGCGCCGGGAAAACGAGCCCCCACAGCAGCACGAACAGTGCTAGCAGGCTGATGCGACGTTGGGCGCGTGAAGTCAACATTGCGGCCGATTGTAACAGCGGTCTTGCCGAATGCTGGCAAGAGAGGTTGACTCAGATCATCCGGGACTCAAAAGACCTCGCCATTGCGGATCAAACCGACCGCCAGCCCTTCGATCGCCAGCGTGTCGTCCACGACAATCGGCGGGTAGTCGGGGTTTTCCGCCAGCAGCCGAACCTTGCCGTCGCGACGGGACAGACGCTTGACCGTCACCTCGTCGCCCAGCCGCGCAACCACGATCTGCCCGTCGCGGGCCTCGGCGGTCTTGTGCACGGCCAGCAGATCGCCGTCGAGTATGCCGACGCCCGTCATGCTGTTGCCGCGCACCTGCAGCAGATAATCGGCACGCGGGCTGAACAGGCCGGCATCCATTTGCACGCGGCGGCGCTGGTTTTCCACCGCCAGAATTGGACTACCCGCAGCGACCGAACCGATCAAGGGCAGGCCGAGTTGCTCCACCAGGCGGATGCCTCGCGCCGCGCCCGGCTCGAGCACGATATTGCCCTTCTTCGCCAGCGCCCTGAGGTGTTCCTCGGCGGCGTTCGCCGAGGCAAAGCCGAATGCGTTGGCGATTTCCGCGCGCGTCGGCGGCGCCCCCAGCACATCGAGGGAGTTACGGATGAAGTCGAGGATTTCGCGTTGCCGCGGGGTCAGGCCGTCCTTGCCGACGGCCGCAGAAATGCGTGCCATGATCTGCTCCGATAAAAACTGACTGTATTTTTATACAGTATTCGAAACAAAATCAAGTAAACGTCGCAAGTGTTTGAAAAACAAACTTTAGCTCTTGGCGGAAATCTCCGGCCAGGCTTTTTTCAGGTAGTAGCCCATGGACCAGAGCGTCAGGACGGCGGCAATGCAGATCAGCAACCGGCCTGCGCGCATGACGTCGAAACCGTGCAGCGGCGCGCCGTAGAGCAGCATGGGGATGGCGATCATCTGCGCGGCGGTCTTGAGCTTGCCGATGAAGGACACCGCCACGCTCTTGGCCGCGCCGATCTTCGCCATCCACTCGCGCAGCGCCGAAATGGCGATCTCGCGGCCGATGATGACGCAGGCCGAGAGCACGACTTCCCAATAGGGGTTTTTACTGACCAGCAATACCAGGGCCGCGGCGACGATCAGCTTGTCGGCAACCGGGTCGAGGAAGGCGCCGAAGGCCGAGGTCTGATTGAGTTTCCTCGCCAGCCAGCCGTCGAACCAGTCGGTCACGGCGGCGCCGACGAAGATCACGGTGGCGATCAGATTCTGCTCATGCGGCGTCAGCATGCCCTGCGGCGTATAGAACACCCCGACGATGACGGGGATGCACAGCATGCGGAACCAGGTGAGCAGATTGGGGATATTGACCGACATCGGGACGTGGGGCTAATGGAGTTCGTTATAGATTTCTTCCGCCAGTTTACGGCTAATTCCATCCACGCGGCATAAATCTTCGACGGTTGCGGCAAGCACCCCCTGCAGACCGCCGAAATGAGCCAGAAGTTTCTTGCGCCGCGTCGGGCCGACCCCGGCCACATCCTCCAGGCGCGAGTGGCCGCGCGCCTTGGCGCGCCGGGCACGATGGCCGACAATGGCGAAACGGTGCGCTTCGTCGCGGATTTCCTGGATCAGGTGAAAGCCCGGATTGTCCATCGGCAGATGCAGTGGCGCCTCGCGACCGTGCACGAAAAGCGTCTCCAGGCCGGGTTTGCGGTCCTCGCCCTTGGCCACGCCGACGCTCTGCAGATGCTCGAGTCCGAGCTCCGTAAACACCTCGCGCGCCACGCCGTGCTGGCCCTTGCCTCCGTCGATCAGGATCAGGTCGGGCGCCACGGCGTCGCCGCTGGCGACCTTTTCATAGCGTCGCGTCAGCGCCTGGCGCATCGCCGCGTAGTCGTCGCCCGGCGTGATGCCACTGATATTGAAACGTCGGTACTCGCTGTTCTTCATCGCGCCGTCGATGCAGACGACGCAGGAGGCCACCGTGCCCTCCCCCTGCGTGTGGCTGATGTCGAAGCATTCGATGCGCGCCGGCGGCTCGTCCAGCCCCAGGGCTTCGCGCAGGGCTTCGAGGCGGGCACCCGAGCGGATCGCGTTCTGACGCCGCGCCTCGATCGCCAGCTGGGCGTTCTTCTCCGCCATCTGCAGCCAGGCCCGCTCCATCTCGTTGCGCGGCTGAGCCACGGTTACCTTGTGTTCGGCGGATTCGAACACGGCCACCACCTGCTCGGCAATATCGTGCGCGACCAGAATGCGTACCGGCGGCGGATGCAGCAGGTAGTGCTGTTCGACGAAGGCAATCAGGCCTTCGGCTTCGTCCCCGTTGAGGCCCGAGGACGCCCCTTTGGGGAACTGCGCCCGATCGCCCATGTGCTGGCCGCCGCGCACCATGGCGAGATTGATGCAGAGCGCATCCTGGCCGGCCACTGCCGCGATGATGTCCACATCCTCGTCACCCGTCGAGCTGACGAACTGCTTGTGCAGCACCGACTGCAGCGCGCGGATCTGGTCGCGCCATTGCGCCGCCTCTTCGAAACGCATGCCTTCCGCCGCCGCCTGCATCTTCACGGTCAGGTCGTCGATGACCTCGCTGTGCTTGCCGCGCAGGAACAGGTCGGCCATGCGCACATCCTGGGCGTAGTCCTCCTTCGAGATCAGGCCGACGCAAGGACCCTTGCAGCGCTTGATCTGGTATAGCAGACAGGGCCGCGAGCGATTGCGGAATACCGCTTCCTCGCAGGTGCGCAGCAGGAAGGTCTTCTGGATCAGTTGGATGCTCTCGCGCACCGCGAGGCCGCTGGGGAAAGGCCCGAAGTACCTCGCCTTCTTGTCGAAACCGCCGCGATGATAGGCCAGACGCGGGAACTCGCTCGCCGTCAGGCTGATATACGGATAGGACTTGTCGTCGCGAAAGAGGATGTTGTACTTCGGCGCGAGCTTCTTGATCAGCGTGTTTTCGAGGATCAGGGCTTCGGCTTCGGAGCGCGTGGCCGTCGTCACCACGTTCGCCACCTGCTGCAGCATCAGCGCGATGCGCGGGCTGTGGCCGGTCTTCTGGAAGTAGGAACTGACGCGGCGCTTGAGGTTCTTGGCCTTGCCGACATAGAGCACCTCCTCGCCCCGGCCGAGCATGCGGTACACACCCGGATCCTCGGTCAGCGTGGCGAGAAAGGCCTTGGCGTCGAATTGTGGTTCGGGCGCCGAAGCGGAGCTCGAAGTCGAGCTGTCGGCGCCTGCTTTATCGGTCATGCGGGCAAAGCGAAGATAGAATCGCGTCGATGGTAACACCTGACCCCAAGCCCACCTGCGACATCTTCTGCCGCGTCATCGACAACTACGGCGACATAGGCGTGTGCTGGCGTCTGGCGCGGCAATTGTGCGAAGAACACGGCTGGCGCGTGCGGCTGTGGGTGGACGATTTGCGGGTGTGCGCACAACTGGTTCAGGGCGAGGTCGTCGAGGGCATCGAGCTGCATGCGTGGCATGACGCCAGCCCGGCCACGCCCCCCCGCCCGCACGAGCGGCGGGCGGAGTTTCTCGCTTCGACGCTTGAGTCGTCGGCTCCCTCCCCCCTTGCGGGAGAAGGACAGGGAGAGAGGGCCGCCCCCCTCCCCGCATCCGTCGTCATCGAAGCCTTCGCCTGCGAACTCCCGGACCGTTATGTCGCCGCGATGACGGCCATGGCGCGACAGCCGGTCTGGCTCAATCTCGAATATCTGTGCGTGGAAGATTGGGGCCCGAGCTTTCATCTGCAACCCTCGCCGCATCCCCGTCTGCCGCTGCTCAAGCACTTTTTCGTGCCGGGCATTGCGCCGGGCACAGGCGGCCTGTTGCGCGAAGCCAACCTGTCGGCACGCCGCCAACGCTTCGACGCCGCGGCGGCCCGCCGCACCTATGCGGCCGACACCGCAGGACGCTGGGTATTCTTGTTCTGCTACGACAATCCGGCCCTGCCCTGGCTGCTCGACGCCTGGGCCGACGGCGACCAAGCCGTGCATTGCCTGGTCGCGGCCGGCAAGGCCAACGCCCAGGTCTCCGCCTGGCTCGGCAACGCCCTGCCACCAAGTCACGGCGCCCGCCGCGGCGCGCTGCATCTGCACGCGCTGCCCTTCGTGCCGCAGCGCGACTTCGATCAGCTTCTATGGACCTGCGACCTCAATCTGGTGCGCGGCGAAGACTCGTTCTCCCGCGCGCTGTGGGCGGCGCGCCCCTTCGTCTGGCAACTCTATCCGCAGCAGGACGCCGCTCATCACACCAAACTGGCCGCATTCCACAAGAACTACGCCGCGCCCGAGGCCCTCCAGGCCTTCAGCAATCTCTGGAACGGCATTGCCGTGCCGACGCCGGAAAACGTCGCCCGGTCCTGGCAGGCGCTGGATGCCGCCCTGCCCGCGCTGCAGGCGCATGCGCAAACATGCCTGCCGCGCTTCGAAGCAGTGGGCAAGCTTGCCGAAAACCTGGTCGATTTCTGCCGCAGGACAGGGAATATTTCTTGACCTGAAACAGCTTTGCAACTAGCAATTCCCTACAAAAACCGTTAAAATTTCGGGCTTTACTTCACCCCTCCCTCAAGCAGACGCATCATGAAAATCGCACAGGAACTCCGCGCCGGCAACGTCATTCTGGTCAGCGGCACCCCGCTGGTCGTGCAAAAGACCGAGTACAACAAGTCCGGCCGTAACGCCGCCGTGGTCAAGATGAAGATGAAGAATCTTCTGACCGGCGCTCCCAGCGAAGCCGTCTACAAGGCCGACGACAAGTTCGACACCGTCCAGCTTGACCGCAAGGAAGTCACCTACTCCTATTTCAGCGACCCGGCCTACGTCTTCATGGACGCCGAGTACAACCAGTACGACGTCGACGGCGAGAACATGACCGACGCCCTCAAGTACCTCGAAGACGGCATGGCTTGCGAAGTCGTGTTCTACGACGGCAAGGCCATCTCGGTCGAACTGCCGAACAGCGTGGTACGCGAAGTCATCTACACCGAGCCGGCCGTCAAGGGCGACACTTCGGGCAAGGTCATGAAGCCGGCCAAGTTGTCCACCGGCTTCGAACTGCCGGTTCCGCTCTTCGTCGATATCGGCGACAAGATCGAAATCGATACCCGCACCGACGAATACAAGGCCCGCGTGAAGTAAGCCACACCTGCCCCGGGGCCTGGAGCAAAAAAAGCAAGGACGCTGTCCTTGCTTTTTTCATTTGCGCCTTCCTTATTGCGTCAGGGAACCGACGGCCACGGCACAGGCGACGACGAAGACAAGCACGGTAAAGCTCGCTTGCAGCACACGCGGCGACAGGAATCTCACCCACATGCGGCCGGCCAGCATGCCCAGCGTGGCGGCCCCGACAAAAGGCAAGGCGATTGACGGCGGCAGCGGCGCACCATGGCTGAGCGCCATCAAGGCCCCGCCCCCGCTCACCAGCGCAATCACCATCAGCGCCGTGGCAACGATGCCGTGGATCGAGATATTGCTGAAGCGCTGCAGCAGCGGCACGATGATGAATCCTCCGCCGACGCCGAGCAGACCCGTCGTCAGCCCGGTGCCGGCGCCGATGGCAGCCACGACCGCTCCGCTGCGCCATGACCAGACGATGCGTCCGCTGCGCGCATCCAGCGGCCGCTGCGAAAGCGTCTCTGCCGGCGTGGGCTGTCCGCGAACAAGCCGATAGGCCTGGCGGCCTCCGATATACAGCATGAGCACAACGAACAGCCAGGCCCCCTGCCGCGCACTCAGCGCCGCGCCGAGGCGCACCCCCAGGGCCGTGAACGGCACGCCGAGCAGCGACATCAGGGCAGCGGCGCGATAGCGCACCAGTCCCTGGCGCCAGCCGCCCCAGGCGCCGATGGCCGCGCTCACGGCGACCGCCAGCAAGGCCAGCGGCGTCACCTGGGCCAATGGGCTGTCCAGCGCGAACATCAGGGCAGGCACGGCCAGTATTCCGCCGCCGGCGCCGGTCAAGCCCATGACCGCGCCGACCAGCAAGCCGAGTGAGACCAGCAGCATCAGGACGTGCGCGCCGGCAGCAGCTCGAACAGAGCCATGCCGGCGAACATGGCACCGGCAAACCACAAGGCCTTGCCCTGCGCGAGCAGCACCAGCGCCGGGCCCGGACAGATGCCCGCCAGCCCCCAGCCGATGCCGAACAGCAGACTTCCCGCGATCAGGCGGCGGTCGATGCTGCGCCCTTGCGGCAGTTGCAGAGGCGCTCCGAATGCCGTGCGCGCTTGTCGGCGCCCCCGGGCATAGGCAAGAGCCGACACGGCGACGCCGCCGCCCATGACCAGCATCAGGGACGGATCCCATGCCCCGGCCAGATCGAGAAACGCCTGGACCTTGGCCGGATCGGCCATGCCGGCCAACAGCAGGCCGAGCCCGAACAGCAGGCCGCTGCCGAATGCGGTAAGGATCATCATGCCAACCCCCAAACGTGCTTGAGCAGATACACAACAAGAAAGCCCGCCGCCATGAAAGCCGCCGTGGCGATCAGAGAGCGCGGCGACAAGCGCGAGATGCCGCAGACGCCATGTCCGCTGGTGCAGCCCGAGCCGAGCCGGCTGCCGAAACCGACCAGCAGACCGGCCGCGACCAGCAGCGCGGGCGACGCACTGACCGTCGCCGCCGGCAGCTCGGCAACCATGCGCCAGACGAGCGGCGCCAGCAGCAGGCCGGCAATGAAGGCGGCCCGCCAGGCGCGGTCGGGGCCGCGCAACAGGCCGCCGACGATGCCGCTGATGCCGGCAATGCGGCCGTTCAGCAGCAGCAAGGCCGCCGCCGCAAGGCCGATCAGCATCCCGCCGGCCGCGGCGGTCCATGGGGTAAAGTGGCTCCAGTCAACCGTCATCGTCTTATCCTTTCAGTCTTTCGGGCAATACAGGGAATACAAGGTCTTGAGCAGCGCGAGCACGCTGGCATCGGCAATGGCGTAATAGATGTACTTTCCTTCGCGCCGGGTATCGACCAGCTCCTCCTTGCGCAGCACGCCGAGCTGTTGCGAAAGCGTGGGCTGGCGGATATCCAGTTGCGCTTCCAGTTCGCCCACCGAATGCTCGCCCTGGCTGAGCTGGCACAACAGCAGCAATCTGTCTTCATTGGCCAGCGCGCGCAGCACCGCAGTCGCCGTGCCGGCGGCCGCGCGCATGCGTTCCATATCCACTTTCGCCATGCTCACCTCAATCGATATACTAGACAACATTATATTTTATTGTATAGTATTGTCAACACGCACAGCAGGAGGCAAGTCATGCAAGCCCAAATCCAGAGTTTCTTCGACCCGGCCACCCACACGATCACCCATGTGGTCTTCGATCGCGAAGGCGGCAGCGCCGCCGTAATCGATCCGGTCTGGGACTTCAATCCGCATTCGGGGCGCACCGCCACGCACAGCGTCGATCAGGTGGCCGACTTCCTGCGCGGGCAGCGCCTGCGGCTGGAGTGGATACTGGAAACACACGCCCATGCCGACCACCTTTCCGCCGCGCAGCACCTGCGCCGGGAGTTCGGTGGACGCATCGGCATCGGTGCCCGGATTCAACAGGTTCAGGATGCCTTTCGCCGCATCTACAACCTCGGCGACGACTTTGCCGCCGACGGCCGCCAGTTCGATCATCTGTTCGAGGACGGCGAGCGCTTCAGGATCGGCGATCTCGAAGCCGAGGCCATTCTCGTCGCGGGCCATACGCCGGCCGATCTGATGTACCTGATCGGCGACGCAGCATTTATCGGCGACACGATGTTCATGCCGGACACCGGCACGGCGCGCTGCGACTTTCCCGGCGGCGACGCGCGCGCGCTCTATCGCTCCATCCGCCGCATTCTGGCGCTGCCCGAGCAGACCCGCCTTTATCTGTGCCACGACTACGCGCCGGACGAGCGCGCGCCGCAGTGGCAAACCAGCGTGGCCGAGCAGCGCCGCGCCAACATCCACGTCCATGACGGCATCGACGAGGACAGCTTCGTCGCCATGCGCGAGAAGCGCGACGCAACGCTGGACATGCCGGTGCTGCTCATCCCCTCCATCCAGGTCAATATCCGGGCCGGACAGTTGCCGCCGGCCGAAGGCAACGGCAGGCACTATCTGAAATTCCCGGTCGACGCGCTGTAGCAGGCTTGCGGAACCTGCGGCGGCCGGACGGGACTAAGCATGGGCAAACGCCAATAGGCGTAATATTCCGTCTTTCCCGAACCCGCCTTTCCCCGCCTTTTGGCGGCCCCTCATCCTTCATGTGCGTACCGGCCCTGCTGCAGAGACTCGTTCCACTTCTCCTCCTTTTCAGCCTCGCCGCCACCGGCCTTGCGGCGGACCGCGCCGCAACGGAACAGGTCCAGGTCAGCCTGATCGCCGAACGCAATACCATCAGCCCGGGCGGCGAGATTCTGATCGGTCTCGAACAGAAGATCATTCCGCACTGGCACACCTATTGGCAAAACCCCGGCGACTCGGGCCTTCCGACCAGCATCAACTGGCAATTGCCCGCAGGCGCCAGCGCCGGCCCCATCCTCTGGCCGTTACCCGGCCGTCACAAACAGGGCGCACTGACGAACTACGGTTACGCCGGCCGGGTAATGCTGCTCTCCGCCATCAAGGCACCGGCGAACGCCAAGCCGGGCAGCGATTTTCCCGTCGTTGCCAAGGCGAGCTGGCTGGTCTGCGAGGAAATCTGCATTCCGCAACAGGCCGAACTGAGCCTCACGCTCAAGGTAGGCAAACCGGCCGGCGCAGCCCATCCGGCGATCCTGGCTGCCCGTGCCGCCGTGCCCGTGGATGCGCCGTGGCCGGCAACGGTGAGCCATGAGAACGGCAAGGTTCGCCTGCGCATCGCCAGCCCCGAGCTCGCGCACGGCAAGCTCGATGATGTCTGGTTCTACCCGCTCAAGTGGGGCAAGCTGGTTCACGGCGCGCCGCAATCACCGAGCCGCGACGGCGACACGCTGGTGCTCGACATGCAGCCGGGCGAAGCGCCCGGCCTTGACGGCGAACCCCTCGAAGGCGTGCTTGCCGTCACCGAGAGCAGCGCCGACGGCAAGCTCATGCGTGGCTTCAATCTGAGCGCCCGGCCCCTGGCGGCATCGGCCGCAGGCGCGACGACAAACCACACCGAGATCGGCCTGGCCGCCGCCTTCCTGCTCGCGCTGGCCGGCGGTGTCATTCTCAACCTCATGCCCTGCGTCTTCCCGGTACTGTCGATCAAGGCGCTGGCGCTGATCCGTCACGGCGTTCATGCCGACCACGGCACTCGCATGCACGGGCTGGCCTATACCGCCGGCATCATTCTCAGCTTTCTCGTGCTGGCCGCGCTGCTGCTTGCGCTGCGCGCCGGCGGCGCGCAGATCGGCTGGGGCTTCCAGTTCCAGACACCGGGCTTCGTGCTCGCCGTCGCCTGGCTGATGTTCGCCATCGGCCTCAGCCTTTCGGGCGTTTACACACTCGGCAATTCCGTCGCCGGCATCGGCGAGGCGCTGACGGAAAAACCGGGCTATCGTGGCAGCTTTTTTGCCGGCGTCCTCGCCGCCATCGTCGCCACGCCCTGCACCGCGCCATTCATGGGCGCCGCGATTGCCTATGCACTGGCGCAACCGGCGCCGCACCTGATCATCGTCTTCACCGGCCTCGGCCTGGGTCTGGCCCTGCCCTATCTGCTGCTCAGCAACTGGCCCTTGCTGCAACGCTGCCTGCCCAGACCCGGCCTGTGGATGGAGCGTCTCAAGCAGGTGTTCGCCTTCCCCATGTACGCCACCGCCTTGTGGCTGAGCTGGGTGCTGGTGCAGCAAGCCGGCGCCGATGCCCTGCTGGCAGCTTTCGGCGGCATGCTCGTCATTGCCTTTGCCGCCTGGCTCTTTAACGGCACGCGCAACGCCTCGGCGACGCAGCGCCGCATCGCAACGCTGATTGCCGTGGCGCTGATCGCAGCAGCCGGCATCGTCGCCGGCCTTCAGCTTCAGGCCGCGCCGACAAGCGCCGCAGCGAGCGGGCACGCCGCCGACGAAACCTGGCAAGCGTATTCGGAGGATACGCTGCAGGCGCTGCGCGCGGAAGGCAAACCCGTATTCCTCAACTTCACCGCCGCCTGGTGCATCACCTGCCTCGCCAACGAGCGCGTCGCGCTGAGCAAGGACAAGATCATCGCCGCCTTCAAGGAACAGGGCATCACCTACCTCAAGGGCGACTGGACCAATCAGGATGCCGCCATCACCCGGAAGCTCGCCGAATTCGGCCGCAACGGCGTGCCGCTGTATGTGTTTTACCCGGCCGGCAAGGACTCGAAGCCCGTTGTGCTGCCCCAGCTTCTGACCCCGGATATCGTGCTGGAGCACATCCGACCCAGCCACTGAGAGGAGATCACCATGTTCATGCGTCATGTCGCGCCGCTGCTGGCCACCCTCGCCTGCGCGCCGCTGTCGGCACATGCATCCCCCGCCGTCGATCAGCCCGCGCCCAGCTTTATCGCCAACACGGCCGACGGCAGGAGCGTCAACCTCGACAGCCTCAAGGGCAAAACCGTGCTGCTCGAATGGACCAACCACGACTGCCCCTTCGTCAGAAAACACTACGAGAGCGGCAATATGCAAGGCTTGCAGAAAGATGCGGCCGCCAAGGGCGTGGTCTGGATGCAGGTCATCTCCTCCGCGCCCGGCAAGCAGGGAAATGTCGACGGCGCCACGGCGCTAAAACTGAACAGCACCCGCGGTGCAACGCCCGCCCATGTGATTCTCGACCCGGAAGGCAAGCTGGGCAAGCTGTATGGCGCACAAACCACGCCACACATTTTCATCATCGATGCCAGGGGCCTGCTGGCCTACAAGGGCGGCATCGACAGCCTCGCCAGCGCCGACAAGGCCGACATCGCCAAGGCCGAGCCCTATGTCAGCGAAGCCTTGTCCGCACTCGCCGCCGGCAAGAAAATCACCGCCAGCAACACCAAGCCCTACGGCTGTTCGGTCAAGTACGAATAAGCGCAAGCAGCTAAAGGCAGCGCAGTACCATCCCAGCGCCACCATCGATTTTTTGGCGACGCCGCTCGCCAGATCTGAAGTTGCTCCACTTCCGTTGCGCAACGGTCGCGACTGAGGAGACCCAAAGCGCAAAATGAAGCTTATGATCCAGACATTTCAAGCTCATTCAATTCTGATACTGTAATACCCGAGTCGATTTAGCCCGAACCTGATCAAGCAATTTGGGGGGCAAAGGCCTGAGACGGATTTTCTATTTACATTAGGCCGCACTAAAAAATAGACATGTCTGATTATATTGGAATAAATCGAACAACCCACATCCGTATACTGACAAAGACGGAAAGCTTTCCGTCTTTTAGGATGTCTACTTTACGTTAGAGGTTGCCATGCTGCCCTGGCTTTTTCTCGCGGGAACCATTGTCTGCGCACTAATCACGCTACAGGTGCTTGGTCTGTTTGAATGTTGGGGAAAGCGCCCCCGGCATTTTTTGAATTGGGTGTATGGGGAAAAAACCGCAGAGCGGATGGAGGCACAGGCCAGCGATGAACAGAAGAAGGATATGGTCTATCGCTGGGAGCTAGGAACCACCATTTTCTGGGTTGGTATCACTCTGTTTTTAGGTAGCCAAACCTTTCGCGCTTTCATGCAATGAAGCCGATCCAAACCTCTAACCTTTCGGTCAAGCGGGACTGCGGAACCGGCGTGGCTTCTTCGGTCAGTCTCTTTCGCGCCGCAGCCCCTTACCGCCAACGTTAGACACTATGACTAAAGTTGCTCTTAAGGTAATCAACGCGGGTGCTTACGCTGAAGTTGTTCGCGAGAAGCTGCCATTTTCTTCTGTGGAAAATGGCATTGTTGTTATGCGTTCGCAGCTAGATGCCAGCGCTCCGCTAAACGATCATCTAGTTTGGTTGTGGGGCCTCGTGCAACACCAGCGTCGCGTTTTGAAAACGGCCGTTGAAAGCGGGGCTCAAATTGTCTGTGAGTGCTCTGCACAAAAGGGGAGTGTTCATGTTCTACCTAACGGTGCAGAAATGCTTCACCTCCTTGGTGCAGAACTGTCAGTGGAGGTTAAGTAATGCGCCGTGTGTCTAACCTTTCAGTCAACCGGACCTGCCGCAAGCGGCAGCCCGGTTACCTCCAACGTTAGGCGTCACGTAAAAACCATGAAGCATATTCATAGCTTTGCACTCACTGTCGCGTTGGTCTCGGCTCCAGCCTTGTGCAGCGCAGGCGGAACCGATGGCTTCGATGCCGTAGAGAGGCTGCTACGAACCGAACCAACGACATACGCTTGGTTGGCTGCCACACTGGAGTTGCCAGACTCGGCGTTCGCCGAAACCAGAATTGGCTCTCACTTCAAGCATCTCGGTGGCATCCGGTTGGGGCCATATACATTCCGCGCAAAGCCCAAGATGTCCACTGGCCAAATGGAAGTGACTGTGTGCACTAGGTCGCGATTCCTGGACTCAAAAGGCAAAGAATTACCTGAATCGCGAATTGACCAGGCCCTGAAGGTAGATGAAAAGCTAGTGTCCATTCAAGTTCACGATGTTCGGGCGAAACCGTCACATCCAGAGTGCCCGACGTGACGCCTAACCTTTCGGTCAAGCGGGACTGCGGAACCGGCGCGGCTTCTCCGGTCAGGCTCTTCTGCGCCGCAGCCCCTTATCTCCAACGTTAGGCCAGTCCAAACTTACGGAGGCTATTACTTTGCGAGTGAAAATAACAAATCCTCCCATGCTTTCACATGGTCTTCTGCGTCAGCACGTTTGGGCGCGTTGGCTGCTGGCGGCAATGGGGTGCCTTGGTGCCGCAGCCCAAGCCATGGAGGTACCAGCTGGTTGGGATCTGACATTTACAGAACAACGGGCAGAAGCTCCGCCGATCCGACGTGGCTGGAACGACACCTTCAATCTATACGAGACGATCGACAGACTCGGCTGGCAAATTCGCTACTTCCTGCAGCAGGTGCCGATTACTCGTCTGGATGAAGCAGTGTTCGTGCAACACGACGTTGGAAATCGCTATGGGCTATTCATCGAGGGCGGGAAAGCATGGCTACTGCTTGACCGCGACTACTCTGCAGTTGAAATACGGGCAGTTGAGGTCAGTTCAGCGCAAAAGATCATCCGTGAGTATGCAGACCGTGATGGCCCCACGCGCTTTGCTTCGTACCAGATCACCACGGGGCCGACCTGCTCAGCAGAGGTGGCGCACGCTGTGGCTAGCGTCTATGACAACGGCAAGGTGAAACAGTATTGGTTGTCAGGTGCCGACTTCTGCGAGATTCACACCGAACTGCTGGCCCCAATTAAACAGGTTTTTTGCGGCGGGCATTGCCGAACGACCCAGATGGTTCCACTTTGGGCTGCCAACCTCAAAAAAGAATTACTGGCCTTGCCCGCCTTGGGCGAACCGATGGTCACCTCAGTGCGTGATCGAGAGACTCTTCTGCAGCAAACTAATGCACTTTTGGTGAATGGTGGCAGTGTCGAAGCCGTGTGCCACGCAGTAAACGAGCTTTTGGATTTGCCGTCTCCCAGGCAAAAAGGGCGGGCGCGCGACTTTAACGATCCAGACAAGGAGATCAGTGCAGCGATGGTGGCATTGATGGGGCGCGTGGACCCACACCACTGTACTTATAAGACTGGGACGCCGCTGCTGGAAATTCTCGTGAGGCGTAGCTCTGCTGAGGTAATCGAGGCCGCACTGAAAGCAGGGTTTCCTGTCAACGAGAGGCATCATCACACGCCTCTTGATGCTGCGATTTTTGCCGACCGCTGGGACATCCAGCAAATGCTGGAACGCGCGGGTGGTGTACGCCACACGACGCTGGGAAAATAGTGAAAGGGCCATGGATGGAGCCAATAAAAGCGCCTACGATATCTTCGCCTCGACTAACACACAAATTGTGCTCATTGGCCGTCCAAGCATCCGTCACCAGTGCAGTCTCAATGTTGAAGTGCAACGATATGAAACATTTGCCTAACCTTTCGGTCAAGCGGGACTGCGGAACCGGCGTGGTTTCTCCGGTCGTTTGCTCTCGCGCCGCAGCCCCTTACCTCCAACGTTAGGCAAACGAAAACCATGCGATTGATTGCCGCGATACCAAAACTCGCCTCACTCGATATTCAGCGAAGTATCTCCTTCTTTACTCGCCTTGGATTTTCTTCGCTAGCAGCCTATCCAGACTATGGGGTTGTTGAGTGGGACGGAATACAAATCCATTTTTGGCGCTGCGATGATCCACAGCTTCCTAAGGCTACAGGGTGTCGAATTAACGTTGAAGGAATCGAGGAGCTGTTTAAGCACTATTCGTCGTTGGGAGTAATTCACCCCAATGGTGCTCTTGAGAAAAAGCCTTGGGGCTTTACGGAGTTCTCAGTGCTCGACGTAGATGGCAATCTAATTACCTTTGCGGAGCGGTAATGCAAATACTGCCTAACCCTTCGGTCAAGCGGGACCGTCTTCCGGCGTGCCGCCTCCAGCCGGCCCCTTACCTCCAACGTTAGGCTTGCAAGAGAACATCGCGTATTGTGATGTCGTTTTAACAACCGGAGAAATGTCATGGTCAAAGTAGCCTTGTTCGTTCGCCTTGAAGCGAAACCCGGAAAAGAGAAAGAGGTTGAGAGCTTCCTTATGAGCGGCCTTCCCATCGTAAATGAGGAGCCTGCCACCACTGCTTGGTTTGGCATTCGCCTCGGACCGAGCACTTTCGGAATCTTTGATGCTTTCCCGGATGAAGCGGGTCGGCAGGCACATCTCTCCGGCAAGGTCGCAGCAGCGTTGATGGCAAAGGCAGGTGAGTTGTTCTCCGAGCCTCCGTCCATCGAAAACGTTGATGTACTTGCAGCAAAGCTACCCGGCGAGCAAGCCTAACAATTCGTTCAAGCCGAACTTGCTTCGTTACAGCAAAAGCGTGGCAGAAAAAGCTTGCCACGCTTTTGCCTCCACTACGCAAGTCGGCTTAACTCAGGCGTTAGGGCGCGGTATGAATTCACCACTGCTGCACTACTCGGACTTGTCTATGGAAGCCATAAAGGATTTCCACCAACAACATGGAGGGCTGAAGATCGAACTAAGCCCTTCGCACGGGAAGCGTCTCTTATCGCTCCTTGACCAACGGGATCGCCTTGAAAAGGAGTTGCTCACCGGTACCAGTATTTTCCGATTGCTGTGGAACCATCTCTTCTTCCTTTGGCAAAAATTTATCGCTTTCATGTTTCACAACCGGCTTTTGTTTGTTGAGCGATATGTTCGGGGCGTTGACGCCACCCATGGCTACGACACAAGTCCGGAGGGAAAGCACACATTTCTACTCCTTCCACTAAACAAAGATCGCCCTAACCCTGCGGTCAAGCGGGACGCGCCGCAAGCGGCGCGCCCCTTACCTTAGACGTTAGGCTTTTATGGCTCCTGATCCTCACTGGACAACATATCTTGCTGCGCTACTAACTCCAACAGTGGCGATTCTTGGCTCGCTGATCGCGTACCGACAATGGCGTCTCGCTCAAAACAAGTTAAAACTTGATTTATTTGACCGCCGCTTCGCTGTTTACGACGCGGCTCGAACACTACTGGCTTCAATCATGACGAGCGGCAAAGCAAAAGACGAAGAGGTTTATAAGTTCATGGCCGCGACGCGAGAAGCAAAATGGTTGCTCAATAGCTCTATTGATGAGTATTTCGAGAAACAGCTATATCACAAGGCTGTTAATTTGCAGACCCTAGCCGCTGAACTCGAAGGGCTTCCTGTTGGCGAAGAGCGAACCATTAACGTTCATTCTCAAGCCGCTTTGAAAAAGTGGTTCATGGCGCAGTATGAGGTGCTGGATGAAAAATTTTCGCCATTCCTACAGCTGCAACACTAAGCCTAACCCTGCGGTCAACCGGACCTGCGCGAAAGGCCGCGCAGTCCGGTTACCTTGAACGTTAGGGTTTTATGGCTTGCTCATGCCCAAACTGTTCCTTTGCGCTTAGTCCATTTAAGGTTCGAGGCCATATGGTTTGCCCAAAGTGCGACAGCAAACTGAGTGTCAGTTACATGGGCGCAATGATTGCCGCGTTTGTGTTGTGGGGGCTTGTCGACTTGTTTCTTATTGCGGTTATGTTCTCGGCGTTTGGCGACTCATTGATTATCCATATTGCTCGCGCGCTTGTTAGTGGTGTTGTCGGGCTCTCGTTTGTTGGCGCCGCCGTCAATAGCTTTGCTACCGTCAGGAGTGAGAGTTGAAACACCCTAACCCTTCGGTCAAGCGGGACTGCGGAACCGGCGTGGCTTCTCCGCCCAGTCGCTTTCGCGCCGCAGCCCCTTACCTCCAACGTTAGGAGTTCATCTCAATGCATCTACGCGCACCTTCATATATCAAATGGGCATACGCCTTAGTGGTTCTGAGTGCTGTTCTCCCAATAGGCCTGGCAAGTTCGGGCTGGGTGGCCTTAGCAACTGGAGGTACATCTCTGGGAGTCCCGTTCTTGGGGCCAATCGTCCTTCTTGTCATAGGGCTGTACCGAGTGTTTCTTGTAGTAAAGATTCCGGGGACTCTTGATTCCCCCGAGATAGTAGGGTTGGGTAATACGCTCCGTAAGGTCGGCATTTTTCTACTTGTCTTCGGTGGCGCCATTGCTGCGCTCAATCTCATTTCACGGCCACTATTGCTGGCATTGCCATCGCGCTATACAAGCGGTGCACCAGTCTTTTTTGTCGTTGGTGTGTATTTATCCATGCTTGGCGGTATTGGTTTGCTTGGTTTAACCATGTTCGAGCTCAGTCGTCTTCTAGGTTTCGAGCAACATGCGCGTAAACAAAACTCCTAACCTTTCGGTCAAGCGGGACTGCGGAACCGGCGTGGCTTCTCCGACCAACCGCTCTCGCGCCGCAGCCCCTTACCTCCAACGTTAGACCGCAAGAAACCCATGCCTCACTATTGCAGCCTATTTGTTCGATCGGACCGAGAGCGAGAGGCCGAAGAGTTGTTCCAGGCACCTGCTCTGGAATTGCTTGAGGTCGAAGATTATTTGTCGCCGGAGAAAGTTGCTAGTACAGAGCGTATGCGTTCTGCGGGGTTCATTCTAAGAAATGATCTTCCTCGGTTTAGGTGGTGTTTAGATACACGTGAAAAAATTAACGCTGAGAGCTTTGATCTATTCGCCCATGTCTCATGGCTACTCGCGCAACTCAAACCTTCTGTGTCGCTTGAAGAAGCACGGGATCGAGGGGTCGAATTGTTTCTTAGCCTTTACTACGCTGGTAATGGCACAGGCGGTGGTCCCCTTATCTCTCAAGAGTTGGCAGAACTACTTGCCCATCGCGGAATCTCGATGCAGGTTGGGTTTTATTATGAAGACAGCAATGCGGTCTAACCCTTCGGTCAAGCGGGACCGTCTTCCGGCGTGCCGCCTCCAGACGGCCCCTTACCTCCAACGTTAGAGCTTTTACCTCGAATGCAAACAGTCATCAAAGTCGGACTTATGCTTGCTTCGTCCCTTCTGCTAGGAGGATGTTCAGAGACAATCGAGTGGAAAGAAGAGGTCTTGCTAAGCACAGGCCAGAAGATTGTTGCCGCTAGATCTGTTGAGCGAATTCCGGCAGAGCTTGGTCATAGACGAGCGACGTCCTATGAAATTGATGTCCAATATCCCGACACGGTGAAGAAAGTGAGTTGGGAAGGTGAGTTTGGAGTTAGTCCAATAATGCTCGATTTCAAGGATGGGCAAGCATTCATCGTAGCGCTACCTATGATGTGTGACGCCAAAATTAAAGAATTTAGCATCAAGGAGTTTCCATACATCTTTATGAAGAGCTCAGATGGTAGACGCTGGAACGTAGTTCCTCCTGACGAGTTCCCTGCGGAGTTCAAGAGAAGCAATCTGATGGCCAGTTACGACGAATATCGTATCGGCGAAGGAAAATATCAATCACTTGACGCGGTATCACAGCAGAATCTATTTCTCGAAAAGGCTACTGATGGTTTTTTCCAGGTAACGATACCTCGTAGCCCCGATGAGTGGCGCTATAAATACGACAAGGCATACAAAGGCTGTGCTCAACAACGTTAGCCAAAAATCTAACCTTGCGTTCGAGGCGGTCTGCTCAAAAGACCGCACAGGTGCAAGCTGCGTAGATAACGCTGCCTCTAACTTTTCGGTCAAGCGGGACCGCCTTCCGGCGTGTCGCCTCCAGCCGGCCCCTTACCTCCAACGTTAGAGCTATTCCTCGGGAGAAACCATGCCTACTACCAAAGAAATGCTGCTTAGAAAGTGGTGGTTTATTTCGCCGGTTGCGTTTGGTTCGGTGTTTTCTTTAAGTTGGTTGCTGCGCCAAACAGGGCTCAGTACAGACCTAGACAGTTTTGTATCCCCGCTTGCTTTTGTGCACTACATGCTCCTGTTAGGTCTGTGGACTTTATATTCCGACCTAGGATCCGTTTTAGTCCTTCGCGTTTGGCCAATGGTCGCGCGGTTTGTTTTCCGAGCTAAAAGCCAATAGCCATGTTTCGCTCTAACCCTTCGGTCAAGCGGTACCGTCTTCCGGCGTGCCGCCTCCAGTCGGCCCCTTACCTCCAACGTTAGCTGTCTTAATCGCAAAGGATCTTATGAAAAGCTATTTTGCAAGCCTCGCTGTCGTTATGTCTATTGCATTGACTGGGTGCCTTTCGGATGAAACAAAAGACATTCAGGGAAAATGGGCTATCGATATGAACGCAACGCTTGAGCGCGCCCAAAGCATGGGTGCTTCGTCACGCGACCTTCAAAGCTTGCGAACAACATATGACGGTGCCCGCATGCAGGTCATGGAAGGCAAGCTTGTTCTTTCCTTACAAGGCGAATCAGACACGATGGACGTGCCATACAAGCATGTTTCGTCTGGCAGCGGCTGTCACAAACTAAATCTCACTTTGGAAGGCAAAGAGTCTCCAGCCCAATATTGCATCCGCAATGGCCTACTGGAAGTAGAAGACCTGGCCTCTCGTCGGGCGATTGAAATTTATCGCCGAGTTTCGTAGTGAATACAGCTAACCCTTCGGTCAAGCGGGACCGTAAAACCCAATCCATAACGCATCGCCGATGAGACACCGCGAAAATCACAGGACACAGCGCACCGGGTGGTTGCGTGCCTCAGTGCTTGGTGCCAATGACGGCATCGTTTCCACCGCCAGTCTGATTCTCGGTGTGGCGGCGACGGACGCCGGCGCCAAGGCGATTCTGGTTGCGGGCGTTGCCAGCCTGGTGGCCGGGGCCATGTCGATGGCGGCGGGCGAGTATGTTTCGGTCAGTTCGCAGGCCGACACCGAAAGCGCCGATCTGGCACGCGAAAGGACGGAGCTCGCGGAATATCCGAAACAGGAACATGCCGAGCTCACGGCCATCTATGTCAAGCGCGGGCTGGACGAGACCTTGGCTTCGAGCGTGGCGACACAGTTGATGGCGCATGATGCGCTGGCAGCGCATGCGCGCGACGAGCTCGGCATTTCGGACACGCTGGCGGCCAGGCCGGTGCAGGCCGCGCTCGCTTCGGCCGCAACCTTTGCCACAGGTTCGGCCTTGCCTTTGTTGGTGGTCCTGCTGCTTCCCGCTTCCGCGTTGATGTGGGGCGTGGCGGGCAGCTCGCTGATCTTTCTCGCGCTCCTCGGGGCAATCGCCGCGCGCGCGGGCGGCTCGCCGGTGTTCGCGTCCACCCTGCGCGTGACCGTCTGGGGCGCGCTGGCGATGGCCTTGACCGCCGGCGTGGGCGCGCTCTTTGGCGTGGCCGCTTGAGGGCTTCTCGCCCTCGCCTTGACAGCCGCTCCCGAAATCCGGCGTCAAGCGTAAAAAATTCCGACACTTTTCCGAACTTAGCGACATTCGGGCGCAAGTTCGAGCGATTTAAGTGAACGATTCAAATTGCCGGCGAGCGGCTCCGGGTATGATTTGACGCCTTGCTTCACAGCGTACCGCGCCCCGATTCTGTCGTGCTTCCCTTCTCGCCCCCTGCGGATTTTTCGACCCTGCGTACCGCGCATCCCGCTCTCGCGATGCGCGCTGCGCAAGGCAGCCTGTTTCGCAGCCTGCCCTGGTTCGAAAACCTGCATGCGCATGGACTGGAACGCGAACGCAGCAACGACACGCTGCGCCTGCCTGCCGACGCGGGCGGCTGCCTGCCGCTGCTCGACGATGGTCGTTGCATGCGGGCGCTGGCCAACTACTACAGCAGTGTGTACGGTCCCATCGGCTCACTGCCGCCGAGCCTTGCCGCCGCAATCAAGGAAAGCAAACCGGCGCTTGTGGACCTGCATCCGCTCGATCCCTGCACGCCGGAGTTCCAGCAGATCAAGCAAGCCCTCGCCGAAGCCGGCTACTGGGTAGACGACTACTTCTGCTTCGGCAACTGGCACCTCGCGGTCGAAGGCCGCAGTTGGCCCGCCTATCTGGCCGGACGCCCGTCGCAATTGCGCAGCAATATCCAGCGCGGCAGCGGCAAGCTCGACAAGGCCGGCACATGGAATATTCACATCCAGCAGGGCGCGGACACGGCGCTCGAAACCGCCATCGCGGCCTTCGTCGGCGTCTATGCCAAAAGCTGGAAAGACGAGGAGCCGCAACCCGAGTTCATTCCCCATCTGTGCCGCACCGCCGCGCGCGAAGGCTGGTTGCGCCTCGGCGTGCTGCGCCTCGACGGTGCGCCGATTGCCGCCCAGCTCTGGCTGACGCACGGCGGCGTGGCCAGCATCTACAAACTGGCCTACGCCGAGGAGGCCGCCCGCTACTCCGCCGGCACGGTACTGACCGCGGCGATGTTTGAACACGCGCTTGACGTGGATCGCGTCGGCGAAGTCGACTACCTGAACGGCGACGAGCCCTACAAGCGCGACTGGATGAGCCATAGGCGCGAACGGCGCGGCATTATCGCCTTCGACCTGTCGCAATGGAGCGGCCTCACGGCGGCATTGCGGCACTGGGCGGGGCGCGCCTTGCGCTCGCTGCAGGCGCAAGGCCGTAATACGCGACAGAGTCGCCCTCGGGAAACATGATGCGCGCCGCCGCTTATCTGCTCGATGATCTGACGACCCGCGCCGCCGAGCTCGCGCCGGAGGCGCCGGCCTTGTCCGACGGGCAGCAGACGCTCGCCTACGCCGCGCTGGAGACGGCCATCGACGCCTGCGCGAACGGCCTCCTGACGCTCGGCCTGCAACGCGGAGAGCGCGTTGCCTTCTGGCTAGACAAGCGCACGGAGGCGGTGATTGCGCCATTCGCCGCCGTGCGCGCCGGCGGCGCTTTTGTGCCGATCAATCCGCTGCTCAAGGGCGCGCAAGTCGAGCACATTCTGCGCGACTGCAATGTGCGTATCCTCGTCACCTCGCCCGAGCGCCACGCGCTGCTCGCCGAGGTACTGCCGAACTGCAGCGCGCTGCGCCACGTCGTGCTGACCGGCGCCGGCGTGCCCGGCGTCATCGCGTGGCGCGACCTGCTGGCGGCGACCCCGCAGCGCCGGCCCAAGACCATCGACAGCGACATGGCGGCGATCTTCTACACGTCCGGCAGCACCGGCCGCCCCAAGGGCGTGATGCTGACGCACCGCAACCTGGTCGCCGGCGCCGCGAGCGTCGCCTCCTATTTGGGCAACCATGCCGGCGACAGCCTGCTCGCCGCCCTGCCCTTGTCGTTCGACGCCGGCTTCAGCCAGCTCAGCACGGCCTTTCATAGCGGCGCGCGCGTGGTCCTGCACAACTATCTGCTGCCGCAGGATTTGCTGAAAGCCCTGGCGCGCGAACGGATCACCGGACTCACGGCGGTGCCGCCGCTGTACATGCAGCTCGCGCAACAGCCATGGCCGGCCGGCATCGACGCGCACCTGCGCTATTTCGCCAACACCGGCGGCCGCATGCCGCTGAATACGCTGCAGCAGTTGCGTGCGGCACTGCCGCGCAGCCAGCCCTTCCTGATGTACGGTCTGACCGAGGCCTTCCGCTCCACCTATCTGCCGCCCGAGGAGGTCGATGCGCGGCCCGATTCGATCGGCAAGGCGATACCCAATGTCGAAGTGCTGGTGCTCCGCCCCGATGGCAGCGAATGCGCCGTCGACGAACCGGGCGAGCTGGTGCATCGCGGCGCCCTGGTGAGCCAGGGCTACTGGAACGATCCGGCCACCACCGCCCAGCGCTTCAAGCCGCTGCCGCGACGGCCCGGCCAGGTGCTGGACGAGATCGCCGTGTTCTCGGGCGACACGGTGCGCCGCGACGCGGACGGTTTTCTGTATTTCATCGGCCGCCACGACGAGATGATCAAGACCTCGGGCTATCGCGTCAGTCCCACCGAAATCGAGGAGGCGGCGCATGCGACCGGCCTGGTGGCGGAGTGCTGCGCCTGCGGAATCGACGATGAAGCGCTGGGGCAACGCATTCGCCTGGCTGCCGTGCCCGCCGGCGCCGAAGGGATGACCGCCGAAGCCTTGATGCAGGCCTTGCGCCTGCGCCTGCCCGGCTACATGGTGCCGGCACACATCGAGGTCGTGGCCGCGCTACCGCGCAATGCCAACGGCAAGCTCGATCGTCAGGCGATGTCCGCCGCCGCAACCTTGAGCGTTAGGGAGCAATGAGGATGCCGGCTGCACACCACTCCACTCCACCCTCGCATCGTGCAATGCTGCTGCTCTGGCTGCTGACAGTCGCGGTGATCTATTACGGCTCGCTCTACCCTTTCCAGCTACGCCCGCTGGAACATCCCGACCAGGCCGTAGCCTATCTCCTCACGACCGTGGATCAATGGGACCGACCGGGCGACCTTATTTCCAATGTCCTGCTCTATATCCCTTGCGGCCTGTTCGGCATGCTGGCCTTGCGCAGGCTATGCTCGGTCGGCATCGCCATCGTCGCCGCCACTGTCGTCGGCACGCTGATTTCGGGCTCGGTGGAGTTACTGCAGTTCTATGCCGGCTATCGCAATCCCACCTTCGGCGATATCTACGCCAACGCCATCGGCAGCCTCATTGGTGCGCTGGCAGGTCTGGCCGGCAGCAGCCGCTTCCATCCGGGCTGGCTTGCCCCGCTGGTCAAACATCCGCGCTCGGGTTTGCTGCTGGTACTGTGGCTGGGCGGACGGCTCTATCCCTATGCGCCGACCATAGATCTGCATAAATACTGGCATGCACTGAAGCCGCTGATCGTTTCGCCGAGCTTGCCGCCGCTGGAATTGTTCCGCTACAGCGTGATGTGGCTGTTCATCGCAGCGCTGATCCAATCCTGCTACGGAGCGCTACGCTGGCGCAGCGCCCTGCTGCTGTTTGCGCTGGCCTTCTTCGCTGCAAAGGTGCTGATCACAGACAACGTCATCAAGCCGGCCGATATAGTCGGTTTCGTGCTGGCCTTTGCACTTTGGCTGGTGTTCTTCGCTCCCTTGCACTTGCGTTATCTCATGCTGGCGGTACCGTTCCTTGCACTGCTCGCCGTCACGCTGCTGGCGCCTTTTTCTTTCAGCGACGAAGCGCTGCGCGGCTACGGCTGGATCCCGTTCAAGAGTCTGATGAACGGCTCGATCGGCGTGAACGTTCAATCCTTCTGCGAGAAAACGGCGCTGTACGGCGGCATGATCTGGCTATTGGCGCGCGGCGGCTTTTCGTTCGCGGTCGCCACGCTACTGACCGCCTCGGCGCTCTCGGTAGCCAGCTATCTGCAAATCTTCCTGCCCGGCCGCAGCGCCGAAATCACCGATGTCGTGATCTGCCTGCTGATGGGCGTGGTCTTCGCCGCCCTGCCCAGGCCGGCGCCACCGAGCCGTCATGACGAATAAGGCCATCGATCAGGTCGCCATCGACTGGCCCTGCGCCGACGGGCAGTTGCTGCTCGGCGGCCGTACGCTCGACGCCGTGGCGGCAGAGCTTGGCAGCGACGCCTTCTACGCCTACGATCGCGGCCGCATGGAGGCACGCGTCGCCGCCTTGCGTCGGGCCTTGCCGCCGTGCATCGGCCTTCACTACGCCGTCAAGGCCAATCCGCTGCCTGAACTGGTAACTTTCATGGCCTCTCTGGTGGATGGGCTGGATGTCGCTTCGCGGCGGGAAATGCAGCTTGCGCTCAACAGCGGCATGCGCGCCGCAAGCGTCAGCTATGCCGGGCCCGGCAAGGGCATGCAGGATCTGCGCGATGCCGTGGCGGCCGGCATCCTGATCAATGTCGAATCACCGCGCGAAATCGAGCGGCTGGCGCAGATCGCAGCCGAAACCGGCCAGACGGCGCGCATCGCGGTTCGCGTCAATCCGGCCTTCGAGCTGCGCGGCGCAGGCATGCGCATGGGCGGCGGCGCAAAGCCCTTCGGCATCGACGAGGAAGCCCTGCCCGCGCTGCTGCCGACTTTGCAGCGGCCCGGCTTGCGCTTCGAAGGCTTCCATCTCTACTGCGGTTCGCAAAGCCTCAATGCGTCGGCCATCGCGGAATCGCTCCAACAAGGCTATGCGCTGGCGCTGCGCCTCGCCGCGTGGGCGCCGGCCCCGGTGCTCAGCCTCAATCTCGGCGGCGGGCTGGGCATTCCCTACTTTCCCGGCGAGCGTCCGCTCGATCTCGCGCCGATCGCCGCAGCGCTCGACAAGATCGCCACGGATGCCGCGATGCAGATGCCGCAGGCGCGCCTGCATCTGGAGCTCGGCCGCTATTTGGTTGGCGAGGCCGGCATCTATGCAACGCGCATTGTGGACAGGAAAGTCTCGCGCGGCGAAACCTTCCTCATCACGGCCGGCGGCATGAATCACCATCTCGCCGCCAGCGGCAATCTGGGCCAGGTGATACGCAAGAACTATCCGGTCGTCATTGGCAACCGCCTTGAAGGCAGCGAACTGGAGCGGGTTCACATCCATGGTCCGCTGTGCACGCCGCTCGACGTGCTCGCACAGGGCGTGGTGCTGCCACGCGCCGAACCCGGCGACTGGGTGGTGGTATTTCAGTCCGGGGCCTACGGCTACAGCGCCAGCCCGCACGGTTTTCTCTCGCAGCCGCTTCCTTCGGAGATATTGACATGAAGCCGTCTTCCGTCCTGTGCGCCATGGCCTTGCTGGGCGCGCTCTCCAGCGCGATGGCGGGCGGTCTGCCGGAGCCATCTGCCTACCGCGGCGAAATCCGTCGCGACGCCAACGGGCATCTGGTGGCCGAACCCGTGCCGGCATCCGACCCTGCCGACGGGGAGCCGGCGCCTAAAACGGCCCCCCGCCATCCGGCGGCCGCTACGGCGAAGAGCGCGCCGATGCTGCCGCAGGCCGCGTCCGAACCCCGGCTCATCCGCGTCGGCCCGCAACAGGCTGTGCACAGCCTTGCCGCCGCCGCCAGGCTTGCGGGTGACGGCGACACCATCGAGGTGGATTCGGGCGACTACATTGCCGACGTGGCGATCTGGAAGCAGGCCAAGCTGACCATACGCGGCATCGGCCCGAATCGCCCGCGCCTCATTGCCGACGGCGCCAATGCCGAGGGCAAGGGCATCTGGGTCGTGCGCGGCGGCGAGATCACGGTCGAGAACCTCGAATTCCGCGATGCCCGCGTCGCGGACAGGAACGGTGCCGGCATACGCTTCGAGAAGGGCTATCTGACGATCCGCAACTGCAAGTTCGAGAACAACGAGAACGGCATCCTGACTGCCGGCGGCGCCAATATGTATCTCGATATCGAGAACTCCGAGTTCGGCCACAATGGCGCGGGCGACGGCCGCAGCCACAATCTCTATGTGGGCGAGATCACGCGTTTGCGCGTCAAGGGCAGTTATTTCCACCACGCCCGGGTCGGCCATCTGTTCAAGAGCCGGGCCGAGGAAAACCACGTTTTCTACAATCGCCTGAGCGACGAGATCGACGGCCGCGCGAGCTACGAGCTGGAGTTTCCCAATGGCGGGATCGCCTATGTCGTCGGCAATCTGATCGAACAAAGCTCGCAGACCGAAAACTCGAACATCGTTTCCTTCGGCGCCGAAGGCTACAAATCCATGCGAAACGAACTGTATCTCGTCAATAACACCATCGTCGATGACCGCCCCAGCAATGGCAATATCCTGGCCATGAAGCCGGGCGCGCAAAAGCTGGTCGCGCTGAACAACATTCTCGTCAGCCGCAACAAGATCAATCCGAATCTGGAAGGCCAGATAAGCAACAATCCGAACGCCGACTGGGACCAGTTTGTCCTGCCGCAGCGTTTCGACTACCGCCTCAAGGCGGGATCGAGTCTGCTCGGCAAATATATGCAGCCGCCGACGCCCCATGGCGTCAGTCTGGTGCCGCAACGCGAATACGCGCATCCGGCCGGCAGCCGGGCGCTTTCCGTCCCGGTCCGGAACCCCGGCGCATTCCAAACCCTGCCTGCGAAATCCTGATACATGCCATCTGAATTGTGCTCACCGCCCCGCCGCAACGCGCCTGTCTTGGCGGCGGATCGCCCGCTTGAATCAAGGCCAGGCGAGGCTACGTCATGAATTCCCTGCGCCAGAAAATCGTTCTCCAGTTTCTCGTCAGCAACGGTGCGACGGCGGCCAATTTCGCGCTGTCCATCGTGCTTGCGCGGCTGCTCAGTCCCAGCGAAATCGGCATCTTCTCGATGACGGCAATCGCGGTCAGCTTCGCGCACGTCTTCCGCGACTTCGGCGTCGTCACCTTCATCAAGCAGCAGAAGACGCTCGACAGTGAAACCATCGCCAGCGCCACAGGCGTGCTGATCACCGCCTCGTGGACGATTGCCACCGCGCTCTATCTGCTCAGCGGCTACTGGGCCGACTTCTTCAACGAGCCTGGCATACGCGATGTCATGCATGTGCTCGCGCTCGGCTTCGTCTTCATTCCCTTCGGTGCGATTCCGCAGGCCGTGCTGACGCGCAACTTCGACGTCGAGAAACAGGCCGTCGTCACGCTGGCCTCGACGACAACCTATATCGGCGCGGCGATTCTGTTCGCGCTGAATGGCTTCAGCTACATGAGCATGGCCTGGGCGAATCTCGTGAACATCATCGTCAGCGGCGCCTGCTACATTGCGCTGCGTCCGCCCGAGGTCGGCATGCGCGTCTCGCTCAGACACTGGCGCCACGTCGTCAATTTCGGCACCGGCGCCATGCTGACCTCTTCACTCAAGGCCATCGATCTCGCCCTGCCCGACATCCTGCTCGGCAGAATGTCGGGGCCGCGCCAGGTGGGCCTGTTCAGCCGCGCCAATTCGACGGTGAATATTCTCAACCACGTCGCCGGGCCGACCATCAGCTACATTGCCCTGCCCTATCTCGCCCGCGTGCATCACGCCGGCCACGACATGGCAGCCGAGATGAAGCGCGTCATCGCCTACATCACCGGCATCTTCTGGCCGGCACTGGCGGCGATTGCCATGCTGGCCGAACCCATCGTCGTTCTGCTCTACGGCGAGGCCTGGCGCGAAAGCGCAAGCGCCATGGTGTGGCTGTGCGTCTCCAGCGCCGCGCAATGCACCTTCAGCCTGGCCCAGCCGGCGCTGACAGGCATCGGCCGCCCCTATCTGAGCGCCATCGCCCTTGTCTGCGCCGTCGCGCTGAAGATCGTTCTCGGCATTGCGCTCTACGACGGCAGCCTCGCCTCCTTCGGCATGGCCGTCGCGTTTGCCGATCTGCTGACGATCATCCCCTACGTCTATCTGCTGCGTACCTATCTCGGCCTGAGCCTCGCCGATATCGCGCAATCCCTCACCCGTACCGCAGTCGTCGCGGCAGCCGTGCTCGGGGTAACATTCGTGTGCCGGGACTTCCTGCTGCCTGCCGACTGGCCGGCAGCGCCGACCGTGATCGTGTGCGTGACGATTGCCGCTCCGATCTGGTATCTGGCCGTTCGGCTGACGCAGCATCCTCTGACGAAAGAGCTCACGCTACTGCAGGGCGAGCTCCGCAAACGCCTGGTTCGGACCTGATATGCGCCCCACATTGTGAAGAACTCCGCCCCGCACATCGCCATCTACGGCGCCGTCGCCGACATTCCGCCGCAACTGGGCAGGCCGCTGCCCCGGCTGGCGCGGATCAAGCGCAGCGTCAAGGCACGGCGCGACATCTCCCGCTTCAGGCGCAATGCCGGCTTCCGTTGCGACTACCGCGACTACGAAGTGGGCCATGCTTCCAACATCGGCGATGTCGCCATTGCCGAAACCATACGCCGCGAATTACGCAGTCTCCATCCCGACTGCGTATTCAGCAATATCGACTGGGGCAATATCGGTCAACTCAAGGAGCGGCATGCGCGGCACAAGATCGACCTGCTGGTCGTCGCCGGCGGCGGCTACTTTCTCTTCGATCACGCCGGCCATCTGCCCGACCGGCTGGGCGCCGACCTCGCCGTGCTGCAGACCACCGGCATACCCTATGTCTTCTGGGGCGTGGGCGTCAATCAGCCCTACCATCCGCTGAACGGCATTTGCCAGCCCCGGCCGACGGCGGCCGATGAGGCAAGGCTGAAAACGCTGCTTGACGGCGCGATGCTGATTACCGTGCGCGATGAATACTCCGCCACCTATCTGGCGGGCTACACCCAGCAGCAGGTGCACCTCGTCGGCGACCCGGCCCTGCATGTCGCGGCGGCGCTCGAACCGAGCGCCGCCGGCACCAGCGACGATACACCCGTCGTCGGCCTCAACCTGTCCTTCCACGGCCCCAGCAGCAATCGCTTCCTGCTCGACAACCTGCCGGCCTACGCCCGCTCGCTGAAGGCAATCCAGCGCGAAAGCGGCTGTCGTTTCCGCTACATCACGCATCACGCCTGCGAGTACATCGTGCCCCGGCTGCTGCGTGCGGCCGGCATTCCGCTGGAGATCGTCCATGCCGATCTGGTCGGCACCTGCAAGGCCTATCGCGACATTGACCTGCACATCGGCGGCATGCTGCACTCCTGCATACTCGCCGCCTCGGCCGGCACGCCGTGGATCGCGATCGCCTACGACATCAAGCATCAAGGTTTCAATCAGCTCATGGGTGTCGAGGGCCACTATCAGGACGCGCTCAATTTTTCCGAATCGGCGCTGCTGGCACTTGCCCTCGAATCCCTGCATAACCGCGATGCCCTGCGCGCCCGCATCGCAGCCCGCCGCGACGAGCTGCGCGAACGCATCGCGCAGGTCACGCACGGCGCCATCGCGCAACTCCGGATGAAATGAAAGCTCTCGATCTTCCTCTCGTCTCAGTCGTCATCCCCGTTCGCAACGGCAAGGAGTACATTGACGAAGCCCTGCACAGCGTGCTGGCGCAGGACTACGGCAATCTGGAAATCATCGTCGTCGACGACGGCTCCACGGACGACGATTACGACAGGCTTGCGCAGATCGATCCGTGCATACGCGTCGTGCATCTCGAAGGCCGCGGCGTGTCCTTCGCCCGCAACACCGGCATGCGGCAATCCGGCGGCCGTTACATCGCCTTTCTCGACGCCGACGACATCTGGTTCCCCGGCAAACTGGCGGCGCAGATCCGTTATCTGGAACGTCACCCCGATGTGGGCGTGATCTTCGGCGGCTTCCTCAAATGGACCAGCGACGATTCCGGCCACTTTCCGCCAGCGAGCGCGCTGAGCAGCGACTGCTCGCATCTCGAACGGGCAAACCCGGAACGCTCGGGCTGGCTTTATCACCGCCTCCTGATGGGCCTGCTGGTCGGCATGAACACCGCCGTGATCCGCCGCGAGATCTACGAATGGCTGGGCGGCTTCCGCGAAGACATGCGCATCGGCGAAGACTACGATTTCTGGCTGCGCGCCTCGCGCACCACCCAGATGCACGCCCTCGACGGCGATGTCGCGCTCTACCGCATCCATGCGCAAAGCGCGATGCACAAGCTCGACGACGAAAACTATCTCGGCCGTCTGTTGCTGAATACCGTGGAGCGCTACAGCCTCAACAATCTCGACGGCAGCCTGCTGAAGGAAAAGACTTTTCATCGCCGCGTCGCCATGACCTACTTCAATCACGGCTATGCGCACTACTGGCACGGCAAGATAGCCGTCGCCCGGCGCGCTTTCGCCTATTCGCTGAGGCACGGCGGACGACGCCTGCGTTCCGGCGTCTATTGGCTGCTCTCCCGCCTCAAGCGCACCCAGACCTCCTGAGCGCCGCGGCGCCCGCAATCAATCATCTCTCGCGGAAACACGATGCGCGTACTCTTTCTTTCCATGTGGTACCCGAACCAGGAAAACCCCGTGTTCGGCACCTTCGTCCATGAGCAGGCCGTGGCCCTGCGCAACTGCGGCGTCGACGTCCGCATCGTCCAGCCGATTCCGTTTGCGCCCTTTCCGCTCGGCCTCTTCAGCGCGCGCTATGCCGCGCTGGCCAAGATTCCGGCACGGGAAACCCATGAAGGCTTCGAGGTCTACCATCCGCGCTACCTGACGCTGCCGCACCATCTGCGCTTCGATCGCGTCGGCGACTGGATGTTTGCCGGCGTGAAGAAGACCGTCGAGGAAATTCACGCCGAATGGCCTTTCGATGTCATTCACGCGCATGCCACATTTCCCTGCGGCTACGCCGCCAACCGCCTGCGCGACGAATCCCTGCCCGGCGTCAAGGTCGTGCACACCATACACCGCACCTGCATTGTCGACGCCCCCGGCTACAGCGCAGCCTGCAGGCGCAAGGTCACGCAATCGCTGGACGAGGCCGATGCCGGCGTCTTCGTCGCCAGCGAAGGCCTGCGCCTGGCCAACGACCTGACCGAAGGCCGCATGCAGGCGCGCAGCCACTATGTGACCAACGGCGTGAACACGGAAAAATTCAGTCTCGCGGGCGACGACGAAGTCGTGCTAGCCAGGCTCAAGGCGGAGCACGTCGATAGCTGGAATCTGGTCTTCGTCGGCTACCTCAACCAGCGCAAGGGCATGTACGAACTGCTGCCGGCCGTGGCGCGCCTGGTTCGCGCCGGGCACACCCGACTCAGGCTGTTCCTGGTCGGCCGCAACGAGCTGGGCGGCTACATTGCCGATTTCGTACGCGAACACGGGCTTGAAGACAATGTGGTTCTGGTCGGCAGCGTCCACCACTCGCAGGTCAAGCACTGGATGCATTTCGCCGACGCCTTCGTCCTGCCCTCGCATTCCGAAGGTTTGCCGACAGTGCTGTTCGAGTCCCTGTTCTCCGGCACGCCGGCCATCTTCACCCGCGTCGGCGGTATCGCCGATGTGGTCGAGGACGGCGAACATGCGTTGCTGATCGAGCCCAAATCGACCGACGCCATCTGCGCGGCGATCGAGCGCCTGATGGAGGATGCGGCCCTGCGCGACCGCCTGAGCCGGCAGGGCCATGCGCTCATACGCGACCACTACACCTGGCAGCTCAACGCCGAGCGCCACGTCGAGCTCTACGCTTCGCTGCTCGACGGCGCGGGAAGCTAGCCCAGGCGCCAGATCAGCGCCAGTGCGGCGCGGGCGGGCATGGTGCCGAGGCCGCCCGCGCTCCACAAACCGCGGTAGAACTGATGCTCGCGGTTGGAGAAGTCGCGTTTGGCCTGGGTATCGCCTTCGCCACGGTCGATCAGCGTAACCCCTCTTTGCGCGACCGCCTCCAGCACACGACGGAACAGGATGCGCCCCGGCGCATAGGTGGAATAGGCGGGATCGTAGACCGGAAACCAGTAGTGCAGGGTTGCATGGCAGCGCAGGCCGAAATGCGCCGCCACCAGACGTTCGCCTGTCTTCAAGGTACTCAGCATGCCGGCGCACTGCGGCGATTTTTCATCGAGCAGACGGAACAGCAGATCGACATTGCGCCGTTCGAACAGCGGCGCCTGCTGCTTGTCAGTGCGCGTGTACTGGGCACACTTCAGCTCGATCAGCATCTGCAGATCGGCTTGAGGAGAAGTCGACTCCAGCTCGAAGCGGATTTCGCCGTGATCGGCGATCAACTTGCGTTCGCGGCGTTCGGTATCGCCGACGAACTTCTTGTCGCTCTTGCGCAAGCGGCTCCAGAACTCCTCGACCGGCGCTGCGATATGCGTCTGCAAGCCGATGCGCGGCTGCACACCCTGCAGGCCGTGCTGCAACTGCGCCGCCTCAAGATGGGTAAAGACCACCACAGGCAAGCCGCCACGCCGCAGCGCATCGGAAATATCGATGCGCAGATCGGGCGATGCGACCAGGCCGAAGTAGTCGCTCATGACACCGCCTATAGGCTCGTACGCGCCGAGGCGGCCGGCCCAGTCGGCGCGGCGTTGCAAGGGAAGAAAACACATCGGCGTCTCGCCCGCGTAACCGACCAGCACCATGGCCGAAGGATCGACGGCGGCAACGGCTTCAGCGTAGGCCGGCGCCATGAAGGCGTGGCGATTGGCCGCATGGGCCTCGACGAGCGCGGCCCAGGCCGCACGTTCAGGCGCAGCCAGCCCGGCAATCGACCGGGCGATGAAATTCAAGGCGCGCGACATCAGCTCGAAGCCTGCGGGCGGAAGAACAGAAAGGTCGCCAGACGCGCAAAGGAAATGCGGCCGTGCTGGGTGGTCCATTCATTCTCGGGCACATGAATGCGGCCGATGCGGCGGCCCTTGCCCGGCGTACGCAGATCCAGCAGCGTGGCGTCGCTGGTGAAAGCCAGATCGAAACCGGCGCGCTCGGTCAGATCAAGCAGCGCTTGCGTGTAGGCGCCGTGGGGAAAGGACATGGTGGCGACGGCAGGCTGCAGGGCGGCGAGGAGATCGTGCGAGCGCCGCAACTCGGCGAGCGGTTCGGCCACAGTTGTCAGCGGCGCATGCGTATGGCCATGCGCGCCGAATTCCAGGCAGCGGCGATCCGCCGTCGCGAGCTCGACCTCGGTCAGCATCTGCCGCTCGGCCGGGTGTTGCGGCGCGAGCGCGGTCAGCAGGTCCAGACGCTGCGACAAAGGCAGTGCAGCCACCTTGCCGGCAACCTCATGATCGGTTGCGCGGCTGCGCGCCCGGCCCTCGGGCAGCGCCAGCTCGCGCATCAGGGCGGCGGCGCGTTCGGGCTGTTCGAGTATCCGCACCAGCATGTCCTGCCACCAGATCGGGCGCGGCGACTCCATGATTTCGGTCGCGACAAAAACCAGCGCCGGCAGTTGGCGCGCATGCAGTTGCGGATAGGCATGGGCTAGGGTGTCGCGCCAGCCGTCGTCGAAGGAAATCAGGGCCGGACAGGTCGGCAGGCTTGCGCCGCCGTTCAAGGCCGCATGTACCTGAACCGCGGTGACAACATGATAGTGCCTGGCGATGAAATCCAGGCAAAGGCCGAAACCTTCAACGCTGAAGGTGAACTCTTTCTCGGCTTGCGCGTAGGCCTCGCTGTCTTTCGGCAGCACGCGATGAAACATGAAGACAGTCAAGGCTTCGGCGTTGCGGCGGCGATGCCAGTATCCGAACACGCCCGTCGCATAGGCCAGCGACTTGAGTGCCGATTTGAGCGTTTCCAATGCCATGTCAGACCAGTACTGATTCGGTAATGCCGAGCGTCTTGCCCGGCAGCAGATAGTTGCGCGCCAGTTGATAACTCATCCGCAGCGAACCCGGCCCCCAGGGGGTGAAGCGCGGGATCTGGAACAGCGAGGTTTGCGTCGTCGCCGCCCCCCATTGCGTCGTCACGGCGTACTTGTAGCCAGCCTCCTTGACCAGGCGCACATGACGTTCGTTGAAGTCCTGCGCCGGGCGGCCGTTGGGATAGGCGAAGCCGGTGATCTCGGCCCCGATCAGGGCGGACAGGGACTCGCGCGCCGCCGCAATCTCGTTGCGCGCTTCGCGTTCGCTGCACAGTGTCAGAATCGGGTGGTTCACGGTATGGGCGCCGATTGAAAAGCCCTTTGCATGCAGGGTGCGCACGTCGTTCTCGCTCATGCGGCTCAGCGTCTCCGGCCGCGCGCCGGACATGGCCTCCAGCCCTTCGATCAGGGATTCGCGCCGCGCCAGCGGCAGGTATTTCAGATACTGCTCGACCCGGCGGACGGCCTGCAGGCGCGAGGCCTCATCGGCGACGTCGAGCGCGTCGAGTTCGGCGTCTGCGAGCGTCAGGCGGCCTGCCGGCAGCAACGTCATGGCCTGCTCCACGCGCTCGTGCCACATGGGCTTGCCGGCAAACTGCCCGGTGGTCAGGAAGAAAGTCGCATGCAGATTACGCTCCAGCAGCGCCGGCATGACATGCTCGACCCAACTGCAATAGCCGTCGTCGAAAGTCAGGCAGGCCGTGGCCGCCGGCAAATTGCCCTGAGCCAGCCTGTCGACGGCTTCGTCGAGCGGAAGCACGCTGAAATGCTCGGCAACGTAATCGAGCATCTTGAGAAAATCGGTATAGGCGAGATCGTAAGGCGCCAGTTTCGAGGCCTGCAAAGGCACCTTGTGGAACAGGAAGATCGACAACTTGTCCCGGCTCAGGCCGCGCAATACCAGTTCCATCATGGCGCATCCTCCTCCACGCGCAGCGCCACGGCGTCGGCGCGCATAGCTTCATGCCGTACCCATTGGCGCAGCATTTCCATGGCCATCAGGATCACATAGAACGGCTCGAAATAGGCCATGCTGACGGCGGAGCCGGAAATCATGTAGGCGAAGAGCGACAGGAACAGCGTATCCGACATGTCGCGCGCCCACAGCCAGCGACCGTTTGTCGTGCGGCGCCGGATTTCGGCGCGCGCCCTGAAGGCGTTCACGAACAACAGGCCGAACAGGCCCAGGCCGACGAAACCCATGTCGCCAAGCACTTCAAAGAAGATATTGTGCGCGGCCTTGCCCCGCTCGTCCGGCGGCGGCGTGGCAATCCAGCCGAGCAGACCCTGCCTGTAGCGATAGGCGTCCCAGGTCGGCGTGTACTGGATGGCATGAAAACCGCCGCCGAACACCGGGTTCTGCAACGCCACGGCCGAGCTGATCTTCCACGCCGCCACGCGCCCCATGAAAGAGGAATCGCTTTCGATGTTTTCCATGGAGCTGACGCGGCTGAACATGCGTTCGGGCGCGAGAGTCACGGCAGCGGCGGCGAACGAGACGATCAGCACCAGTGAAACCAGCTTGTGACGCGAGGTCAGCACGAACCACAAGGCCAGCGCCAACAGGCCAACCAGTCCGCCGCGCGACATGGTGCCGAGCACGCAGGCGACGGTCAAGGCCATGGTGCCGAGAAAGGCGATGCGCAGCAGCCGGTTCTTCGAATACTGGTACAGATAGAAGAGGATGGGCAGCACCATGACCATGGCCACCGCAAGCTGATTGTTGTCGGACATCATCGACGACGGGATGCCCAGCGGTCGATGCGCGCCGCCCGATTTGATTACCTTGAGCCCTTCAACCGCGCCCTGAAAGCCAAGCCCCAGCGCGAGTACCAGCAACAATGCGTGAAATCGATAGCGGGTGGTCAGCAGCAGGGGCGCCAGCAGGCAGTAGATCAGGGTCTTGACGAACTGCACGGCCAGGGTTTCGTTGAGGGGGTTGCCGGAGTAGGCGAATATCGCGCAAAGAATGCCGTGCGCCATGAAGGCCAGCATCAGCAGCACGGTCGGGTTCAGATAGCCGTGGCGGTTCTTGAAACGGTTGCGACCGATGAGCAGCGCGCCGATCGCGACGACAGCGAAGATCAGGTTGAAGCGGACGCTGTCCATGAAGCCGTAGAGATAATAGGCAGGCGACAGCATAGACACCCAGCCGCACAGGAGGTAGGCGATAAAGGCGTTCAGCATCCCCAGCGGGACGAAGACCAGCATCGCGCCGAGCAGGAACAGATCACGCATCGGGCTCGCCCTGTTCCGGCGTACCGCCGCGCTTTGCATCCGTCTTGTACGAGAACAGGCCGAGATCGTCCGGCGCATCCTTGTTCTCGCCGCGGAAGATGGCAAAGGCCAGCATCAGCATGAGAACGATATCGGCGAGAAAGAAAAAGCCCTCCAAGCTCAGCCTCCCTGGCGCGCTGCGCCTTGTTCAAACAGACAGGCGTAGGCCTGCAGTGTTTTGTCGAGGTCGTGCGCCGCTGCCGCATGCGCTCTCAATGCGCCAGCATCGGCGGCGACATCGCCGCGCAGGCATGCCTGCAGGGCCTTCAGCAGCGCCGCCCGGTCCCCGCTCGGCACGAGCTTGCCGGCACGGCCGTCGTCGAGCACGGCGCGGTTGCCGCCGACATCGGTGGCGACGATGGCGACTGCGGAGGCGATGGCTTCCTGCAGCGTGCAGGACGTGCCTTCGGAGATCGAGGGCAGCACGAAGCAATCCAGACGTCGCAAAATCTCGGCGACATCGCTGCGACTGCCGGCCAGCCACAGCCGGTCGGACATGCCGGCCGCTTCCATGCGCCGCGCAATCTCGCCATGCAGACTACCCTCACCCACCATCGCCAGACGCAAGGACGTCGCGCGGGGCCCGCCGGCATTGACGAGATCGATGAAGGCATCGACCAGGAGCAAGGGATTCTTGATGGCTTCCTGACGGCCGACGGTGCCGACCACCCAGTGCTTGTCCCTGACAAAGGGATAGCCCGCAGGACACGGGTCGGCGGCAGCGAGCGGGCGGAAGCGGTCCAGATCGACGCCATTGCCGATCAGGTGCAGGCGCTCTGCGCCAATACCGATGCGCGACTTGAGATAATCGGCAATCTGCGCCGAAACCGCCACATAGGCCTGCACCCAGCCGCGATACAGGCGCCGCAGCCGGCGATAGGCCGGCCGGCGCCCGCGCAACTCGTCCATCTCCAGACCGTGTTCGGCATGCACGCGCCAGGGCACGCCGGCCAGGCAGGCGACCGGCGCGAATTCGAGCGCGGCCAGATTGCAGCCATGCCAGACATCGGGCCTGAGGCGGCGCAGCAGGCGATACATGTGCGGATAACGCCAGAAGGACTGGCCCGGAGGCTTCTCCAGTGCATGCAAGCCAACATCCGGCACCCGGATGCGCGCGGCGACTTCCGGCAGCACCTCGGTAATCGCGATGATCGAATGCCGGAAGCGATCAGGCGGCAAGCCATTCACCAACTGGACGACGACATTCTCCATGCCGCCGACGCCGAGACGGTTGAGCACGTGCACGACATGAATTTTCTCGCCGGAAGCCTTCATCTCGGTCCGGCCGCGTTCGCCAGAGCAACCACGCGTCGCGCGTTGCCGTTCCAGGTCAGATCCTGCCGGACAATGCTGTCGCGGGCGCCGACTGCGAGTCGCGTCCGCAAGGCAGCATCGGCGCAAAGGCGCGCCAATGCTTGCTCCATTCCGTCACCGCCCTTCTCGTCGAACAGCAGCGCATTATCGCCGTCGGTAAGCACCTCGCAAAGATTGGGCGTGCGCGGCGCAAGCACCGCCTTGCCCAAGGCCAGGTACTCCATCAGCTTGAGCGGCGAAGCATAAGGCACCACCGCAGGTTGCAGCGCGATATCGAAGCTCGCGACCCAGCCCGGCACTTCGTCGCGATGGACCACGCCGGTAAAAGTGACGCGGGCGGCGATACCAAGCTCGCGCGCCAACTGCTCCAATGCGTCCCTGACCGGCCCGTCGCCGACAATCAGCAGATGCGCATGGGCGGGTGCAGCCGGCATGGCCATCCAGCGGATCACCTTGTCCATGCCGTGCCAGTCGCGCACGAAACCGGTGAAGCCCAGCACCAGCTTGCCCGCAAGGCCGCGCTCCGCCTTGGCCTGCTCGGGCGCCGGCGCGGCGGCAAAGTGTGCTTCATTGATGCCATTCGGAATCACGACGATGCGGCTTTCCGGCACGCCGTAGGCGCGCACATGCTCGCCGAGGACGCGCGTGACGGGCAGCACATAGTCGGCGCCGCACCAGGCCCGGCCTTCGGCCCAGCGCGCCAGCGCCTTGAGCGACAGGCCGCCGCTGTGCAGGGAGCGTTCATGAACCAGCGGCGCATTGACCTCCAGCAGCAAGGGAATGCCGCGTCGGCGCTTGAGCATGACGCCGGCCAGCAGGAAGAGGTTGTAGCGTTCGTAAATCACGTCCGGCTCGAACTCGGCCGCGGCGGTCGCCAGCCGTCGATAGGCGACCCAGCTATAGGCCAGTTCCAGCAGTTCGTACAGTGCGCGCGGCAGGGCATTGCGCATGCGCTGCACCCAGCCCACGCCGCCGCCCATCCGGCCCTCTTCGCCTCCGGCCGGAGCGACCACGCGCACTTCATGGCCGAGCTTGCGCAAGGCGGCGATCATTTCCTCGATGTGTACGGCCTGCCCGTCCTTGGACGCCGTGCGGTGATGGTAGAGAATCTTCATCCGGAATCCGGCTAACGTTGAGCACGCACCTCTGCCAGCAGCGGCAGCAGCGCGTCCGAGAGCGCAGGCGCGAAGGCTCCCAGCGCGGCAGCGCCGCCGCCCGGCTGCTCTTCCGGCGCATAGAGCACGACGATGGCGCCGTCATCGCCGCGCCCGCTGAGTCTCGACTTCAGCATCAGCAGCTTGGCCTTGATGTCGCTGGCGGTGAGTTGCCCGTCGATCCAGTACCAGTGCCACACGCGCAAACGCTGTTCGCCGCCGCTGACGCTGCCGCCGCGCAGCACGGCAGTGCGTACGGAAAACCCGTTCGACTCGGCGCCGCCGCGCTCGACGACCGCCCAGAACGGGTCGTCGCTGCGCGCCAGCATGTTCTCGGAGCTGACCAGCTTGCGCTGCTTGTCCTGATGCCGGTAGTAGGCGACATAGACCGCCGCCTGACGCCCGCCTTCCGCGTAGCTGCGCTTCCATGTCGCCGCCGGCTGCGTGAAGGCCGGCTGCCAGCCGCTGAACCCGACCGGCATGCCGTGCCATTGGCCGACATCCGGCAGCATGTCCGTATTGAAGGCAGGCGTCTGCGTCAAGTCGCCGCGTTCGATCAGCCACAAACCGGCACGCGGCAACAACAAGGCGACGACAAGCAGCACGCAAGTCAACAGCAGGCTGCCGCGGCGCGACGCGGCATGGGCGGACAAATCGGGTTTGTGTTCCGGCTCCTGCCAGCGCATACCCATCATGAACAGCAACGTCATGACGATGCCGAAGAAAACCCAGCCGTAGACCAGATGATCGACGCCGGTGGCAAGCTTGTTGCCCGACAGGTGGCCGAGCATGACGATGCCGTAGGCGCGCACCCAGTTGGCGACCAGCGGCACCAGCGCGGCAGCGATGATGAACAGCACGCGCCGCTTCAGGGTGCTGTAGTTCAGATAGGCGAAGAGCATGCCAACGCAGATGGAGGCGATCAGATAGCGAATGCCGCTGCATGCCTCGACCACGGACCAGTGTCCGCTGGGGATGACGAACTGCAAGCCCTCCTGATACACCGGGACCCCTGACAGGCGCACCCCCGCCACCGTGATGTCGGCGGTCCACTGCATCAGGCGCGGCATGATGAACTCGCCGAAGGGTACGCAGAAATACAGGAACAGCAAGGGGAACAGGATGGCGCGCGCGACCGGAATTCCCAGCAGCATGGGCACGCTGAACACCACCATGCTGACCAGGGCGAACTGTGTCACGACGTTTGCAGCGGCAAGCTGTCCCAGCAACCACAGTGCGCCCACCAGCAGCAGCGGAATCACCATCGTCGGCGCCGGCGCCGGCGTAAAGCGCGACAAGGGCTCGCGCAATCGCCAGATCAGCCACAGCGTGATCGGCGGCACCAGAAAAGCGTGGGTGAAGGTACCCGAGCGGTCCCAGATTTCCACCATGCCGGCAAGCGTGGACCAGTAAGCGGCGGCAATCAATGCAAAGGCCAGCAGCAAGGCCGCCAGCGACCTGGGCCATGCAGAGAGATGTCTCATGCCGGCTGCGCTCCCGACTCGGTCTGCGTCAGATGGCGGTCGATGCCGGCCAGATGCGCGTCCCAGCTATAGCGCGCCACGACGCAGGCACGGCCATTGGCGCCCACCTCCGCTGCGGCGGGCGCATTGGCCAGCAGATGGCGGATCGCGGCAACGTATTCGTCGGCGCTTTCGGCGGTCAGGAAATCCGTCCCCTGCCCGGCTTCTATGGCGTTGGCGCAGCCGCGCGCGGCGACCACCGGGCGTCCCATGGCCATCGCCTCAAGCACCTTGTTCTGCACACCACGCGCGATGCGCAGCGGCGCCACCACGACGGCGGCATGAGCGAGCCAAGGGCGCACATCGGGAACGGTGCCGCTGACCGCCACACCCTCCCCGGCCAAGGCCAGCACCGCAGGCGTCGGACTGCGGCCGACGATATGAAAGCGCAGGCGCGGCTCTACGGCGCGCAGCCGGGGCAGTACTTCGGCGGCAAACCAGCACACGGCATCGATATTCGGCCAGTAGTCCATGGCGCCGGTAAACACCAGCGGCAATTCGTCCTCGCCGTAGGGCGAAACGCCGGCATGCTGCGGCGAAAAGAAATCTGCATCCACGCCATTGCCCACCGCATCGACGCTTGCGCTGCACTCGGGCGCCATTTTTGTGAACAAGGCGGCCTCGGCCGGCGTCACGAAGAAGGAACGGCGCGCGCGCGCCGCGACCTGACGCTCGAACTTCAGCAGCATTCGCCCCTCGCGACGATAGATCCAGGACATCGGCCAACGATGGCTTGCAGCATAGGCCGTCCACTTCGCCGAATCGGCATCGACGAAATCGACGAGGCAGGGCAAGGTGTCCGGCACATACTGCGCCATGACCGACGAGAACACGACGGCTGCATCGAAAGGCCGCTGCGCCAGCGTTGCCGCGACCCAGTCGCGCATGCCGCGGCGGCGGTAATACGGCAGGGACAGCGCCTCGCCGCTTAACAGGCCGCTGAGGCTGCTCAACTTGGCAATACGCGGCGACAGGCGCTCCACATGCAGCCCGGCGCAATAGCCGCGCACGGTGTCCACGTATTCTTCGTCGGCGGGATCATCGATGAAGGTACCGAGGTGCACTTCATGGTCACGCGCCAGATGCTTGAGCAAATGGAAGGAGCGCACCTTGTCGCCCTTGTTGGGCGGATAAGGCAGACGGTGTACGAGATAGAGCAGGCGCGCCATCAGGGTGTGCTCGCGCTAACCAAGATTGCGCACGATATGCGGCCCCAGCCAATTGGCCAGGCCGATGGGCATGCGCTGCCATGCCGCGATCATGAGCTTGTACTTCGGGTTGTTCGGGTTGTTCTGCGGGATCGAATCGCGCTTGAACAGACGATATTCGTAGTAGAGGGGCTGCGGCTCGAAGCCCCAGTTTTTCTTGAACGAATAGGAGCCCGTGCCCTGCTTGCTGCGTCCGTAATCGAAGACCTTGAGGCCGCGCGCGCAGGCGCGACGCATCAGCTCCCAGTACTTGAAGTCGTTGGCGGCGAGGTCGCGCGCATCGACATGGTCGCCGGCATAGTACGGCAGCACCTCGTCGCGGAAATAGAAGCTCAGCACGCTGCTCAACGGCTTTCCGTCCGGGCCGCTGACCGTCAGCACCTCGGCGTCGGCGCCGAACTCGGCGAGCAGCGCGGCGAAATAGCGCTTGGGAAATGCCGGCGTACCGTGCCGATGAACGTTGTCGGCGTAGAGGTCGAAGAAGCGATCGACATTGCTGTCGACGTCGCTGCGCAGCTCGTTCTTGATCCCCTTCCTGACCATGGCGCGCTGCTTGCGCGGGATGGCCTGCATATTGGCGTCCTCGTCCGGCAGAATCTCGCGGCGGAAAGTCACATAGAGATCCTGGGTCGGCCAATCGGCGTGACGGACCGCCAGATTGCGATATTCGAGGTGGGTGACGCCCAGCCGGGCGGCGATGCGTTCCGCCTCCTGCTCCAGCGCCGCCGCCACCGCTTCGTCGTCGGCCAGCACGCCGCCGTAAACGGCAAAGGGCAGAGAGCTCAGCGAATTTCCGAACAGGCGGCTATTGACCTGAACCAGCGGCAGCACGCCGACGATCTTGCCGGCCCGTTGCGCATAGAGAAAGAAGGTCGGATGCGCAAAAACCCCGTGGATGACACGCTGCCATCCCGCCCGATGGAAGAAGGTCGCCTGGGGATGCGCCTGCGCATAGGCGTCCCAGGCCGCATAGGCGTCCGGGTCGAGGCGATGCAGGCTGATGGAGGACAACGAAGACATGGTTTCACGGACGGCGACCGGCGCCGGAGATCAGTTGGCGACGCAGGCGTCCTTGAGGAAGACCCGATCCATGCGCCCCCACTTGAAATCGTCCAGCAGTCGGTCGAGACGATGCTCCATGCGATCGAGATTCAGATAGTGGCGGAAACGTGCCTTGGCGCTGGCGCCCGCGACCCGGGGCTGCTGCGGATCGACTTCCCAGGGATGGAAATAAAAGACGGCGGCGCTGCCGTCTTCCTCGTTGACGCGGCGCAACAGACGGCGCGACAGCGCGTAAGGCATGAGACGGAAATAACCGCCGCCGCTGGCCGGCCAGTTGCGCGAAAACGCGCGTATGGTCGTGGCAGGAATTTCACTCAAACTGGGCCTGACGTCGTGCATGAAGCGCGGCGCGTCGGGAATGCCGTAGTGATCGTGTTTGATCGGATAGATGCTCGAACTGTAGCGATAACCGGCCGCCACCAGACAATCGAAAGCCCAGAGATTGCCGGTGCTGATCGAAAAGCTCGGTGCGCGATAGCCGCGCACGGTCTGCCCTGACAATGCTTCCAGAATGTCCTTGGCGCGCGTGATGTCGTCGAGAAATTCGGCGCGGCTCTGCTCGCTGGCGCGCTGATGCGCGTAGCCGTGGCTGGCGATCTCATGGCCGCGGCGCGTCATTTCGCGCACCAGATCGGGGTAGCGTTCGGCAATCCAGCCGAGCGTAAAGAACGTCGCCTTGACGTCGTGACGATCGAGCATGTCCAGAATCAGGCCGACATTGCGCTCGACGCGGCATTCCCGGGTTTCCCACTCGCTGCGCGCAATGCAGGGCGCAAAGGCGGACACCTGGAAATAGTCCTCGACGTCTATGGTCAGAGCATTGGTGATGGCGCTCATTTGCGCTCCTCCGATTTGTCCCGGCTGCGGCGATTGCGCTCCTCGCGACCGGGCCTGGACGGGGCCTGCGGCCGCGCGGCATTGACCAGGCGCTGCAGCAGATTGAGCATCAGCGACTGACCGCGCTCGATGCGCAGCAAGCTGCGCTCGATCCGGATCAGCAGTTCGTCATCGCGGCGCATGCGCGCGCCCGCCAGCGACTGGCGCAGTTCCATGGCCGTCTGCTCGTCTATTTCCAGCGGCTTCAGCGTATCGAGATCAAGGCCGAGCCTCGCGAATTCCTCATCGATGCCGCCGTCCATGGAGCTGTCGATGGCCGAGGGCGCCATCAGGCCGCTGTCCGCGAGGCCGAAGGGCTTGTCGTTGAGCTCGGCCGCGACCTGCTCCACTTCCTGCGGCGAGAACAGGGTGAGCTCGCCGAGAAAACCCAGCAGCAGCAGACGGTCGCACAGCGCATTGATGCGCCGCGGGATTCCTCCACTGGCGCGATGGATGACCGGGAAAGTGTCTTCCTGGAAACGTGGCTTGTCCGTGGCGCCCGCACACTTGAGGCGATGCAGTACATAGCCGCGCGTTTCCTCGACGTCGAGCGGCCCGATATGACAGGCGGCGATGACGCGCTGCTTGAGCTGCTGCATCTGCGGACTGTTGAGGATGGCGCGGAACTCGGGCTGGCCGATGAGGAAGCTCTGCAACAGCGCCTGCGTCTCGAACTGGAAATTGGACAGCATGCGCAGCTCCTCGACCGCGCGCTGCGTGAGATTCTGCGCCTCGTCCACGATCAGCAGGCAGCGCTTGCCCTGGCGCGCGACGTCGACGAGGAAGGCTTCGAGCGCCAGCAGCAGCTCCGATTTGTTGCTGCCGGCAGTACGCACGCCGAAGGCGGCGGCGACCATGCGCAGGATGTCGTCGGCATCGAGCTGGGTGCTGACGAGCTGCGCCGCGACGAGCTTGTCCTGATCGAGAGACTCGAGCAGCCCGCGCACGATAGTGGTCTTGCCCGCGCCGACTTCGCCGGTAATGACGATGAAGCCCTCGTTCTGATGCACGCCGTACTCAAGATAGGCTGAGGCGCGTTGATGCTGCTTGCTGGCGTAATAGAAGCCCGGGTCCGGATTGAGCTGGAAAGGCTTGGCGTGCAGTCCGTAATAGGCTTCGTACATGAACGCCCCCTAGAAAACCATCAGCAGCGAGGCCAGTACCGCGTTCTCGACATAGTCGATCGCGCCGTTGACCTGGGTACGCCGATAACCGATGCTGCCGCTGGTATAGGCGCCGAGCTTGTTGCTCAGCGTCGCCGAGTACATGAGGCGGTCTGAATCCAGCGCGCTGTTGTTGCCGGAGGTGTAGGACTTGTTGGCCATCAGGGCAAGCGCGGCGGTCGAGGTCAGCTTGTGCGACCAGTTGGCATTGACGCCCCTCTGCCGGATTCTCTGACTGATGTCGAAATCGTCGGGCACCCCGATGCCGGTGCCCAGCGCGCGGCGATCGAGGTCCATGGCCGAGACGGCGATCACATTGCGCACGCCGGTCCAGGTGAAGGAGATTTCCCTGTTGTGGTTGACCGACGCACGCGACGTGGTAAAGCCGCCGATGACCTGCGCATCCGGCGAAATGCCCGTCGTCAGCAGCAAGGTCTGAATATAGGCGGAACGCTCGGCGTCGTCGGGAATGGTCGACCTCAACTGCTCGTTGAGCAGATCGAAATAGGTGCCCCTCGCATACGTCATCGATTGCGGCGCGCGCAGCATGACGTCGCGCGTATCGCTGATGCGCCAGGCGGTGTTCGCCGTGCGATGGGTCAGATTGAAGTTGTAGCCCTGGCCAAAGTAGCGGTTTTCATGGGTCCACTTGATCAGGGTGCGTTCGCCCGGCGCCCAGTCGAAACCCCAGCCCGTGATGCTGCTGGTCTGCTGCTTGAAATCAACGTAGTCGTTCGACTCCTGCCCGCCGATCACGGTAAAGCGGAACTGAGGATCGAACGCATAGGTCAGGCTGCCGCGCAAGGCGTTCGTCTTGTTCTTCGCGTTGTTTGAATACTCGCTCTGCTGCGCGTTGGCATCCAGCGCCCAGTTCAGCCTGCTCAGCCCCGTCGCTCCAGACAGGCTGCCCTGCACCGATTGAATGACGGTGTTGTTCATCGGGCCGTGGTTCTGCATGCTGTACCAGGTATTGTCGAAGCGCAGCTTGTAGTCCGTGCTGCCGAGCAGGCGCCCCTGGATATAGGGCGCTACCTGATACATCCGGGTCTCGACCACATTGTTGTTGAGCGAATCAGAACCGCTGGCGGGCGCGGCGAAAGCGGAGACCGCCTGCCGCGAAATCCGGCTGCTGACGTCGAGGTAAAGCCACTTGTCGGCAAGCTCGACAGTGCCCATGCCGTTGAGGGCGCGCTGAACCCGGTCCCGGCCCTCCGTATTCATGTAGTTGATTCGCTCCAGCTTGAAGTCGATGTAGGCGCGAGCGCGACCGCCCTGCCCCTGGATCACGACGCCGGGACTGAGGCGCGTAATGAGATCGCTCTTGCCGCCATTCGCCAGCAGGGTCACATTGTCAGTCTGGGTGAAATCCAGGCCAATGTTCGGCTTGATGTCCCAGCCGCGCTGGGTCAGCGCATTGCCGCTGCTGCCGGCGGCCGGCGCCGAGCCGACCGGGTTCGAAGGAGGCTGGGGCGCACCTGCTTGAGCCGCCCCGGGCTGAGCCGAACCCGGCTGCGGCTGGCTGGACGCCTGTTGCGCCCAGACGCAGGGCACAGCAGCGATCGCCACCCCCACGGCCAACAGATGGCGCCAAGCGTACGCCATCAACGCGCCTCGCCTCCGTCGTTTTTCTTTTCGTAGCCGTAACCATAGCCGTAGCCATAGCTGTGCCCATTGGCGCTCGGATCGGCCGCCTGATTCAGCATCAGCATCTTGACCGGTGCAAGCTCCAGCAAGGACAGCGCATGGCGAACTTCCGAGTGCGTGGTGCGCTCGGCGCGCACCACCAGCACGACCTGACCCATGTGGCTGGCCAGCGCTCGCGCCTCGGTCGTCACCAGCAGCGGCGGCGAATCGAAAATGATGACGCGATCGGAATAGCGCGTCGCCAGATCGTCGAGCAGATTCGCCATGGCGTCGCTGGCAAGCAGCTCCGTTGCATGCAGATGACGCGAACCGCTGGGCAGGATGGAAAGCTTCTCCACATTGGTCCGCAGCATGACCTGGCTGAGGTCCGTATCCTTGTCAACGAGCACGTCCAGCAGACCCTTGCTCGGCGGCAGGCCGAAGATTTCCGGCAGGCTGGGGCGGGCGACATCGGCATCCACGAGCAGCACCGTGTGATCGAGCTCCATCGCAATGCTCATGGCGAGATTGGCGGCGGTAAAGCTCTTGCCCTCGCCCGGCACCGCGCTGGTCACCATGATCAGGTTGGCGTTCTTGACCGGCGCCACGCCCTTGCCGGCAACGTTGCGCAGCAGGGGGCGCTTGATGACACGCAGTTCGTCGGCCAGATGGGAACGCTCGGCGTGCGGGGTCAGAATGTCGTGACGCGCAATCCGCTCCATGTCGAGTTCGATGCGCCGCGAGGCATAAGCTGTCGACGCCGGCGCGGCGGCGGATGGGGCAACGATCTCCGCAGGCCGGACAACAGTCTCCCCCGGCTCCGGAGCCGGCGCGACGGGCGCAAGCTCGACGCCGGCGCGCCGCAACTCCGCCAATCGCTTGGCCGCCTGTTCAATGATATCCATATTCTTCATGCGGCCCGGGCTCCGATCAGCAGCAACACCAGCATCCCGGCGCCATAAAACGCGGCCAGCACCGAGGTCGCCGCGCCGAGCTTGAGCAGGCTCTTGCGGCGCTTTTCACGCGCCTCGTCGGAGACGATCAGGGAAATGGTGCCCAGCAAAGGCAGGCCAGCGAACTCGCGCAGGCTGCGCGCATCGGAAAACGTTGGCCGCACCTGGCTTGCGATCAGACAGATCGCAGCACCGGCCAGCAGCGAGCCGATCAGCGCCAGCGGCATCAGCAGCATGCGGTTCGGCGCCACCGGCGTTGAGGATGCGCGCGGCGGGTCGATCAGGCGGAAGTCGGCGAGGCCGCCGAGCGACTCCATGTCGTTGGAGATCATGGCCGACTCGCGCCGCTCGACGAGGTTCTCGTAGTTCTTCTTGTGCACCGCGTAGTCGCGATTGAGCTTGGCGTACTCCGCCTCGACCTCAGGCATCAGGCGCATGCCTTCCTTGATATGGAGCAGACGGGACTCGTACTCGGACACGCGGGCGCGCAGGGAGGCGACCTGCGCTTCGGCAGACGCCAGTTGCGTCTTCATTGCCAGCGATACGCTGTCCCCGCCGAGCAGGGCTGCCGCATTGCTGGTGCCGGCCTTGCGGCGCTCGGCAATCTCGACGCGGCGCTGCTCTTCGAGTTCCTTGATCATGCGGCGCGTGCCGACGACATCGGGATGCTGCTCGGTATACGCCTGCAGAAGCTTGTCCAGATTGCGTTTCAGCGTGTCGATGCGAGCGTCGAGATCGGGTGAACTGATGTCGCCGCCGGTGGCCGCGGTGTCGCTGCCGAGAATCTGCTTCCGGATGGCGTCGCGCGCATTCTCCGCCTCACGGAGCTGAAGGCGCGCCTGGCTCAACTGGGAATTCATCTCGTTGAGCTTGCCGCCACCCTCCGACATGTCGAACTGCATATCCATGTTGTGCAGCTTGAACTCCTTGAGCCGGGCTTCGGCATCCTGCAGCTTCTTCTCGTAGACCTTGATCTGGTCGTCGATGAACTTGCGCGCGGAGTCGCCGTCCTTCTGCTTGTCGCCGAGACTGGCCTCGACGAAGATGGTCGTCAGCGACTGCACAACCTTGGTCGCCCGGGCAGGATCGGTATCGCGGTAGGACAGGGTGTAGAGATTGTCACGGCCGGTGCTGCGTATCGACAGCGTCTTGCTCAGATCGTCGATCAGATCCTCGCGGCCGGATTTGGAGTTGATGCTGAGATCGAGATCCGCCATGCGCACCAGGCGCTCGACATTGGGTCGGCTGATCAGGGTGCGACTCAGCACGGCGATCTGCTGCTCCGCGTTCGGCTGCACCGCGAGGCCGGCCATGAGCGGCCTCAGCACCGAATCGGTATCGACGTAGATGCGGGCCGATGCCTCATACTTGTCCGGCATCATGAATATGACGACGGCGGCCACCAGGCCGACGACCCACGCCGCCGCCACGCCGAGGCGGCGGTATAGCCACATGCCGCGCAGCAGAAGGCGGGCATGGCGCAACAATTCATCCATCGGGTTCTCGCGTTCCTGTCAGTGCAGCGGTTCAGAACCAGCTTTGAGGAATGATGAGCACATCGCCCGGCGCCATCTCGACGTTGGCCGATACATCGCCGCGCTTGATCAGATCCTTGATGCGCACCGAATACTGCTTGTTGCCATCGGCCGCGCGCAGAATGGTGGCGGCATTGCCGTCGGCGAAGTCGGTCATGCCGCCCACGGCGATCATCACGTCGAGCAGCGACATCTTCTGGCGGTACGGCAGTATCTGCGGTTTGGCGGCCTCGCCGACAACGCGCACCTGCTCGCTGAACGGACCGACGAAGCTGGTCACCACCACCGTCACCACCGGGTCGCGGATGAACTTTCCGAGCGCCGTTTCGATGTCACGTGCCAGCGCGGTCGGATTCTTGCCCTGGGCAAGCAGGTCCTCAATCAGCGGGGAAGCGATCTTGCCGTCGGGGCGCACTGGCACCTCCATCGACAGTTCGGGGTTCCGCCAGACCACGATGTTCAGCATATCGCCGGGGCCGATGATGTAGTTGTAATTGTCCGTGCCGTATTGCGCCGGCGCCGGCGGATAGGTCGTGGCGCACCCGGCCAGCATTGCCATCGGCAACATGAGCATCACTCTCGCACGCAGGCAGGTGCGGAAAAAAAGCCGCAAGGATTCCAGCATCATTGCTTCCCCCAGTTCATTCGCAAAAATTAAAGAATCCGACCAGAATGTCCGAATTTGCCGGCGAGAATAACATAAGCCAATTCAAGGATTGCGCATTTCCGCACAAATCAGCCCGCATCAGCGGCATCCATCAACAAATTACAACGCCCGCCCCACAAGCCTTTCGGGCGAAGGCGGCGATACTCCGGCGACTAAATTAATCAACGCGCAACAAAAGCGCAACGCCGTTTTCTTTGAACAAGCCAGAACATTTGCCCAACAACGCCAAAAGTGTCGGTTTTTTTTACACGATCCAAAATGGATAAAGACCAACTGATTGTTTAAAAAGAATAAAAATGGAACTCAAAATCAGGCACAATTCGTGCAAGCGTATTAAACGAAATTTCAGTCGATTTAAAAATCTGCACCTCAAATGCTGGATTTGGACGTTCCGAATAACTTTGTTCAAATACCGCCATTTTTGAGCCGACCGAAAGCAAACGGAATACAATGCCGCCAATGATGTTCAAGGAAGACATCGCATGAGTGCCGACAAGCGCGACGCATCGAACACCACCCCGCCAGCCGCAGGCGCCGCCACACGCCGCAAGCTGCTCAAGCTCGGCGCCGGCTCCATGCCGGTGCTGATGGCGTTCGCCAGTCGTTCCGCCTTCGCCTGCCACAGCACCACGCCTTCCGCCTTCGGCTCCGTCTGCGCCAGTCGGCCCGATCTGCTGCAATCGTCGAGCGGCCAGAGTCCGGGTTACTGGAAAACCCATACGGGTACCGGCTACTGGCCCTCGCCCTACTACAGCAACGATGTCAGGGTTGGTAAAAATACCTACAAGGCAAGTACCTTCAAGGGCGTTTTCTGCGCCACCGGCGCGCCCAATCCCTATACCGACAGCACCACGCTGCTGGACGTCCTGGAAAGCGGCGGCGGTGGCAACCGCGCGGTTGCACGCGCCTGCGTCGCCGCGCTGCTCAATGCGCGCAGCGGTCGCACGCCCAACACCATCATGACGGCCAACGACGTCATCGATATCTGGTATCAGTACGCCACCAAGGGCTATTTCGAGCCGGTGGTCGGCGTCAAATGGTATTCCGACACGCCTCAACTGCCCTATATCGCCGGTTCCAACGACGGCGGCAAGGGCGGCATCGTCGGCTACCTCAACACCACCTGGTCCTGAACGGCGGGCTGAACGCCGCCGTTTGCAGATACGTGTCCCTAGCCGAAGCTTGGCGCATATCCTCAAATCTCGAACTGGCTTGTCGCGACTGGGACGAAGATGAAGTCGTCGTCTTCAGCCAGCGCCTCGGCCACAGCCTCCTGCTGAGCGCTGCCAGCGCCCGCGTGCTGGACCTGCTCGCCACTGCCGCGCCACAGACGCTGACCCAGGCTGAGCTGGTCGAGCGGCTGCTGCCGCTTTGCGCCGAGGGCACCCCGACGGGCGACATCCAATCCTTGCTTGACGTGACCCTGCCCGAGTTTTACCGTATCGGCCTTGCCGAACCCTGGATAAACAGCAATTGATCGTCGCCGATCTGTCCCCGGGCGATCTGCAGGCCAGATTGCGCACCGGCCTGTACCTGCGCACCGGCCCCTTCGTCTCCTGCATCACCTCCTCCGAGCCGCTGCTTGCCGAAGGCATTGCGTTGCATTACGCCGAACATGCGGTCGAGACCGAGTTCGCAGACTTCCATGTTCGTATCGCTCGACCGCGCAATCTGCGCCGCTGGTATCGGCCGCAAGTGCGTTTCTATTTCGACGATGCGCCCTCCTTCCATCCGCTGCCCGCCGATCAGGCCTTCCCCATGCTCGAATGGGGGCTCAACTGGTGCGTGACCAATCAGGCGCATCGCTATCTGATCATTCATGCCGCGGTACTCCAACGCCAGGGCAAATCGCTGATCCTGCCGGCGCCGCCCGGTTCGGGCAAGAGTACTCTGTGCGCCGGCCTCGCCCATAGCGGCTGGCGTCTGCTGTCGGATGAGCTGGCGCTGATCGATCCCGACACGGGCCGTGTCGTCCCCGTGCCGCGCCCGGTCAGTTTGAAGAATAGATCGATCGAAATCCTGAAGGCATTCGCGCCCCAGGCGGTATTCAATCCGACCGTCAGCGACACGATCAAGGGTGATGTCGCGCACATGCGCGCGCCGCCCGATGCCTTGCTGCGCGCAGAGGAATCGGCGGCGCCCGGCTGGATCGTCATGCCGCATTTCGAAGCCGGGGCAGCACCGCAACTCGTCGAAATCACGCGCGCGCGCGGCATGATGGCGCTGATCGAAAACGCCTTCAATTTCGACCTGCACGGGCGTCGCGGATTCGACACGCTGGGCGATTTCGTCGACCAGTGCCGCTGCTACCGCTACAGCTACGGCAGCCTTGCCGATGCGATTGACGGCTGCAACCGACTGGCGGACGCCGCATGAGGCAAGACCTGCTGCGCCACGCGCTCAACGACATCGACCTCGCCGTACATCTGCCCTTGCGCGACTGGGATCTGCTGCTACGCCAGGCGCGCAGCGCCGATCTGCTGGCGCGTCTGGCAACCCTGATCGAACGCGCGGGAAAGCTTGCCGACGTAGCGCCGCAACCGCGCGCCCATCTGGAATCGGCGCTGGTACTCGCCGAAGCGCAGGGCACAGCGGTACGGCGCGAAGTCGAGCATGTGCGCCTTGCCGTCAATTCGCTCGGCATCGATCTCGTGCTGCTCAAGGGCGGCGCCTATCTGATGGCCGGCCTGCCGGCGTCGCAAGGGCGCCTGTTCTCCGATCTCGACATCCTGGTTCCTCAGGACCGGCTCGCCGAAGTGGAAGCCACGCTGATGCTCAACGGCTGGGCCACCACCCATCACGATCCCTACGACCAGCGCTACTACCGTCGCTGGATGCACGAGCTGCCGCCGATGCTGCACATCCGCCGCATGACCGTGCTCGACGTACACCACGCCATCGTACCGGCCACGGCAAGCCTCAAGCCCAGCTCGGCCGCCTTGCTGGCCGCCGCCCGGCCATTGCCAGATCAGCTGGGCCTGCGCGTGCTCGCGCCGGCCGACATGGTGCTGCACAGCGCGACGCATCTGTTCTACAACGAGGAATTCAGCCACGGATTGCGCGACATGTCGGACCTCGACCTCCTGCTGCGCCACTTCATGCAGGAGGGAGACTTCTGGCCCGGCCTGATTTCCCGCGCACACGAACTCGGCCTGAATCGACCGCTGTATTACTGCCTGCGCTACTGCAAACGGCTCTTCGCCACGCCGATTCCCGAAAGCCTGTTGGCGGAAGCCGGCACGCACGGCACCACGGCGCGCCTGATGGACAAACTCTGGCTGCGGGTGCTGGGCTCCCTTCATCCCTCTGCGCGCGACATCGGCTCGGCAGCGGCAGGACAATTGCTGTATCTGCGCGCCCACTGGCATCGCATGCCGCCGTGGCTGCTCGCCTATCATCTGTGCATGAAAAGCCTGCGCCCCGGGCCCAGGAGCGAAGGCACTCCCTGATGCGCGCTTCAGCGCCGTTGCGTCGCGAGCAGTTCGCGCAGATAACGCACAGGAATCGCGAAGGTAATGCCGGATGGACTGCTCAGGGCAGCCTCTTTACTGGCTTTGACAAAACCGCTGTTAACGATGCCAATGACTTCGCCGCTGTCGGCATCGAACAAAGGGCTGCCACTGCTGCCGGGATAGGCGGTCGCGTCCAACTGATAGATCTTTAGCGGGCCATTGCGCAACTGACGTATCGCCGCAGCATTGATCTGTCTGACGTTGCCGCCGGGCAGGGCCATCGGTGTGAGGGAAGCGGAGACGATACCGCGATGAGTTACGGTTGCTGCGGTACCCAGCGCCCCGCCGATCGGAAATCCGGTGAAGAATATTTCCTGACCGTCACGCACGTCATCCTGGGCATCCAGACGTAAGGCCGGAATCGGGGCCGGAATACGCAGCAACGCAAGATCATGATCTCGATCAGTAGCGCCCGCTGCGGCCTCAAGCACACGCATCGGCATCCCCGGCACAACGACGACCATCTGCTCGTCGGCTGCCAGCGACTCGGGCAGCACATGCTGATTGGTGGCCACGCTCTGCCCGTCGCCGACGACAAAACCGCTGCCGCGGATCTGCAGCGCCGGACTGCGCAGCTTCTGATAGGTGGCGATCGCAACGATCGACGGCTTGATGCGCGCGATGTTTTCCGGCAGCCCGGCTTGCGTCGCCATCGCGAGCGTCAGGCCGAGCACGAAGGCCAGCGCCTTCACCATGTCTTCTTCACCACGCAGCGCGCCAGCTCCGGCGAAGGCCCGGTGACGGCGGCATTGAAGGGATGTGCTTCCTTCCTGAAGGCCTGCATGATGCGCGTTACATAGTCACGCGTTTCGGCATACGGCGGAATGCCGCGAAAGCGATTCACAGCGCCCTCGCCGGCGTTGTAGGCCGCCAGCGTCAGGGGCACATTGCCTTCATAGTAGGCGAGCAGCCAGCGCAGATAGGCGAGCCCGCCGCGCACGTTCTGCTCGGGATCGAAGGGCTTTTTCACGTTAAAGCGCTCCGACGTTTCCGGTATCAGCTGCATCAGGCCCTGTGCGTTGCGTGCCGACACGGCGCCGGGATTCAGGCCGGACTCGGTGCGCGCCACCGCGAGCGCGAGTCGCGGACTGATGCCGTATTCGGGCGCGAGGCGGCGCACCAGATCGATCAGCTTGCGTTGCGCCGGCGTCGCCGCCGCATAGGCCTGCGGGTTCACGCCGCCCAGGCACTCGGGCATTTGCGCGCCGGGCTCGCCGACATAGCGCAGCATGCGCTGCGCATGTTCATGCCCCTGGCGCGCCGCCAGCGTGAAGAAATAGGCGGCAGTCGCATCGTCGCGCGTCACGCCGCGGCCGTTGGCATACATCCAGCCCAGGCTGTATTGCGCTTCGGCGTCGCCGCCGGCGGCCGCTTCGCAATAGAGTTCCGCCGCACGGGCGCCGTCGCGCGGCACGCCTTCGCCATGTTCGTAGGCTTTCGCCTCCTCGCGCAAGGCAGCGAACGGCGCGCCGGCCGCCCCGCTCCCTGCACAGGCCGGCACGGTCAGGCCCAGCAGCAGAAGGAAGGCAGCAGCGCGCACGAGAGGCTCAGAGCGTCTTCAGCAGTTCGCCGACTTCCGCCTGCCGGGCGTACTTGTCGCCGAGCTTGCTCAGGGTTTCCAGCTCGGTGCGGGCGCCCTTCTTGTCACCGCCCTTGATCAGGGCACGAGCAAGGTTGAAACGGATATCACCATCCTGCGGCGCCAGCTCGACGGCCTTGCGCAGCAGCTCGGTGCCCGTGGCAAGCTGCCCATGCTCGACTTGCAGCATGCCCAGGGTATCCATCAGCGCCGGCTGATTCGGGGCGAGTCGATTGGCCTGCTCGGCATAGCCGATGGCCTTGACGTCACCCGTCTGGCCGAGCACCCAGGCGAGGTCATTGAGTATCGCGGCATTATTGGGCTGCACTTCGAGCACGCGGCGATAGTAGGCGGCCGCCTGGGCGTACTCCTTGCGCTTGGCGGCCTGACCGGCGAGATAAACCGGGAAGGACACATCCTTGGGGTGGGACTTGAGCCAGCCATCGGCGAGCTTGCCCGCCTCCACCGTCTGGCCGCCGGCATTCAGCGCAGTGTGCAGACGCAGCGCCAGCTCGCCGCTGTCGGGCAGCTTCGCAAGACCGTTGCGATACGCCGTCTGGGCCTCGCTCCAGTGCTGCTGCGTCGCATTGATGTCGCCTTCGAGAAGATAGCCAATCGCCTGCTTGGGCTCCTGCTTCTGGATCGCCAGCGCGCCCTTCTGCGCTTCGGCATAACGCTTGTCCTCGACATCGAGCACGACCATGGCGCGCTGCAGCAGCACCGCATTCGGCTGGGCAGCCAGACCACGGTTCAGCGCCTCGCGCGCGCCTTCGCGATTCTTGGCGGCCAGTTGCACTTCGGCCAGGCGCAGATAAGGCTGCGGCGTATTCGGCAGCAGCGTCGCCAGCCTGGTGTAGATCGTCGTAGCCTGATTGAAGTCTCCGCCGTCCTGCATGGCGCGGCCGGCCGCGTCGAGCACCTCGGGGCGATCCGGCAAGGCCTGCAAGGCCTCCTGGGCAGCGGCCACGGCGGCCTTCGTATCCTTTTGGCGCAGCGAGTAGGCAATCATCGCAACCCGCGGCGTCACATCGGTCGGCGCCGCAGCGACGGCGCGCTTGATCAGATCCACCGTGCCCTGCCCGCCCTTGCCCTCGCGATCATTCAGTTCGGCGAGCGACAGCAGGGCCTGCACATTCTTGGGATCCTTCGCCAGGACGGCATTGAAGCGCGCGGCAGCCTGATCGGGCTTCTTGTCGATCAGATCCAGACGCGCCAGGGCCGCGGCGGCCGGAAAGTAGGCCGGGTCGCGGCTCAGTGCCTGTTCCAGACTATGGCGCGCGCCTGCAACGTCGCCCTTGCCATGCAGCGCGACGGCGCGCAGATTGTAGACGGCGAGGTTGTCCGGCTGCTTTTTCTCCAGAGCGGCAATCGCCTTCAAGGCCTGATCGAAACGCTTCTGATTGAGGTTGGTTGCGATCAGGGCCATGTCGGCCGACGTGCCCTTGTCGGTGGCCGCAATGTCCTCCAGCTCGCCCGTGCCACGGTTGTCGCCACGCGCCACCTGGATCATGGCCAGCGCCGTGCGACTGCCCGTATTGCCCGGATCGATCTTGTTCACACGACTGAAATAGCTCTCGGCCCGGGCGCTGTCGCCTGCCTGCATGTAGGCTTCGCCGGCCAGCGTCAGCAAGGCGGCAGAAGGTTCCTTCCCCTCCAGCGCAGGCTGCAGTGCGGCAATCGCCTTGTTGACCTGTCCGGTGCGCATATAGGACTTCACCAGCATGCGGCGTCCGAATTCGGACTCGGGGTTGCGCGCCACGGCCTGCGAAAGATATTCCTGCGCCTGCAGATCGGAACGGCTCTCGAATTCGACCGCGCCCGCGAGCTGCAGGACGCGCGGATCGTTCGGCGCCGAACGCAGCAGCGTCTGCGCCGACTCCCTCGCGGCAGCCAGATTCTTCTGCTGCAGCGCGACCAGCCCTTGCATGTAGACCGTTTGCGGACTCTTCGGGTCTGCCTTCTGCATGGCCTCCAGTTGCTGCTGGGCAGCATCCAGCTTGCCCTGCTGCAGGCTGGCGACGATCAGCGCGCTATGGGCGGCAATCGCGGTCGGGCGAATTTCCAGCACGGACCGATATGTCGCCAGCGCCGCGTCCATCTCGCCCGTGAACGTCTGCAGGTTGGCGCGGAACAGCAGCGCATCGACGTCCTTGGGATTTTTTGTCAGGACGCCATCGACAATCGCCCGGGCACCGGGAACGTCATGCGCTGCAACCTTGAGGCGGGCCTGTCCCAGCAAGGCCGGCACATAGTCGGGCTGGGCAGCGGCGGCGGCAGCAAAGGCGGCGTCGGCCTGTTCCAGCTTGCCCTGGGCCGCGTAGGCAACGCCAACGCTGGTCTTGAGGTCCGCGCGATCGTGCGGATCGGCAGGCTCCACAGCGCCGTACTCGTCCGTGAGCTTCTTGAACTGGCCTCGGCCGGCCAGGCTGCGCGCCATCAGCACCGCAATCTTGTCCACGCTGAATTTGAGATCGGCGGCTTTTTTCAACTCGACTTCGGCATTCGCGAGATCGCCGCTCTCCAGCAAGGCGCGGCCCAGCAGAAAGCGCGCTTCGGCGAGATCCGGATTCTTGGCCAGCGCGTTCTTCAGCTCGATGCTGGCGGCGGTGGGGTCTTGCTTGTCCAGATGCTGACGGGCGGACTCGATCAGCTTTTCCGGACTGTCGCCACAGGCAGCCAGGAAGACTGTCACGGCAATCGCCGCAGCAATTCGGTTAAAGCCATGGGAAGGGTTGGGCATATCGATCTCGCTTTTCCGGTTCTGTCGCGCTATTGAAAGAGGGTCTATTGCTTCAGGCCAAAACGATGCATCAGGTCGTACAAGGTCGGACGGCTGACGCCGAGCATCTCGGCGGCCTTGACCACATTGCCGTTGCTCCTTCCGAGCGCCGCCAGAATGGCGCGTCGCTCGGCCTCGTCGCGGATTTGCCGCAGATCCAGGATGGGCGCCTCGCCGTCGGGCGGCAGCTCAAGGCCAATGTCGTCGGCGGTGATATGCCCACCCTCGGACATGATCACCGCGCGCTTGAGGCAGTTTTCCAGCTCGCGCACATTGCCGGGCCAGCGATGCGTTTCGATCACGCGCAAGGCGTCCTCGCGCAACAGCAGCGAGCCGCGATTGTTCTCCGCGGCAAAACGCTTGACGAAGGCGTGCGACAGCAGGGACACGTCGCCGAGACGATCGCGCAGCGGGGGAATCTCGACAACGATCTCGGCCAGTCGGTAGTAGAGATCCTCGCGGAAGCGCCCTTCCTTGATCAAGGTCTTGAGGTCCTGATGGGTGGCGCAAACAATGCGCACATCAACCGGAATTTCGTGGCGACCGCCGACACGCTCGACCACGCGTTCCTGCAGGAAGCGCAGCAGCTTGGCCTGCAAGGGCATGGGCAGATCGCCGATTTCATCGAGGAAAAGCGTGCCACCGTCCGCAGTTTCGATCTTGCCCGGCGTGGTCTTCACCGCGCCGGTGAATGCGCCTTTCTCGTAACCGAAAAGCTCGGACTCAAGCAGGTTTTCGGGAATCGCCGCGCAATTGATGGCGACGAAACGCTCGTCGCGCCGCGACGAACTGCCGTGCAGGCCGCGCGCCAGCACCTCCTTGCCGGTGCCGCTTTCGCCGAGGAAAAGCACCGTCGCGTTGCTGGTCGCCACCTTCTCCACCGTGCGACACAGCTTCAGCATGGCCGGGTCGCGTGTGATCAGGCCGCCCAGCGCATCCGGCTGCTGCATGGCCTGCAGACGATGATTTTCCTGCTGCAGGTCGTGCAGGCGAAAGGCGCGCTCCACCGTCAGGCTGAGTATCTCCGGCTCGAAAGGCTTGGCGAAGAAATCGTAGGCGCCTAGCGCCACCGCGCGCAGGGCGTTGGCCTGATCGTTCTGGCCGGTCAGCACGATCACCTTGGTATCGGGCGCGGCCTCAAGAATCTGCTGCAACAGCGCAAAGCCTTCAGAAACCGAATCGGCATCGGGCGGCAGGCCGAGGTCCATGGTCACCACGGCGGGCGCATTGCGGCGTATCTGCACGAGCGCGCTTTCGCGATCGTCCGCGAGCAGTGTTTCGTACTGGTCGAATGCCCAGCGAATCTGCTTTTGCAGGGCCGGGTCGTCCTCGACGATCAATAGTGGGCGGGGTTTCTCTGAACTCATGCCATCTCCAAACGCTGCACATCCGATTCGTTGCGAATTTCAAACAGGGGGAAGACCATCGTCACGCGCGTGCCAACACCCAGCTCGCTGCCGACGTCGATACGCCCTCCCAGCTCCTGCACATACTGAAAGCTTTCGTAGGCGCCAATGCCCATGCCGGCCTCCTTGGTGGTCTGGAAGGGCTTGAACAGGCGATCGCGCAGGAACTCCGGCGCCATGCCCTTGCCCGTGTCCGTGACCTCGACCCGCGCCATCCCTTCATGCACGTCGAGCAGCACGGCGATGCTGCCATCGGGCGGCGTCGCGTCCAGCGCATTCTGGATGACATGGCCGATGACGCGCTCGATGCGCTCCTCATGGCCGCGCGCCATGATGCCGTCCTGCAACGTCAGGGAAAGCGCCGGCGCCTGCGCCGCCTTGTCCTGCTGGATGCGCCGGATAATGGCCGCCAGATTGACGCCAAAGGTGCCTGCCACCGGCGTTGCGCCGGCGCGCAATTGCAGCATCAGTTGCCGCATGCGTTCGACGGAGTGCTGGACGGTCAGCAGCATGTCCTGCTGGAATTCGGGATTGTCGCGATGACGCTCGGCGTTCTTCACCATCAGCGAGAGCTGGGTAATGATGTTCTTGAGATCGTGGACCACGAAGGCCGACATGCGGTTGAAGGCGTCGAACTTGCGCGCTTCGAGCAGAGCCTCGGTCGCCTGCATCTGGGCGATGAAGCCGGCCGCCTGCCGTCCCGCGGTCTTGAGCAGGTCGTTGACCTCCCAGTCAACATCGAGCGAGGTGCGGGCCGTGTGCAACACGACGAAACCGATCAGATCGCGCCCCGTCGTCAGCGGCACGATCAGCCAGGCGTTCGGCAAGGCCACCAGCCAGTCCGGAAACAGCACGCCGTTGTAGCGCCCCGGCATGTGCCGGTATTCCTCCATGTTGACGACCCAGCCGCTTTCGTTGAGAAAGTTCACCAGCGAGGCGTCGACGCGCGTCTCTTCGCTCACCTCGGGCGAGTTCCAGCGTGCCGCCTGGGCAAAACGCTGTCCGCCTGAATCGCGCAGCCACAGCGCGCCGGCAGGACTTTCCACCATGTCGGCCAGGCCTCGGATCACATGTTGCCCCACTTCCTGCGCCTGTCCTTCGACGGCCAGGGCCTTGGTGAACTTCAACCACTCCTGGCGATAGTCGTAGCGGTAACGAAAGAAATGCTTGCTGACCCAGACCCGGACGCGGGCGCGCATGGCGCCGGAAAAGGCGACGAAGGCGAGCAGCAGCAGCGCCGCGAAAAAAACCATCAATTGCAGCGCCCGTCCCCATTCGCCTCCGAAATAGCGGACGTAGTAGCCGGCGGCGGCCACGAACAGCAGATAGGCGCCCACCAGCAGCAGCGTGGTTGAATGGAACACGGCCGTCTGCGACAGCGTCAGGCGGATGGCCCGCTGCTTGTTGCGCGCGATCGACAGCGCAATCAGCGGCAGCACCATGGCCACCACGAAACCGCGAATGGCCAGCACATCGCCGTCGAGGCGGCTGAACAGGAGCGCATCGGAATACAGGTGCAGATCGAAAACAAAGACCGCCGCCAATCCGAGCCACAGCGGCTTGAAACTCCAGCGCGCATCCGCATCGGCATTGCGCAGCAATTGCTCGATCAGCACCAGCATGTACACGGCCATGGCCAGCCCCGACAAGGCGATGGCCTGCAGCACCGAGGCCGCCGTCGCATTCAGCCCGATCGCGCTGAACAGGCACAGACCGAGCAGGATGCAGCCGCTCAGGACCAGCGGTCGCGAAAACAGGGCCCGCGGACCCGCCGCCGATTTTGCATCGGGGGCATACAGCATCAGCGCAAGACACAGGAACCAGGCGCCGTAACGCAACACGTCGGCCAGCAAGTAGCCGCGTAGCGTAGGGTCGTGTTCCCTCAGGGAAAGAAGCAAGCCCAGCGCGGCCCAGATGGCGCTGAAGAGCAGTGCGCACAGCAGGGCCCGGCCGGCGCGGCCGGGTTGATGCCCGAACGGCCGGCGCTGAAGAAAGACAAAAAGCAGCAGATAGCCGAAGGCCGCGGCTCCGTAGCCCCAGCTTGCCAGCGCGGCCGTTCCGGCTTCCATCAGCGTGCCCGGTGGAAAGCCGGTTGCGCCTTGCTACTGGGCACCCTTGCCTCCGACCACGACGCTCACGGTTTCGAACAACACCACCAGATCCAGCAGCAGCGTGTGGTTCTTCACATAGTAGAGATCGTATTGCAGCTTGTGTACCGCATCGTCGACCGAGGCGCCATAGTGGTAGCGCACCTGCGCCCAGCCGGTAACGCCGGGCTTGACGCTGTGCCGCACCGTGTAGAAAGGAATTTCCCTGGTCAGCTTGTCGACGAAAAACGGGCGCTCCGGGCGCGGTCCGACCATGCTCATGTCGCCCTTGAGCACGCAGTAAAGTTGCGGCAGTTCATCGATGCGCACCTTGCGGATGAAGCGGCCGACACGCGTCACGCGATCGTCGTTGGCCGTCGCCCAGCGCGGCTTGCCGTCGCTTTCCGCATCGTTGCGCATGCTGCGGAACTTGATGACGTTGAACAGACGCCCGTTGAGTCCGACACGCTCCTGCTTGTAGAACACCGGGCCGCCGTCCTCGAACAGGATCAGCAGCGCGGTGATAAGCATGACGGGCGACACCAGAATCAGCATCGTCAATGCGAAAGCGTAGTCGAAGGCGCGCTTGATGGTAGTGCGGATGATGCCCTGATTGAAGCCTTCGCCGAAGATCAGCCAGCCGGCCTTCAGCGCATCGATGCGAATCTGGCCGAGCATGCTCTCGAAATGGCTGGACAGGTCCATGACCTTGACGCCGGAAATCCGGCAATCGAGCAGTTCGCGCAAGGGCAGCACACCACCCCGGCGCTCGCGTACTGCCACGATGATTTCATCCACCTTCAAGGCGGTCGCCGTGTCGGACAGGGACATGTCCCGCGTCAGCACGCGCTGCGGCTGCACATGCACTTCTTCGTCGGGGTGGCCCGGGTAGAAACCGCTGATTTCTACGGACGGATCGTCAAGCCCCAGCGAATCGGCCACGCTCTTGGCCTCCTTGCCCACGCCGATAATCAGCACGCGGTGCAGCACCAAGGCGCCGCTGCGGTGGTGCAGCGAGCGAACGCGATTGGCGAGCATGCCGAAAATCGCTGCCATGCCGGATATTTCCAGCAGATGCCGGTTCAGCTCGGTTTCGGGAAGCAAGACCAGCAACAGGTAGGCCACCGGCACCGACAAATGCAGCGACAGCACCGCACGCGCACGCGTGTCCTCGACGGTGCGGCTGTGTATCCGCTGGTACATGCCCAGCCAACTGTTCAACGCGAGCATGGTCAAGGCCAGCAGCAGCGCGTACGCAATGACGGCATAGATACTGACCGGCAGGCCACTGCGCCACCAGAACGCAGCGATCAGGACGCCGACAAACACAAACCCGAAATCAAGGGCCGCCTGCAGCAACGTATGCAGACGCATGCCGTGACCGAGCACCATCGTTGTAGCCAAGTTTCCCCCGGGCAGTTCGGTGAGTCGAACGGAAGACTGTGCCCGGCGTTTTTAACAGGCACATGTCAATATTTTTATTGGAAAATGATAGCTGTCGAATACGTTTTTATCAATACTAAAACGCACTCAAAATTCACTTTTCCGCAAGCAGAGCGCTTTTGCAGGAAAAAATGAAGAAAAGTGAAGTCAGGCGATCAGGCCGTGGCTCGACAATTTTTTCAAATTTTGACAATACGCCGCATTGGCCTGCATCTCCCCCCAACTCGCACGCAGAGTGCCGTGCGGCCGCAGCTCAGCGATTCGGGCGCTGCGTTGCGGATCCGGGTTCGCCCGCCACTGGGAGAGCACCAGACCGGCGGCCTCCGGCGCATTGCATACCAGCAGCATGTCGCAACCGGCGCGCCAGGCGGCGCTTGCCCGTTCGAGAATGCCGCCGGCGACGCTCGCGCCTTCCATGGACAGGTCGTCGCTGAAGATCACCCCGTCAAAGCCCAACTCATCGCGCAGGATTTTCAGCCACACAGGAGAAAAGCCCGCCGGTCGGGCATCGACCGCCGGGTAGATGACGTGGGCCGGCATAATGGCGTCCACCCTGCCCTGGCGAAACGCAGCCATGTCCTCTTCGAGTTCGGTGCGCGATCGTTCGTCGACCGGCAGCGCGACATGCGAATCCGCCGCCACGTGGCCGTGCCCCGGAAAATGCTTGCCGCAGGACTTCATGCCGGCGGCATGCATGCCGCCGATGAGCGCATTCGCGAGCGCGGCGACCGCTGCCGGATCGCGGCCGAAGGAACGATCACCGATGACCGTGCTGTTGCCATAGTCGAGGTCCAGCACCGGGGTGAAGGAAAAATCGACGCCGCAGGCCAGCAGCTCGGCCGCGAGCACCTCGCCTGTCGCGCGTGCCGCCGCCAGCCCGGCCTCCGGGCTCTGCGCATACAGCTCGCCCAGGCGCCGCATGGCGGGAATACGCGTGAACCCTTCGCGGAAACGCTGCACGCGCCCGCCTTCATGATCCACGGCAATCAGAAGCTGCGGTTCGCGCAGGGCATGTATCTCGGCGCAAAGCGCCGTCAATTGTTCCCGGTCGACATAGTTGCGGGTGAACAGAATGATGCCGCCGACCAGCGGATGGGCGAGGCGCTCTCGATCGAGATCGGTCAGGGTTGTGCCCGCGATATCGATCATCACAGGCCCCGGCGGCAGGTGCACAGGCTTCATGAAAGGCATTCCAGAACGACAAAAGCGACGGCGTGTTCGCGCTCGTCGCTGATGGTGAGATGCGCGCGCAACTGGCGCGCGTCGATGTAGGCGGCCAGTTCGCCGCTGAAACTGAAATAGGGTCGGCCGAGTTCGTCGTTCAGGACGGTCATCGCGGTCAACAGCGCCGGCGGGCGGATTCCGGTTCCAAGCGCCTTGCCCAACGCCTCCTTGGCGGCGAAACGCTTGGCCAGGTAGCGCGCCGGATCGGCAGCGGCGCGGCAATGCGCCTGCTCGGCGGCGGACAGCAACTTGCCGAGCGCCCGCTCGCCGTGGCGTTCGTGCATGTCGCGCATGCGCTCAATGACCACGATGTCGGTGCCGATGCCGTAGATCACTCGTCTTGCTCCGCGACGGTGATGCAGCTCAAAAAACGCTGCACGGTTTCACGGTAGCCGAACTCCAGCGCATCGGCGATCAGCGCGTGGCCGATGGATACTTCCTTCACGCCCGGCACCGCACGCAGAAAATCGGCCAGATTCTCGCGGCTGAGATCGTGGCCCGCGTTGACGTCGAGGCCCGCTTGCTGGGCCGCCCTTGCCGCTGCCGCAAAGCGCTGCAGTTGTCCCTGCTCCTGCGGACCGCCATGCGCAGCAGCGTAAGGCTCCGTGTACAGCTCGACGCGATCGGCCCCGACGTCGGCTGCGAGCGCCATGTTCTCGGGATTCGCATCCATGAACAGGCTGACGCGCACGCCGAGCGCGCGACATTCGGCGATCAGGAGGCGCAGGCGCTCGCCGTCCGCCGTCAGATCCCAGCCGTGATCGGACGTAAATTGTCCTTCGCTGTCGGGAACGAAGGTGCACTGCTGCGGGCGTACAGCGCGCACGAAATCCATGAGGTTATGAAAGGGATTGCCTTCGATGTTGAACTCGGCCTGCGGCCAGCCTTTCAGCAAGGCGGCCAATGCATGAACGTCGTCGCCACGAATGTGGCGCTCGTCCGGACGCGGATGCACCGTAATGCCGTGCGCCCCCGCTTCCAGGCACTGCGTGGCGGCACGCACCACGTCGGGAATGCCGAGGTGGCGCGAATTGCGCAGCAGCGCCACCTTGTTTACGTTGACCGAAAGCGCCGTCATCGCTGAACTCTCCATCAAAGCTCCTGCAACTCGACGAACACGCGCCGCGACTGCAGCGCCTGCCCGCCCAGATAATGGTTGAACAACTGACGCATCAGCATCTTGCTTTCCGCCAGCGTACGTGGATCGCGATAATCGTCGGCAGCCAGATCAAGCAGCGTCTTGCCGCGTATCGCCGGCGTGCCGGAATTTTCGTCTCCCCGGCCACCGGCAGACACGGGGCCGCGCTCGACCAGATAAAGATAATCGCGCCCCTGCTCCACGGCCGCGCCGCTGTCGGCCTCCCGATCCAGCGTCAGACCATAGCCAAGTTCCTTCAGCAAGGTCTTCTCGAAGCGGCGCAATTCGGGCGCATCTCCCGCGCCTTTGGCCAGCGCTGCCAGTGCCTGCGCATACGCCGAAAACAGCGCCGGGTGGGCGTCTTCGCGCGGCAGCAACTTGAGCAGCAGTTCGTTGAGATAATAGCCCAGCAGCAGACAACGCCCCTGCAGCAAGGGCACGCCGCCCTGCCACTCCGCCTTGGCCAGGGTCTTGACCTCGCCGCCGCCGAACCAGCCCAGCTCCAGCGGCTGAAACCCGATCAGCACGCCGCGCAGTGCTGAGCGCGGCCGCCGTGCACCGCGCGCCAGGATCGAGACACGCCCATGAGCGCGGGCGAACACGTCGAGAATCAGACTGGTTTCGCTGTAGGGATAGGCGTGAAGCAGATAGGCTTCGGCGCCGTCGATGCGTTGTTTCATCGGAGTCGAGAGTGAAAATCGAAGGCGCCGAACACGATGCTGCCTTTACTCTCGACTCTCGACTCTCGACTCACCACTGCTTCACTCATATCCCAGCGACTTCAGCGCCCGCTCGTCGTCCGCCCAACCGCTCTTGACCTTGACCCAGGTCTCCAGCCAGACACGGCCGCCGAACAAACGCTCCATGTCCTTGCGCGCATCGGAGGAAATTCGCTTCAGCTTCTCACCGCCCTTGCCGATGACCATGGCCTTGTGTGCATCCTTGTCCACGATGACGGCCGCATGAATGCGGCGCAGCTCACCTTCCTGCTCGAACTTTTCGATCTCGACCGCCATGCCGTAAGGCAGCTCCTCGCCGAGGCTGCGAAACAGCTTTTCGCGCACGATTTCAGCGGCAAGAAAACGCTCGGAGCGATCAGTGATATCGTCCGGATCGAACACCGCCGCAGCTTCCGGCAAGTACTTCCGCGTCGCCGCCAGGAGCTCGCGCAAGCCCATGCTGCGCTCGGCGCTTACCGGCACCATCTCGGCAAAAGCGTATTCCTTGCCAACCTGTTCGAGGAAGGGCAAGAGCAGCGCCTTGTCCTTCTGCTGGTCGATCTTGTTCACCACCAGGATGACCGGCACGCCTTCCGGCAGAATCTCGACGATGGTGCGTTCGCCGCTGCCGAATCGCCCGGCTTCGACGACGAAATAGATGACGTCGACGTCCGCCAGCGTCTGCGTGACGCTGCGGTTCATCAGACGATTCAGCGCATTCTTGTGCTTGGTCTGGAAACCCGGCGTATCGACGAAAATGAACTGCGTCGCATCGTCCGTATATACCCCGGTGATCCGATGCCGCGTCGTTTGCGCCTTGCGCGAGGTAATGCTGACCTTGGCCCCGACCAGATGGTTGGTCAGAGTGGACTTGCCGACGTTGGGGCGACCGACGACGGCGATAAAGCCGGTATGAAATGCGTTGTCGTTCATGTTTCGGCTCGTTATTTCTTGGGGATCAATGCGATGGCGGCTTGTGCCGCCTCCTGTTCGGCGGCACGGCGGCTGCTGCCGATGCCGGTGGTGCGCAGCTTCAGATCGGGCAGGCTGCACTCGACCTCGAACTTCTGCGCATGAGCCTCGCCCTGGGTGGCCAGCAGCGCGTAAACCGGCAGGCTCATGTGCCGTCCCTGCAATAGCTCCTGCAACAGCGTCTTGGGGTCCTTGCCTGTATTGCGCGGATCGATGCTTTCGAACAATTCGGTATAGAGACGAACGATGACATCTTCCACCGACGCAAAACCGCCGTCCAGAAAGATGGCGCCCAGCGTGGCTTCGAAAGCATCGGCCAGAATCGAGGGGCGGCGAAAACCGCCACTCTTGAGCTCGCCCTCGCCGAGCATCAGATAATCGCCGAGCTTCAAGCCGTCGGCAACACGATGCAGCGTGTCCTGACGAACGAGATTGGCGCGCAGACGTGACAAGTCGCCCTCTCGCAGCGCGGGGAAACGGGAAAAAAGCTGGGCGGCGACCACGCAATTGAGCATGCTGTCGCCGAGGAACTCCAGCCTTTCGTAATGTGGAACACCGTAACTGCGATGCGTTACCGCCTGCTGCAACAAGGCCCTGCTATTGAACCTGTATCCCAGAGCGCGTTCGAGCAGGTGAAGCTGAGCCTGCATTACTCCGCCGAGCTCCCCGCAAACTCGATCAGGATGCTGATGTTCTTGAACAGATGGACCTTGCGTTCGTAGGCGAACTCGACCACGACCCGGCCTCCCTCCTTGCTGATATCGAGATCCTTCGGCTCGAAGTTTTTGATATGGTCGATTTCAGCATGGCGTTCGAACGCGCGACGGATATCCGGCACGGTTGCGTTCGGATTGCCGTTCGCCTCCTGGGCGACGGCCAGGACACCCGTCTTGATCTTGTAGTACTCGATGTATTCAGGCGCCAGTTTCATCGCCAGCAGGGCAACCACGCCTGCGACGGCACAGATCAGCAGCAGTTTGGTCAGCGTGAAGCCGCGCTGCACTCGGTAGCTCATTCCATCCATCCCCGTCCCTTTCCTGTCTTCTAGTGGAAGCCGCCCAGTCGCTTGAAATCAAACGACGAATTGAACCAGATGAAAAACGCCTTGCCTACGATGTTTTCGTCCGGGACAAAGCCCCAGAAACGACTGTCCTGGGAATTGTCGCGATTGTCGCCCATGACGAAATAGTGGCCCGCAGGCACCACGCAACTGACCCCGTCCGTATTGTATTGACAATTATTAAGATAGGGATAGCGAACAATCGGCTGAGCATTGACCGAGCTATGCTCGTCTATGAGGATTTCATGCTCGACGTTGCCGAGATGCTCTATGTAACGCGACGTATAGCTGAGCCCGCTCGCCAGAAAATCGTCAATCTGCCGGGTCGCAACCGGCTGGCCGTTGATGGTCAGATGCTTGTTGCGATACACGATCTTGTCGCCCGGCACACCGATGACGCGCTTGATGTAATCAAGTGAAGGATTGGGCGGGTAGCGGAAAACGATGACGTCGCCGCGTTCCGGGTGGCTCATTTCTACCACTTTCTTGTCGATCACAGGAAGGCGGACACCGTAGGTGTATTTATTCACCAGAATGAAGTCCCCCACCAGCAAGGTTGGAAGCATCGAGCCCGACGGAATCTTGAAAGGCTCAACCAGAAAGGAGCGCAGGAAAAAAACCGCCAGGATCACGGGAAAAAAGCTGGCCCCCCACTCCACCCAGACGGGATCGGGCGCGCCCGGCGCGCGCAACTTGCGGAAGTGGAATTTGTCGGCAGCCCACAGCAGTCCGGTGACCAGGCAGCAAACCAGCAGAATCAACGCAAAATTCATGTCTTATTTGTCTCCAACGCGCAGCACGGCCAGGAAGGCGTCCTGCGGAATTTCCACGCGGCCGACCTGCTTCATGCGCTTCTTGCCGGCCTTCTGCTTTTCAAGCAGCTTTTTCTTGCGGGTGATGTCGCCGCCGTAGCACTTCGCCAGCACGTCCTTGCGCATGGCCTTGACGTTCTCGCGCGCGACGATGGTCGAGCCGATCGCCGCCTGGATCGCCACGTCGTACATCTGGCGCGGGATCAGCTCGCGCATCTTGGCCGCCAGTTCGCGGCCGCGGTATGGCGCATTGGCGCGGTGCACGATAAGCGCCAGCGCATCGACCTTGTCGCCGTTGATCAGCACGTCGAGCTTGACCACATCGGCGGCGCGATATTCCTTGAATTCATAGTCGAGCGACGCATAGCCGCGCGACACTGATTTGAGTTTGTCGAAGAAGTCCATCACCACTTCGGCCATGGGCATTTCGTAGGTCACTTGCACCTGGCGGCCGTGGTAGGCCAGATTGACCTGGTTGCCGCGCTTCTGTTCGCACAGCGTGATGACCGCGCCCAGGTATTCCTGCGGCACGAAGATGGTCGAGGTGATGATGGGCTCGCGAATCTCCTCAATTTTCTGCCCCTCGGGCAGCTTGGAGGGGTTCTCCACCTGAACGACTTCACCGTCGCGCATCTGTACCTCGTAGACCACGGTCGGCGCCGTGGTGATGAGGTCCATGTCGAATTCGCGTTCCAGACGCTCCTGCACGATTTCCATGTGCAGCAGACCGAGGAAGCCGCAGCGGAAGCCGAAGCCCAGCGCCTGCGAGACTTCGGGCTCGTATTGCAGAGAAGCGTCGTTGAGCTGGAGCTTTTCGAGCGAGTCGCGCAGATTGTCGTACTGATTGGACTCAACCGGATAGAGGCCCGCAAACACCTGCGACTTGATTTCCTTGAAGCCCGGCAAGGGCTCGGGGGCGGGCCTGTCGACCGCAGTCACGGTATCACCGACCTTGGCCGCCTTCAGCTCCTTGATGCCGGAGATGATGAAGCCGACTTCGCCGGCCGACAATTGCGGCCGTTGCACCGACTTGGGCGAGAACACGCCGACCTGTTCGCACAGATAGGTAGCGCCGGAGGCCATCAGGCGGATCTTTTCCTTCGCCTTGAGCGTCCCCTGCTTGACGCGCACCAGCATGATGACGCCGACATAGTTGTCGAACCAGGAATCGATGATCAGCGCCTGCAGCGGCGCCTCCGGATCGCCCTCGGGCGGCGGCACCTTGGCGATCACGTATTCGAGGATGTCCTCCACGCCCATGCCGGTCTTGGCCGAGCACGGGACCGCATCGGTGGCGTCGATGCCGATGACCTCTTCGATTTCCTGGCGCGCATTGTCCGGATCGGCGGAAGGCAGATCCATCTTGTTCAGCACGGGCAGAACCTCGACGCCCAGATCGAGCGCCGTGTAGCAGTTGGCCACGGTCTGCGCCTCCACGCCCTGCGAGGCGTCCACCACCAGCAAGGCGCCCTCGCAGGCCGACAGGCTGCGCGATACCTCGTACGAGAAGTCGACGTGCCCCGGGGTATCGATGAGGTTCAGGTTATAGACCTGGCCGTCGCGCGCCTTGTAGCTGAGGGCGGCGGTCTGCGCCTTGATGGTGATGCCACGTTCCTTTTCCAGATCCATGGAATCGAGCACCTGGGCTTCCATTTCGCGATCCGACAAGCCGCCGCAGCGCTGAATGATGCGGTCGGCCAGCGTGGACTTGCCGTGGTCGATGTGAGCGATGATGGAAAAGTTGCGTATGTGTTTCATGCTGGGAGACGGTAATTCGGCACGACGCGGCAACAAAAAAGGTGCCGCCATCGACACCTTGTTTGACACCTTTTCGGAGTGCGCCCTGGACGGCCGGTCCAAAGTCGGGAATGGCCTGAATTCTAGCGGATTTCAGCCAGATAAGCACGCACCGAGTCCGGGTTCAGGAAGTAGTGACAGAGCTCTTTTTCCGCGTCTTTTCCGGCGTCTGCCGTCAATACCGGCACCAGCTCGTCGTAGCGGGCCTCAAGTACCGGATCGGCATCCACGTCGCGGATTTCGACCTCAAAAAGCGGCCCCGCGCCGGTCTCAGTACGCAACTGCTCGTGCAAGGCGAGCAGTTGCGCCAGCATGTCATGGCACAAATGGCAGTATTCACGCCAATACAAGGTAAGAACAGGCGCCGCGCCCATCAACCGGCGTCCGCTCCTTCGGGCTGCCGGCTGCCGACAGGTTTGATGGTGACAAAGAGCTGGTTGTCGCCACGACGCACCCACAGCGTGACCGGGTCATTGCGGTCAAACTTGCTCAGCAGGCTGTTGAACTGCTCGACCGAGGTCAACTCTGTCTGCACGCCCTTGACCACGATGGCACGAATCAGATCGCCCGGCCGCAGATCGGTTCTGGCAGCGCCGTTGCGCACATCCTCCACGAGCAGGCCGCCACTGATGCCGAGCGCCCGACGCTGCTCCGGGCTGATCTCGCGCAAGACGAGCCCGAGGCGGTTGGCGGCCGCCTCGCTACGTCCCTGGCGTTTGCCTGCATTGGAGGCAAGCTTTTCGTCAAGCTGCATCTCGCCAACAGTCAGCCCCAGCTCTTTGACCGCACCGGCGCGCCACACTTGCACCTGCACCTTGGCGCCGGGCCGGGTCAGACCGACAATACGCGGCAGATCGGCGGCTTGCGCAATCGGCTTGCCGTCGAAGCGCTGAATCACGTCACCCGGCAGGATACCGGCCCTCTCGGCCGGGCCGCCCTTTTCCACAGTGTTGATCAGCGCGCCCGAAGGCTTGCTCAAGCCGAAGGACTCCGCCAACTCCTTGCTCATGTCCTGAATCGAGACGCCCATGCGACCGCGGCTGACCTTGCCATGTTGCCTGAGCTGCTGCTGGATGTCGAAAGCCAGATCGATGGGGATGGAAAACGCCAGACCCATGTAGCCGCCTGAACGCGAATATATCTGGGAGTTGATGCCCACCACCTCGCCCTTCATGTTGAAGAGCGGTCCGCCTGAATTGCCGGGATTGATGGCGACGTCGGTCTGAATGAAGGGCACATAGTTTTCATCAGGCAGCGAACGCCCCTTGGCGCTGACGATACCTGCCGTCACCGTCTGCTCCAGTCCGAAGGGAGAGCCGATGGCGAACACCCATTCGCCGACGCGGAGCTTCGCCGGATCGCCAATCCTGACCGTCGGCAAGCCGCTTGCCTCGATCTTGAGCAAAGCCACATCGGTGAGGCGATCGGCGCCGATCACCTTGGCCTTGAACTCGCGCTTGTCATTGAGCTTCACCATCACTTCGTCGGCAGCGTCGATGACATGCGCATTGGTCAGCACATAGCCGTCGGCGCTGATAATGAAGCCCGATCCCAGGGATCGGCTCTGGTACTCGCGCCCACCGCCGGGTATGCCCGGCTGGCGCGGGAAAAAGCGCTTGAAAAATTCGAATGCGGGATCGTCTGGATCGATCCCCAGACTGCCGGCATTGGCCTTGACCACCTGGGTCGTGCTGACATTGACGACGGCGGCACCCTGCTTCTCGGCAAGGTCGGCGAAGTCGGGAAGGGTTTGCGCCATGCCCCATTGCATGGCCGTGGTCAGGAATAAACCAAGCACCAGTTTCTTCATGAGCAAGTCTCCGTATGCATGACTCCCGGGAACCTGCCATCAGGCGCTCAAGGCTCTCCAGGAGGAGTTCAGTATGAGGGAGGTCAGAGTATCCTGCGCGTATGCTTACGCAATGTTACTGCTTGCGCCTGAGCTCGATGCCGTCGGCCAGACGCTGTACCGCAGCGGCGGGCACATCTCCCATCACCAGCACCTGGTAAGCGCCGACAATGCGCCGATAGGCATTGATCGAACCGATATTGACAACCTGCTTGTCGGCCTTGTTGCCCGCATTCTGCTCGATGAATACCGACACTGCGGACAATCCGTCCGAGAACACGAAATGCAGGCTCTCGGGAGAGTTGGCCTTCACCTGGCGACGCATTCCCGCCGTGCGACGGAAACCCGGCAGGATGTTCCTGAACACCCAGCCGCCTTCGTCCACCCGACCGCTGTCGCGCGCGGCGACATGATGCACATGCCAGTCCTCGGCGGTCTTGAGCTTGACGCGGATGCGCGCCGGGTCAGGGGCAATGCCGACCTTGAGCTCGGTAAAGGCAAAGCTTTCAAGCAGCTCGTGACGCCCGTCGCTGACGCTCGCCTTGAGCAGCATGCCGCTGTTCTTGTCTATCCAGAACTGATGGGCATAACGAAATTCGTCGCGCGGTTCGAGAATGATGGATTGAGTCTCGAAGCCAGCCACCCGCGAAGGGGGGCCACTGGCGATGCTGTAATGCTCTTCCAGCGTCGCCAGGGAAGCCGGCAGCACGGCCGGGAAGCTGCCGCGATCGCTGCGCTTTTCGATGAAGACGGTACGCGTATCGGGCAGATAGCAGGTAATTTCTTCGCCTTCACGCACGACCTCACGGGGGCTGCCGTCGAGTACTTCGAGGTGCTCGTACTCCTTGCCGGCATCGACATAGTGCGTAATTCGCGAAGTTTCGCTGGCACTGCCGTGACGATAGATAAAGACGCCGCTGTAATTGAGACGGGATGTCGCCTGCATTGCCTTGCTCAATAACTGAACAGGGTCGCTTTCGCGCGCCAGCAAGACATTGCAGCACGCCAGCTGCAGAGCAAGGGCTGCAGTTACCCGAACGAGCTGTCCTCGCATCAGCGGCCGCCTGCCTCCATTGAAACCGTCTTGACGTAATGGGCCGCGCCCTGCGCGCTGGGCGCATGCGTCTGATGCGCCACCAGATAGGCCTGCAGACTGTCGAGATTGGCCTTTGCCAGTTGCGCCGGAACCTGAGCATCGGTGGGCACGGAAGCCACCGCAACGGCAGACACCGGGCGCCCGTTCCAGGCCATCATGGCCACCATGCTGATGCCGGCAACGGAAGCTGCCAGCGCCAGGGAACGCTGAACGCGGGTACCGGGACGCTTGGGCGGCGGCGCCAGCACGACGGGTTCATCCGCCAGCGCTTCCATGACGCGAGCGGTCAGATCCACCTCCAGTCGCTCCGATCCGCGCAAGGCATCGCTGATCAAGTGGCAATCGCTCCAGTACCGACGATAGTCCTCGCTGCTCCGAACGCGCGCAAAAGCCGCTGCCGCCTCGGTCTCATCGATCTCGCCATCCATCAGGGCCGAAAGTTTTTCAGTCATACATCACCACCGTTTATCGGGCGCCGTGTCCAGCAACGGCCGCAGTTTCTGTGCAATCGCCTCGCGAGCCCGGAAAATGCGCGAACGCACCGTGCCGATGGGGCAATCCATGATCTGCGCGATTTCCTCGTAACTCAGGCCTTCGATCTCGCGCAGCATGATCGCCGACCTCAAATCCTCGGGCAGCGCGTCCATCGCGCTGTTCACCGTTTCCCCGATCTGCTTCGACATCAGCACGCGTTCGGGCGTGTCGGTGTCGCGCAGCAGATCGGCATCATCAAATCCTTCCGCCTCCTCGCTGTCGAACCCCGTCGAAGTCGGCGCGCGCCGACCCTGGGTCGCCAGCCAGTTCTTGGCCGTATTCACACCGATGCGGTACAGCCACGTATAGAACGCACTGTCGCCGCGGAAATTCGGCAATGCCCGATAGGCCTTGACGAAAGCTTCCTGCGCCACATCTTCGACTTCAGCGGGGTCTCGGATCAGACGACCGATCAGCCGTATCAGCTTGCGCTGATACTTGGCGACGAGCAGGCCGAACGCCTGTTTGTCGCCGCGCTGAACGCGCTCAACGAGCAGCTGATCCGCTTCACGGTCTCCCATGGGCCTGTATATTATTGGAATCGTTGTTCAAGGCGTCGAGTATACCCGACGCGGCCAGGCCCTCCCCCGAGTGCATTGCCGCAGATGTGTTCTGCATACACAGACCGGCGCATGGGAGATTAGTTCATTCAGCGTGGTATATTTTCCGGCTATTCCCTGTCGGGTATTTCGCGTCCTACCATGTCTCATTTCGATGTCCTGATCATCGGCAGCGGTCTTGCCGGTCAGTCACTGGCCTTGCGCCTTGCCCAAACCCGCCGGGTCGCCCTGGTCAGCAAACGCACCCTGGCCGACTCCGCTTCCGCCTGGGCGCAGGGCGGCATCGCCGCCGTGCTCGATCCGCACGACACAGTTCAAGCGCACATCGACGACACGCTGATTGCCGGCGCCGGGCTTTGCGACGCCGATGCCACGCGCTTTGTCGTCGAGAACAGCAAGGCGGCGATCGAATGGCTGATCGAGCTCGGCGTGCCTTTCACGCCCGACAATGAAACCGACCTGGGGTTTCATTTGACGCGCGAGGGCGGCCACAGCCAGCGCCGCATCATCCATGCCGCCGACGCGACTGGCGCGGCCGTGCAGGCAACGCTGATCGACAAGGTGCGCCAGCATCCGAACATCACGGTCTACGAAAAGCACATCGCCGTCGACCTCATCAATCACGCGCATATCAAAGGCGGCGGCCAGCAGCGCTGCCTCGGTGCCTATGTGCTCGACATCGAACGCGATGAAGTGGTCACGCTCGGCGCCACGCACACCGTACTGTCCACCGGCGGCGCCGGCAAGGTCTACCTCTATACCTCGAATCCGGACACCGCCACCGGCGACGGCATCGCCATGGCCTGGCGCGCCGGCTGTCGCGTGGCGAACATGGAGTTCATCCAGTTCCACCCGACCTGCCTCTACCACCCGCACGCCAAATCCTTCCTGATCACCGAAGCCATGCGCGGCGAAGGCGGCATCCTGCGCTTGCCTGCAGAGTGTGGGGGGCATCGTTTCATGCCCGACCACGACGAGCGCGCCGAGCTGGCACCGCGCGATGTCGTCGCCCGCGCCATCGACTTCGAGATGAAGAAGCGCGGCCTCGACTGCGTATTCCTCGACATGACGCACAAGTCGGAAGACTTCCTCAAGGAGCACTTCCCGACCATTCATGCACGCTGTCTTGAGTTGGGAATCGACATCGCCAAGCAGCCGATTCCAGTGGTGCCGGCCGCGCACTACACCTGCGGCGGCGTCGTCACCGACCTGTCCGGACGCACCGACCTGCCCGGCCTGTATGCGGTCGGCGAGACCTCCTATACTGGCCTGCACGGCGCCAACCGCCTTGCCAGCAACTCCCTGCTGGAATGCCTGGTCTTCAGCGCCGCCGCCGCGGACCACATACTCTCGCATCCGTCCACCATCGCCGTCAGCCTGCCGGCATGGGACGAAAGCCGCGTTACCGACGCCGACGAAGCCATCGTGATCTCGCACAACTGGGACGAGCTGCGGCGCTTCATGTGGGACTATGTGGGGATCGTGCGCACCAACAAGCGTCTGGAGCGCGCTCAGCACCGCATCCGTCTGCTCGAAAAGGAAATCGACGAGTACTACGCCAATTTCCGCATCTCCAACGATCTGATCGAGCTGCGCAATCTGGTGCTGACCGCCCATCTCATTATCCGCAGCGCGCTGCGGCGCCACGAAAGCCGCGGCCTGCACTACAGCCTCGACTACCCCGACACGCTGCCACGGGCAATGGAAACAGTCATTCCGCCGCGGCGGGGCTAATCTGTCGAGGAATCACTGCGCCAGCGCAGCCAGACGCGCAACTGACGATGCGCATCGGCATCGGCAAAACTGTCGGGGAGCACGCGCAAAGCGTTTCGCACGCCCGCCTCCTGGGTCAGATGCAGCACCACCAGCCAGGGCCAGACGACCGTATCGTCGCCCACTTCCGCCATGGTTGGCTTGCCGTCCGCGGCGATCAGTTCAAGCTTGCCGTCACGACGCAGCAGCAAGCCCGGTAGGTTGCGCGAGCAGGCATGCCATTGCCGCAGGAAAAGAAGCCCCAGCAGGGTCACCAGCCCCGCCCGCATGAATGGTGGCAGCGGCAAAAGACAAACGGCCACACCCGCAAGGATGTGGCCGCCGGCCAGAAACACTAAAAAGCTGCGCGATGGTTTCAGTTGCAGCCTCAGCGGCAACTGCATCGCAAGGACCTCAGATGCGCTTGAAGGCGATGGTGCCGTTGGTGCCACCGAAGCCGAAGTTGTTCTTCAGCGCATACTCGATCTTCATCTCGCGTGCCGTGTTGGCGCAGTAGTCGAGATCGCACTCGGGATCCTGCTCGAAGATGTTGATCGTGGGCGGGGAAATCTGGTGATGGATGGCCAGCACCGTGAAGGCCGACTCCAGACCACCGGCGCCACCGAGCAGGTGACCGGTCATGGACTTGGTCGAATTCACGACCAGACCCTTGGCCGCATCGCCGAAGGCCAGCTTGATGGCATCGGTTTCGTTCTTGTCGCCCAGCGGCGTCGAGGTGCCGTGAGCGTTCAAGTACTGCACCTGATCCGGGTTGATACCGGCGTTCGCCAGCGCAGCCTGCATGGAACGCTTGGGGCCGTCGGTATCCGGTGCGGTCATGTGGTAGGCATCGCCGCTCATGCCGAAACCGGCCAGCTCCGCGTAAATCCTGGCGCCGCGCTTCTTGGCGTGTTCGTACTCTTCGAGCACCAGCACACCGGCTCCCTCGCCCAGCACGAAACCGTCGCGGCCGGTGTCCCACGGACGGCTCGCCGTTGCGGGATCGTCGTTGCGCGTGGACAAGGCCTTGGCCGAAGCGAAACCACCGATCGCCAGGGGCGTCACGGTCGATTCCGCGCCGCCGCAGACCATCATGTCGGCATCGCCATACTCGATCATGCGGGCGGACAGGCCGATGGCGTGCAGACCCGTCGTGCAGGCCGTCACCACCGAAATGTTCGGGCCCTTGAGGCCGTGCATGATGGAAAGATTGCCGGAGATCATGTTGATGATCGTGCCGGGAATGAAGAACGGCGAAATCTTGCGCGGACCGCCAGCCGCATATTCGGCGTGCGTGTCCTCGATCATCGGCAGACCGCCGATGCCGGAACCGATATTGACGCCAATGCGGTGCGCATTGGCTTCATTCACCTCGATCCCGGAGTCCTTGATTGCCTGAACGCCCGCTGCCAGACCGTAATGGATAAAGGTATCCATGCGGCGAGCATCCTTGGGTGAAAGATACTGGGCGACATCGAAGTCCTTCACCTCACCCGCAATCTGGGCGGCGAAGTTCGATGCATCGAAGCGTGTAATACGACCAATGCCGCTCTTGCCGGCAATGATGTTGTTCCAGGCTTCCGTTACGGTGTTGCCGACCGGCGAGATGATACCCAGGCCGGTCACGACCACTCTGCGACGTGACAAGGTTTACTCCAGGAAATTGCTGAACTGCGACTTACTTCAGGTTCTTGTTGACGTAGTCAATCGCCTGCTGAACGCTGGTGATCTTCTCGGCTTCTTCGTCCGGGATCTCGCATTCGAATTCTTCTTCCAGAGCCATGACCAGCTCAACGGTGTCCAGCGAATCGGCGCCCAGATCGTCAACGAACGAGGATTCGTTCTTGATGTCGGCTTCGTTCACGCCGAGTTGTTCAGCGACGATCTTCTTGACGCGTTGTTCGAGGTTGTCCATCTATAACTCCTTCCCAAAACGGGGTGTGTTAAAAAACTTTTCTATTCTAACAGAAACGATTGTTGTGACTGCCGGCCAGGCCTTTCCGCAAACGCGGGATCAGGCCATGTACATGCCGCCATTTACATTGATCGTTTCGCCGGTAATGTAGGCTGCGCCCGGGCTGGCCAGGAAGGCCACGGCGGCGGCGATTTCATGGGCCGAACCGAGACGGCCGAGCGGGATCTTCTGCTGCAGCGCATCCTTCTGCGCATCCGGCAGACCGCGCGTCATGTCGGTGTCGATGAAACCCGGCGCCACGCAGTTCACGGTCACGCCGCGGCTGCCCAGCTCCTGCGCCAGCGCGCGCGTCATGCCGGCGACGCCGGCCTTGGCGGCTGCATAGTTGGCCTGGCCGGGGTTGCCGGCCTCGCCCACCACCGAAGTGATGCTGATAATGCGGCCGGTGCGGGCCTTCATCATGCCGCGCATGACCAGCTTACTCATGCGGAACACGGCCTTGAGATTGGTCTCGATGACGTCGTCCCACTCCTCGTCCTTCATGCGCATGGCGAGGTTGTCGCGAGTGATGCCGGCATTGTTCACGAGAATGGAAATGCCGCCGAACTTCTTTTCGGCCTCTGCGATAAAGACTTCGGCAGCAGCAGCATCCGTAACGTTAAGCACTGCGCCCCAGCCCTTGATACCGGCTTCGTCCAGACCCTTCTGAATATCGGTCGCGCCGGCTTCGGAAGTGGCGGTGCCGATGACAATCGCGCCCTGCGCGCCCAACTCAAGGGCGATGGCGCGACCGATGCCGCGCGAGGCGCCGGTGACGAGCGCAATTTGTCCTGCGAGATTTGCCATAGTGTTTACTCCTTGACGGCTGCAACAGCAGCTTCAATGCCAGCGAGGTCGGCCATCGCGCCGCCGCCGAGCGTATCGACGCAGCGCTTGGTGAGGCCGGCCAGCACCTTGCCCGGGCCGCATTCATAGACAGCGGTGACACCTTGGGCGGCCATCGCTTGCATGGTCTCGACCCAGCGCACTGCGGATGCGGCCTGACGGACCAACGCATCGCGGATCTTGGCCGGATCGGTTTCGATCGCCACGTCGACGTTGTTGATCAGCGGAATCTGCGGCGCGTTGAAGGTGACGGTTTCGAGCTTGGCGCGCAGCTTGTCAGCGGCCGGCTGCAGCAGCGTCGAATGGAAAGGCGCGGACACGGCGAGGATGACGGCACGCTTCGCGCCCGCTTCCTTGCACGCATCGGCCGCGCGCTGCACGGCGGCCGTATGGCCGGCGATGACGGTCTGCTTGGGTTCGTTGAAATTGACGGCCTGTACAACTTCGCCGCCGGTGCTGGCATTGGCGCAAGCAACCTTTACGGCTTCAGCGTCCAGACCCAGAATCGCGGCCATACCGCCAACACCGGCAGCCACCGCGCCTTGCATGGCCTGGGCGCGGAATTCGACCAGTGGTACCGCATCGGTAAAGGCGATCACGCCGGCGGCGACCAGCGCCGAGTATTCACCCAGGCTGTGTCCGGCCACCACAGCCGGCGCCGGACCGCCCTTTTCCTGCCACAGGCGGTAGGCCGCGATCGCCGCGGTCAGCATCAGCGGCTGGGTATTGACGGTTTGCGACAAGGCTTCAGCCGGGCCGTCGGTGGCAAGTTGCCACAGATCGCGCCCGAGTGCGTTCGAAGCTTCGTCGAAGGTCTTGCGGATAATCGGGCTATCGCCGTAGGCAGCCATCATGCCGATGGACTGCGAACCTTGGCCCGGGAATACGAGTGCGAATTTCATAGATAAGGTCTGATGAAAAACAGAAAATCAGAAACGGAGCAGCACAGCGCCCCAGGTAAAGCCACCGCCCACGCCTTCAAGCATGACATTCTGACCACGCTGGATGCGACCGCTGCGTACGCCGACATCAAGCGCGAGCGGAATCGAAGCGCCCGAGGTATTGCCATGCTGAGCGACGGTCAGGATCACCTTCTCCATGTCCAGCCCTAGCTTGCGCGCGGTGGATTGAATGATGCGGATATTGGCCTGGTGCGGGACCAGCCAGTCGATCTGATCCTGCGTCACACCGGCAGCCTCAAGTGCCTCGCCGGCGACTTCGGACAGTACCTTGACGGCAAACTTGAACACGGCCTGACCATCCATCTTGACGAAAGGCGTGCCGCATACCTGGCCGCCAGCGACCTGGCCGGGGGCGTTGAGAATATTGTTGTAACTGCCGTCGGCATGCAGGGCCGAAGCCAGAATGCCAGGCTCATTGCTGGCCTCGAGCACCACGGCGCCGGCGCCGTCGCCGAACAGCACACAGGTGGTGCGGTCGTTCCAGTCGACCACGCGCGAAAACACTTCGGCGCCGACGACAAGGGCGCGCTTGTGCGAACCCGAGCGAATGAACTTGTCGGCCAGCGTCAGGGCGTAGACGAAACCGCTGCAGACGGCCTGCACGTCCAGCGCCGGCGCTCCGTTCTTCATGCCCAGCTTATGCTGCAGCAAGGCTGCCGTACTCGGGAAGACCATGTCGGGCGTCGAGGTGGCGACGACGATCAGGTCGATATCCTCGACCGCGCAATTCGCCGCCTCAATGGCCCGCTTGCTGGCTTCCAGCGCCAGATCGCTGCTGAATACGCCCTCAGGCGCGTAGTGGCGCGCGCTGATGCCGGTACGTTCAACGATCCATTCATCGGAAGTTTCAATCCCGCGGGCGACCAGATCGTGATTGGTAACCGGATTGCCGGGCAGATAGCTGCCGGTGCCGATGATGCGGGAATAGATGCGCGTGTCGCTCATGCAGAGATTCCTTCAGCCGCGTGGGCCGGATGGGTAGCGGTGTAGTCTTTGATTTTTTCGGCGATGCGGTCGGTCAGACGATGACGTGCGGCTTCGGCCGCGCGCTCCAGCGCGCAACGGAAGGCAAAGGCATCGGCCGAACCGTGACTCTTGACGACAATGCCGCGCAGGCCGAGCAGGCTGGCGCCATTGTAACGACGATGATCGAAACGCTTCTTGAAGCCATTCAGCACCGGCATGGCCACCAGCGCGGCGAGCTTGGTCAGCAGATTGCGCTTGAACTCGTCGCGCAGGCCGCCGATGATCATCTGCGCCAATCCTTCGGACGTCTTGAGCGAAACGTTGCCGACGAAACCATCGCAGACCACGACATCGGTCGTGCCCTTGTAGATGTCGTTACCTTCGACGTTGCCGTAGAAATTGAGATTGCTTTCGCGCAGCAGCTCGGCGGCACGCTTGACCACCTCATTGCCCTTGATGTCTTCCTCGCCGATATTGAGGAGGCCGACCGTCGGGTTTTCCTTGTGCTCAAGCGCGCTGACCAGCATGGCGCCCATGATGCCGAACTGGAGCAGATGCTCCGGCCCGCAATCGACGTTGGCGCCTAGATCCAGCATATAGGTCTTGCCCCTGGCGTTGGGCAGGATGGTGGCGATCGCCGGCCGGTCGATGCCCGGCAGGGTCTTCAGCACAAAGCGGGAAATCGCCATCAGGGCGCCGGTATTGCCGGCCGAAATCGCCGCGTTAGCCTGCCCTTCCTTGACAAGGTCGGCGACAACGCGCATGGACGAGTCCTTCTTGTTGCGCATCGCCGATGCGACGGCCTCGTCCATGCCGACGACTTCGCTGGCGTGATGCACGCGCAGCCGATCGCCATAAGCGGCATGGCCCTTCAAGTGAGCGTTGATCGACTCTTCAAGTCCGACCAGAACGACACGAGCATCGGCATCGCGGGCAAGGAATTCCAGCGCCGCGGGCACGGTCACCGAAGGACCGTGATCACCGCCCATGCAATCGATCGCAAGCGTAACTGCCATCGCGTAATGTTTTCAGGCAAAAGGAGGAAAGGCGAATTGAAAATCAACAGCTTCGCCACTTGAGCGACTCGCAGCCCCAGACAGTTGGGGCTCTTTTACCTTGGGGAGGCCCAGCGGTAAAAAAAAGCGCGCAGCAATGCGCGCCTTTCCATCCTGAAGCGAAAAATTACTCGCCCTTGGTCTTCAGGACCTTCTTGCCACGGTAGTAACCGTTCGGGCTGATGTGGTGACGCAGGTGAGCCTCGCCGGTGGTGGCTTCAACGGCCAGCGGCGGGTTGGTCAGAAAATCGTGCGAGCGATGCATACCGCGCTTCGACGGGGACTTCTTGTTCTGTTGAACGGCCATGTTACTACTCCTAGTTAAACTGCTACTTAGTTAGCGCCCCAAGCTACCGGGGACAGCAAGGGGCAAGCCCCTTGCATGCTCAATGCTTCTTGAGCGTTGCCAGCACCGCAAAGGGCGATGCCGCGCGTTTGTCGTCGCTGCGCGCCGGCGGCTCGCAGCTCTCTTCATGTTTAGGCGCCACCGGCAATGCCAGCAACACCTCTTCTTCAATCAAATCCGTCACGGCCTGGGCCGCATCGGCAGCGATCGCATCGACTCCCAAGCTGAGCGCGCCGTCGTCCAACGCTTCATCCGGCCAAGGTTCGCCAGGTGCGACCACCTGCAATTCGGCATCCGTCTCCAGCACAAAGGGCAAGGCCCCAAGGCAACGCTGGCAGATCAGATCAAACTTTCCCCGTACGCTCAAGCTCAGCCAGTGACGGCCATTCTCGCGACGCCCCTGAAGTTCGCACTCCAGCAGGGCATCGCTCGCCCCAACCAGCTCCTGCAGGCGCGGCAGACCGGATACCGGCACGGTGCCCGACACCGAGCGCCCTTCGCGGGCGAACTCCAACGTATCAACCACCAAACCGACCAGCGATCTGCTCACAACAAGCCCTATGCCAGAGGCAGCAATACGGAAACGCACGATGATATCATCCAATGACTTATCCAGTCAAATGAACCACATCCACAAGAATCCTGCCGTGCTCCCTCTGATCCTCGCCTCAACCTCGCAATTTCGCCGCGAACTGCTGACCCGGCTGCAAATCCCTTTCACCGCCGTCGCGCCCGACGCCGACGAAACCGCTCTCCCCGACGAAACGCCCGCCCGCACGGCGGAACGACTGTCCGAACTCAAGGCCCGTGCCGTTGCCGCCAAGCATCCGAGCAGCCTGATCATCGGCAGCGATCAGGTTGCTTATCTGGGCAGCCAGCGCTTCGGCAAACCGGGGAGGCGGGAGAATGCCACAGTCCAGCTACGGGCCATGCGTGGAAATACGGTCATTTTCCATACTGGTTTGTGCTTGCTGAATACCCAGACCGGCCGCTGCCAGCTTGCCGGGATACCCACCGAGGTTCGCTTCCGCGACCTCAGCAACGCCGAGATCGAGCGCTACCTCGACCGCGAAGACGCGCTCAATTGTGCCGGCAGTGCCAAATCCGAAGGCCTGGGCATTGCGCTTCTGGACTATATGCGGGGCGACGACCCCAACGCCCTCGTTGGCCTGCCCCTGATCGAGCTTTCGCGCATGTTGCGATCAGAAGGCATCGATTTACCATGACTTCGGCAACGAACGGCACACTTTACCTGCTCCCCGTTGGCCTCTTCAGCCCGGGAGACAACCCCACCGACTGGGAACAGTGGCTTCCACCCGCAACACGCCGGATTGCCTGCGAGCTTCGCCATTTCGTCGTCGAAAATGCCAAGACCGCCCGCGCCAGCCTCAAGGCGCTCGACCATCCCGTGCCATTGCGCGAGCTCGATATTCAGGAGCTGTCGAAACAGCCTGACGACGCCGCGCTGAAGCTACTGCTGGCACCCTTGCTTGCGGGCAACGATCTCGGCCTGATGTCTGAAGCCGGCTGCCCCGCGGTTGCCGATCCCGGCGCGCTATTGGTCCGCGCCGCCCACCACGCCGGCATCAGGGTCAAACCCCTGGTGGGCCCTTCCTCGCTGCTGCTGGCACTCATGGCTTCCGGTCTGGACGGGCAGCGTTTCGCCTTTCACGGCTATCTGCCGGCCCGCGACCCGGAGCGCGCCAAGACCATCCAGGCCTTGGAGAAAGAGTCGGGGCGATTGCGTCAAACCCAGCTCTTTATCGAAACGCCTTACCGCAATGCCGCTCTGTTCCAGGCACTGCTGAAAGACTGCCAACCCGCAAGCCGCCTCTGTGTAGCCAGTGACCTTACGCTACCCAGCGAAAGCATCGCCACCGACAGCGTGGGCAACTGGCGCAAGCGCCAGACACCGGACATCGAAAAACGCCCGACGGTTTTTCTGCTGCTCGCCTGAACCGGAAGAATCAGCGCAGCTCGGTGCGGCCCAGCATATGCATGGCGCTTTGTGCCATATCAGCGCCGAAACGCTTGGCGATGCGCTCGGCAAAATTCTGCTTGATGGTGTAGTCGCGGAGGTTTTCGACCTTGATGACGTCGCGCGCCACGCTGTCGACCGTGCCAAAACCGTCGGCAAGCCCGAGCTGAACGCTCTTGGCGCCGGTCCACATCAGGCCCGAGAACATTTCCGGCGTTTCCTTCAGGCGTTTGCCGCGCCCCTTGCGCACGGCATCAATGAACTGGGCATGGATCTCACCCAGCATCTCCTGTGCATAAGCCTTCTGCTTGCCCTCCAGCGGCGAGAAGGGGTCGAGGAAACCCTTATTTTCGCCGGCTGTCAGCAGGCGGCGCTCGACGCCGACCTTCTGCATGGCTTCGGTAAAGCCGAAACTGTCCATCAGCACGCCAATCGAGCCGACGATGCTGGCCTTGTCCACATAGATATTGTCGGCTGCAGCGGCGATGTAGTAGCCGCCCGAGGCGCAGATATCGTCGACCACCACATACAGCGGCACGTCGGGATGCTTGCCGCGCTGGCGACGAATCTCGTCGTAAATGATGCCGGCCTGCACCGGGCTGCCGCCGGGACTGTTGATGCGCAGAATGATGCCGGCCGTGTTCTTGTCGTCGAATGCATTCTGCAAGGCACCGACGATGGTATCGGCGTCCGCCTCTCCCTTGGCCTGAATGACGCCGTTCAACTGAATCAGCGCCGTATGACGCTGGCCATCGATGGCATCGCTGCCGTCAGGGCCGAATATTCCCCACAGCACCACCCCGACATAAACACAGGCCAGCAGCTTGAAAAAGATGCCCCAGCGCCGCCGCGCGCGCTGCTCCGCAAGTCCGCCCAGCGCGATTTTTTCCAGTATCTTGCGTTCCCAGCCAGGTGGGTTTTCCATATTGTCAGACATGATGATGACTACTTGAGTCCGGATTGTCGCCGTGCACAATTGCTCCGGCAGCCTGCATGGCGGCAAGTATAGCCGCGAAACTCCTGCTTTATTTCCGCCCGGCCGCCAGGCCCGCAGCGGCAATGCGTGGTCGCAACATTCCCTGTCAAGCCGCCTTGAGCCAACTGGCCAGCTCGGCCACGCTATCCACGCAACCTTCGCTTGCCTCCGCCATCAATTGCAGGCGCGGATGAGCGCCATAGCTGACCGCCAGGCTCGCCGTGCCGGCATTTTTCGCCATCAGCAGATCGTGCGTCGTGTCGCCTATCATCAAGGTCTTCTCGGGCGCCACGCCGAAAGCCGACATCAACTCCAGCAGCATTTGCGGGTGCGGCTTCGAATGGCACTCGTCGGCGCAACGGGAATCGTGAAACAGCGGCCCCAAACCGCTATGCGTAAATGCACGCTCCAGCCCCTTGCGGGTTTTACCCGTCGCCACGGCCAGCATGTAACCCTGCCCCGCCAGCCGGTCCACCAGCATATTGGCGCCCTCGAACAGCACCAGCTCATGGTCGCGCGCCAGATAGTGATAGCGATAACGCTCGGACAAGGCGGCGTAATGATCCGCCGTCAGATTCGGCATGGCATGCTGCAGCGCCTCATACAGACCCAGGCCGATGATGTGGCGGGCCCGCTCCTCACTCGGCGGCTCGACCCCGATATCGACAGCGGCCGCCTGCAGCGCACGCACAATAGCCGCTGCCGAATCCATCAGCGTGCCGTCCCAATCGAAAACGATCAAATCAAACTGCTTCGCCATAATCTTTCTTGTCATGAATATCGAGCCGGCGCAGAAATTCGCTCAACTCCGGCGGCAAGGGTGCCTCCAGTGACATCACCTCACCCGTCGCGGGATGCGTCATCTCCAGCCTTGCCGCATGCAGGAACATGCGTTTCAGCCCGAGGCGCTGCAACTCCTTGTTGAGCGCAAAATCGCCGTACTTGTCGTCGCCGAGCAGAGGAAAGCCCGCATTCGTCAGATGCACGCGGATCTGATGCGTGCGTCCCGTCTTCAGCTCCACCTCCACCAGACTGAAATACCCCTGTCCCGTCTGCCAACGCCTGACCAGACGCACGATGCTGTGCGCCGGCTTGCCTTCCGGATCGACGCGCACGCGTCGTTCGCCATTTTCGATCAGGTATTTGTACAGCGGATTGCGAATATGTTGCGTCTGGTTGAGCCAACGCCCCTTGACCAGAGCGAAATAGCGCTTGCCCATGCTGCCTTCGCGGAAATCGTCCTGCAAGCGCACCAGGGCGGAGCGCTTCTTGCCGACGATCAGGAGTCCGGAGGTTTCGCGGTCCAGACGATGCGCCAGCTCCAGAAACTTGGCCTGGGGGCGCGCGCGCCGCAATTGCTCAATGACGCCGAAGCTGACCCCGCTGCCGCCGTGGACGGCAACGCCGGCAGGCTTGTCAATGACCAAAACCGCATCATCCTCAAACACCACGGGGAATTCCCGGGCAGGCGCGGCAGCATTAACCCCACCCTGCTCGCGTTGCGCCACTCTGACTGGCGGCACGCGCACCTGATCTCCGAGCTGAAGACGATAGTCCGCCTTGACGCGCCCCTTGTTTACCCGAACTTCGCCGCTGCGCAATATGCGATAAACGTGACTATGCGGCACGCCCTTGCACATTTTCAGAAGGAAGTTGTCGATTCTTTGCCCTGCGGATTCGTCCCCGACTTGAAGCCAAGTCACCGCGTCTTTGCCTAAACCACTCATGTGCCATATAATACCAGCCGGTCTGCCATCCCGATGGCGGCGTGCCCAACGACCCGAAGCGGAGTTGGTGGCGCATGCCTCGGAATGTTGTCGTTATCGAAAGCCGGTTCATCTGCCAGCCATAGCTGAGTCCCTTGAGCCACCGCCGATTCGGCATGATGCGTGATGTATTCCAGCAATCCGGCCCTTCCGCTCGCGCAGTGATGCGCTGCAGCAATCCAAGAGACTGGCGGGATTTCTTGAAGTTGTTCCACGCGTTCGCAGCACCGGCCGATTGCTAGGCTTGATTAGCAATATTTATGTATGATCTGCTGCACTGGATGACGTTTGATGCATACATGCCGCCGCCGTGTTCACGGCCTCGCGCATGAAAACAGTCCCACTGCCGGCAGTGCATACCGGGTAACTAAATTGTTGCGCGCAGTAACGGTACAAATTCAGTGTCGTGCGGCTGGCCATAGTCAGCGGTACGAAAAAAGAAGATAGATAGACCAACTTTGGTTCTGCCCCGAGATGCTTTTTTGCAAGGCTCACAATCCGCAGAAAAAGGACGCACCGCCCGGAGACTAATTCCGCGGTGCGTGGTTTGTCGTGCCGTTCCCGCGCGCGGGAGCACACATGAAACGCATGCTTTTCAATGCGACGCAGGCTGAAGAACTGCGCGTCGCGATTGTCGATGGTCAGAAACTGATTGACCTCGACATCGAATCAGCCACCAAGGAACAACGCAAGAGCAACATCTACAAGGCGGTCATCACCCGCATCGAGCCCAGCCTCGAAGCCGCCTTCGTCGATTACGGTTCCGATCGCCACGGCTTCCTGCCTTTCAAGGAAGTCTCCCGTATCTATTTCAAGGATGGTGTCGAGCCCAACAAGGCCCGCATTCAGGACGCCCTCTCCGTCGGCCAGGAACTCATCGTTCAGGTCGAAAAGGATGAGCGCGGCAACAAGGGCGCAGCCCTCACCACCTTCATCTCGCTGGCCGGCCGTTATCTGGTCCTGATGCCCAACAACCCGCGCGGCGGCGGCGTTTCGCGTCGCGTCGAGGGCGAGGATCGCCAGGAACTGCGTGAGGTCATGGATCAGCTCGAAGTGCCCAACGGCATGAGCCTGATCGCCCGCACCGCCGGCATCGGCCGCAACGCCGAAGAACTGCAATGGGACCTTAACTACCTGCTGCAATTGTGGAGCGCCATCGACGCCGCCGCCACCCCGCAATACGAGGAGGGCAGCAAGAAGCCCAGCAATCCGGCGCCCTTCCTGATCTATCTGGAAAGCAGCCTGGTCATTCGCGCCATTCGCGATTACTTCCAGCCGGATATCGGTGAAATCCTGATCGACACCGACGATGTCTTCGAGCAGGCCCAGCACTTCATGGGCGTGGTCATGCCGGGCAACGTCAATCGCGTCAAGCGCTACCAGGACGATGTGCCGCTGTTTTCGCGCTTCCAGATCGAACACCAGATCGAATCGGCCTATGTCCGTCAGGTGAACCTGCCTTCCGGCGGCGCCATCGTCATGGACCACACCGAAGCCCTGGTCGCCGTCGACGTGAACTCGGGTCGCGCCACCAAGGGCAGCGATATCGAGGAAACCGCCTTCCGCACCAACCTCGAAGCGGCCGATGAAATCGCCCGCCAACTGCGCCTGCGCGACCTCGGCGGCCTGATCGTCATCGACTTCATTGATATGGAGTCGTCCAAGAATCAGCGCGAAGTCGAAAACCGGCTGCGTGATGCACTGCGTCATGACCGTGCCCGCGTGCAGACCGGCAAGATCTCGCGCTTCGGCCTGCTCGAACTCTCGCGTCAGCGCCTGCGTCCGGCACTCGCCGAGACCAGCTACATCACCTGCCCGCGCTGTACCGGCACCGGCCACATCCGCAGCACCGAATCGGCCGCCCTGCACATCCTGCGCATCCTCGAAGAAGAGGCCATGAAGGAAAACACCGGCGCCCTGCACCTGCAAGTGCCGGTGGATGTCGCCACCTTCCTGCTCAACGAGAAGCGCGTCGACATCGCCCGCATCGAGATGCGTCATCGCATCAATCTGGTGATCGTACCGAACCGCCATCTGGAAACGCCGGCCCACGAAATCATCCGCCTGCGCCACGACCAGCTGAACCAGGAAGGTATCGGCCAGCCCAGCTATCGCATGGCCGACGAACAGAAGCAGGCCAGCTATCAGCCGCCTTCGGCCAGTAGCGAGCCGCGCCCGGCGCGTCCGGAAGCTGCAGTCAAGGGCATCACTCCTGCGACGGCGGCCCCCGTGGTCGAATACCGCGCCGTCGAAACCCCGGCCGCACCGAAGCCGGAGCAAACCGGCTTCATCGGCAAGCTTTTCGGTTGGCTGGTCGGTACGCCCAAGGAGGCTCCCGCACCCGTCGTCGAACAACCGACGCAGAAGGGCAACCGCCGCGAACGCGGCGAGCGTGGCGGTCGCGATGGTCGCCGCGGCAATGGCCGTGACCGCAACCGTGGCGAAGGCCGCAACAAGGATGAAGCCCGCGCAGAGAACAGCGAACGTGGCGAGCGCAAAGAACGCGGTGAAGGCAAGCAGCGCCGTGAAGAAGGTCAGGCTCAAGCCGAGCCCGGTCAGCGTCGTCAGCGTGGCGAACGAAACGAGCAACGCAATGAGCAGCGTGACGAGCAACGCGGCGAGCGCAAGGAAGCGCGCGAGCCCCGCGAGCCGCGCCCGCCGCGCGAACCGCGTCCGCCGCGCAATGTCGAAGCCGGCGCCGATACGACCCCCGCTGTAGCGCCGGTTGTTGAAGGCAATGAGGAAGGCGCACAGCCGAATGCAGGCGAAGGCGGCCGTCGTCGTGGTCGCCGTGGTGGCCGCGGTCGCGGCGAACGCCGCCAGCAGGAAGGCCGTCCGCAAACCCAGGACGACAATATCGTAGCTGCCCCGGAAGTCGGCGCCAGCGACGCGGTGTCGATGGAAGCCGCAGATATTGTCGAAACCGTGACACCGGCGGAATTCACTCACACCCCCGCCCCGGCGACAGTTACTCCCGAACCGTTTGTAACGGCGGAGCCGGTTGTCGCTGACGAATCTGTCGCGGCAAAAACCGTCAGCCCTGTCAAACAGCTCGAGCCGGCCGTCGTCACCGCGACCGCCATGCCCGTCGAGACGGCGGTAGCGGCGCCCATCGAGCCCCCCACTCCGGTGAAGGCCGAGGAAGCGGTCGATCTGGCCGGCGCCGGCCTGGTCATGATAGAAACCAAGTCGGACGCAGCGGCGCCTGTAGCTGCCGAGCCCCCGGCACCCCTCGGGCGCAAGCCGCGTCCGGCGGCGGTGATTGCGGACGAACCGCTGCAGATGGTGGAAACCAGTCGTTCCAACTGAGTGTCAAGACACCGCTACAAACAAAACGGCCGACATTTGATGTCGGCCGTTTTTGTTTGTACTTGCCATCTCCCCCTGATCCCGCCATAAATAAAGTGATTCGAATGTTTCTTTACACCCCCATGTAAATGCGATACATTCTCATCTGTTAATCGTAGCATCCCTGCTGCAGCGTCGAAGGCCATGACGCGATGGCAGTCCCATACGCCGGCAGCCAGGCAGAATGTCTGTTCAAACGAGTACGACCGTATCATCCAAGATGGAAACTGCTGCACAAGAACCCAGCCAGACCAAGCCGGAAGCACGGAACCCCGGCGCCATGCGCGCGCCCGGTTCGCCCGATATGCACGCACCCGCATTGCCCGCCATAGACCTGACCTCCGCCTCCTGGCGCAGCATGAGCCACTGGACGCTGGTGGCGATCGCCTTTCACTTGCTGCTCATCGCCGCTGCGTTTGTTTTTTATCAGGCGCCGCCGAAAACGCCCGAGGTTTTCAATGTCAGCCTGCTGCCCATGGCGCCGCCAGCCCCCGAAGCGCCTGCGCCGACACCCGCGCCCAAACCGCAGCCGGTGGTCAAGCAGCAAGCCAAACCCGTTCCCGTACCCAAGATTGCGCCGGTCGACAGCAAAACCGCGATCAGTCGCGAACAGCCGGCCCCGGCGCCAACCACCCACGAAGTGCAAAGCACGGCACCCGCCAGCGGCGCCGACAAGCCGAATCAGACGGTGGCGGAATCGAAGCCGCAGTTCGACGCGGCCTATCTCAACAACCCTCGCCCCGCTTATCCGTCCATGTCGCGCCGACTCGGGGAAGAAGGCCGCGTCGAGGTCGAGGTGCAAGTGCAGCCTGACGGCTCGGCGGGCAAGGTATCCCTGAAGCGTTCTTCGGGCTACCCACGCCTTGACGACGCCGCACTTGAAGCCATCAAGCGCTGGAAGTTCGTTCCGGCCAAACGCAACGGCGAAGCGGTCGCCGCCAGCGTCATTGTCCCCATGCCATTCATTCTGGAGAAATAAGCCATGTCCGAATCCTTCAACCTCAGCGCCTACTGGGCCCAGGGAGACTTCGTCTCCCATGCCGTGGCCGTCATCCTGATCCTTCTGTCTATCGCCAGTTGGGCCGTGATCGGCGCCAAGAGCCTGCAGATCTATCGCCTGCGCCGTCAGTCGGCCCAGTTGGTCGAGAGCTTCTGGCAAGCCGCCAATTTCGAGGACGGCCTGATCCGCATCGCGCCAGCCGCACCTTTTGCCTTCGTCGCCCAGCGCGCTTCGCAGGCCGTGCGCCACTTCAACGATCACAGCACCGACCACCCGCATCTGGATGCCCACCTGTCGCTGGGCGAGCTGGTGACCCGCGCGCTGCGCCAGGGCATCGCTCATGCCACCAATCATCTTGAGAACGGCCTCACCTTCCTTGCCTCGATCGGTTCGACCGCGCCCTTCATCGGCCTGTTCGGCACCGTCTGGGGCATTTACCACGCGCTGGCAAGCATTGGCGCAACAGGTCAGGCGAGCCTCGACAAGGTGGCCGGTCCGGTCGGCGAAGCGCTGATCATGACGGCAGCCGGCCTCTTCGTCGCGATCCCGGCGGTGCTCGCCTACAACGCGCTGAACCGCGGTCTGCGCGTCGTCAATGCCGAGCTCGACGCCTTCGCCACTGACCTGCATACCTATTTCACCACCGGCCGCGCCATCGCCACCACCCAAGGCAACGGCAAGCGTCTGACGGGAGTCAAATAATGGCTTTCGGCGGAGGCGACTTCGGTTCGGGCAACAACCAGCCCATGTCGGAAATCAACATGACGCCGCTGGTCGACGTCATGCTGGTCTTGCTCATCATCTTCATCGTCTGCGCACCGCTGATGACTCAAGCCATCAAGGTGGATCTGCCGCAGGTGAATGCCGCCGCGCTGGATCAGAAGCCGGAGACCATACGTCTGACCGTCAAGGCCAATGGCGAAACCTACTGGGACGACGGCCTTGTCAGCGACGAACAACTGAAATCCAAGCTCGAAGCTGCATCCAAGATGGAACCGCAGCCGGAAGTACACATGTCGGCCGACAAGGACGCACGCTACGAGAAGATCGCCGAAGTCATGGGCGCCACGCGCGACGCCGGCCTCGCCAAGTTCGGTTTTGTCACCACCCCGAGCAGCAAACACTAAGGCAGCGTCACAACGAGGATCGCATCATGGACAGCACGCCGACGGACAGCCCCTTGCCACCTGTCATCACGCTCACGCCGGGTGAAAACGGCCAGCCCCCCTTGCTTGACACCGAGCAACTGTTCAGGGATCAGAACACCTTGCGCATTGCGCATGAAGGCAATTTCTATCTCCTGCGCGTGACGCGCGAGAACAAGCTGATCCTGACCAAATAGGCTCAGGGTCTGGCCTGAATTTCCCTGAGCAGGCCCTCGATCGCCGCCTCCAGCAGATCGAGCACCAGCTCGAATCCGTCCGCCGGTCCGTAGTAGGGATCGGGAACCTCACGGTGCGCCGTGCCCGGCGCGAAGGCCATCATTTCGTAGAGCTTGTGGTGCAGGTCAGGCGGGCAATTGCGGCGCATCAGACGCATATGCTCGTCGTCCAGCGCGATGACGAAATCGAAATGCTCGAAATCCACCGACGAGATACGGCGCGCCCTCAACTTGCTGATGTCGTAACCGCGCTTCAGCGCCGCCTTGACGGAACGGGGGTCGGGCGCATCGCCAACGTGGTAGCCGTGCGTGCCGGCGGAGTCCACCGCCACGTCCAGGCCCAGCTCTTTCGCGCGCTTGCGCAGAATGCCTTCCGCCGTCGGCGAACGACAAATATTGCCTGTGCAAATAAACAAGACGCTGGGCTTGCGCCCGCAGTCGCTCATGCGCCCGGCTCCAACGGCGCATCGTGCGCCTCGCCGCCGAAGGCCAGCGCCTTGAGTTTGATCAGCTCGTCGCGGGCTGCGGCGGCTTCCTCGAACTCCAGGTTCTTCGCATGGTCCTGCATGGCCTTTTCCAGGCGCTTGATCTCCTTGGCCATGGCCTTCTCGCTCATCGCCTCGTAGCGCGCCGCAGCTTCCGCCACCTTGAGTTCGCGCTGACCGTCCTCTTCGGCATAGACGCCGTCGATGATGTCCTTGATTCGCTTGTGCACGCTCTTCGGCGTAATGCCGTTGGCCTCGTTGAAGGCGATCTGCTTGGCGCGGCGCCGCTCGGTTTCGTCGATCGCGCGGCGCATCGAGTCCGTCATCTTGTCCGCGTACAGGATCGCCGTGCCGTGGAGATGGCGCGCCGCGCGGCCGATCGTCTGAATCAGCGAACGCGTCGAGCGCAGGAAGCCTTCCTTGTCCGCATCCAGGATCGCAACGAGCGAAACCTCGGGAATATCCAGGCCTTCGCGCAACAGGTTGATGCCGATCAGCACATCGAATTCGCCGAGGCGCAGGTCGCGCAGAATCTCGACGCGTTCAACCGTATCGATATCGGAGTGCAGATAGCGCACCTTGATGCCGTTGTCGGCCAGATACTCGGTCAACTGCTCCGACAGTTTCTTGGTCAAGGTCGTGACCAGCACACGCTCGTTCTTGGCGATACGCAATTTCAGCTCGCCGAGCAGGTCGTCGACCTGGGTGATTGCCGGCCGCACGATGACCACAGGGTCCACCAGACCGGTCGGGCGCACCACCTGCTCCACCACCTGGCCCTGATGTGCGGTTTCGTAGTCGGCCGGTGTCGCCGAGACAAACACCGTCTGCGGCATCAGCTTTTCAAACTCCTCGAACTTCAGCGGCCGGTTGTCCAGCGCCGAAGGC
>JAGWTC010000015.1 GCA_028869135.1 Rhodocyclaceae bacterium
ATGTGCGCGAAACGATGAAGGAACTGTCCAAGGAATTCCCGTCCTCGGTGAGTTACAGCATCGTGTACGACCCGACCCAGTTCGTGCGCGCCTCGATCGAAGCCGTGGTGCACACCCTGCTCGAAGCGATTGCCCTGGTCGTGCTGGTGGTGATCATCTTCCTGCAGACCTGGCGCGCGTCCATCATCCCGCTGCTGGCCGTGCCCGTCTCCATCATCGGCACTTTCTCGCTGATGCTGGGCTTCGGTTACTCGATCAATGCACTGTCGCTGTTCGGCATGGTGCTGGCGATCGGTATCGTGGTCGACGACGCCATCGTGGTGGTCGAAAACGTCGAACGCAATATCGAGGCCGGCCTCTCGCCGCGCGACGCCACCTACCGCGCCATGCGCGAAGTGTCGGGCCCGATCATCGCCATTGCTCTTACTCTTGTAGCCGTGTTCGTGCCGCTGGCCTTCATGACCGGCCTGACCGGCCAGTTCTACAAGCAGTTCGCCATGACCATCGCCATCTCGACGGTGATCTCGGCCTTCAACTCGCTGACCCTGTCGCCGGCGCTGGCCGCCATGCTGCTCAAGGGTCACGACGCGCCGAAGGACTGGCTGACCAAGCTGATGGACAAGTACCTCGGCCGTTTCTTCGCCGCCTTCAACCGCTTCTTCAACCGCTCGTCCGACAAGTACAGCACCGGCGTCACCAAGGTGATCGGCCACAAGTCCAAGGCCATGGGCGTCTACGTCGCGCTGCTGGCCGCCACCGTCGGCATCTCGCTGATCGTGCCGGGCGGTTTCGTGCCGGGTCAGGACAAGCAGTATCTGGTCGGCTTCGCCCAGCTGCCCAACGGCGCCTCGCTTGATCGCACCGAAGACGTGATCCGCAAGATGGGCGACATTGCCTTGAAGCAACCGGGCGTTGAGTCCGCCGTGGCTTTCCCTGGTCTGTCGATCAACGGCTTCACCAACAGCTCCAGCGCCGGCATCGTGTTCGTGACGCTGAAGCCCTTCGATGAACGCAAGAGCAAGGAGCTGTCGGCGGGCGCGATTGCGGGTGCGCTGAACCAGCAGTTCGCATCGATTCAGGAGGCCTTCATCGCCATCTTCCCGCCACCACCGGTGATGGGTCTGGGTACCGTGGGCGGCTTCAAGATGCAGATCGAAGACCGCGGCTCGGTCGGCTATGCCGAACTCGACAAGGCGGCCAAGGCCTTCATGGCCGCCGCCGGCAAGGCGCCTGAACTCGGCCCGATGTTCTCGAGCTACGAGATCAATGTGCCGCAGCTCGACGTCGATCTCGACCGCACCAAGGCCAAGCAATTGGGCGTGCCGATCACCGACGTGTTCGACACCATGCAGATCTATCTGGGCTCACTGTATGTGAACGACTTCAACCGCTTCGGCCGCGTCTATCAGGTGCGGGCCCAGGCCGATGCGCCGTTCCGTGCCCACCCGGAAGATATCGGTCAGCTGAAGACGCGCAACAGCGCCGGTGAAATGGTGCCGCTGTCGTCCTTGGTCACCGTGCACCAGACCTTCGGTCCGGAAATGGTGGTGCGTTACAACGGCTACACCGCTGCCGACATCAACGGCGGTCCGGCGCCCGGCTACTCATCCTCGCAGGCTGAAGCTGCGGCCGAGCGCATCGCGGCGGAAACCCTGCCGCGCGGCGTGAAGTTCGAGTGGACCGACCTGACCTATCAGAAGATCCTCGCAGGCAATGCCGGCGTCTGGGTGTTTCCGATCAGTGTGCTGCTGGTGTTCCTGGTGCTGGCCGCGCAATACGAAAGCCTGACCCTGCCGCTGGCGGTGATCCTGATCGTGCCGATGAGCATTCTGGCCGCGCTGACCGGTGTGTATCTGACCGGCGGCGACAACAATATCTTCACGCAGATCGGTCTGATGGTCCTGGTCGGCCTGGCGTGCAAGAACGCCATCCTGATCGTCGAGTTCGCCCGCGAACTGGAAATGCAGGGCGCCACGCCGCTGCAGGCCGCCATCGACGCCAGCCGTCTGCGTCTGCGCCCGATCCTGATGACCTCGATCGCTTTCATCATGGGCGTGATCCCGCTGGTGACCTCCTCGGGCGCCGGTTCGGAAATGCGCCATGCCATGGGTATCGCGGTGTTCTTCGGCATGATCGGCGTGACTTTCTTCGGCCTGTTCCTGACCCCGGTGTTCTACGTCCTGCTGCGCAAGCTGGCCGGCAAGCACAAGCTGCACTCGGCCGCGCATCACGACGCACCGCTGACCGCACACAACGTTCCGGCCCATCAAGCCGGTCTGGAGTAAAAACATGAACTCGAATAAATCATCGTTCGGCCTTGCTACCGGTCTTCTGGCGGCGCTGCTGATCGCCGGCTGCTCCGTGGCCCCGACCTACCAGCGTCCTGACGTCGCCGCCCCCGCAGCCTTCAAGGAAGCTGCCCCGGCGCTCAAGGAAGCGGCGCCTGCCGAGCCGAACGGCGCCCCTTCGGTAGCGGGCAATTGGAAGAAGGCGCAGCCGGCCGAAGAAATCGCCCGCGGCGAATGGTGGAAGATCTTCAACGACGAAACGCTGAACACGCTCGAAGCCGAAGCGCTCCAGGCCAATCAGGATCTGCGCGCCGCCGCCGCGCGTCTCGGCCAGGCACGTGCGCTGGAGAAGAGCGCCCGGTCCGGACTCTTCCCGCAGGTCGGCCTCGGCTTCGGTCCTACGCGCCAGCTGCCGTCGCCGGCGTCGCAAGGCCTGCCGCCGGATGCGGACACCAGCCCGTTCACGCTGTGGCGCGGGCAGGCGACGATCTCGTATGAGGTCGATCTGTTCGGTCGCGTCAGCACCGTCGCCAATGCCGCACGCTTCGACGCCGACAAGAATGCAGCGCTGTTCCAGTCCACGATACTGGCGCTGCAGTCCGACGTGGCACAGGCCTACTTCATGATCCGCGAGCTCGACGCCTCGCAGGCGATCTATGCCGACACCGTGAAGCTGCGCAAGGATTCGCTGGGGCTGTTCCAGCGCCGCTACGACGCGGGCGACGTCAGCGAACTCGATCTGGCCCGCGCCAAGACCGAGCTTGCCGCCGCCGAATCGCAGTCGCTGGGCATCGCCCGTCAGCGTGCCGTTGCCGAACATGCACTCGCCATCCTCCTGGGCAAGGCGCCGGCCGAGTTCAGTTTCCCGCAGCAACCGCTCACACGTCTGCTCGTCAGCGTTCCGGCAGGCCTGCCCTCGGACCTGCTTGAGCGCCGGCCCGATATCGCCGCAGCGGAGCGTTCGATGATGGCCGCCAACGAGCGTATCGGCTCGGCCAAGTCGGCCTACTTCCCGCGTCTCTCACTGACCGGTTCGCTCGGCTACGAGTCCAACGATCTCGGCGACCTGTTCAAGAGCGCCAGCCGCACCTTCGTGTTCGGTCCGCTGATTGGTGGCATGCTGAGTCTGCCCGTTTTCGACGGCGGCGCCCGCGCTGCCGGCGTGGATCGCGCCAATGCGGCCTACGAGGAAGACGTGGCGAACTATCGCGCCACGGTGCTGCGCGCCTTCAAGGAAGTCGAGGACAACCTCGCCAACCTGCGCATACTCGACGACCAGAACAAGGCGCAGGACACCGCCGTCAATTCGTCTAGCCGCGCGGCGCGCATTTCGCGCGTGCAGTACCGCGAAGGCGCGGTCAGCTACCTCAGCGTCATCGACTCCGATCGCAGCGCACTGCAACAGCAACTCGTTGCCGTGTCGCTGGATGGCGAACGGGCGCGCTCGGTCGTCAATCTGATCCGTGCGCTCGGCGGCGGCTGGGATGCGCGGCTGCCGGCCGAACAGCAACAGGCAGAGATTGCAGTCCCCAAGGAAACTCAGGTCGCCAAACAATAGTTTTTACCGCCCGCTCCTCGACCTCCCTCCCCCTTGCTGTGGGAGCGGGCTTTTTATTCGAAAGGAAACATCATGAGCAATACCGTTGCATTCATCACCGGCGGCAATCGCGGCATTGGCCTTGAAACCGCACGCGGCCTCGGCAAGCAGGGCATTACCGTGGTCATCGGCGTGCGCGACGTCGCCAAAGGCGACGTCGCCGTGAAGGAACTGCGCGGCCAGGGCGTCGTTGCCGAAGCCATCGCCTTCGACGCACTTAACCCCGCGACCTTCCTTGACGTTCGCGATTATCTGGATCGCAAATACGGCAAGCTCGACATCCTCGTCAACAACGCCGGCGTCGCGCTCGGCCCCTTGTTCGGCAACACTGCCAGCACCGCCTCGCAGGACTTGCTGAGAAAGACCTTCGATGTGAACTTCTTCGCGGTCATCGAGCTGACGCAAGTGCTGCTGCCGCTGATCAGGAAGGCGCCGGCCGGCCGCATCGTCAACCTTGCCAGCATCCTCGGCTCCTTGGGCACGCACCAGATGAAGGATTCGCCCATCGCCCCAGCCAAGGAACTGGCCTACAACGCATCGAAGACCGCGCTCAACGCCTTCACCGTGCATCTGGCCGAGGAGCTGAAGGACACCGCCATCAAGGTAAACTCGGCCCACCCCGGCTGGGTCAAGACCGATATGGGCGGCGCCGAAGCGCCCATGGAAGTCAGCGAAGGCGGCCAGACCAGCGTGCAGCTGGCCACGCTGCCGGACGATGGGCCCACCGGCGGCTTCTTTCATCTAGGTGAACCCCTGCCCTGGTAAAAACCAGGCAACGTTTTTGCCTCCCTGAATTGCCGGGCTCACCCCGGCAATTCTCACTGGTACCCGCAGTAATGACCGATTCAAAGAAACGCGAACTCCACATCATCCTGATCCTCGGTGCATTGAGCACCGTCACGCCCTTTGCCATCGATCTCTACCTGCCGGCCTTTCCGCAAATCGCGGCCGGGCTCGGCAGCACGGAGGCACAGGTGGCGCTGTCGCTGTCGAGCTATTTCGTCGGCATGGCGTTCGGCCAGCTCTTCTACGGGCCGCTGCTCGACCGCTTCGGCCGCAAGAAGCCGCTGTTTCTCGGCCTCGGCATCTTCGTGCTGGCCTCCATCGGCTGTGCGCTGGCGCCCGACGTCGAAGCGCTGATCGGGCTGCGTTTCCTGCAGGCGCTCGGCGGCTGCGTCGCACAGGTCGGCGCCATCACCATGGTACGGGACTTCTTCCCGGTGCATGAGGGCGCCAAGGTCATGTCGCTGTTGCTGCTCATCCTCAGCGTGTCGCCGTTGCTGGCGCCGACCATCGGCAGCTTTCTTGCCACGGCGGTCGGCTGGCAGTGGATCTTCGTCGCGCTCGGCGTCATCACCTTGGCCGTGCTCGGCGTGGCTTCGGCATGGCTACCGGAAGGGCATGTTCCTGACCAATCGGTTTCACTGCGGCCGTTGCCCATCCTGCGCACCTTCTGGAGCATCCTGCGCGACCCGCACTTCAGCGTCTATGCGCTGGCCGGCGCCTTCTGCTTCTCCGGCCTGTTCCTCTATGTCGCCGGCTCGCCGATCATCTTCATGAAGGTGTTCCACGTCAGCACGCACACCTACGGCGCCATCTTCGCCGGCCTCTCGGTGGGGTTCATCGGCGGCAGCCAGTTGAATATTGTGCTGTCGAAGAAGTACGGTAGCGCCGCCGTTTTCAAATACGCGATGCTGGTGCAGGCGGCAATCGCCGTGCTGTTCCTGATCGGCACCTGGCAAAACTGGTTCGGCCTTGAGGCCACCATCGCCATGTTCTTTGCCTGGCTGTCCTGTCTGGGCCTGATCTATCCGAACGCCGCCGTACTCGCGCTGGCGCCGTTCGGCAAGCATGCCGGCAGCGCCTCGGCCCTGCTGGGTTTCCTGCAGATCGGCGTGGGCGCCCTGTCTTCATCGACGGTCGGGGTACTCGACGCGCAGACGGCTTTGCCCATCATCGCCACCCTGGCGGCGGCGACGGCGATCGGCACCGCAATCTATTTCTCCGGGCAGCACAAGCTGCGGCACGACGACATGTCCGGCGGTGACGCGGCCCCCGCCATGCCGCGCTAAGCCGGGCCCAATGCCAAGCGCGTAAGATGAATCCATTCGTTAAATCGAGGATAGCCCCATGAGTGTGGCAACCGAATTGCTCCAGGCCTTTGCCACGCTCTCGCAGCACCTGCCGCTGCCGCGTGTGCGCGCCCTGCATCTGCCGCGCAGCGAGCACCGGAAGCAGTCGTCGTTCTGTGCTGTGGAGCTCGACGACGGCACGCCCGGCCTTGCCTACATTGCGCTTGGCGACACGCGTGAACGCCTGGCGCATGTCGATACCGCCTCGCTCGCGGGAGCGAATGCGCTGACCGTCGCGCAGGGCTACGTTGGCGGCGATGGCGCCGCGCGCTCGATCGGTTTCGCGACCATCAACGCGCTGACGCGCTGGCTGTTCGACCGCGCCGGCTTCGAGCCGCCGCACAGCGCAGGTTCGCTCGGCGAGGTCGCCTTGAAGCCGGGCGAACGGGTCGGCATGGTCGGGCTGTTCGGACCGCTGGTCAAGCAGATCCGGGAGTCCGGCGCGCACCTGACCATACTCGAATTGCCGCCGGTGCCAGAACTCGACCGCGAGGGCTACCGCGTGACGCACGATCCGGCCGCTCTGCGCGACTGCACGCGGGTGCTGAGCACGAGCACGGTGCTGCTGAACGACAGCTTCGAATCGCTGCGCGTGCATTGCCTTGCGGCGACGGAGTTCGTGCTGATCGGCCCCGGCGCGAGCTGCCTGCCCGACCCCTTGTTCGCTCGCGGCGTCACGCGGCTTGGCGGAAGCTGGATACTCGATCCGGCCGGGGTGTTCGACGCACTCGAAACCGGCAGATCATGGAGCGAATACGCGCGCAAGTCGGCGCTCGACCGCCTCGCCTATCCTGGCTTCGAGGCGCTGCTCGGCCGGCTGTAGATGGGTGCGCCGGGCTTTCGGCGACTTCAACATCATCGGCGCTTCAGGCGCCCTGGAGGATGAACAATGATAGACCTGTACTACTGGACCACGCCCAACGGCCACAAGATCACGCTGTTTCTTGAGGAGAGCGGGCTCGAATACCGCATCCATCCGGTCAATATCGGCAAGGGCGAGCAGTTCGCGCCGGATTTTCTGAGGATCGCGCCGAACAATCGCATCCCCGCCATCGTCGACTCTGCGCCGGCCGACGGCGGCGCGCCGATTTCGCTGTTTGAATCCGGCGCCATTCTGCTCTATCTCGCCGACAAGGTCGGCCGCTTCATCCCGGCCGATCTGCGCGGACGCAATGAAACGCTGCAATGGCTGTTCTGGCAGGTCGGCGGCCTCGGCCCCATGGCCGGTCAGAACCATCACTTCAGCGCCTATGCACCGGAGAAAATCGAGTACGCGATTGCGCGCTACGTCGGCGAAACCGGGCGGCTCTACGGCGTGCTGAACAAGCGCCTCGCCGATCGCGAGTTCATCGTCGGCAGCGACTACGGCATTGCCGACATGGCCTGCTATCCCTGGATAGTGCCGCATGAAAGGCAGCAGCAGAATCTGGACGATTTTCCCAGCCTGAAGCGCTGGTTCGAAGCGATCCAGGCACGCCCGGCGACGCAGCGCGCCTACGCACTGGCGGAAAATTTCGGCCGCACCGAGACGCAAACGCCAGAGGAGTGGAAGCGTTTGTTCGGCCAGAATGTAAAAACGGTCAGCCGCTAGGCTGACCGTTGCCCAAAGCCGTCACGGAGAAGACAGGGAAGCATTGCCGGCCACCACCAAGGGAGAAGGGGCCGGCTCTCCGAACGGTGAGGAGGCTCAGAAGTCGTAAGTCATTCCGACGGAGAATGCCTTCACCCTGTTGCCCTCGAAGACATTGCCGTCGCCATCCTGATTGCGCGTGGCGATGCCGTGTCCACCTGGGCCGAGGGCGTAGTGGGCGTTGGTGCCGTTGTTCAGTTGCGAGTAGACCGCGTAGACGGTCGTCTTCTTGTCGAACCAGTGCTTGTAGCCGATGTCGAACATGTTGGCGGCATTATCCGATGCACCGACAGGGGCGGCCTGACCATTCATCAGGACCAGACCGCTGACCGGCTGACCCGGCGTGCGGCCGGCATGCGCCCAACCGAAGTTCAGTGCGTCCTTGTCGGTGATGTACTGGGTCAGCGCCAGCCAGGTGCCGTTACGGCTACGCTCGTCTTCGGCTGTGGTGATCGCACTGCGCTTCAGCTTTTCAAAGACTGCATTGAGGATGGTGCGCGACGTGAATTTGTACTGTGCGCCCAGCTTCCAGGCATCTTCGTTGGCGATGCCAACCGACCCTGGAGCATTATCGTCGCCGGAGCGGTTCACGTTCTTGTGCATTTCGTATGCGGCGGTCGCATACAGCGAACCGTTGTCATAGGTAGCGGCCAGACTGTAGGCATCCTTCCACGCGCCGTCGCCACAGTCGCCTGTATTGCCGCCTGCGCAAGACGGTTCGCCCATCGGATAGCGCAGTCCGTCGGTGCTGCGATTCTGACCCGGAGAATACAGGGCCGACACTTGCACGCCATTGAACTTGGGCGATTCGTACCAGATCGAGTGCGACATCCGTGCATCGAACTCGGTTCGGGTATCGCCGCCGGTATTGCCCATGATGCTGTTGTAGTCGCCAACCGTCGAGGCAAACGGGTCCAAGCGTGCCGTAGACAACTTGTACGGCGTATCCGTCTTACCCAGCTTGACCGCGCCGGCCGCCTTGCTCTGCAAGCCGACGAAGCTGTTACGGCCGCCCAGGCCGAACTTCTGCGCGGCGGTATCAGGAGCCTTGTCGGACGTACCTGGAGTCGATGCATAGGCAACTTCGCTTTCGAACTGGAACACGCCCGAAAGATCGTCGGTCAGCGGCCGGCTGCCGCGCATGCCGAAGAACGACAGATTGCTGGAGACGTCGCCCATCCAGCCATTGCTGCCCTTGGCGCCCACGGCACCCGACAGACCGTTGGTCATGGAATCGAGGGACACGTCGACGTGTCCATATATCTGAACCCGTGCCTTGCCGACCTGGAAAATCAGGTCGTCGCCCGGCACCATGCTGACCGAGGGCGATTCGGCCTGTTTGGCTTGCGCCGCGCTGACCTTGTTGAGCGATGCCTGCTGGCTGCTCTGCTCGGTCTTGACGTCACTCAGACTGGACTTCATTGAGTCTATCTGGCGTTGCAATGCGTCGATCTGGGCCTTCATCTGATCGGTCTTGCTCTCTGCCAGAGCAAGGCCGCTCTGGCCGGCGAAGACCGCCGCGCAGGCGAGTGCCAATGTACGTGCTTTGAACATCTAGGTTTCCTCCTTGGATTGGATACAACGAACGCCGCGGCGAAACCTTGTTCCCTCCGCACATCCGTGTCGGCACCATATCCAGCGAGGCTTTACGCCTGCCGTACAAAAGCTTTCATGTGCTGCAGAAACAACACTTCCGAGTCAAAAGTTCTGTCCGAACAGAAAGGGGCGCCCTCGGGCGCCCCTTTTCAATTGCCTTCCGGCCACTGCCGGATTCAACTGTCCAGCGGCCTGTCCAGCGGCAGGCTTACCCGCACGAGGCAACCCGCATGAGTGATCGGTTTGAGAATCCGTACTGCTCCATGCAGACCCTGGACGATCTCGGCAACAATCGCCAGCCCCAGGCCGCTTCCTTTGCGCGCGACTCCCGGCAGGCGGTAGAAGCGCTGGAACACCCGCTCGCGCTCCTCGACAGGAATTCCCTGCCCGTTGTCCTCAACCTCGATAATGGCGCATTCGCCTTCGATCCGGCAGCGCACCGTCACGCGGCCCGCGTCCGGCGCGTAGATAATCGCATTGTCGACGAGATTGGCGATCATCTCGCCAATCAGCAGACTGTCGCCCCGGACAAGCGCATGGCTCAATTCGAAGCCGAGATCGATATTGCGCAAGGCAGCCGTACGCACCCACTCGGACGAGCGTTGCTGCACGACCTCGGATACATCTACCACTGCGACCGTCGATACATCGCGCGCGCCCGGCGCAGCCGTCAGCAAGGACAACATTTGCTGCACCAGGTGATTGAGGCGGTCAATCGCTTCGATACTGCGATTGACCCGTGACTGGAGCTCCGTTTCCTCAATCTGGCTGCGCACCACTTCGAGTTGAGTGCGCACCCCCGCCAGCGGCGTGCGTAGCTGATGCGCCGCGTTTGCCACAAATTGCTGTTGCGCCAGGGCTGCGGCATCCATACGCGTCAGCAGCGCATTGAACTCCTGCACCAACGGCCTGATTTCGGTCGGCTGCGCGTTCTCTTCGAGCGGATGCAGGCGGCCATGCTGCATGCCCTGCAGCGCAGCGCGAATATCCTCGATCGGCGCCAGCGAAAGACGGATGCCGCGCCAAATGGCAAGGCCGTTTACGAGCGCCAGCATGAACAGGGGCAGGATCAGCCCGAGCATGATCTTGATTTGAATGCGTTGACGCTTGTTCAAGGTTTCGGCGGCAAGCAGCAGATAAACCTGACCGTCCATGATATGGCGCAAAGCCACTGCGCGTACCGGCTTTCCGCGCATTTCCGTGTCGTAGAAAACGTAAGGCGATTGCTTGTGCCAGGCGTTTTCCTTGATCTCCACCGGCAGGTCGGTATCGCCCGCGATGGCATGCCGGTGGGGACCGAGAACGAGGTAGAACTCTTCGTCGTACGAATCGCTGCGAAATGCCTGCTCGGCTTCTGCCGGTAGAACAAAATCGGGCACGCCGTCCTTCGAGACCAGATAGGGCTCAAGCGAGAAGGCGGCCTCCGACAGCTCAACGTCGTAGGCTTCGATCGCGTAGCTCTTGAAAATCTGGTAGATGACCGGCAGCAGCAGCAGAATGGCAACGTTCGCCGAAATCAGAAGCCTGCGCAGCAGCCTGTAATACAGGCTGTCCTTGCTCATTGCCACGCTTCGAGCATATAACCGATACCGCGCACCGTTCGGATATTGATGCCGCTCGACGTCAATTTGGCGCGCAATCTGGAAATATAGATCTCTATGGTATTGCCGCTCAGCGCCTGATCCCAATCGCACAGCCGACGCACAAGACGCTCCTTGCTGACGACACGCTCAACGTTGTCGAGCAGCAGATCGAGCACGGTCCATTCGCGCAGCGGCAGATCCAGCGGCACACCCGACAGCCACGCGCGATGCGAGGGTTGATCCAGGATCAGGGGGCCGTGAATGCGCTTCTGCGAAATGGGCTTGTCGCGGCGACGGCATAAGGCCTGTATCCTCGCCAGCAACTCCTCGCCGGCAAAGGGCTTGGCCAGATAATCGTCAGCACCGAGCGTCAGGCCGCGCACCTTTTCGTTCAGCGCATCACGCGCCGTGAGTACCATCACGAGCATGTTGTTATGTGCGGCTCGCAGGCGCGTAAGAAAGGTCATGCCATCCATGCCGGGCAGGCCAATATCAAGCAGCATCAGATCGAAATCGTCCCTGGCCAGGAAGCCGGCCGCGACTTCGGCGCTCTCCGCGCACGTCACCACATGGGCAGACGCTCGCAACAAGTGGCTTACGCCATCGGCAAGCAGCGCGTCGTCCTCTACCAGTAAAACTTGCATGAGCATCCTCAACCGGGTTGGCTGGCCCAGACGAGGGCAGGTATTGATCGCCACTATTGTCCGATTAATTGCCTTCATTGCCCTGACATTTTTACCGGATAGAAGCCTCCCCGCTTCCGTCCGGAAAGGAGCGGCACCCGGCCTTTAGCCGATGACGCCTCGGGCCTGCACAAGCTAGCGCTGCGTCTCCAGCAGCATCTTGATGGTCTTGAGGTCGCGCGTAACGGCCTGGACATCCCTGACGAAAGTCTCGTCGCTCATGCCCTCGGTCTGGAACACGGTCAACATCACCTCGCTGCCCTCGCCGTTGGCGATCACCCGCATGGGATTGTTCTGGCTGCGGCCGTCGGGCAGCGTCACCGTATGGTCCAGCACACCCAGGGAGTTGTCGGCGCAAAAGGCCATCTGCACCGTGCCGAGCTCGGTACCCGTATCCACATGCCAGACGCCCTCTTGCACCGTCACCGATTTGCAGATGCCGGCCGCCCACAACGGCAATTGTTCCGGATCGCGCACGCAACGGTAGACCGTATCGGCCGGAACCGCGATATCGATGCTGATGGTACGGCTACGCACGGTTACCTAAGCGGGCGCGCCAGGATGCGCATGTCGTCGCCGATGATCGTGCGCTCGACGATCTTCAGCCGCGTCGCCTGGCTGAGTTCGGTCAGCTCCTGCAGATTGAACATGCCCTGTGCGCTGTCGCCGACCAGCATGGGCGCCTGGTAGATCAGGAATTCATCGACACAGCCTTCGCGCAGCAGCGAGCCGTTGAGCTTGAAACCGGCCTCGCCGTGGATTTCGTTGATGCCGCGCTCGGCCAGCGCGCGCAGCATGCCGTGCAGCTCGACCTTGCCTTGTTCGTTGGGAATGATCAGCACATCGGCGCCCACATCGCGAAGCGCCGCGATGCGCGATGGGTCTTCGATCGCACCGACGACCAGCGCATTGCCGCCTCTGAGTACATTGGCGGTCGGGTAAATCTGCAGGCGGCTGTCGACGACGATACGCAAGGGCTGGCGCGGCTCAAGGTCGCCGTAGTCGACGCCGCGCACGGTCAGTTGCGGATTGTCCTCCTTGACCGTGCCGAAGCCGGTGAGGATGGCGCAGGCGCGCGCGCGCCAGCGATGGCCGTCCTGGCGCGCGGCTTCGCCGGTGATCCACTGCGAAACGTTGTTGTTGAGCGCAGTCTTGCCGTCCAGCGTCGTCGCGGTCTTGAGGCGCAGCCACGGGCGGCCGCGCGTCATGCGCGAGACAAAGCCGATATTGAGTTCGATCGCCTCGCTTTCGAGCAAACCCGATTGCACCTGCACGCCGGCCGCGGCCAGGCGCGCCAGGCCCTCGCCGGCGACGAGCGGGTTCGGATCCTGCATCGCCGCCACCACGCGCCCGACACCGGCGGCGATCAGCGCCTCGGAGCAGGGGCCGGTGCGGCCGGTATGGTTGCAGGGTTCGAGCGTAACGTAGGCGGTGGCGCCGCGCGCCTGCTCACCCGCTTCGCGCAGGGCATGAACTTCCGCATGCGGCTCGCCCGCCTTCGCGTGCCAGCCGCTTCCAACCACGGCGCCGTCCTTGACGATGACGCAACCGACACGCGGATTCGGCGTGGTGGTGTACAGGCCGAGGCGCGCCAGGCGCAGGGCTTCCGCCATGTGGGCATGATCGATGGCGGTGAACAGTGGCGTGCTCAAGCGCCGCTCACTTGCTCTTCTTCGAGCCGTTCTTGCCAGGGCTGACCGGTGCCTTCACCGGACGCGGCGTCTTCACTTCACGGATCACGTCGGAGAACTCGTCGAGGTCAGCGAAGTTGCGGTAAACGGAAGCGAAGCGCACATAGGCGACAGTATCGAGCTTGCGCAGCTCGCGCATGACCAGATCGCCGATGCGGTCCGACGTGATTTCACGTTCACCCGAGGTGACGATCTTGTCGACGACGCGATCCAGCGCCGCGTCGATGTTCTCGGTCATCACCGGGCGCTTGCGCAGCGCCAGCATGAAGCTGGCCTTCAGCTTGTCGCGGCTGAATTCGGTGCGGCTGCCGTTTTTCTTGACCACCGCCGGCATCTGCAGCTCGACACGCTCATAGGTCGTGAAACGCTTGTCGCAAGCCGGGCAACGACGACGGCGACGAACGGTGTCTTCTTCGTCGTTGAGGCGAGTATCCACAACCTGTGTATTCAAATCACCGCAGTACGGACATTTCATTCGGAGCAGTACCCGTTATTTGAAGGGCCGGGAAATGGTAGCGAGCGCAGGCAGGTCGGGTGCGGCCGGAGCGCAGCAAGGAGACAGTACGTTAGTACGGCGACGCTGCGAGCACCGCCCAGGCCCGAGATGCCAAGCGCAGTACATTTACTGATCCTTCAAGCACCGTAGACCGGGAACTTCGCGCACAGCGTCGCCACTTCCTTCTTGACCTTGCTGCGCACCTTCTCGTCGTCGGGCGCATCCAGCACGTCGGCGATCAAATGCGCGACGCGTTCGGCCTCGATCTCGGTGAAGCCGCGCGTGGTCATGGCCGGCGTGCCGATGCGGATGCCCGAGGTGGTCATGGGCTTTTCCGGGTCGTTGGGAATGGCGTTCTTGTTCACGGTAATGTGGGCGGCGCCGAGGGCGGCTTCGGCATCGCGGCCGGTGATGTTCTTGCCGCGCAGGTCGACCAGCATCAGATGCGACTCGGTGCGGCCGGAAACGATGCGCAGGCCGCGCGCCGTCAGCACCTTGGCCATAACGATGGCGTTCTCGATGACCTGCTCCTGGTAGGCCTTGAATTCGGACGTCGCCGCTTCCTTGAACGAGGTCGCCTTGGCCGCGATCACGTGCATCAGCGGGCCGCCCTGCAGACCGGGGAAGACGGCGGAGTTGATCGCCTTCTCATGCTCGGCCTTCATCAGGATCACGCCGCCGCGCGGGCCGCGCAGGGTCTTGTGCGTAGTCGAGGTCACGACGTCGGCATGCGGCACCGGATTCGGGTAGAAGTCGGCGGCGATGAGGCCGGCGTAGTGGGCCATGTCCACCCAGAAGATGGCGCCGACTTCCTTGGCGATCTTGGCGAAGCGCGCGAAGTCGATGCGCAGGGCGTAGGCCGAGGCGCCGGCGATGATGATGCGCGGCTTGTGCTCGCGCGCCAGCGCTTCCATCTGCTCGTAGTCGATTTCTTCCTTGTCGTTGAGCCCGTAGGAGACAGCGTTGAACCACTTGCCCGACATGTTCAGCTTCATGCCGTGCGTCAGGTGGCCGCCTTCGGCGAGACTCATGCCGAGCAGCGTGTCGCCCGGTTTGGCGAAAGCCATCAACACGGCCTGGTTGGCCTGCGAACCGGAGTTGGGCTGGACGTTGGCGGCGTAGTCTTCACCGCTCGCGCCGAACAGCGCCTTGAGTCGGTCGATGGCCAGCTGCTCGACCACGTCCACATGCTCGCAACCGCCGTAGTAACGCTTGCCCGGATAACCTTCCGCATACTTGTTGGTCAGCTGCGAACCCTGTGCTTCGAGCACGGCGGCGCTGACGTAGTTTTCGGAGGCGATCAGCTCGATGTGATCTTCCTGGCGCTTGTTCTCGGCCGTGATGGCGGCCCAGAGTTCGGCATCGGTCTTGGCGAGGGTGGCTTTCTTAGAAAACATTTTTGCTCCGCAAAAATGTTTCAGTGCAGGCTAACGCGCAAGCGTTACGCCGGAACTAAAACATGGCTTCAGGCGAGGGGGAAGAAACGAAGGGCCATTCTAGCACCGCCCAAATCACCCAAACGGCATTATTCTCATGCCCTTAGCGAGGCGCAGCCGGTGCAGGAACGGGCTTACTCGAGGATGAGTTCGCGCGCGGATTCCAGATGATCACGCACGCCCCACTCGAGGAGTTGCCAATCCGGATTGCCGATTTCGATCCAGTTCAATGCTGCATTGGGAATCGGAAAATCGCGCGCGGTTTCCAACGGACGATGCGTGGCGATGCGGTAAATGACATCAAGCACGCCACCGTGGGCGAACAGCAGGATATCGGTACCCACATGGCGTTGCGCGAGACGATTCAGCGTGCGCTTGATGCGCTCGGCGAAAGCGCAGAGGCTTTCACCGTTGCCGAAGGCGAAATTGGTTTCGCGGTTGATATAGCGTTCGTAATCGGCGCGCGCCTTGATTTCGTCCTGGGTCAGCCCCTGGAACTCGCCGTAATGGCGCTCGCGCAAACCGGGCTCGGGCTGCACCGGCAGCCCCAGCAACTCGGACGCCGCCGTGGCGGTATCGTAGGCGCGCTGCAAATCGCTGCTGTAAAGGGCCGCAAAGGATTGCTCGGCCAGGCCTTGAGCCGCCGCCCGGGCCTGCTCGCGGCCGGTGGCGTTGAGCGGAATATCGATCTGCCCCTGGATGCGACGCTCCGCATTCCAGTCAGTTTCTCCGTGGCGAACGATACACACTCGGGTAGCTGGCGGCAGACGAAAAACCGGGGAGCTCATGTTTCCAGTGGCGGCAGGCTAAACTGCGCGCTTTGTTTCATTTTCGATGCTTCATTCTACCTTGTCCTTACCCTTGTCCCGGCTGCTCGGCCTGTCCCGCGCCATTGATCGTTTTAATGGGCTCTGCGCAAAAATTGCCAGTGTCGCGGTGCTGCTCGCCTGCCTGATCAGCGCCGCCAATGCCATCCTGCGCTACGGTTTTTCCGGCGGATCAAATGCCTGGCTGGAAGTGCAATGGCATCTGTTCGCCGCCATGGTCATGCTGGGCAGCGCCTGGGCGCTGTCGCGCAACGGCCATGTGCGCGTCGACGTGCTCTATGGCGGCTGGAAGCCGCGCACCCAGGCCTGGGTCGATATCTTCGGTTTCTGCGCATTTCTGCTGCCGGTCACGATCTGGCTTTTCATCTACACCCTGCCCATGTTCCTGACCGCTTGGAGCAGCGGCGAAGTCTCGGCCAACGCCGGCGGCCTGCCGCTGTGGCCGGCCAAGCTAATGCTGCCCGTGGGCTTCGGCTGCCTCGCCTTGCAGGGCGTCGCCGAGATCATCAAACGCGCCGCGTGGCTGCGCGGCGAACTTGAGATGGATCTTCACTACGAGAAGCCGCTGCAATGAATACGCGCTTCTGTTCTTTTTACGGCAAAGCCCCCTCTCCCCGGCCCTCTCCCGCGAGGGGAGAGGGTGAGAACGGCCGCGGCGGAGCCGCGCAAGCATGACCGAATACGCAGCGCCATTGATGTTCGCGGGACTGGTGTGCTTCCTGCTCATCGGCTTTCCGGTCGCCTTCTCGCTCGCCGCGCTGGGCCTCTCCGCGGCCTTCATCGGCGTCGAGCTCGGCTTCTTCCCGGCCACTTTCGTCGAGGGCATGCCCTTCCGCATCTTCGACATCCTCTCGCGCGAACTATTGCTCTCCGTGCCCTTCTTCACCTTCATGGGCGCGCTGCTGGAACGCTGCGGCTTGGCCGAAGACCTGCTCGAAGGCGTGGGCCAGCTCTTCGGCGGCCTACCCGGCGGCGTGGCCATCGGCGTGATCCTGGTCGGCGCGATTCTCGGCGCCATCACCGGCACCGTCGCCGCCTCGGTGATCGCCATGGGCATGATCTCGCTGCCGGTGATGCTGCGCTACGGCTACGACATGCGCATCGCCACCGGCGTGATCGCCGCCTCGGGCACCATCACGCAACTGATTCCGCCCTCGCTGGTGCTGATCATTCTGGCCGACCAACTGCACACGCCAGTCAGCGACATGTATGCCGGCGCCATGGGTCCGTCGCTGGTGCAGGTGCTGCTCTTCGTCGCCTTCATCGTCTTCGTCGCGGTGACGCGGCCCGACAAGGTGCCGCCGCTGCCGCCCGAGGCGCGCACCCAGCGCGGCTGGCCGCTGTTCAGGCGCGTTCTGTGGGGCATGCTGCCTTCCGTCGCGCTGATCTTCCTCGTGCTCGGCACCATCTTCATGGGGCTCGCCACGCCGACCGAAGCCGGCGCCATGGGCGCAGTCGGCGCCATGGTGCTCGCCGCGCTGCACCAGCGCCTGAACTGGAAGCTGGTGTGGCAAAGCATGCAATCGACAATGGAAATCACCACCATGGTGGTCTTCATCCTGATCGGCTCGACCATGTTCACGCTGGTATTCCAGGGCATGCACGGCAACCACTGGGTCGAGTCGCTGGTGACCTCGCTGCCCGGCGGCGTGATCGGCTTCCTGATCTTCGTGAACCTGCTGGTCTTCGTGCTGGCTTTTTTCCTCGACTTCTTCGAGATCGCCTTCATCCTGATTCCGCTGCTGGCGCCGGTGGCGCAAAAGCTCGGCATCGATCTGGTGTGGTTCGGCGTGCTGATCTGCATCACCATGCAGACCGCCTTCATGCACCCGCCTTTCGGCTTTGCGCTGTTCTACCTGCGCGGCATCGCCCCCAAGAACGTAAAGAGCGGCGACATCTATCGCGGTGCGATTCCCTGGCTGGGTCTGCAATTGCTGATGGCGGGCATCGTCATCTTCTGGCCGGGGCTGGTCACCGGCATGCTCGACAAACACGCCGTCATCAATCCGGACAAGGTAAAGATCGAACTGCCCGCCTTCCCCTATGCGCCGTATGCGGCGCCCGATGAAGTGCAGGGCGGGCCGGAAGCCTCGGTCGCCAACGACGCTGGTGACCGGGCGATCAGCCGCGTGCTGCGCGGGCAGGGCTCGCGCTGAACACGCTTATTTCTTCGGCAACGGCCTGAACAGCGGCGCCTTGCCGTGCGGCAGCGAGCGCCAGTATTGCGGCGGCGCATCGACCTGCGCTCCGAGCTGAGCCGCGGCATGCCACGGCCAATGCGGGTCGTAGAGCATGCTGCGCGCCAGGCCGATCAAGTCGGCTTGTCCCGTGCTCACAATCGTTTCCGCCTGGCTCGCGTCTGTGATCAGGCCAACGCCTATGGTGGTCATGCCAGTCTCGGCCTTGACGCGTTCAGCCAGATGCAGCTGGTAGCCCGGGCCGACGGGGATTTTCTGCAAGGGCGACAAGCCGCCGCTCGACACGTGAATGAAATCTGCGCCGCGCGCCTTGAGCGCATGCGCGAGCACAAGACTCTGCTCCAGATCCCAGCCACCCTCGACCCAATCGGTTGCGGAGATGCGCATGCCGACCGGCTTGCCGGCGGGAAACGCTTCACGCACTGCATCGAAGATTTCGAGCGGAAAGCGCATCCGGTTCTCGAGCGTACCGCCGTATTCGTCGTCGCGCTGGTTGGACAGCGGCGACATGAACTCATGCAGCAAATAGCCATGCGCGCCGTGTATCTCGATGGCATCAATGCCGATTGCCGCAGCACGGCGCGCGGCGGCCGCGAAGGCATCGCGAATTTTTTTGATTCCGTCGCGATCGAGCGCGCGCGGCGCCGGGTAATCGGTGTCGAAAGATAACGCGGAAGGCGCCAGCGGCGTCCAGCCGCCATCGGCCGCGGCAACCGCCGCGCCTTGGCGCCACGGCACTTGCGTGGAGCCCTTGCGGCCGGCGTGCGCGAGTTGAATCGCGACCGGCATGTTCGAATAGCGGCGCCCGGCGGCCAAGGCATATGCCAAGGCAGCCTGATTCGCATCCGACCAGAGGCCGAGATCGGCAGGCGAGATGCGTCCTTCGGGCGTAACAGCAGTTGCCTCAATGACAAACAGGCCGGCGCCGGACAGCAGCATATTGCCGAAATGGATCACATGCCAGTCGCTGGCGTTGCCATCCTCGGCCGAGTACTGGCACATCGGCGCGATGACGATGCGATTGGGCAGCTGCAACTGGCCGAGGGAATAAGAAGAGAAAAGTGTGCTCATGCGTTGCTCCATAGAAGTCATGGAGCGTAACCGAGCGCATGTCATTGCGCAGCCCGGCTAGAGCGAAAAATGCTTTCGCGAAATGTGAACAATCCCGCCTGTCCGCGCAAGGGCGGCGCGGCGCTTACGCGGCGCGATTCGCTGGCTGGGCGTGCAACGGGATCGTCATCTTCTGACCGGGGCTAGCCATCAGCATGCTCGACAAAAACGCCGTCATCAACCCGGACAAGGTAAAGCTCGAACTGTCGGCCTTTCCCTATGCGCCATATGCGGCGCCGGACGAAGTACAGGACAGACCGGAGGCCTCAGTCGAGAATGATGCAGAAGCGCGTGCGATCAGTCGGAAGCTGCGCGAGCCACGTGAGCATTAAGTGACCGCTCATATAGCAGTGACTTGGTAGCCGTCAACAGCCGACCACCTTATTGCATGACGGCCAGCTTCACTTTCAACCCAAATAAACTCATCCTCGAAAAAGATGAAATTAAGTTGTTCAGAAAGCAGCCCCCATCCTGAATTTATTTGAAGGGCAGAAATTCCGTATTTGCGAATAGCTGCTTCTCGTTGCTGTTCCGGCATAACCGCAAGATTAAGCTTTCTGTTACGGACCGCATTCGCAGACCACTTGGCAGGGTGAGGCTCTTCTAGACCGACAACCTCGGAAATTCTGATGTATTTACCTTGCGCCTTTATCTCACTTTGAAGGAGCGAAGCTTTAGCCAGGATCTCAAATCCTTTCTTCATCTTCGCATTCGAGATAACACTTTCGGCAGCCCCAAGTAGCACGGCCCCACTTACAACCCAGGAAAGTGACCCGATAAATCCTATTCCGCTTGAAAAGCCAGCCATTTCTTCCTGCGCTGCGCTTCTTAAAGCTATCAGCTGTCGAATCTTCGTTTCAGGAAAGAGCTGAATTCTTGTTGCGAGTATTTCCTTGCCTGAGGCCAAGTGCAGTTTTAATGCTTTCCCCTCGGGAGCGGAAGCCTCATCTTCAAGTTCAACCCATTCTTCATCGACCGTCTCTGTAACGTCTATAGGTGCCAAACCCATCGCAGCGCGGGCGGCATTCATGCCACTTTTGGTTCCCATGTTCGAGCTTCCGTTCGAGGTGGTTAATTATTTCGCCAACGCGCTGGCGGTTGCACCGACAAAGTTATCGTACGGCCGCTCCGCCACGCCGAACCACAGCATCTGTTCGTCGCGGAATTTGCGCCAGGGAGCGTAGATGCGCGCGAAGCGCGGGTGCTTGGCGGCCAGCTCCTCGTACAGCGCGAAGGTCTCGTGCTGCGCGGCGGCCATGATTTCCTTGGAGAAGAAACGCAGCTCGACGCCGGCGCCGATGAGGCGCTTGAGCGCCGCCATATTGTTGGCGTCGTAGGCGGCCTGCATATTGTTATGCGCATAGGCGCAGGCATCTTCGAGGACGGCCTGATAGCTTTTCGGCAGCGCCTTCCATTCGTCCATGTTCACGAACATCGACAGCTGCGCGCCGCCCTCCCACCAGGCCGGCGTGTAGTAGTACTTGGCAATCTTCTGGAAGCCGAATTTCTCGTCGTCGTAGGGGCCAACCCATTCGGCCGCATCGATGGCGCCCTTTTCCAGCGCCGGGTAGAGATCGTTGCCGGGAATCTGCTGCGGCAGCACGCCGAGGCGCTGCATGACCTGGCCGGCAAGGCCGCCGATGCGCAGCTTCAAGCCCTTCATGTCGGCCAGCGTATTGATCTCCTTGCGGTACCAGCCGCCCATCTGCGCGCCGGTATTGCCGCAGGGGATGTTGTAGATGTTGTATTCGCCGAGCAGGTCGCGGATCAGCTGCAGGCCGCCGCCGTGCCACATCCACGCCGCGTGCTGGCGGCTGTTCATGCCGAAGGGCATGGCGGTGTCAAAGGCCAGCGCCGGGTCCTTGCCGACGTAGTAGTAGCTGGTGGTGTGGCCGATGGGCACGGTGCCCTTCTGCACCGCATCCATGACCTGCCCGCCCGGCATCAGTTCGCCGCCGGCGAAGACTTCGATCTGGAAGCGGCCGTCGGTGGCCGCGGCAACGCGATCGGCGACGACATGCGCGGCGCCGAAGATGGTGTCGAGGCTCTTGGGATAGCTCGATGCGAGCCGCCACTTGATGATGGGCAAATCGCTGCCGACCGCCAGTGGCGCCGCTGCGGCCGCTGCGGGCTGCGCCGCTTCCTGCTTGCCGCAGGCGGCGAGGACGCTGCCGCCCGCAAGCGCGGTGACGGCGTGCTGGACGAAGCGGCGGCGCGACACGCTCAGCGGCCCGCGACGGTCATGTTCTCGACCAGGATGGAGCCGACCTGTTTGGAGCCGCGCACCAGCACGTCGTTGCCGACGGCGGCGATATTGCGCAGCATGTCCTTGAGATTGCCGGCGATGGTGAACTCGTGCACCGGATAGGCGATCTCGCCGTTCTCGATCCAGTAGCCGGCCGCGCCGCGCGAATAGTCGCCGGTCACGTAATTGACGCCCTGGCCGAGCAGCTCGGTCACGAGCAGGCCGCGCTTGATGCCCTTGATCAGGCCGGCGAAGTTTTCCTTGCCCGGCTTGACGATGAGATTGTGGCTGCCGCCGGCATTGCCGGTGGTCTGCATGCCGAGCTTGCGCGCCGAATAGGTCGAGAGAAAATAGCCCTGCAGCACGCCGTCGATGATGATCTCGCGATCGTGCGTGGCCACGCCGTCGTCGTCGAAGGGGCTGCTGGCGAAGCCGCCCTTGAGGTGCGGCCGTTCGCTGATCTGCATAAACTTCGGAAACACCTGCGTGCCGAGCGAATCGAGCAGGAAGGACGACTTGCGATACAGCGCGCCGCCGCTGACGGCGCGCACGAAACTGCCGATCAGGCCGGCGGCCAGCGGCGCTTCGAACAGTACCGGCACCTGGGCAGTCTTGGGCTGGCGCGCACCGAGGCGCGACAGGGCGCGACGGGCGGCGTAGTCGCCAATGATTTCCGGCGCGGCCAGATCGCTGCCCTTGCGCTGGCTGCTATACCAGTCGTCGCGCTGCATGTCGTCGCCCTTGCCGGCGATCACCGAACAGGCGATGTAGTGGCGCGAGCTGGCGTAGCCATCGCAGAAGCCGAGGCTGTTGGCCGAGACGAAATGCGACTGCTGCACCGAGACGCTGGCGCCTTCGGAGTTCGTGATCATGGGGCTGACCGCAAAGGCAGCGTCTTCGGCGCGCTTGGCGATCTCAATCGACTCTTCCACCGACACATCCCACGGGTGATAGAGATCCAGCTCCATCGGCTGCTTGGCCAGCAACTTGGCGTCGGCCAGGCCGGCGGCGCTGTCGGCGGCGGTGAAGCGGGCGATCGACAGCGCCGCCTCGACGGTGGAGCGCAGCGCTTCGGGCGCGAAGTCCGAGGTGCTCGCATGACCGCGCTGCTGGCCCAGATAGACGGTGACGCCGATGCCCTTGTCGCGGTTGTACTCGATGGTCTCGACTTCGGCCTTGCGCACCGACACCGACTGGCCGTAGCCCTCGGAGACGTCAACCTCGCAGGCGGTCGCGCCGACCTTCCTGGCGTGGGCGAGTACGTCCTGGGCGAGGTTGCGCAGATTGTCTTGGGTATAGCCGAAATCGGACATGGGTGCGGGCCGGGGTGGGGTTATTGGAGGGGGAAAGATATAATGATACCCGTGAAGAAACCTTTTAAAGACCGCCCCCTGCCCCGCGGAATGTCCGCGCCTGAGGAACTCGATCCGGAACTCGACGATTCCGGCTTCTACGGCCGCCCCAGCAAATCGGCAAAGAAGCGCGAAGTCGAAGCGCTGCAGGAGCTCGGCGCCAAGCTGGTCGAGCTATCCAGCGACCAGATCAAGAAGATCGAGATGCCGGACGAGCTGCGTGCCGCCTTGAAAGAGGCGCATCGCCTTGCGCCGCGCACCGAGGGCATGCGGCGCCATCTGCAATTCATCGGCCGCATCATGCGCAAGGTCGATCCAGAGCCGCTGCAGGCGGCTTTGGACAAAATCGCCGGCCTTTCCGCCGCAGAAAACGCACGCATGCACCAGCGCGAGCGCCTGCGCGACCGCTTTATCGCCGATGAGAAGGTCATCGACGAAATCGTGGCCAAGTTTCCGAACGCAGACATCCAGTACCTGCGTCAGCAACGTCGCAATGCCATCCGCGAGCAGGAGCTGAAAAAGCCGCCCAAGGCCTATCGCGAGATTTTTCGCATCCTGCGCGAACTGGAAAACGGCGGCTCAGCCCTGCCCGTACCGACAGAACCCGAACACGACGAAGGCGATGAAGCATGAGCGGTGACCTGATCAAGATCGGCCTGGTGTCGATTTCCGACCGCGCCTCCGGCGGCATCTACGAAGACAAGGGTATCCCCGGCCTGCGCGACTGGCTCAAGACCGCGCTGTCTTCGCCCTGGGAAGAAGAGGTTCGCCTGATTCCCGACGACCAGCCCGAGATCGAGAAGACCCTGACCGAGCTCGTCGACGTAGCCGGTTGCAACCTGGTGCTCACCACCGGCGGCACCGGCCCCGCCTTGCGCGACGTTACGCCCGAAGCGACGCTGGCTGTCGCCGACAAGGAAATGCCGGGTTTCGGCGAACAGATGCGCCAGATCAGTCTGCATTTCGTCCCCACCGCGATCCTGTCGCGCCAGGTCGCCGTGGTACGCAAGCAGGCGCTGATCATGAACCTGCCCGGCCAGCCGCGCGCCATCAAGGAAACGCTGGAAGGCGTCAAGGACGCCGACGGCAAGCAGGTCGTGCACGGCATCTTTGCTGCAGTGCCTTACTGCCTCGATTTGATCGGTGCGCCTTATGTCGAGACGCATGATGAAGTTGTTGTCGCGTGGCGGCCTAAGCATGCGGTTCGGCCTAAGGGCTGAGCTGTCTTAATCTCTAACCTCTTGGCAGACTAACGGCCAATGTCCGGTCTCGCCCGGACAGGCGAGGTACTTTCTTGTTGTACGACAAGAAAGTACCCAAAGAAGCGTACCCTCCGTCTCGCCGGCTGCGCCGGTGCCTTCGCTCCAGGCAATTGAATCGGCCGGTCTGGAACTCGCTGCGCTCAGACAGCCAGACCGGAAAACTCCGATCCAATTGCCCTCCACTCAGCGAGCCAGAAGGGATACAAGACAGCGTTGCTGTCCGCCCTCACCCCGCCCCTCTGATAAAGCAACTAGCCAATCGACTAAGCCCGCAAGCGGGCAAGTCGCTGGTTATCCCTCCAGGGGAGAGGGAGACCACCGAACGGTCGTTCCCAGATGGTTTGCTTTTCACCCCCTTCTGGCTCGCCGAACGCAGGGTGAATCATGCGGGGCTTTCCGGCTTGGCTGTCTGAGCGGAACGCAGTGAAACGAGTTCCAAGCCGGCCGCAGGATTCGCCCGGAGTGAGGGTAGCCCGCAGGGCCGAGACAGGGGGTGCGTTTCTTTGCTTACTTTCTTGCCGCACAGCAAGAAAGTAAGTCGGCTGTCCGGACGAACTCCGGACATTGGCGGCTTGCGTATCCAAATACGCTGGCTGCACTCGAAAGTTCAAATTATTTAACGCCGAGCATAAGCCTTGCGGCCAGCAAAACAAATACGCTACTCAATATCCAGCCAATAAAGGCAGACAAAACCAAAAGAAGAATATTGAGCAATGCGCGAATGGCGGCATGTCGAGATGCAATGTAGTACTCCGGTTTCGGAGCCGATATCCGCAAATTGCAAAATGCACTTCGCATCGGTATAGCAAAGAGTCCGATAACCAGTCCAGCCAGCCACAACCACCCCTCGATGCTTTCTAGGCTTTTTGAAGGGTGGGGCAGTTCATGCCTAATTGCGTAAAAAATTAATGCTGTTGATGCTCCAGCTAATATCGCGCAGCTAAGTTGCCGGGCATCCCATACAAGCGACACCTCTCCCGGCAGAGGGTTAGAAAGCTCCGGGTCGGGCCTGCTTGAACTCCCCAGTTCATTGCTCCGGGATCTAACTTCGAGTGCCCGCAAGCGCGACTGAACCTTCTGCCGATGCGCCTGTTCTTCCAAATACCGGGTGCTTTGTGTGCTTTCCATCTGAGCGGCTAAGCGGTGCCTCACTCCGCCACCCGCACCCGATACCGCCCAATCAAATAATCCGGCCCGCTCTGCACCTGCCCGTCCGGAAACAGCTTCACCGCCTTGCCTTCATCGGTGAAGGTCATGGCGATATTGTCTTCCCAGGCCGTGGCAGGCAGGGCGACGCGGACCTGGGCGGAGGTTTGCCAGGGGTCGATGAGGATGACTTCGGTCTGGATGCCGCCGCTATCGACGCACAGCGCGCGCGGCTGCTTGGCCAAGGTTTCGATGCCGACGCTGGCGGCAGTTTCGCTTTCCCTCGCGAAACGACGCACCACGCCGAGCAGCCAGTTGCTGCCGCCTTCGGGCTGCATCAAGAGCAGCGTATTGATACCGAGTCGACTGTCCTTGGTCAGCGTCGCCGTCGCGCGCATACCGCCCTGGCTCACATCCTCGACCAGCCATGCCTCGGCCGCCTGCGCATCCTGTTTGCTGGCGAGGCAACGATAGGAAAGAGCAAGCGAGGGCGCCACGGCCATGCGCGACTTGACCTTGTGCCGGACATGGCTGCGTTGCGGCGGGATCGGCGACCAGTAACTGGCGAGGTGGTCGAGCACATCGACGACCATGCTGCCTGGGTAGTTGCTGCCAAGGTGGAGGCTGGGGGGAATGGCAAGTTCGGCCTGCTTCTTCAATGCATAGGCGGCATCGAGCGCCATGCCGGGGCTGAAATAGCGCAGCCCCGGCGCAGACGGCGGCTTGACGGCAAGCCGCGTGGGCGGCTGGGTCGTTGCTGCGTCCACCCAGTACACACTGTCCGGCCGCTCCTGCTCGCCAAACTGGAACTGCGGCAGCAGATGATCGAGCAGACGTTCGGCCAGTTCGATTTCCTGCGGCAGCAGACTGTCCATCGACGAGGCGTGGAAGGCCAGCGCCTTCAGGTATTCGCGTTCGGCCGTGGTCGCCGGCAGATTCGGATACAGGACCACCGCTCGCTGCGCGACTTTAGCGGCCACCGCTTCGAGATAGGTCTTGCCGAGTATTTGCCAGAAATCACCGGGGTTGGGGCCGTAGCGGAATTGCTGCCACTTGAGCGTCGCCGCCAAAGCGTTCAAAGCGCGCGCATACAGCAGGGGCAGTTCGGATTTCATGGCGTCGCGCACCTTGGCCGACGTCGAGGGCAGCTCGGCCAAGCAGCCGAGATAGGAACTCACCAGTTGCTGCCAGTAGTCCGCGCCCAGGCGCCATTGGCGCACTTCCTCGCTGCGGGTGGCATGCGCGGCGGCCGCATAGTCGCGCGAAAAACGCTGAGCGGCGGCAAGGAGCGCGACATCCATCTGCTGGAGAATTTCCCAGCGCCGGTCCAGGCCGACGAGATGGTCCCGATGCAGCGATTCGAGCAGGATCGCCGCATCATCGAGCGCCGCAGCCGCATCCTTGCCGGACAAATCGACAAACAGGCGCTTGGCCTCCTTGGCATCGGCAAGCGGATGATCCGACTTTGCGGAAAACAGGCCCAGCATGGCAATCCCCCCGGCAGCTTATTCCGACAATCGTAGCAGATGAAAGAATCGGCAAGCACGCCGATTCCGCTTCCGTATCGGATGGCGGCGGGCCTGTTGCAGCCGCGCCACCGCAGCGCCGTAGACAAGGGCGCTTTGGCCTTAAAATGCGGCTTCCCCGCGAACATTTCGGAAACATCGCATGCAGCAGTATCTGGATTTGATGCGCCATGTCCTCGAGCACGGCAACGACAAGAGCGATCGCACCGGCACCGGCACCCGATCCGTCTTCGGTTGGCAGATGCGCTTCAACCTCGAGGACGGCTTTCCGCTGCTGACCACCAAGAAGCTGCATACGCGCTCCATCATTCACGAACTGCTGTGGTTCCTGCAGGGCGACACCAATATCCGCTACCTCAAGGAAAACGGCGTCCGCATCTGGGACGAATGGGCCGACGAGAACGGCAATCTCGGTCCGGTCTACGGCCACCAGTGGCGCCACTGGCCTTCGGACGGCGGCAAGGAGGTCGACCAGATCGCCGAGCTGGTGCACGGCCTCAAGACCAATCCGGACTCGCGCCGTCATATCGTCAGCGCCTGGAATCCGGGTGACGTGCCGAAGATGAAGCTGCCGCCGTGCCATGCGCTGTTCCAGTTCTACGTGGCGCCGGCGCGCAACGGCCAGCCGCCCAAGCTGTCCTGCCAGCTCTATCAGCGCAGCGCCGACATCTTCCTCGGCGTGCCTTTCAACATCGCCTCCTACGCACTGTTCACGCACATGCTGGCGCAGGTCTGCGGCTATGGCGTCGGCGATTTCGTACATACGCTGGGCGACGCGCATCTCTACAACAATCACTTCGAGCAGGCGAAGCTGCAGCTCACGCGCACGCCGGGCCCGCTGCCGAAGCTCAAGCTCAATCCCGACGTGAAGGACATCTTCGCCTTCCGCTTCGAGGACATCAGCATCGAGGACTACGATCCTCAACCGCACATCGCCGCGCCCGTCGCCGTCTGATGAACCTTTTCCCCGTCATCGGCTCTCATCAGCGTATGGAGGAAATGACATGGGGATGATTCTCGTCGGCGATATCGGCGGCACCCGCTCGCGGCTGGCATTGGCCGACGCGCAGGGTCGCCTGCATGACATCGGTGTCTTCGACAATGACGCCCACTCCGATTTCGACAACCTGCTGGCAGCCTATCTGCGCAACCCCGCAATGCGCCCCGCTGGCGCCTGTCTTGCGGTGGCCGGGCCGATCGCCGATGACGGACGCCACGCCAAGCTGACCAATCGCGACTGGCGCATCGACTTGGCGCGGCTGGAGCAGCGTTTTGGCCTCTCGCACACGCGTCTGGTCAACGACTTTGCCGCGGCGGCGATGGGCGTGACGGTCGACACCGACGACGATCCAATGACCTTGCAGGCGGGAAGGCCGGTCAGCGATGCGCTACGTCTGGTCATCGGCGCCGGCACCGGCCTTGGCGTCGCGTCGCTGATTGCGGCAGCGCAGGGCTGGCGCGTGCTGCCGGGCGAGGGCGGCCATATCGGCTTCGCGCCGCAGGACGAAACGCAGGACGGCCTTTGCCACTGGCTGCGCGAGCAACATGGCCGCGTCATCATTGAGCATGTCGTCTCCGGCAACGGCCTCGCCGCCATCCACGATTATCTGCACGGTCGCCGCCTGTCTCCCGCCGACGTCGCGCAACATGCGCAACAAGGCGATGTGCAGGCGCTGGCAAGCTTCGATCTGTTTGCTTCCATCTATGGCGCCGTGGCTGGCGACTACGCACTGGCACGCATGGCGCGCGGCGGCGTCTTCCTCGCCGGCGGTATCGCGGCGGCCAATCTCGACCTGATGCAGCGCGGACCCTTTCTCAAGGCCTTTAACGAGAAAGGCGTGCATAGCGGCCTGGCGGCATGCATGCCGGTCGCCATCGTGACCGAGCCGCTGCTCGGCCTGTATGGTGCGGCCTTGCTGGCCAAATAAGCGCGGCATAATTCAAGAAGCGCGGCCGCATGCCGCATTTACATGCGGCCATAAAAGACACTCATTGGCGACGGCCTGAGTGCGCGTCTATGGTGGGGAAGTTGCGCGATGCCCCCATGAGGGGCTTTCCCACACATGGACCGTTCAGGAGGAGACCATGGCCAACGAGAAGACGAGCACCACCCGTCGCAAGAGCAGCACCGAAACCAAAGCCGCCATCAGCAAGCCCACCGTCAAAACCGCAAGCAAATCGAAAACCGCCGCCGTCAAGGCGGCACCGGTGAAGGCCGCGCCGAAGAAAACCAGCGTGAGCAAAACGGAAAAGCCGGCGGAAAAGAAACCGGCCGCGCGCAAGGCCAAGGCGACCGGGCAGCCGATCACGGCCGAGACGCGTCTGCGCCACATCGAGATCGCTGCTTACTACATCGCCGAAAATAGCGGCTTCAACCGCAATCCGGCCGACTGCTGGATTGCGGCTGAGAGCGAGATCGACGGGCTCCTGCTGGCCGGCAAACTGCCGACCTGAGAATCAGAGCGCGCCTTCCAGATGCCGGACGAGCGCATGCAGCTCGTCCGAAGCCGTGGGCCGGCCCGGCCGCCTCGGTCCGGGCCGATCGCGCACCGGTGATGCGGACGTCATACGATCTGCAGCATCACCAGGGCCAGTGGCGGCAGTACCAGGCTGAGACTCGCGGGCTGGTTCATCCAGCGCAATGGCGAGGCATTGAGGCCGGCACCATTGCCGAGGTTGCCGCCGCCGTAATGGCTGGAATCGCTGTTGAAGATTTCGCGCCAGACACCGGCCTGCGGTACCCCGATGCGATAGTTGGTGCGCGGCACCGGCGTGAAGTTGGCGGCCACGACAATGGGGCTGCCGTTGCTGGCGCGGCGCAGCCACACAAGGATGGACTGGTCCGCATCGTGGCAGTCGATCCAGCTGAAACCTTCGCCGTAGAAATCGAGCTCGTGCAGCGCCGGAATATCGCGGTAGAGCCGGTTGAGGTCTGCCGTCATGCGCTGCACCCCTTGATGCAGCGGATACTGCAGCAGCCACCACGGCAGCTCGCTGTGATCGCGCCACTCCTCGCCCTGTCCGAACTCGTTGCCCATGAAATTGAGTTTCTTGCCCGGCGTTGCCATCTGGTAGGACAGCAGCAGGCGCAGATTGGCGAAGCGCTGCCATTCATCGCCCGGCATCTTGCCCAGCAGTGAGCCCTTGCCGTGCACCACCTCGTCGTGCGACAGGGGCAGCACGAAATTTTCCGAGTAGGCGTAGATCTGTCCGAAGGTCAGGCGATCATGGTGATAGCGGCGATGGATCGGATCGTGACGGAAGAAGTCCAGGGTGTCGTTCATCCAGCCCATGTTCCACTTCATCGAAAAACCGAGGCCGCCGACATAGACGGGCCGCGATACCTGCGGCCACGCGGTGGACTCTTCGGCGATGGTCAGCGCACCGGGAAATTCGCGATGCACCATTTCGTTCATTTCCCGCAGAAAGGCGATGGCTTCGAGATTCTCGCGCCCGCCGTACTTGTTCGGTCGCCACTGGCCGGCCTGACGCGAGTAATCGAGGTAGAGCATGGAGGCGACGGCATCGACACGCAGGCCGTCGACATGGAACTCGGACAGCCACCAGTGCGCCGACGACAGCAGGAAGCTGCGCACTTCGTTACGCGCGTAGTTGAAGACGTGGGTGCCCCAGTCCGGATGCATTTTCTGCTGCGGGTCTTCATGCTCGTAGAGCGCGCTGCCGTCGAAATGGGCGAGCGCCCAATCGTCGGCGGGGAAGTGGCCCGGCACCCAGTCCAGAATGACCCCGATGTCGGCGCGATGGCAGGCATCGACGAAATAGCGAAAATCGTCGGGCGTGCCGAAGCGTGCGCTGGGCGCGAAGAAGCCGGTGCACTGATAGCCCCAGGACTCGTCGAGCGGATGCTCCATGATGGGCAGCAGCTCGACATGGGTGAATGCCTGCTGCTGCAGGTAAGGCACCAGCTTTTCGGCAAGCTCGCGGTAGTTGTAAAAGCTGCCATCGGGATGGCGCATCCACGAGCCCGCGTGCACTTCGTAGACAGACATCGGTGCATGCAGCCAGTCGGTCGCGGCACGGCGGCGCAGCCACTCGCTGTCCTGCCAGGCATAAGGATCGGCCGCCACGACCCTGGCGGCGGTAGCGGGGCGCCTCTCGAAGGCGCGCGCATAGGGATCGGCCTTCACTTTCACCACTTCGCTGCCGCGCTGGCGAATCTCGAACTTGTACAGGGTACCCGCGGCCAACTCGGGGACGAAAAGCTCCCAAACGCCACTGGCGCCGAGGCTGGCGAGCGGATGACAACGCCCGTCCCAGTGATTGAAATCCCCGATTACGGAAACGCGTTCGGCATTCGGCGCCCACACCCGGAAGCAGATGCCGGCAATCCCCTGTCTGATCTCGGTCAAGGCGCCAAGCAGCCGATAGGCCTGATAGTTGCTCCCGGAAGAGAACAGATACAGGTCATGTTCGCTCGCCGACGGCGGAAAGGCATAGGGGTCATGCACACGAAAGGATCGCTTTCCCTCCTGCACATGCAGGCGCCAGGGTCGCTCGGGCGGCGCCGCGGAACGCCACTCGAAAATCCCGCCGCTGCCGGCCGGAAGCAAAGAGATATTTTCTCCGTCACATTCCAGCGCTATGCTGTGCGCATGGGGGTTGAAAACGCGCAAGCACCAATCGGCCCCATCGCGGTGCAACCCCAGCACCCGGAACGGGTCATATTCTCGCGCTTCAAGCAGGGGTCGCATTTCAGTCGTTGTCATTGCCACACCATCCAGTCTTCATGCGGTCGGGGAGCAGCCTCTTGCAAGCGCTTTTCCCGTTACGGAGTTCAGCGGGAGGGTCGTCCCTCTGCAGCAGTTTAATAACACCGAGCGGCCATTGTAGCCGCGAGAGGAAAACATGTCTGAATCGAACTCGCAGAATGCGGCAGGTCGGCACGTCAGCCATCTCACCCGCAACACCTATGCCATCGTCCTCGCCGGCGGCCGCGGCAGTCGCCTGATGCAACTGACGGACTGGCGCGCAAAACCGGCCGTTCCGTTCGGCGGAAAATTTCGCATCGTTGATTTCGCGCTGTCGAACTGCGTGAACTCCGGCATACGCCGCATCGGCGTGGCGACGCAGTACAAGGCGCAGAGTCTGATCCGCCACATCCAGCACGCCTGGTCCTTTCTCGAAGGGCGCTTCCATGAAGGTGTGGATCTGCTGCCGGCACAACAGATGATGGGCGAGGGCTGGTATCGCGGCACCGCCGATGCCGTATGGCAGAACATCGATCTGCTGCGCCACAACCATCCGAAATATGTGCTGATTCTTTCCGGCGACCATGTGTACAAGATGGACTACGGTCGCATGCTGGCGGAGCATGTGTGGAACGACGCCGAGCTCACCGTCGGTTGCATCGACGTGCCGGTCGAGGATGCCCGCGCCTTCGGCGTCATGGCGGTGGACGGCAATAGCTGCGTCACCAGCTTTGTCGAAAAACCGGACCGACCGCCGACCATCCCCGGCCATCCGGACCGCGCGCTCGCCTCTATGGGCATCTACGTCTTCAACGCCGATTTCCTCTACGAGCAACTCGCGCGCGACAGCCACGATCCGGAATCGAACAACGATTTCGGCAAGGACATCATCCCGTTTCTGCTGGCGCAGGGCGCTCGCGTCTTCGCTCACAGCTTCAAGAACAGTTGCGTCGGCGGCAGCGCGCCGGACAACCCCTACTGGCGCGACGTCGGCACCATCGACGCCTACTGGGAGGCCAATATGGAGCTGACCAAGGTCAGCCCCGAACTCAATATGTACGACGAGGAGTGGCCGATCTGGACTCACCAGGAGCAGATGCCGCCGGCCAAGTTCGTCTTCGATGACGACAACCGCCGCGGCATGGCAGTCGACTCCCTCGTTTCCGGCGGTGACATCATCAGCGGTGCGACCATACGCCGCTCGCTGCTGTTCTCGCGCGTCAACGCCTATGACGGCGCCGTCGTCGAGGATTCGGTCGTGCTGCAGGGCGTGGATATCGGCGCCGGGGCGAAGATACGACGCGCCGTTATCGACAAGCGCTGCAAGATTCCGCCGGGCATGCAGATCGGCTACGACCTCGAAGAAGATCGCAGGCGCTTCCATGTCAGCGAGAAGGGCATTGTTCTGGTCACCCAGGACATGCTGGGACAGCGCACCCCGCGCATCGGCTAGGCAGCGCGCATGCACAAGATAGACCTCGTTTTTCTCTGGCACATGCACCAGCCGGACTATCGCGACCATGGTGCCGACGGCGCGCCCGAATTCGTGCTGCCCTGGGTCTATCTGCATGCGATCAAGGACTACACGGACATGGCGGCGCATCTGGAACGGCATCCGCAGGTGCGCGCCGTCATCAATTTTGTCCCGGTCCTGGCCGAACAGATCGAGGACTATGCGCAGCAGTTCAGCAACGCCGAGTTCCGCGATCCGCTGCTGCGCCTGCTGGCCACGCCCGAGGGCGCCAAGCTCGACATCGAGGACAAGCGCAGGATCCTCGACGCGTGCTTTCTCGCCAATCACGCGACCATGCTGTCTCCCTTCCCGGATTATCAGCGCCTGCACACGCTGTTCAACAGCCTCGACAATCCTTGCTGCGAGGACCCTATCCTCGACTATCTCTCCGACGGTTATTACCTCGACCTGATCACTTGGTATCACCTGGCCTGGAGCGGGGAGTCGGAGCGCCGCAAGGAAAAGCTGCTGCAGGATCTCATCGCCAAGGGACACAACTTCAGCTTCGCCGATCGAATGGCCTTGATGAAGTGGATGGGCGCGACACTGAACTGCCTGCTGCCGCGTTACGCCGCGCTGGCTGCGCGCGGGCAGATCGAGCTGTGCTGCACGCCGCAAATGCATCCGCTGTCGCCGCTGCTGCTGGACCTCAAGGCCGGGCAGCAGACCGTACCCGAGGCGCCGGCGCCAACAGCTGCCGAATACCCGGGCGGCGCAGAGCGCGTCCAGCGTCACATTCGCTGCGCCAAGATCAGCCACGCACAGCGCTTCGGTGCGCCGCCCACCGGCATGTGGCCGGCCGAAGGCGCAGTGTCGACGGCGTTCGCACGGCAGCTCGCGGCCGAAGGCGTACGCTGGATCGCCAGCGGCGAAGGGGTGCTGCACAACAGCCTCAACCAGGCGGGGATGCAGGTGCCGCATCCGGCATGGCAACCGTGGCAGCTCGACAAGGCGCCGGGCATGACGATGTTCTTCCGCGACGAACATCTGTCCGACCTGATCGGCTTCGAATACGGCAAATGGCACAGCGGCGACGCCGCCCGTCACTTCGTCGAACAGGTCACGAATACCGCCAGCCTGGTGCCTGTCGTGGAGAGCGCGCAGCAGCAAAAGCCGCTGGTGGCCGTCATCCTCGACGGCGAGAATGCTTGGGAATACTACCCCTACAACGGCTGGTACTTTTTTGATGAACTCTACGGCCTGCTGTCCGCCAACGAACAGATCCACACCACCACATTCGCCGCATTGATTTCCGAGCGCCCGGCGCCGGATGCCACACTGCCGGCGCTCGTCGCCGGCAGCTGGGTGTACGGCACCTTGTCCACATGGGTCGGCGATCCGGCCAAGAATCGCGCCTGGGACCTGCTTGCCGCCGCCAAAGCCGCTTACGATAGCGCGCTGCCGGGGCTGAGCGAGGAGCACAAGGCGGCTGCCGAGCGGCAGCTTGCCATCTGCGAGAGTTCGGACTGGTTCTGGTGGTTCGGCGACTACAACCCCGGCCCCTCGGTCGAAAGCTTCGATCGTCTCTATCGCCACAACCTCGCCAATCTCTATCGCTGCCTGAAGCTCACGCCGCCGGCGGAACTCGACCAGCCCATCTCCGCTGGCGGCGGCCACGCCGAAGGCGGTGGAACCATGCGTCGCGCCAGCTAACACGAGAGATCCACATGACCATTTCCCTATTGCTTGGCGTCCACGCCCATCAGCCGGTCGGCAATTTCACTGAAGTCATCGACGACGCGCACCTTCGCTGCTACGGCATGTTCATCCGCGTGCTGCACCAGTACCCCGAGTTCCGTTTCAGCGTGCACTTCTCGGGCTGGCTGCTGGACCTGCTCCACGAACGCCATCCCGCGGACATGAAGCTGCTCGCCGAAATGACGGAGCGCGGCCAGGTCGAATGGTTCGGGTCGGGCGATTGCGAGCCGGTGCTCGCCGCCATTCCGCATCGCGACCGGCTCTCGCAGATCGAAACGCTCTCGGCCAAGATCGCCCGCTACACCGGCACGCGCCCGCGCGGCGCCTGGCTGACCGAGCGCGTCTGGGAGTCCGCTGTGGCCTCCTCGCTGGCCGAGGCCGGCATCGAGTACGTGGCCGTCGACGACTATCACTTCCTTTGCACCGGCGCCGCGGCGAATACGCTGGACAGCTTCCACACGACCGAGGAGAGCGGCCGCACGCTGGACCTCTTCCCCATTTCGGAACAAGCGCGTTATCGCATGCCCTTTTCCCCGGCCCATGAGGTGGTCGCGTGGATGGAGGATCTCGCGCGTCAAGGTCAGCGCGCCATCATCTACTTCGACGACATCGAAAAATTCGGCATCTGGCCCGAGACCTACAACTGGGTCTACGAGCGCGGCTGGCTCGCCGCTTTCATCGAAGGCGTGCTGGCTTCGCCGCTGATCCGTACCCAGACCTATGCTGAATACCATGCGGCCAACGCCACGCGCGGCATCGTCTACCTGCCGACGACCTCGTATATCGAGATGAATGAATGGTCGCTGCCCGGTCCGGCAGCGCGCACCTATCACGCGCTGGTCGAATCGGAAAAGCAGCAGGGCCGCTTCGAGGCGCACAAGCCCTTCCTGCGCGGCGGCATCTGGCGCAACTTCTTCTCGCGCTATCCCGAGTCGAACTGGATGCACAAGCGCACGCTCGAAGCCTCTGAGCGCTATGCCGCACTGGCGCCGGCGCTCAAGACCGACGAGCTGCAGGAATTGCTGCACCGCTCGCAAGCCAACGACGCCTTCTGGCACGGCCTGTTCGGCGGCCTCTATCTGCCGCATCTGCGGCGCGCCATCTGGAATAATCTGCTGGCTCTGGAGGCCCGGCTCGATGCCATCTCGCCGCGTACGCCGGTCAGCAGCGTCGATCGCGATCTCGACGGTCATGCCGAGGTCTTTCTCGCCGACCGCAAGCTGCTCGCCGTGATCCGGCAGGATGGCGATGCAGCGCTGGTCGAATTGTCGAGCTATGCGTTGAGCCACAATTTCGGCGATACCTTGCGCCGCTACGAAGAGGGCTATCACGCCCGCGTCGTCGCCAGCGAGCAGGCGGCACAACACACGACTGACGGTACGGGCGGCATCGCTTCGGCGCACGACCGCATTTCCTTCAAGCATGTCATCACCGCGGCGGACGTGGTGCCGGATGCGCGGCCGCGCGGGCTGTTCGTCGATACCTGGCTGTCCGGGGACGATACGGCGATTGCGCCGACCTACTTGGCGCTTGGGGCCAACACCTACAGCGCGGAGGAAGATGGGCTCAAGCTGCGCAAGAGCTATGCGCTGGACGGCGGCGGTCTCAAGACGAGCTACCTGGCCTCGGCCGACGGTACGCTGCAAATCGAGATCAATCTGGCCATGCCAAGCTGCGACGGCTATGCCGGACGTTACATGCTGGCCGACGGCAGCGTTCCCTGCGGCTTCGGCCAGGCGCTGGATATCGACAAGGCGATGCGCCTGACGCTGGTGGACGGCGTGCTCGGCGGCAAGCTGATCCTGTCCAGCAACCTGCCGCTCGCCATCAACGGCCGGCCGCATTTCACCGTGTCGCAGTCGGAAGCCGGCTTCGAAAAAATCATGCAGGCCGCGACGCTGACGCTGCGTTGGGAAGCCCAGGCCGAGCAAACGCTGGAAATCACGCTGACGGCGGAGAGCGGGGAGTGAAAATTGCTTTCTTCCTGCCTCCGGGTCGCCGGCACGGCTCGCTGACGATTCCGGGCCTGGCCCGGTCCCGTTAGTCCGCCCGACCTATATGGACAACAAGGGTTTGCATCGCCGGCTCAGGTAAAGTCCGAACTGCAACCATAGAATGGAATCAAGCCCGTGGCTCTGAACTCAACCCCCGCCTGGCGCGCGCTCGTCGCCCATACCGCACCGCCCCTGCCGCACCTGCGCGAACTCTTCGGCGCCGATCCGCAGCGCTTCGATCGTTTCTCGGCCAGCTTCGACGGCTGGCTGCTCGATTACTCCAAGCAGCGCGTCAACAGCGAGACCATGAGTCTGCTTGCTGCCCTGTGGCAGGCGGCCGATGTGCACGGCTGGATCAGCAGGATGAACAGCGGCGCGGCGATCAACCCTACCGAGGCGCGCGCCGTCGGCCACACCTGGCTGCGCGCACCCTTGCCGCGGCCCGAGGTGTCGGCGGTGCTGGCGCAGATGCGCAACTTCTGCGTCGCCGTGCATAGCGGCGAATGGCGCGGCGCCACCGGCGAGCGCATCACCGACGTGGTCAATATCGGCATCGGCGGCTCGGATCTCGGTCCGCGCATGGTCACGCAGGCGCTGAATGCCTACGCGATTGCCGATATCGACGTGCATTACGTCGCCAACCTCGACGCCTCCGACCTGGGCCAGAAGCTGCAACGTCTGCGGCCGGAAAGCACGCTCTTCGTCGTCTGCAGCAAGACCTTCACCACGCAGGAAACGATGCAGAATGCCGACTCGGCGCGCGCATGGCTGGTCGGCGCGCTGGGGGAGTTCGCCGTCGCCAAGCATTTCGTCGCCGTCTCGACCAATCTCGAAGCCGTCGCCAAGTTCGGCATCGATCCCAACAACGCCTTCGCCTTCTGGGACTGGGTCGGCGGCCGCTATTCGCTGTGGTCGGCGGTGGGCCTGTCCACCGCACTGGCGATCGGCTACGTGCATTTCGAAAAGCTGCTCGCCGGCGCCGCGGCCATGGACGAGCATTTCTTCAGCGCGCCGGTGGGCCAGAACCTGCCCGCCTTGCTGGGCCTGCTGCAAGTCTGGAACACCAGCTTTCTCGGTGCGCCGACGCAGGCGATCCTGCCCTACAGCCAGTCGCTGGAACTGTTGCCGCGCCATCTGCAGCAGCTTGAAATGGAATCCAACGGCAAGCGCGTCGACCGCGAGGGGAATGAGCTGCAGACCCCGGCCTGCCCGGTGATCTGGGGCGAACCCGGCACCAATGGCCAGCATGCCTTCTATCAGCTCATCCATCAGGGCGGCCGTCTGATTCCCTGCGACTTCATCGCGATCAAGCAGCCAGATTACGACCTGCCCGGCCACCACGCCAAGCTCCTGTCGAATTGTTTCGCGCAGAGCGAGGCGCTGATGCGCGGCAAGACGCTGGCCGAAGCCCAGGCCGAGCTCGGCGCCGGCGCGGATCCCGTTCTCGCCGCCAACAAGGTCTTTCCGGGCAATCAGCCTTCGACCACCTTGCTGATGCCGGCCATCACGCCCTACACGGTGGGTCAGCTCGTGGCCCTGTACGAGCACAAGGTGTTCGTCGCCGGCTGCCTGTGGGACATCAACTCCTTCGACCAGTGGGGCGTGGAATACGGCAAGCAGCTCGCCGCGCGCCTGTTGCCGGTGATTGAAGGCAAGACGGAAAACGCGCAACTCGATAGCTCGACGGCCGGGCTGATCAAGGCGAGCCGGGTATAGAATCAAAAGCATGAAGACTATTGCCCTGTTTTTCTCGCTCGCCCTATGCGCCTTCTCGGCCCAGGCGACCAAGCCGGTAACCAAGCCCGAGGCCGAGGCTTTTTTCAAGCGCCTGCAGGCATGGAACACCAGCTTCGACAGCCGCTATCCCGAACTCTATTCGCCCGACGCAAAGGTCACCGGCCTGCGCTATCGCGATGAAAGCGACCTGACCGTCAGCGGCGCGCAATGGCAACAGATACTCGCATTCACTGCGGCCAAGGCCCGGCAGCGCAACGACAGCTCGACCTTCGACAATATCCGCTACGCCCCGCTGGGCAAGCGCATCAAGGTCACCGCCGACCGCTACATGACTCGCAAATGCAATACGGACAAGTCGTATTTCATGGTGCTCGGGCGTCAGCCGGATGGGCAATTGCTGATTGAAGAGGAGACTTTCGACGTCGGCCTGGAAAATCTCTGCAAATGAAGGTCCTGTTCGCCACTTCGGAACTCGCGCCGTGGGTGAAGACTGGCGGCCTCGGCGACGTCGCCGCCGCCTTGCCGCCCGCGCTGCGGCGCGCCGGCATCGACGTACGCGTGCTGGCGCCCTGGTATCCCGCCATCGCCCGCGCCTTCCCCAACGCCGTCGTCATTGCCGAACTGCCCGCCGCGTCGGGCGTATTTCCCGGCGCCGCCTTGCGCAGCGATATTGCGCCGGACGGCACGTCCATGCTGTTTCTCGACTGCATGGCGTGCTACATGCGCGAAGGCAATCCCTACCTCGGCGCCGATGGCCGCGACTGGCACGACAACGCGGTGCGCTTCGGCCTGCTGTCCTACGTTGCGGCCCTGCTCGCCAGCAGCGCAACGCCACTCGACTGGCGTCCCGACATCCTCCATTGCCACGACTGGCAGACGGCGCTGGCGCCGGTCTATCTGCATTACAACCTGAAGCCGCTCGCCAAGTCGGTGCTGACCATACACAACCTGGCTTTCCAGGGGCTGTTCGGTGCGCACACGCTGCGTGAGCTCGGCCTGCCGCAGCAAGCGTGGGCTATCGATGGCGTCGAGTACTACGGTCATTTGTCCTTCCTCAAGGGCGGCCTGCAGCACGCCGACCACATCACCACCGTCAGCCCGACCTACGCCCGGGAAATCCAGACCGATACGGACGGCATGGGCATGGCCGGGCTGCTGCGCTATCGCGCCGACGCCCTGACCGGCATTCTCAACGGCATCGATACCGAGCAATGGAATCCGGCCATCGATCCGCATCTGCCGACGCATTACGCCGGCGCCACGCTGGGCAACAAGTCCGCCAACAAGCGCGCGCTGCAAATGCAGATGGGGCTGAAGCACGCCGACGACCGGCCACTGTTCGGCGTGGTCAGCCGCCTGTCGGGACAGAAGGGGCTGGACCTGCTGCTGGCCTGCGCCGACGAGCTGGTGAAGCTGCCCGCGCAACTGGTCGTGCTCGGTAGCGGCGATGCGGCGCTGGAAAAGGCGTTTCGCGAGCTCGCGGCGCGGCACCCGGGACAGATCGCCGTTCGCATCGGTTTCGATGAAGCCCTCGCGCACCTGATCGAGGCCGGCATCGACGCCTTCCTCATGCCCTCGCGCTTCGAGCCGTGCGGCCTCAACCAGATGTACAGCCTGCGCTACGGCACGCCGCCCATCGTGCGCGCCACCGGCGGCCTGGCCGATACGGTCGTCGATGCGGCCGACAAGGATCGCGGCAACGGCTTCGTATTCGAACGCGCCGAACCGGCCGAGCTGCTCGCGGCCGTGCGTCGCGCCGCCAGCCTGTGGGCGCGGCCGCGCCTGTGGCGCCAATTGCAGAAGAACGGCATGGCCGCCGACCACGGCTGGAACCAGCCGGCCCAGGAATACATCGAACTGTATCGCTCGCTATAAATCAACGCATCATGTCCGAACACAATCCACAGATCATTCTCATCGCCTGCGTCGCCTCGAACGGCGTCATCGGCCGCACCGGAGACGACGGCGTCGGCGCCATGCCCTGGCACCTGCCTGAAGACCTCAAGCATTTTCGCGAACTCACCAACGGCCACGTCGTCGTCATGGGTCGCCGGACCTGGGAGTCCCTGCCGGAAAAATTCCGGCCCCTGCCGAACCGCCGCAATATCGTGATCACGCGCAATCCCGACTATGTCGCGCCCGGCGCCGAGACCTTCGACTCGATCGCCGCCGCGCACCGGGCCTGCCCGAACGCCGAGAAGTTCTTCATCATCGGCGGCGGCGAGCTTTATCGCCAGGCCATCGAAGATGCTGACGGTCTCGAGCTGACCGAGATACACCAGGACTTCGAAGGCGACACGACCTTTCCGTCCTTCAAACAGGACGAGTGGCAGCAGGTCTATCGGGATTGTCTACGCAGCGAATCCGGCCTCGAATTCGATTTCGTCAGCTACGTGCGTCGTTAAACGAAAGGGGCTGCACAAGGCAGCCCCTTTCGTCGACTCGGCAGCGGGAAAGCCGCCTCAGTTCCTGACGCAGTCGACGTAGTAGCCGAGATTGCCCGAGCCGTCGTCCTTGACGAGGCCGTGAACATCGGTTTCGAAACCCGGGAAGTGCTCGTTGAAATGGCGAGCAAACTTCAGGTAGTTGACGATGGTCTTGTTGAACCGTTCGCCCGGAATCAGGAGCGGAATACCCGGCGGATAGGGCGTCACCAGCATGGCGGTGATGCGGCCTTCGAGGTCGTCGATGGAGACGCGTTCGATCTCGCGGTGCGCCATCCTGGCGAAGGCGTCCGACGGCTTCATGGCCGGCTCCATGTTCGACAGATACATCTCGGTGGTCAGGCGCGCCACGTCGTTGGTCTTGTACACATCGTGGATCTGCTGACACAGGTCGCGCAGGCCGACACGCTCGTAGCGCGGATGCTTGGCGACGAACTCGGGCAGCACCTTCCACAACGGCTGATTCTTGTCGTAGTCGTCCTTGAACTGCTGCAGCGCGGTCACCAGCGTGTTCCAGCGGCCCTTGGTAATGCCGATGGTGAACATGATGAAAAACGAGTAGAGACCGCACTTCTCGACGATAACGCCGTGCTCGGCCAGATACTTGGTGACGATGGCGGCCGGAATGCCCAGATCGTCGGAAAACTCGCCGTCGACGTCCAGGCCCGGGGTAATGATGGTGGCCTTGATCGGGTCGAGCAGATTGAAGCCTTCGGCGAGATTGCCGAAGCCGTGCCAGCGCTCGCCGGGCTTCAGCATCCAGCTGTCGCGCTCCTCGAGGCCCTCCTCGGACAGGTCGTCCGGGCCCCAGACCTTGAACCACCAGTCGGCGCCCCATTCCTCATCGACCTTGCGCATGGCGCGACGGAAGTCGAGCGCTTCGGTCAGCGACTCCTCGACCAGCGCAGTGCCGCCGGGCTCCTCCATCATCGCCGCCGCGACGTCGCACGAAGCGATGATCGAGTATTGCGGCGAGGTCGAGGTGTGCATCAGATACGCTTCGTTGAACACGTCACGGTCCAGCTTGTTGTTCTGGGCGTCCTGCACCAGGATCTGCGAAGCCTGGGAAAGACCGGCCAGCAGCTTGTGCGTGGACTGGGTCGAGAACACCATCGAAGTCTTGCAGCGCGGACGGTCGGCGCCGATGGCATGGTAGTCGCCGTAGAAATCGTGGAAGGCAGCATGCGGCAGCCAGGCCTCATCGAAGTGCAGGGTATCGATCTTGCCGTCGAGCTCCTCCTTGATGTCCTCAACGTTATAGAGAATGCCGTCGTAGGTGCTTTGGGTGATGGTGAGCACACGCGGCTGCCCCTTGCATTGGCTGGCAAAGGGATGGCTGGCAATCTTCTTCTGGATGTTCTCCCACTTGAACTCGTCCTTCGGGATCGGGCCGATGATGCCGAAGTTGTTGCGCGTCGGCATCAGAAACACCGGGATCGCGCCGGTCATCATGATGGCGTGCAGAATGGACTTGTGGCAATTGCGGTCGACGACGACGATGTCGCCCGGCGCCACGGTCGAGTGCCACACGATCTTGTTCGAGGTCGACGTGCCATTGGTGACGAAGAACAGATGGTCGGCGTTGAAGATGCGCGCGGCATTGCGTTCCGATGCGGCGACCGGGCCGGTGTGGTCGAGCAGTTGCCCGAGCTCCTCGACTGCGTTGCACACGTCGGCGCGCAGCATATTCTCGCCGAAGAACTGGTGGAACATCTGTCCGACCGGCGACTTGAGAAAGGCCACGCCGCCGGAGTGGCCGGGGCAGTGCCACGAGTAGGAGCCGTCGGCCGCGTAGTGCGTAAGGGCGCGGAAGAAGGGCGGCGGCAGCGAATCGACATAGGCCTTGGCTTCGCGCACCACATGGCGGGCGATGAACTCCGGCGTGTCTTCATACATGTGGATGAAGCCGTGCAGCTCGCGCAGGATGTCATTCGGGATGTGGCGCGAGGTGCGCGTTTCGCCATGCAGGAAGATCGGGATCTCGGCGTTCTTGTAACGGATTTCCTCGACGAAGGCGCGCAGGTCGGCGATCGTCTCCTCTTCCTCCATCGCCAGCTCCTCGTCGTCGACGGAGAGGATGAAGGCCGAAGCGCGGCTCTGCTGTTGCGCGAATGAGGTCAGATCGCCGTAGCTGGTGACGCCCAGCACCTCCAGCCCCTCCTCCTTGATCGCATCGGCCAGGGCGCGGATGCCCAGACCGGAAGCGTTCTCGGAACGGAAGTCTTCGTCGATGATGATGATGGGAAAGTGGAAGCGCATGGCTGCTCCTGAAAGGCAAAGACCCGATTTGCAAAATCGGGTCCCGGTAAAAATCGCTAAGGTAAAACGCCAGTGTTACGGCGCGGCGTCAGATCTTCGGCAAGGTTACACCGACCTGGCCCTGGTACTTGCCGCCGCGGTCCTTGTACGAGGTTTCGCAGACCTCGTCGGACTCGAAAAACAACACCTGGGCGCAGCCTTCGCCGGCGTAGATCTTGGCCGGCAGCGGCGTGGTGTTGGAGAACTCCAGCGTCACATAGCCTTCCCATTCGGGTTCGAAGGGCGTGACATTGACGATGATGCCGCAGCGCGCATAGGTGCTCTTGCCCAGACACACGGTCAGGACCGAGCGCGGAATGCGGAAGTACTCGACGGTGCGCGCCAGGGCGAAGGAGTTCGGCGGGATGATGCAGTAGTCGCCTTCCATCTCGACGAAGGAGTTCGGATCAAAAGCCTTCGGGTCGACGATGGTCGAGTTGATGTTGGTAAAGACCCTGAATTCGCGCGCGCAGCGGATATCGTAGCCGTAGCTCGAAGTACCGTAGGAGACGATCTTCTTGCCTTCGGCCTCGCGCACCAGATCGGGCTCAAAGGGCTCGATCATGCCGTGCTGCTCCGCCATGCGGCGTATCCACTTGTCCGATTTGATGCTCATAGATGGGCGATCCGGGTCTGGAAAAACGAAAAGAGCGGATTATCCGCTCTTTTCAGGGGGGTGCAATAGGCCTGAATCAAGCCTGGATCAAGTGTTCTGGATAACGATATTCGGGAACTTGCCGCTCATTTCCTTGGCCTGTTCGGCGATCTTGACCGCCACGCGGCGGGCGATCTGCTTGTAGATCTCGGCAATGCGGCCATCCGGGTCGGCCACGACGGTAGGCTTGCCCTGGTCGGCCTGCAGACGGATGGACAGATCCAGCGGCAGCTTGCCCAGCAGCTCGACGTTGTAGTCGAGCGCCATGCGCTCGCCGCCACCGGTGCCGAAGATGGCCTCTTCATGGCCGCAGTTGGAGCAGATATGCAGGCTCATGTTCTCGACGATGCCGAGGATGGGAATGCCGACCTTCTCGAACATCTTCAAGCCCTTGCGGGCGTCCAGCAGGGCAATGTCCTGCGGCGTGGTGACGATGACGGCGCCGGTGACCGGCACCTGCTGCGACAGGGTCAGCTGGATGTCGCCGGTGCCGGGCGGCAGGTCGATGACCAGATAGTCGAGATCGTCCCAAGCGGTCTGGCCGAGCAGCTGCTGCATGGCCGAGGTGACCATGGGGCCGCGCCAGACCATGGGGGTTTCCGGGTCGATCAGGAAACCAATTGACATGGTCTGCACGTCGTAGGCTTCCATCGGCTTGATGGTCTTCTCGTCCACGGCTTCCGGACGGCCGGACAAGCCCATCATCTGCGGCTGCGAAGGGCCGTAGATGTCGGCGTCGAGCAGGCCGACGCGGGCACCCTCGGCCGACAAGGCCAGCGCCAGATTGACGGCAGTAGTGGACTTGCCCACACCGCCCTTGCCGGAGGCCACGGCGATGATGTTCTTGATGTTGGGCAGCAGCTTGAGGCCGCGTTGCACGGTATGCGCCACGATCTTGGCGTACACGTTGACGGTGATCTTGCCGATACCTGGCAGGGTCTTCAACTGGCCTTCGACCAGGTCGCGGATCAAGCCGAGCTGGCTCTGCGCCGGATAGCCGAGCTCGACGTCGAGCGCTACGTCGGCGCCATTGACCTTGATGTTCTTCGCACTGCGACTGTTGACGAAGTCCTTGCCGGTGTTGGGGTCGGTGATCTGCTTGAGTGCGTCCTGAACAACTGCTTCGGTGATGCTCATAGGAATTCCTGTGCCTAATACCTGACTGAATTTGTCTAGTATAACCCCGAGTCCGGGTCGGGCCCAGCGCTTTGGTAAAATGGCGGATTGCCGAATCCAGCTCACGCTTTTCCATGACCGCCCCCCGCAAAATCCTCGTCACCAGCGCCCTGCCCTACGCCAACGGCGCCATCCACCTCGGCCATCTGGTCGAATATGTGCAGACCGACATCTGGGTGCGCTTCCAGAAGATGCGCGGGCACAACTGCCACTATGTCTGCGCCGACGACACGCACGGCACGCCCATCATGCTGCGCGCCGAGAAGGAGGGTGTCACGCCCGAGCAGTTGATCGCCCGCGTGCATGGCGAACACAGCCGCGACTTTGCCGGCTTCCATGTCAACTTCGACAACTATTACTCGACGCATTCGGACGAAACCCGCCTGCATGCCGAAGACATCTACGCCAAGCTCCAGGCCGCCGGTCTGATCGAGACGCGCGCCATCGAGCAGTACTACGACCCGGTCAAGGAAATGTTCCTGCCGGATCGCTTCATCAAGGGCAATTGCCCCAAGTGCGACTCGCCCGACCAGTACGGCGACAACTGCGAGGTCTGCGGCGCCGCCTATGCGCCGACCGAACTCAAGAACCCCTACTCGGCGGTCTCCGGCGCCAAGCCGGTGCTGAAGAATTCCGAGCACTATTTCTTCAAGCTCTCCGATCCTCGCTGTCAGCAATTCCTGCGCGAATGGACGCGTGGCGGCCATCTGCAGAACGAGGCCGCCAACAAGATGCAGGAGTGGCTGGGTACCGAAGGCGAGAACAAGCTCTCGGACTGGGACATCTCGCGCGATGCGCCCTACTTCGGCTTCCGCATTCCCGGCACCGACAACAAGTTCTTCTACGTCTGGCTGGATGCGCCGGTCGGCTACATGGGTTCCTTCCAGAACCTCGCCAATCGCATCGGCATTCCCTTCGACGAATACTGGGCGGCTGATTCGGAAACCGAGCTCTACCACTTCATCGGCAAGGACATTCTCTACTTCCACGCGCTGTTCTGGCCGGCCATGCTGAAGTTCAGCGGCCATCGCACGCCGAGCGGCGTGTTCGTGCACGGCTACCTGACCGTGGACGGCGCCAAGATGTCGAAGTCGCGCGGCACCTTCATCACCGCCGAGTCCTATCTGAATGTCGGCCTGAACCCGGAATGGCTGCGTTACTACTACGCCGCCAAGCTGAACGGCAGCATGGAAGACCTCGACCTCAACCTCGACGACTTCGTCGCGCGCGTGAACAGCGACCTGATCGGCAAGTACATCAATATCGCCAGCCGCTGCGCCGGTTTCCTGACCAAGGGCTTCGGCGGCAAGATCAAGCTCGATGCGGATTCCGAGCTCATCACCGCCGCACGCGCCAGCGCCGAAACCATTGCCGAAAGCTACGAGCAGCGCGACTACGGCCGCGCCCTGCGCGAAATCATGGCGATTGCCGACCGCGCCAACGGCGTGATCGCCGCCGCCGCGCCGTGGACCATCGCCAAGACCGATCCGACCAGCGAACAGCTGCAGGCCATTTGTTCCGAAGCGATGGAGATGTTCCGTCTGCTCACACTGTATTTGAAGCCCGTTCTGCCCAAGCTTGCCGAGCAGGTCGAGAACTTCCTCGGCATCCCGCATCAGGGCTGGGCCGAAGTGCATGTGCCGCTGACCAACGGCCACCTGATCAACAACTACGCGCATCTGATGCAGCGCATCGATCCGAAGCAGGTCGAAGCATTGGTTGCTGCCAACCGTGATTCGCTGGCGCCTGCTGCCGCCGAACCCGTGAAGAAGGAAAAGAAAGTGGAAGCCAAGACTGAAGCCCCAGCCACCGCCGGCGAGTTCATCAGCATCGACGACTTCATGAAAGTCGATCTGCGCATCGCCAAGATCGCCAATGCCGAACACGTCGAAGGCGCCGACAAGCTGATCAAGCTGACGCTCGACGTCGGCGCCCTCGGCACCCGCCAGGTCTTCGCCGGCATCAAGGCGGCCTACGATCCGGCGCTGCTGGTCGGTCGCCTCACCGTCATGGTCGCCAACCTCGCGCCGCGCAAGATGAAGTTCGGCATGAGCGAAGGCATGGTGCTGGCCGCCTCGGACACCGAAGGCAACACCAGCGGCCTCTACATCCTGTCGCCGGACAACGGCGCTACGCCAGGCATGAAGGTGAAGTGAACAATCTCCCTTCGGCCAGCGATCTGGCCTGCCGCCGCCTGGTGATTGCTGGCCGGGTTCAGGGCGTCTTCTATCGCGCATCGATGGTCGAGGCAGCCCAGGCGCTCGACGTATCGGGCTGGGTGCGCAACCGCCAGGACGGCACCGTGGAAGCCGTCCTGCATGGCAGCGGAGAGGCCGTTGCCCGCCTGATAGGCTGGGCCCGGCGCGGCCCGCCGGCGGCGCAGGTGACTCAGGTTCTTGTTGAGCTGACCGCAGAGGAAGACTTTCAGGACTTCCGCGCCATCGCCACGGCCTGAAGAACAATCCGACGTCGTTGCATGGATGCGACGACTTCAGCGCATTGAAAATGCGACGCTAAGAGGTTCTGCGCATGGAAATCAAGGTCAACTTTCTCGACAAGCTGCGTCAGGAAGCCAAGTTCGACGACTTCACCGTCATCGCCGATCAGCCGATTCGCTACAAGGGCGACGGCTCGGCGCCGGGTCCTTTCGACTACTTCCTGGCTTCGTCGGCCTTGTGCGCGGCCTACTTCGTCAAGGCCTATTGCGACGCCCGCAATATTCCGACCGACAATATGCGCCTCTCGCACAACAATATTGTCGATCCGGAAAATCGCTACAAGCAGACCTTCAAGATCCAGATCCAGCTGCCCTCGGATATTTCGGATAAAGATAGAGAAGGCATCCTGCGCTCCATCGACCGCTGCAGCGTAAAGCGGGTGGTGCAGAACGGTCCGGAATTCATCATCGAAGAAGTGGAAAACCTCGATGCCGACGCCCAGGCCTTGTTGATCCCCGGCTCGGCTGAAACCCGCACCTATATCGCCGGCAAGGACCTGCCCCTGGAGCAGACCATCGCCGATATGTCGGGCATTCTGGCGAAGCTCGGCATGAAGATCGAGATCGCCTCGTGGCGCAATATCGTGCCGAATGTGTGGTCGCTGCACATCCGCGACTCCCACTCGCCGATGTGCTTCACCAACGGCAAGGGCGCGACCAAGGAAAGCGCGCTGGCGTCGGCCCTGGGCGAATTCATCGAACGCACCAACTGCAATCACTTCTACAACGACCAATACTGGGGCGAGGAATTCGCCAACGCGCCCTTCGTGCACTACCCGGACGAGCGCTGGTTTAAGCCGGGCAAGAAGGATGCGTTGCCCAAGGAAATTCTCGACGAACATTGCCTCGCCATCTACGATCCGGATGGCGAACTGCGCGGCTCGCACCTGTACGACACCAACTCCGGCAACACCGCGCGCGGCATCTGCTCGCTGCCTTACGTGCGCCAGTCGGACGGTGAGGTGGTGTACTTCCCGACCAACCTCATCGACAACCTCTTCCTCAGCAACGGCATGAGCGCCGGCAATACACTGGCCGAGGCGCAGGTGCAGTGCCTGTCCGAAATTTTCGAGCGCGCCGTGAAGCGCGAGATTCTCGAAGGCGAAATCGCCCTGCCCGATGTGCCGCAGGACGTGTTGGCAAAATACCCCGGCATCGTCGCCGGCATTCAGGGCCTGGAAGCGCAGGGCTTTCCGGTACTGGTCAAGGACGCATCGCTGGGCGGCCGCTTTCCGGTGATGTGCGTGACCCTGATGAATCCGCGCACCGGCGGCGTGTTCGCCTCCTTCGGCGCCCATCCCAGCTTCGAAATCGCACTCGAGCGCAGCCTCACGGAGCTGCTGCAGGGCCGCAGTTTTGAAGGGCTGAACGACCTGCCGCGACCGACATTCGAGAGCAATGCGGTCACCGAGCCCAACAACTTCGTCGAGCATTTCATCGATTCGAGCGGCGTGGTGTCGTGGCGTTTCTTCAGTGCCCGGGCCGACCACGATTTCGTCGAGTGGGACTTCTCGGGCCACGGCGAAAACTCGAATGCCGACGAAGCCGCGACCCTGTTCGGCATCCTCGCCGACATGGACAAGGAAGCGTACATGGCCGTATACGACCAGCTCGGCGCGATTGCCTGCCGCATCCTGGTGCCCGGCTATTCCGAAGTCTATCCGGTGGAAGACCTGATCTGGGACAACACCAACAAGGCGCTGGCTTTCCGCGAAGACATACTGAACCTGCACCGACTCGACGACGACGCGCTGGAAGCGCTGCTGGCGCGCCTCGAGGAGAGCGAGCTCGACGACTACACCGACATCATTACCTTGATCGGTGTCGAGTTCGACGAGAACACGGATTGGGGCCAGCTCACCGTCCTCGAGCTGAAACTGTTGATCAACCTTGCCTTGAATGAGTTCGAGGCAGCCAAGGAGCTGGTCGAGGCTTTCCTGCAGTTCAACGAAAACACGGTTGAGCGCGGCCTGTTCTATCAGGCCCTGAATGTGGTGCTGGAAGTCGAGCTCGACGACGAGATGGAACTGGCCGATTACGAGGCAAACTTCCGTCGCATGTACGGCGACGCCCGCATGGATGCGGTGCTGGGTTCGGTGAATGGCAACGTGCGTTTCTTCGGCCTGGCGCCGACGAACATGAAGCTGGAGGGGCTAGACCGGCACCAGCGCCTGATCGACAGCTACAGGAAGCTGCACTCGGCCCGAGCCAAGGCGAGCTCAGCGGATTAGAAGATCCATCGGGAGCTGTATGAAGCCCCGGCCAAACCGGCAAAGAATACGAACAGGTGGCCCCATGCCCACCATTGGTAGCGACGTGCCAGCCTGTCCGGCCCCATGTTCGAAATCATGTAGAGGCGGCCGTCTTCAGGGTAATGCATCATGTGCAGGTCGGCGCTGCTGCGCGCGTCCCGGTGCCGGGCTTCGACCTCGCGGCGCGCTGCGCTGCGTGCCAGATCCCACTCCTTGAGGCTTAGCTGCCCGTCATTATCGAGGTCGAAACGCTTGAGCAATTGCGGGTTGTCGCGCTTCCATTCGGCCAGCAAATCCTTGATGTCGCCATTGCGATCCAGCGCCAGATCAATGCCACTGCGCGTCACGAACTGCCCCAGCACGTAAATGCGCTCGTCCTTGAGCAACAGCCACTGGGTATAACGTTCGTCGCTCTCGATCCAGACGTCCTTGCGGATAGCCAGGACTTCGGCACCCTCGGGGTCGACGAGACATTCGCCGGTGCCGTCATTGATGATGAACGAGGCATCGGAAGTCTCGCTGCGATCGTGCTTCCACTTGCCCTCGCCGTCCTTGACCTCGACGTCATAGTGGTACCAGAGGCAGGGCAGTCCGGTCAACGGAGAGACCAGGGGTAAACCGTCCAACGGCTTGCCACGCCCGATCAGCTCGACATAGCCTTGCGCGGCCGTCGCCACCAGCGAGGTTGGCGTATCGCTGATGGTGCGCCAGCGCTGCAAGGCGCCGAGCCAGCCGAAGACACTCAGGGCGGCGATGCCAATGGCAATGAAGAACCAGCCGCGCGGATCGTCGATCTGGAAGCCGATGAAGAGAAGGATCAGCTGGCCGCCAGAAACGACGAAACGGCCGAAGCCGTCGGCCAGCCGGAGGGTGGGGCCGCTCCCAGTGGCAAAGAACATGGATCAGCCGAACAGGGCCTTGACGTCTACGTCGGCTTTCTCGGCCGTGGAAAATTCCAGCAAGGGCTTTGCGTCGAAATGGAACAACTTGGCCACGATGGCATCGGGGAATTGCTCGATGCGGATGTTATTGATGTTCACGCTTTCGTTGTAGAACTCGCGACGATCGGCGATTGCGTTCTCGAGCTGCGAGATGCGCGTCTGCAATTGCATGAAGCTCTCGTTCGCGCGCAGCTCCGGATAGGCCTCCGCGACCGCGAAGAGGCGGCCAAGGCCCTGGCGCAATGCGCCCTCGGCCTCGCCCAGCGCTTCGATATCCTGGCTTTCGCGCGCGTTGTGCACTTGGGTCCGCGCCGCGATCACGCGCTCCAGCGTGCTCGCCTCGAACTGCTTGTACTGCTTGCAGACCTCCACCAGCTTGGGCAATTCGTCATGTCGCTGCTTGAGCAATACGTCGATGTTGGCCCAAGCCTTGGAAACCGCGTGCTTGACCTGGACCAGATTGTTGTAGACGACGATTGCATAGATAACGACAACTGCAATGAAACCCAGGAACAACAAGGTACCGAGACTCATATATGCTCCGCGAAAGGTTCAGAATCAGTCGAACAGGTTTTTCAGCTTTTCCAGATACGGGCCAAACTGCGGGTCGCCTTCAGCGGGAGCCCATGCCGCAAACTCGCCTTCGGACGGGGGCGCATACGGCCCCGCCTTGGCTTCCATGAAGATGCTGTCCGGCTCAAGCGCCAGCACCGTATGATAAGTGCCATGGGGTATATCGACGCCCAGGGTCGCTCCGCGCGGATCGAGCAGGATCGTTTGCGCAAGCTCGCCGGCTTCGTTGAAAATCACCAGACCAAGCCGTCCCCGTAATGCCGTCATGGTCTCCGACTTGTTCGGGTCCAGATGTCGGTGGGGGCGAACATACGAACCGGGTTCGATGCCAATCAGCAAGCGATGCGCCGGAAACTCGTTGTTCGGGTGAAAGTTCCGGTTCACCCGCAATCTGGCGCTTGCCCTGGCCGATGCGCTAATGGCGTCGAGCATGGCCGTGTCGATCAACGTTACTGCACTCATGGATAGATAACCCTCACATTCTCCGGCTGCAGCCACTCCTTGAGGCTGTTCAGCAATTCGTCGTCGAGGCGGATGCGCCAGGCATCGGACAGGCCCAGCTCGGCCGCCGCATCTGCATTGTGATAGGCGATGCGTACCGGGCAGGCGCCGTTGCGGTAGGGCGCCAGCATGGCTTGCAGCTTCTGCGCATAGCGGCCCTCGATCGAGTTGCCATTCATCGACAGTTGCAACGCACGCGCGAAACGGCCGCGCGCCTCGCCCAGGGTCATGATCTTGTCGGCCGATACGCGCAAGCCGCCGGAAAAATCGTCGTGGCTGACCTTGCCCTCGATCAGCAGAATTTCGTCTTCCCTGATCTTGGCGCGCTCCGCATCCCACAGTTCGTTGAAGACGGTCACTTCGATCTGTGCGGTGGCGTCGTCCAGCGTGATGATCGCCATCTTGCCGCGGCGCGTCATCTGCGTGCGCGTGGTCAGCACCACACCGGCCATCAGCACCGGCTCCTTGCCCGGTGTCAGTTGCGACAGCGTCTTGCGCACGAACTGGCCGATATCACGACGATAGGCGTTGAACGGGTGGCCCGAGTAGAAGAAGCCCAGCGCCTGCTTTTCCTCCAGCAACTGTCTGCGCTCGTCCCAGCGTTCGTGCCTGGTCTGGTATTGCGGCGCATGCGCGTCCGCTTCGCCGCCCATGTCGAACAAACCGCTTTGCAGCGCATTGCGCTCGGCCTGGTCGGCGGCCTCGATGGCGATGCCGACCGACGCGAACAGCTTGGCGCGGTCCGCATCGATGGCATCGAAAGCGCCGGCGCGGATCAGGGCCTCGACCACGCGGCGGTTGGCGACGCGCTTGTCGACGCGGCGGCAGAAGTCGAAAAGATCCTTGAACGGCCCGTCCTTTTCGCGCGCGCGAATCAAGGCCGACAGCGCCGCCTCGCCGGTGCCCTTGATCGCACCAAGGCCGTAGCGTATCGTCGCAGCATCCGTGGGTTCGAAACGGATGGCGCTGGCATTGACGTCCGGCGGCAGGAACTTGATGTTGTTAGCCAGGCAGTCCTGATAGAAGATCTGCACCTTGTCGGTGTCGGCCATTTCGGACGACATCGTGGCGGCCATGAAGGCGGTCGGATAGTAGTTCTTGAGCCAGCCGGTCTGGAAGGCGACCAGCGCATAAGCGGCCGAGTGCGACTTGTTGAAGCCGTATTCGGCAAACTTCTCCATCAGGTCGAAGAGCTGGGTCGCCAGCGCCGGCTGAACGCCGCGCTTCTCCGCGCCGTCGGTAAACAGCTTGCGGTGTTCCGCCATTTCCTCGGGCTTCTTCTTGCCCATCGCGCGGCGCAGCATGTCGGCGCCGCCGAGCGTATAGCCGGCCAGAATCTGCGCGACCAGCATCACCTGTTCCTGATAGACGATGACGCCGTAGGTCGACTTCAGGATGGGCTCAAGATCCTTGTGGAAGTACCACTCCGGATTGCCTTGGCCGGTCTGCGTCTGCTGCTTCTTGCGGTTGATGAAGTCGTCCACCATGCCGGAACCCAGCGGGCCGGGGCGGTTCAGCGCCATCAAGGCGATGATGTCTTCGAAGGTATCGCCCTTGAGGCGCTTTTCCAGATCCTTGGCCGAGCGCGATTCGGACTGGAACACGGCGGTCGTGTTGCCCGAGGCGAACAAGCCGTAAGTGGCCTTGTCGTCGAGCGGAATATCCTCGAGGCGGAACTCGGCGCGCGAGGGGTCCAGCTTCTTCACGAACTCGACCGCCTCGTCGAGAATCGTCAGCGTGCGCAGGCCGAGGAAGTCGAACTTCACCAGGCCGACCTTTTCCACATCGTCCTTGTCGAACTGCGAGACAACGGAATCGGTGCCCTGCGCCGCGTAGAGCGGACAGAAGTCGGTCAGCTTGCCCGGCGAGATCAAGACGCCGCCGGCGTGCATGCCGATATTGCGCGTCATGCCTTCGAGCTTGGTCGCCAGTTCCCATAGTTCGGCAAGCTCTTCCTCCTGCTCGACGCGGGCCTTCATCTGCGGTTCTTTTTCGTAGGCCTCGGACAGCGAGATGCCAAGCTCATTGGGAATCAGCTTGGCGAACTGGTCGACGAAGTTGAAGGGCAGGTCGAGCACGCGGCCGCAGTCGCGGATCACGGCCTTGGCCGCCATGGTGCCGAAGGTGGCGATCTGCGAGACGGCATGGTGACCGTACTTGTCCTTCACATACTGGATGACGCGGTCGCGCCCGTCCTGGCAGAAGTCGATGTCGAAGTCGGGCATGGACACCCGCTCCGGATTCAGGAAGCGCTCGAAGAGCAGATCGTAAGCAAGCGGGTCGAGGTCGGTGATGCCGAGCGAATACGCGACCAGCGAACCAGCGCCGGAACCGCGGCCCGGGCCGACCGGCACGCCGTTGTGCTTGGCCCAGTTGATGAAGTCGGCCACGATCAGGAAGTAGCCGGGGAAACCCATCTGCTGGATGATGCCGATCTCGAACTCCAGGCGTTCGAGATAGCGCGGCCGCTGTGCATCGCGCTCGGTGACCTCGGGATAGAGCTGCTCCAGACGGAACTCCAGCCGCTCCCGCGCCTGCAGCGCCAGAAAGTCGTCGAGCGTCAGTCCGTCCGGCGTGGGGAACAGCGGCAGTTTGGGCTTGCCGAGCTCGATCGAGACATTGCAGCGGCGCGCGATCTCGATGGAGTTCTCCAGCGCTTCCGGATAGTCGGCGAACAGCTCGGCCATCTCGGCCTGCGTCTTGAAATGCTGCTCCTCGTGGAAATTCCTGGGGCGGCGCGAATCCGACAGCACATAGCCCTCGGCGATGCAGGTGCGCGCTTCATGCGCCTTGAAGTCGTCGCGCTCCATGAACTGGATCGGATGCGTGGCGACCAGCGGCAGAAACAGCTCACCGGCCAGTTGCGCGCTCGCATGCACCAGCATTTCCTGCTGCGCCGAGCCGCTCTTGCCTTGCGGGCGCTGCACCTCGATGTAAAAGCTGCCCGGGAACAAGGCCGCCCAGTGGCGTGCGCGCGCTACTGCGTCGGCGCCCTTGCCCGCTACGAGCATCTGGCCGATATCGCCGCTGGGACCGCCAGACAAGGCCAGCAGATTGCTATTGTCGCCCCCGGCCAGATCAGCATAGGGAATCTCGGCGCGGCCGGCGGCGCGGTCGCCCTTGTAGGCCGCGGACAGCAAGTCGCACAAGCGCAGATAGCCGTCGCGATTCTTCGCCAGAAGCAGCAGTCGGGAGGCGCGATCCTGCCCGTCCGGATCGCCGATCCAGGCATCGCAGCCGATCATCGGCTTCAAACCCTTGCCGCGCATGCCCGAATAGAACTTGACCATGCCGAACATATTGGCCAGATCGGTCAGCGCCATGGCCGGCATTCCGTCTTTCTGCGCCCGGGCAATCGCGTCGTCGAGACGCACGATGCCATCGGTGATGGAAAACTCGCTATGCAGGCGCAGATGGACGAAACGGGCTGAACTCATGGCGCGATTCTACCTGTACTCCGGTACGGAACAGCACCGCCCGATGCCGGCCTTCATGCCCCGTCCGGCCGACAGGTTCGGACGACATAAAACCCTCGCTGCTTTCAGATTTCATAGATACAAAACCTGCAACCGGGCGAAACGGTGGGAAAACCACAAAAAACAACACGCAGAAGCGCCTTCGGAAGCCCGGTTTCCACCATGTTCCGACTGGTTGCGTGCCAATATTGATGCGCGCTTGATGCGGCCCGCTTGGTCCACTTGACCAAAACCACACGAACACTTAACATTTACACAAAATACACAAGTGAAATTGGATTTCGCCCCACAAATCTGGGCAAATTGGTACAAGGTATTGCTGCTCCATAATCTTTAACGTTCGCCATGTCACGTTTAGCATTTACCGGTAAGCTATACGCACAGGATCTCCTTGCTGCAGATTGCATGTCGGAAAGCCACGCCCCCCTCGATACACCCCAAGCCGGTGCATGCGCCCCGGAGGAGCTGGTGCTTCGACATGCCGGTGTCATTTCGGCTCAGCGTGACCGCGGCGAGCTGGAAGTCGCTTTCGTGCATGCGGTCCAGGATGTGCTGCTGGCCACCAGCGCCCAGCTTTACCGTGTCTTCACGCCCAAGGGTGACTGTCTCGCCGGGCTCGTCGCCAAGGCCGATCTCAGCGGCAGGTACTGCCTCGACGACGGTTTGTCATGGCCCGCCAATACCGCCTCGATCGAACATTTCCCCGCCCTGCATCGCAGCCTGACCTCAGGCAACAGCATCGTCGTACCCGCCGGCACGACCGGCAACAACAGCCTGCATGAGCAGGTGTTCCCCATCGTCCGTGAAGGCAATGTTTTCTTCGGCTTCGCCGTCATTCGACAAGCCGCACCGCTCGACGCCCGCCAGCAGGGCATCGTGCTGGGTCTGATCCGGCTGTTCTGCAACCAACTGCGCCTGCTCGACTACAGCGAAATCGATACACTGACCGGCCTGCTCAATCGCAAGACCTTCGACGAATCGCTGCTGCGCATTCTGTCCAGCTTGCAGGAGAACGATGCGGGCGCCGGCAGCAACGTGCTGCACCTGCCGCGTCGCCGTCACGGCGCCGATGCCGAAGACAGCCACTGGCTTGCCGTGATCGATATCGATCATTTCAAGACCATCAACGACACCTACGGCCACCTGATCGGCGACGAAGTGCTGCTGATGATCGCGAACATGATGAAGACCTCGTTCCGCGCCCACGACAAGCTATTCCGCTTCGGGGGAGAAGAATTCGTCGTCGTGCTGAAGCCCACCGAGGCGCGCAACGCCATGAACATCTTCGAGCGCTTCCGCCGTCAGGTCGAGGCGCACGAGTTTCCTCAGGTCGGCCACCTGACCATCAGCACCGGCTTTGCGCGCATCGGCATCAACGATCTGCCTTCGGCCATCATCGACAATGCCGACGAAGCGCTCTACTGGGCCAAGCACCACGGCCGCAACCAGGTTTTCAGCTACGAAGACCTGGTCAGCGAAGGCCACGTCCAGCGCCGCATCGTCGAGACGAATAGCGTCGAACTGTTTTGAGGGCTAGGCGCTAGAGAGGCTGGCTCAATAAGCCCAAACTCGCGTCTCATCATCCGCAAACCGCAATCACACGAGCCCCTCGGGGGGACGGCTGCCGCAGCGCGGCAGCGGGTGCAACTCTGCGGCAAAGCCGATAATCAGACTGGGCCGGCGGCCCAGTCGATTATCGGCACCCACTGCGCCCAGTCCTGGCCGGCGCGGCTCTCCGACAGATCGAAGATCGACATGCCGTGCGCCGCTGCCTGCACATAGGTCTGCGTGTCGCGCAGATAGGTCAGCACTGGCAGGCCGCTGTCTTCGAGAAAGCGCTCCAGTTGCGCCGCCGAGCGCGTGCGCGCATCGACGCGCATGCCGACCACGCCGATAAAAGTCTGGTGCTTGCGGACCGCCTTTTCTTCGAGCAGCTCGTCGAGAAATTCACGCGTCGCCAGGATGTCGAAAATCGAGGGTTGCAGCGGCACGATGACGCGGTCGACCAACTTCAGCGCATGCGACAAGGCCTTGCCGTGGATGCCGGCCGGGGTGTCCAGCACCACATGCGTCGTGCCGGCAGGCGGGTGCGCGGGCCGGTCGGGATCGATATTCCAGCCGGCAATCGGCGGCAGGGCGGGTGAGCGCAGCTTGAGCCAGTTGCGGGCCGACTGCTGCCGGTCGATATCGCCAAGCATGACCTTGTGGCCCTGCCTGGCAAAGCAGCCGGCCAGGTTGGTGGCGACGGTGCTCTTGCCGACGCCGCCCTTGGGATTTGCAATCAGGAATGACTTCATGCTGCCGCCTCCGCAATGTATTCACGGTCGATTGTATGCCGAAGGCATGTAGGCAAGCCGTTGAATTGCGTGAAAAAAGCCGCTTACTGCGGCTTCCCGGCTACAGAATCTCCAGCTTGGCGACCGATAGCGCCAGCCATTTGATGCCGGCCGCGCCGAAATTGACCTGCACGCGCGCGTCGTTGCCGCCGCCCTCGGCACCAATGACCACACCCTGGCCGAACTTGGCATGCGCGACAGCGGCGCCTATTCGTAAACCCGGCACGCCGCCGGCATTCTGTTCACGCCGCGGTGCAGCGCTCTGATACGCCGGCGCGCTGTAGCTGCCACCGCCGGAGAAGCTGCGATTCTGCCTGGGCTTGAGCCACTTGAGCAGACCCGCCGGGATTTCCTCAAGAAAGCGCGACGAGGTGTTGTAGCGCGTCTGGCCATGCAGCATGCGCTGCTGGGAGAACGACAGATAGAGCCGCTGCCGCGCGCGCGTGATCGCCACGTACATGAGGCGACGCTCCTCTTCGAGCCCGTCGAGCTCCATGGCCGAATTCTCGTGCGGGAACAGACCTTCCTCCAGGCCGCTCAAGAAGACCATATTGAACTCCAGCCCCTTGGCCGAATGCACGGTCATCAGTTGCAAGGCATCGTCGCCCTCCCCGGCCTGGTGCTCGCCGGCTTCGAGCGAGGCATGCGCAAGAAAGGAAGCGAGAACATTTTCGTGCGTTTCCGGCGTGCCGTCCTCGGCCACGCGCTCCTCCGCGATGAAGCTCGCCGCGGCGCTGATCAGCTCGTCGAGGTTGGCGATGCGATCCTGGCCTTCCTTCTCGCTGCGGTAGTGTTCCTTGAGCGTGGACAGCTCGATCACATGGTCGATCTGTTCGGGCAGCGGCAGATGGCTGCTGCCTTCCTTCATCTGTGCAATGAGTTGCGCAAAGCCCGAGAGCACCGCGCCAGCCTTGCCGGAGAGCAGCGGAATCGCCGCATGCAGGCTGCACTTGTGCTGGCGCGCCGTATCAGCGAGCTGCTCAAGCGAACGCGCGCCGATGCCGCGCGTCGGAAAATTCACCACGCGCGCAAACGCCGTGTCGTCGTCCGAGTTGGCGATCAAGCGCAGATAGGCCAGCGCATGCTTGATTTCCTGGCGCTCGAAGAAGCGCAGACCGCCATAGACGCGGTAGGGCAAACCCGCTGAAAACAGTGCGTGTTCGAGCACGCGCGACTGCGCATTGGAGCGGTAGAGCAGGGCGATCTCGCTGCTCAGATGGCCGTCGCGCACCAGCGCCTTGATCTCCTCGACTAGCCACTGCGCTTCATCCAGGTCACTGTAGGCTTCGAACACGCGAATCGGCTCGCCGGCGCCAGCCTCGGTCCAGAGATTCTTGCCGAGACGATCCGAATTGTTCTTGATCACCGCGTTGGCGGCGTCGAGGATATTGCCGTGCGAGCGGTAATTTTGCTCGAGGCGGATGATGTTCTGGACTTTGAACTCGCGCTCGAACTCGCGCATATTGCCGACGTCGGCGCCGCGGAAGGCGTAGATGGACTGGTCGTCGTCGCCGACGGCGAACATGGCCGTGCCGGTCGCGGCCGGATAGCCCGCCAGCAGGCGCAACCAGCGGTATTGCAACGGATTGGTGTCCTGAAACTCGTCGACGAGAATGTGCGAGAAGCGCTCCTGATAGTGGCGGCGCAGCACTTCGTTGCGACTCAACAGTTCGTAGGTGCGCAGCAGCAGCTCGGCGAAATCAACGACGCCTTCGCGCTGACATTGTTCGTCGTAGAGTTGGTAGAGTTCGGCGCGGCGGCGCGTATGCTCGTCCCAGGCTTCGACCGCGCCGGGACGGATGCCCTGTTCCTTCTGGGCATTGATGAAATGCTGCAGCTCGCGCGGCGGGAACTTCTCGTCGTCGATATTCAGCTGCTTGAGCAAGCGCTTGATCGCGGCCTGCTGGTCGCCCGAATCGAGGATCTGGAACAACTGCGGCAGGCCGGCGTCGCGGTAGTGCGCGCGCAATAGACGATTGCACAGGCCGTGGAAGGTGCCGACCCACATGCCGCGCGTATTGATCGGCAGCATCGCCGACAAGCGCGTCAGCATCTCCTTGGCCGCCTTGTTGGTAAAGGTCACCGCCAGGATGCCGTGCGGCCCGACCTGCCCGGTCTGGATCAGCCAGGCGATACGGGTGGTCAGCACGCGCGTCTTGCCCGAACCGGCGCCGGCCAGGATCAGGGCGTGTTGCGGGGGCAGGGTAACGGCGGCGAGCTGTTCCGGATTTAAGCCGCGGAGGAGATCAGACATGCCCCAATTATACCGACCGGGCGTTCCCACCACGCCCGTAACGGCGGGGCAAAAGCCGAAGGCGAGGTAAGCCCCTGGACCGGCGGGCTTGGGTACTCTGGCGGGTATAATTGCCTGCTTTACGCTTTCAGCCTTTGCGCCCCGCCATGCAGGACAAATACAGCCCCCGAGACATCGAAATTGCCGCCCAGAAATACTGGGAGGACAAGCAGGCTTTCAAGGCCGTCGAAGACAGCAGCAAGAAGAAGTACTACTGCCTGTCGATGTTCCCCTATCCCTCGGGCAAGCTGCACATGGGCCATGTGCGCAACTACACCATCGGCGACGTGCTGACGCGCTTCCACCGCATGCAGGGCTATAACGTGCTGCAGCCCATGGGCTGGGACGCCTTCGGCCTGCCGGCCGAGAACGCCGCGATGCAGAACAACGTGCCGCCGGCGCAGTGGACCTACGACAACATCGCTTACATGAAGAAGCAGCTGAAGTCGCTGGGTTTCGCCATCGACTGGGAACGCGAAGTCACCACCTGCACGCCCGAGTACTACAAGTGGAACCAGTGGCTGTTCCTGCGCATGCTGGAAAAGGGCATCGCCTACAAAAAGACGCAGACCGTGAACTGGGACCCGGTCGACCAGACCGTGCTTGCCAACGAGCAGGTGATCGACGGCCGCGGCTGGCGCACCGGCGCGCTGGTCGAGAAGCGCGAGATCCCCGGCTACTACTTTGCCATCACGCAATACGCCGACGAACTGCTGGCGTCGCTGGATGCGCTGCCGGGCTGGCCCGAGCGCGTCAAGACCATGCAGGCCAACTGGATCGGCAAGAGCTTCGGCGTGCGCCTGGCTTTCCCGTATGAACTCGACGGCAAGCAGGACAAGCTGTGGGTGTTCACGACGCGCGCCGACACGCTGATGGGCGTCACTTACGTCGCCGTTGCCGCCGAGCATCCGCTCGCCACGCATGCCGCCAAAAACAATCCCGAACTCGCCGCCTTCATCGAGAAGTGCAAGCAGGGATCGGTCATGGAAGCCGACGTGGCGACCATGGAGAAGGAGGGTATGCGCACCGGCCTTTTCGTGCGACACCCTTTGACTGGAGACCCGGTCGAAGTCTGGGTCGGCAACTATGTGCTGATGACCTACGGTGAAGGCGCGGTTATGGCCGTGCCGGCGCATGATGAGCGCGACTTCGGTTTCGCCAAGAAGTACAACCTGCCGATCAAGCAGGTCATCAAGGTCGGCGACGAGATCATCGACACGAACGCCTGGCGCGAAAGTTACGGCGCCAAGGACGGCCACTGCATCAACTCCGGCAAGTACGACGGCCTCGGCTACGAAGCCGCCGTCGACGCCATTGCCGCCGATCTCGAAGCCCTGGGCCTGGGCGAGAAAAAGGTGCAGTACCGTCTGCGCGACTGGGGCATCTCGCGCCAGCGCTACTGGGGCTGCCCGATTCCGCTGATCCATTGCGAAAAGTGCGGTACGGTGCATGTGCCGGACGATCAGCTGCCGGTCAAGCTGCCGGAGGACTGCGTGCCGGACGGCTCCGGCAATCCGCTCAAGAAGCGCCCGGACTTCCTCAATGTCGCCTGCCCCAAGTGCGGCGGCCCGGCCGAGCGCGAAACCGACACCATGGATACCTTCGTCGATTCGAGCTGGTACTACGCGCGCTATTGCAGCGCGGACAACGCGAAAGCAATGGTCGACGAGCGCGCCAACTACTGGATGCCGGTCGACCAGTACATCGGCGGCATCGAACACGCCATTCTGCACCTGCTCTACGCGCGCTTCTGGAACAAGGTGATGCGCGACGTGGGTCTCACCAACAAGGACGAGCCCTTCGCCAATCTGCTAACGCAGGGCATGGTGCTCAACCACATCTTCTCGCGTCGCACCGACAAGGGCGGCATCAACTATTTCGCTCCGGAAGAACTGGATCTCACCCACGACGCCAACGGCAAGCTGGTCGGCGCCAAGAGCAAGGCTGACGGCCAGCCGGTCGACTACAACGGCATCGGCACCATGTCGAAGTCCAAGCGCAACGGCGTCGATCCGCAGTCGCTGATCGAAACCTACGGCGCCGACACCGCACGCTTCTTCATGATGTTCGCCGCCCCGCCCGAACAGACCCTGGAATGGGCCGACTCCGGCGTCGAGGGCGCGCACCGCTTCCTGAAGCGCATGTGGGCGTTCGGCCACGAGAACGCCGCGCTGATCAAGGGCGCGCCCGCCGTCAGCGGCAAGCTCGGAGACGAGCTGGCCAAGCTGCGCCGCGAAGTGCACCTCAACCTCAAGCAGGCCAGCAGCGACCTGGCGCGCCAGCAGTTCAACACCGTCGCCTCGGCCGGCATGAAGCTGCTCAATGCGCTGGAACGTGCGCCTGAGGGAGAGCAAAAGGCGGCCGTCGTCGCTGAAGGCTTCTCCATCCTGCTGCGCGTGCTGTCGCCGATCACGCCGCACATCACCCATGCGCTGTGGATCGAGCTTGGTTACGGCGCAGACATTCTCTCCGCGCCCTGGCCGCAGGTCGATGAAACGGCGCTGGTTCAGGACGAACTTGAGCTGGTGCTGCAAATCAATGGCAAACTGCGGGGCAGCATCAAGGTTGCCGCTGCCGCCGACAAGGCCGCCATCGAAGCGATCGCCGTCGCCAGCAAGGTCGCCCAGCAGCACTTGAACGGCGCCGCACCCAAGAAGGTTGTCGTCGTCCCCGGCCGTTTGGTCAATATCGTCTGCTAAGGCTCATCATGCGCAAGTCCCCGCTGTCGTTAGGCCTCATGCTGTTGTGCGTCACCTTGCTGACCGCCTGCGGCTTCAAGCTGCGCGGCAGTTACGATCTGCCATTCGACACGCTCTACATCGCGCTGCCGGAAAACAACGAGCTGCATGCGGTGCTGAAGCGCAATATCGAGGCGGGAACCAAGACGCGCAT
>JAGWTC010000045.1 GCA_028869135.1 Rhodocyclaceae bacterium
CGGTCCCAAGGGTATGGCTGTTCGCCATTTAAAGTGGTACGTGAGCTGGGTTTAAAACGTCGTGAGACAGTTTGGTCCCTATCTGCCGTGGGCGCTGGATATTTGAGGGGGCCTGCTCCTAGTACGAGAGGACCGGAGTGGACGCACCTCTGGTGTACCGGTTGTGACGCCAGTCGCATCGCCGGGTAGCTAAGTGCGGAAGAGATAAACGCTGAAAGCATCTAAGCGTGAAACTCGCCTCGAGATGAGATATCCCGGGAGTTCAACTCCCCTAAAGGGTCGTCCTAGACCAGGACGTTGATAGGTTGGGTGTGGAAGCGCAGTAATGCGTTAAGCTAACCAATACTAATTGCCCGTGTGGCTTGACCCTATAACATTGCACTCTATGCAAGTTATAGAAAGCAAATACTTGTTCAAAGATTACTTTACGACTCCGCTGAAAACACTTCAGCAGTCTTTACTTCGACCGAATCAGTGCAGCGAGCAAGCTTCATGCGAAGCCCAGACGATGCACACCAGTTTTACTCTGGTGCCCATAGCAAGGTGGAACCACCCCTTCCCATCCCGAACAGGACCGTGAAACGCCTTCGCGCCGATGATATTGCGGATTGCCCGTGAGAAAGTAGGTCAGCGCCAGAGTCCCCATTCAAAACGCCCCACCCTCGTAAGACGGTGGGGCGTTTGTCTTTGTGGTTCGTGTGGCTCTCGAAACATATCCGCAGCCTTACCGACTCCCTCCCGGCACGCCCTAAAAAATGCCAGTACGTTCATACTGCTCCCAAGGGCGCTAGTAGGCACTCAACGACGGACTCCAGTCGTTCGATTTGCCGCAATTCATATTGCTAGTTTGTCTATTCAACGCCTGTATTCCATAGCCGAAGCTTGGTAAAATCCTCCCCCATGAAAACGAATTTTCTCGAATTTGAACAGCCGATCGCCGAACTTGAAGCGAAGATCGAACAACTTCGTTTCGTGCAGGAGGACTCTGCGGTCGATATTTCCGAAGAGATTGGCCGTCTCGAAGTCAAGAGCCAGGCGCTGACCAAAGACATTTACGCCAAGCTGACCTCATGGCAGAGCGCGCAGGTTGCGCGTCATTCGCAGCGTCCCTATACGCTCGACTATCTCAATCTGATGTTCACCGATTTCGAGGAGCTGCATGGAGATCGCCATTTTGCGGATGATCACGCCATCGTCGGCGGCATGGCCCGATTCAACGGCCAACCGTGCATGGTGATCGGCCATCAGAAGGGCCGCGACACCAAGGAAAAAATTTATCGCAATTTCGGTATGCCGCGCCCCGAGGGCTATCGCAAAGCGCTGCGCCTGATGAAGCTGGCGGAAAAGTTCGAGCTGCCGATCTTCACTTTCGTCGACACGCCGGGCGCCTATCCGGGCATTGACGCCGAAGAGCGTGGCCAATCCGAGGCCATCGGTCGCAATCTGTTCGAAATGGCCGAGCTCAAGGTGCCTCTGATCGCTACCGTGATCGGCGAGGGCGGTTCCGGAGGTGCGCTGGCCATTGCCGTCGGTGACGCCGTGAATATGCTGCAGTATTCCGTGTACTCGGTGATTTCACCCGAAGGCTGTGCGTCCATTCTCTGGAAGAGTGCCGAGCGTGCCGCCGATGCGGCCGAGACCATGGGTATCACGGCGGCTCGGTTGAAGACGCTTGGACTCGTCGATCGCGTCGTTACTGAGCCGCTGGGTGGTGCGCACCGCGATCATCAGGCCATGGCGACGACGCTGAAAAAGGTGCTGCAAGAGCAGCTCAAGCAATTGTCTGCCTTGCCTTCGTCCGAACTTGTCGAGCGCCGTTTCGAGCGTGTTATGGCTTATGGCAGGTTCAAGGAACAGCCGATCCACTGAGGATCTGCAAAATGCCTTGCGGGTATGCCTTGATGGCCTCCCGCGAGCTGCGACGGTTGGTGTGGCCTTGTCCGGAGGGCTCGACTCTTCGGTGCTTCTCGCACTCCTGGCCCGTTGCGCAGCCGAGCGCAAGCTTTCTGCGATTCACGTTCACCACGGCCTGAGCCCGCACGCGGATGCCTGGACGGAGGTCTGCCAGGATATCTGCGCCGCGCTCAAGGTGCCCCTTGAAGTCGTGCGCATCTCGGTGCCGCGAAAGACCGGAGAGGGGCTCGAGGCAAGTGCGCGCCGGCTTCGCTACCAGGCGTTCGAGACATGTGCGGCCGACTACCTCTTGCTTGCCCATCACGCCAACGATCAGGCCGAGACCCTGCTTTTCAATTTGTTGCGCGGCGCCGGCGTGCGCGGTGCTGCGGGGATTCCGGCAGTGAGCGGGCGCTATCTGCGCCCGCTTTTGCCGTTCGCGCGCGCAGAGCTTGAAGCCTGCGCAAAGCAGCTTGGCTTGCGCTGGGTGGACGACGAAAGCAATGAGGACGTGAGCTTCAGTCGGAATTTCATTCGGCACAAGGTTGTGCCTGTGCTGGAAACGCGCTTCCCGGCGACGGTTGAGAATCTGGCCCGTGCGGCGGATCACTTTGCCGAGGCGCAGGAGATGCTCGATGAAATTGCCCGCCAGGATCTGGGAACTTGCCGGGATTTCCCGGTACCCGTGGCTCTCTTTGCCGCGTTAAGCGCGCCGCGCGCGCGTAATGTGCTGCGCTATCTGCTTGCGTTGCGTGGTCTGCAAGCCCCGGTGACGAAGCGCCTGGAGGAGGCGCTTCGTCAGTTCATCGAGGCTGCCCCCGATCGCCACCCCAGCCTGGAACTGCCGACTTATCGGCTGTTTCGGGCCCGGGGGCGGATAGCTCTAGAGCCGCGCTAGCTGCCTACTCCTGCAGGGCGATATCGCGTTGCTTGCGCACGGCAGGCGCCAGTACCACGACCAGCGCAATCGCAGATAGCGTGAGCATGGTGGCGCTGATTGGGCGGGTGATGAACACCGTTGCGTCGCCGCGCGAAAGCACCAGGGCTCTGCGCATATATTCCTCCATCAACGGCCCGAGGATGAAGCCCAGCAGCAGGGGGGCGGGCTCACATTTCAGCTTCGAGAAGATGTAGCCGAGCACGCCGGAAATGGCGATCAGGTATACATCGAAGTCCGAGTTGTTGAGGCTGAATACGCCGATGCAGCAGAAGGCGAGAATCGCCGGAAACAGCAGCGGGTAGGGCACCAAGATCATGCGTACCCATAGGCCTATCATCGGCAGGTTGAGAATGATGAGGAAGAGGTTGCCGATCCACATCGAGGCGATGATGCCCCAGAACAGTTGAGGTTGTTCCGTAATGACCGAGGGGCCGGGTTGAATGCCTTGCAGGATCATGGCGCCGATCATGAGCGCCATCACCGGGTTGGACGGAATGCCCAAGGTCAGCATCGGGATGAACGACGTTTGCGCGCCGGCGTTGTTGGCCGACTCGGGCGCTGCAACGCCTTCGATGGCACCCTTGCCGAACTGATCCTTGTGCTTGGAAATCTTCTTTTCGAGCGAGTAGGCGGCGAAGGCGCCGAGGATATTGCCGCTGCCGGGCAGGATGCCCAGCGCCGAGCCGAGTGCCGTGCCACGCAGGATGGGTGCGGCAATGCGTTTCAAGTCTTCCTTGGTCGGCATCAGTCCTTCGATCTTCTTGACCATTACCGAACGTGTGCTTTCATGTTCGATATTGCTGATGATCTCGCCCAGGCCAAACATGCCCATGGCGATCACGACGAAGCTCACACCGTCGGCCAGTTGCGGCGTGTCGAAGGTGAAGCGCGCCACGCCGGAGTTCACGTCGGTGCCGATGAGGCCGAATAGCAGGCCCAGGATGACCATGCCAATGGCATGCAGCAGCGAACCGTGGGCGAGCACGACCGCAACGACCAGGCCCAGCACCATCAGCGAGAAGTACTCGGCCGGGCCAAACTTGAGTGCGATATCGGCCAGTGGCGGCGCGAACAGCGCAATCAGCACCGTGGAAACGGTACCGGCGAAAAAAGAGCCGATGGCGGCGGCGGCGAGCGCCTTGCCGGCCTGGCCGTTACGCGCCATCTGGTAGCCGTCAAGCGAGGTCACCACCGATGCCGCTTCCCCCGGCAGATTGACAAGAATGGCGGTGGTCGAGCCGCCATACTGCGAGCCGTAATAGATGCCGGCCAGCATGATCAGTGAGGCGACTGGCGGCAGATTGAAGGTTACCGGCAACAACATGGCAATGGTTGCGGTCGGTCCGAGGCCGGGCAGGACGCCGATGGCGGTGCCGAGAAAAACGCCGATCAGGCAGTAGAAGAGATTGGTGAGCGTGAATGCGGTGTCGAAACCCATTCCGAGGTTGGCGATCAGATCCATCGTGAGTTCCTTAGTTGCCGAACCAACTGCCGAGCAGGGGCATGGGGATGCCCAAGCCCTTGATGAATATCAGGCTGCAGAAAACGGTCAGGCCTGCGGCCAGCAGCAGTGTGCGCAGCCAGTTGAAGTGGGCGCTGGCGTAGGCGCTGGTGATGATCAGCAAGGGCAGTGCAATGAGCAGGCCGGCGCCCTGCAGCAGCGTCGCGAACAGCACGATCGGGCCGGCAATGAAGAGAATTCCGCGCAGGCTGAATCCGCCCACATGCTCACCCTTGCCGCGCATGCCGCGTAGTGCGGAAACGGCGCCGATGGCGGTCAGCAACCATGCCAGCATGGTGGGAAAATAACCGGGACCCATGCGCGTGGCGGAGCCCATGCCGTAATCGCGGGCTGCTACGAGTGCAGTAACCCCGAATGCCATGTAGATGAGGCCGGCCCAGAAATCGCTGGAACTGCGAGCTTTCATTGTCACTTTCATTTCCTTCAAGAGTATTCCTCCCGGATACGACAAGGCCAGCCCGGGTGTCAGTCGAAGGGCTGGCCTTGGCTCTGGGCGGATGACGCCTTAGTCGGCGTAAATGCCCGCTTGCTTGATGATGGGGCTCCACTTGTCGATTTCGTGGCGCAGGTGACTGCGCAAGGCTTCCGGCGTGGCGCGGTTCAGTGCGACAGGTTCGGTGCCGAGATCGGCAAAGCGTTGCTTGACGGTGGGATCCTGCAGCGCAGCCTGCAGCGCTTTGGCGAGACGATCCACCACCGCAGCCGGCGTACCCTTGGGTGCGTAGAGGCCATGCCAGACGGCAACTTCGAAGCCCGGCAGGCCGGTGCTGTCGACGGTTGGCAGGCTGGGCAGCGAGGGCACCTTGGTCTTGGTAGTGACCGCGTAAGCCTTGATCTTGCCACCCTTGATCTGGCTGGTGGTATTGGTGGTCTGGTCGCACATGAAGTCCACCTGGCTGCCGAGCAGATCGTTCATGGCCGGGGCCGTGCCCTTGTAGGGCACCGTGGTCAGGTCGGTCTGAATCGAGGTCATGAACAGCATGCCGCACAGATGCGAGGCGGAGCCGATGCCGGCATTGGCGTAGGTGACCTTGTCCTTGTTGGCCTTAACGTAGGCGATCAACTCCTGCATGGTCTTGGGCTGGAAATCGCGGCGGGCAACGAAAGTCATCGGCACATCGGTAATCAGGCCGATGGGCTCGAAGTCCGCGACGGGGTCGTAGGACAGTTTGCGATATAGCGAAGGTGCGGTCGAATGGCCGATGTGATGCAGAAGCAGGGTGTAACCGTCGCCGGGTGCGCGGGCGACACGGCCCGCGCCTACGGTGCCACCGGCGCCGCCAACATTTTCAACCAGCACGGTCTGCTTGAGATTGACGCTCATGGCCTGGGCAACGAGGCGGGCGACGGTATCGGTGGGACCGCCGGCCGCGAACGGAACGACGACGGTCACGGGCTTGTTGGGAAAGTCGTCGGCCTGACTGAGGCTGGCGCCAACGATTGCGGCAAAGGCCAGTAGAACGTGCTTGAGTTTCATTTTCTTCTCCTGGTGTGTGGTGCGATAGGCCGATTCTATGCCCGATAAAGCGTATGCAATGAGCAGCACTTTACCGGAGAAAATGTGCGCTGATAATACTCGGCAAACAAACTTCTTCGTATTGCTTTATGACAATGGTTTGAGCGCCACGGTCGGCCCGCTTGGATGGATGGCCGGAGCGCGGCGCGGCCGAGAAAAGCTGGGGAAAGGGCGTCGGATGAGATAAAATGGCGGACTCCCGGCGGGCGCCCTGTCGAGGGCGGCTTTCGCGTTGCATTTTCAATGCGCAAGCGGCACCCGCAAAGTTTTCTGTCGCTTTAAATCCAACTGGAGAATCTCATGGCTGTTGAACGTACCCTGTCGATCATCAAACCCGACGCCGTTGCCAAGAATGTGATCGGCAAGATCTACACGCGTTTCGAAGATGCCGGTCTGAAGATCGTCGCTTCGCGCATGGCTCAACTGTCGCGTCAGGACGCCGAGGGCTTCTACGCCGTGCATCGCGAGCGCCCCTTCTTCAAGGATCTGGTCGACTTCATGATTTCGGGTCCGGTCATGATCCAGGTGCTGGAAGGCGAAGGCGCCATCCTGAAGAACCGCGAGCTGATGGGCGCAACCGACCCGAAGAAGGCGGAGAAGGGCACCATCCGCGCCGACTTCGCCGACAGCATTGACGCCAACGCTGTGCATGGTTCCGATGCTGCAGAAACCGCTGCCGTCGAAATCGCCTACTTCTTCCCGGCGCTCAACGTCTACTCGCGTTAATCGCAGCTAATCCCGGGCTGAGCGCATCGTCATGGCAGTGAATCTCCTCGATCTCGATCCCGAGGCCCTGACGACCTACTTCGCCGGCCTGGGCGAAAAAACTTTCCGCGCCAAGCAGGTGCTGCGCTGGCTGCATCACTTCGGCGCGGACGATGTCGGGCAGATGACCGACATCGCGCGCAGCCTGCGCGAAAAACTGGCGGTCGAAGCCTGCATCGTTGCGCCGCCGGTTGTCAGCGACAAGACCTCGCACGACGGCACGCGCAAATTCCTGTTCTCGGTCGGCAGCGGCAATGCAATCGAGACGGTGTTCATTCCCGAAGCCGACCGTGGCACGCTGTGCATTTCGAGTCAGGCCGGCTGCGCGCTCGACTGCGCTTTCTGTTCGACCGGCAAGCAGGGCTTCAATCGCAATCTGACAACGGCCGAAATCATCGGCCAGTTGTGGCAGGCCAACAAGGCCTTGGGGCGCGACCCCAAGGGCGACAGGATTGTGAGCAACGTCGTCATGATGGGCATGGGCGAACCGCTCACCAATTTCGACAATGTGGTCGCCGCGCTCAAGCTGATGCTGGACGACAATGCCTACGGTCTGTCGCGCCGTCGCGTGACGGTGTCGACGTCCGGCATTGTGCCGGCCATGGATCGTCTGCGCGATGCCTGCCCTGTTGCGCTGGCAGTGTCGCTGCATGCGCCTAACGACGCGTTGCGCGATCAGTTGGTGCCGATCAACAAGAAGTATCCACTCAAGGAGCTGCTGGCCGCCTGCACCCGTTATCTCGAAAAGGCGCCGCGCGATTTCATTACCTTCGAGTATGTCATGCTCGACGGTGTCAATGACAGCGATGCCCACGCGCGCCAGCTCGTCGAGATTGCCGCCCAGGTGCCGTGTAAGTACAACCTGATTCCCTTCAATCCTTTTCCGGCTGCGCATTTCAAGCGCAGTTCAGCGGATCGCATTCGCCGCTTCGCCGATATCCTCATGAGCGCAGGTATCATCACGACCACGCGCAAGACGCGTGGCGACGATATCGACGCCGCCTGCGGCCAGTTGGCGGGGCAGGTCAAGGACAAGTCGCGGCGGGTCATCCGTCTGCAAAATGCTGGGAATGTCACGAACCGGGAGGTAACTCAGTGATTCATCTGCGCAAGGTGGGGATGCGGGGCGCATGTTTGCTGTTCGCGGCAAGTATGCTGGCCGCATGTGTGACGACGCAGGGCGTTGGCGGCAGCGGTGGGGACGGCAGCTCTGTGGCCGTTCAGGCGGTGTCTCAGCAGCCGCCGCAAACCGAGGAGCGGCGGCGGGCCAAGGTGCATACGGATCTGGGTTCTCTTTACGCGCAGGACGGCCGTTTCGCCGTTGCGCTGGAGGAGGCGCGAATCGCCCAGTCGGCAGATTCGGGCTATGCGCCCGCCTACAATCTGCAGGGGCTGGTGCACATGCTTCTGGGCGACAAGACCCAGGCCGAGGAGGCGTTCCGTCGCGCCCTGGGGCTTGCGCCGAACGACCCGGAGATCAACAACACCTACGGCTGGTTCCTTTGTCAGACTGGCCGGCCGGCGGACAGTATCAGCCATTTCCGGCTGGCCTACCGCAATACCTTGTACCAGACGCCGACCAAGCCCCACACCAATGCCGGCATTTGCCAGCTCAAGCTGAAAAACTACGCGAGTGCCGAGGAGCATCTGAATATTGCGCTGCGCCTCGACCCGAGCAATACGCAAGCGCGTTACTGGCTGGCCGAAGCCTTTTATCAGAGCGGCCATCTGGCCGAGGCTCGCCAGCAGGTGGTGGATCTCGGTCGCATGATCGATCCGACGGTCGAGGTGGCCTGGCTCGGTGCGCGCATTGAGCGCAAGCTGGGGGATCGGGAGGCTGAGCTGAAATACACCACGCTCATGCGCCGCAAATTCCAGGATACGCCTCAATATCAAAGCATGTTGCAGGGGCAGTTTGAATGAGCGAGTCGTTTGAGGGCGCCGTCGGGGATTCGGTGAGCGCGCCGTTGTCATTGCCTTCGCCCGGCGCAACCTTGCGCGCGGCTCGCGAGGCATGCGGTTATTCGCTCGCGGAAATATCCCAGGCCTTGAAGTTCAGCGTACGACAGATTGAGGCATTGGAGGGCGACGACTATTCGACGTTGACCGGCGCAACCTTCATTCGCGGCTTCGTACGCAGCTACGCGCGCTACCTGCGTCTCGACGAGGCGCCTTTGCTTGCTGCTCTGGAGCCGCAGGCGCCGGTTGCCGTCGCTGAAGTGCGGCCTGTGGAAAGCATGGATGCAGAAATGCCCAGCGCGGCGCGGGACAGCAGCAAGCGCGCCTACTGGCTGGCTGCTTTCGTTTTGGTGCTGGGCGGCGTGGCATGGTTTGCCTGGCAGGAGAAGGTCGGCTCCGCTCCCACCGCAAAGCTTGCTGCACTTGAGCCGGCGACCGAGGTCAACGAGCCGGCGCCGGTTGCGGTGCCCGCCGCGCCGACCGTCCCTCCCGGACCGGCAGCGCAGCCTTCCGTTGCGCCGGCCCCGACGGTATTGCCCACTGAGCCGGCAGGCACCATGGAGCAGACCGTTGCTCCCGCTGCTTCTGTCGATGCGGCCTCCGTACCGTCGACAACCAATGCGAATGAGCGGCAACTCGTGCTGGCCTTCGGCGGCGTATCCTGGGTCGAAATTCGCGATGCAGGCAACAAAATTCTTTACAGCGGCAACAGTACGCCCGACAGCCGTCAGACGGTACGCGGCCGGCCGCCGTTCCAGATGGTGATTGGCAATGCCCAGTCGGTGAAGCTGCGCTACGAGGATCGGAACATCGACCTTCAGCCCTATACCCGTGTCGATGTGGCACGTCTGACGCTTGATGACAACACAAAGTAACTTCCCCCAGCGGCGCAGGACGCGCCTGGTCCGTGTCGGCAAGGTTCTGGTTGGCGGCGGTCTGTATGGAACCGCGGTCGCGCCAGTCGTGGTGCAGTCGATGACCAATACGGACACGGCGGACGATTTTGCGACCGCCATGCAAGTGGCTCAACTGGCGCGTGCCGGCTCCGAGGTCGTGCGCATTACCGTGAACACGCGCGAAGCAGCGGCGGCTGTACCCAAGGTACGCGAGCGTCTGGCGCAGATGAACATCGATGTGCCGCTGGTCGGCGATTTTCACTTCAACGGGCATCGTCTGCTGACCGAGTTTCCTGAGTGCGCGCAGATGCTGGACAAGCTGCGCATCAATCCCGGCAATGTCGGCAAGGGGAGCAAGCGCGACGAGCAGTATGCGCAGTTGATCGAGATTGCCGCCAGGTATGACAAGGCAGTGCGTATCGGCGTGAACTGGGGCAGCCTGGATCAGGTCCTGCTGGCGCGCATCATGGACGAAAACGCCAAGCGCGCCGAACCTAAGGATGCGACCGCCATCATGCGTGAAGCGATGGTGACCTCGGCATTGGAGTCCGCTGCGCAGGCCGTTGAGTTCGGCCTTTCGCCCGACAAGATCATTTTGTCGTGCAAGGTTTCGGGCGTGCAGGATCTGATTGCCATTTATGCGGACCTGGCCGGCAAGTGCGACTATCCGCTGCATCTCGGCCTGACTGAAGCCGGCATGGGCTCCAAGGGTATCGTTGCATCCTCGGCTGCCATGGGCGTGTTGCTGCAGCAGGGCATAGGCGACACCATCCGCGTGTCGCTGACGCCGGAGCCGAACGGCGACCGTACGCGCGAAGTCGTGGTGGCGCAGGAGTTGCTGCAAACCATGGGGCTGCGCGCCTTCACGCCCCTGGTCGCCGCCTGCCCCGGTTGCGGACGCACCACGAGCACCTATTTCCAGGAGTTGGCTCAGGACGTGCAGACCTATGTGCGCGACAAGATGCCGGCCTGGCGTCTGGAGCGTATTGGCGTCGAGAACATGACCTTGGCCGTGATGGGCTGCGTCGTCAATGGTCCGGGCGAGAGCAAGCACGCCAATATCGGCATCAGCCTGCCGGGTACGGGTGAGTCGCCGGTCGCGCCGGTCTATGTCGACGGCGAGCACACGATCACGCTGAAGGGCGAGGACTTGATCGACGAATTCAAGAGCATCATTGATGGGTATGTCCAAAGGACATACCCACCCTACAGATAAGCTTTCCCTCCCAGCCGCCCTTTCCAGGAAAGGGCGGTGACCGGGGTTCAGCGCCCTTCGGGTGCTTCCATGTTTAATTTGGCGTCGCTCTGTTGCGGCGTTGTGAGCAGCACACAAAAGTATGAGTCAGACACTGCAAGCCATCCGCGGGATGAACGACATCCTGCCCGCCGAAGCCGAGTTGTGGGAGCAGTTCGAGGACATGATCCGCGACTGGCTGCGCGCCTATGGCTACAAGCCGATTCGCATGCCGCTGGTCGAACCGACGCCGCTGTTTTCGCGCGCCATCGGCGAGGTCACGGATATTGTCGAGAAGGAGATGTACTCCTTCGAGGACGCGCTCAACGGCGAAAAGCTGACCTTGCGCCCGGAGGGCACCGCCTCCTGCGTGCGCGCCGTGCTTCAGCACAACATGTTGTACGAAGGCCCGAAGCGTCTCTGGTACAGCGGCCCGATGTTCCGCCATGAGCGTCCGCAGAAGGGCCGCTATCGCCAGTTCCATCAGATTGGCGTCGAGGCCCTGGGCTTTGCCGGCCCCGATATCGACGCCGAGCAGATTTTGATGACGGCGCGCCTGTGGGACGACATGGGGCTCGAAGGCATACGTCTGGAAATCAACTCTCTGGGCAGCGTCGAAGAGCGCCTGCTGCATCGGGCCGCGCTGATTGCCTATTTTGAAAAGCATGCCGGGCAGCTCGACGCCGACGCTCAGCGTCGCCTGCACAGCAATCCGCTGCGCATTCTCGACACCAAGAATCCGGAAATGCAGTCGCTGGTCGATGCGGCGCCGAAGTTGATGGAGTATCTGGGCGAGGAATCGCTCAAGCACTTCGACGGCGTGCAGACCATCCTCAAGGATGCCGGCATCCATGCGCGTGTCAATCCGCGCCTGGTGCGCGGGCTCGACTACTACAACCTGACCGTGTTCGAATGGGTCACCGATCAGCTCGGCGCGCAGGGCACGGTCTGCGCCGGTGGCCGTTATGATGGCCTGATTGCGCAGCTCGGCGGCAAGCCGGCGCCGGCTTGCGGTTTTGCCATGGGCGTGGAACGCCTGCTGGCCTTGTGGAAGGATCAGGGCAACCAGGCGCTGGCGGTTGCGCCCGACGTGTATCTGGTGGCTCAGGGCGATGCGGCGGGGCGTTTTGCCTTTCGTGTGGCCGAGGAGTTGCGTAACAGCGGCTTCGATGTCCTGCAACATTGCGGCGGTGGTAGTTTCAAGTCGCAGATGAAGCGCGCCGACAATAGCGGAGCACCGCTGGCGGTGATCATTGGCGACGACGAGGCTAGCGCTGGCGAAGTCAGCCTCAAGCCGTTGCGTGAGGCTGCTGAGCAGAGAGGCGAGCAGCAAAGGGTGGCATTGGCCGATTTGGCCGAGGCCGTGAACAATCTGATTTTCTCGACCGACGAGACGGAAGACTGAGGAAGACTGAGATGGCAGTGTATGACCACGAAGAGCAGGAACAACTTGATGCGCTCAAGGCCTGGTGGCGCGATCACGGCAACAAGGTAGTCAACGTCGCGCTGGCGGTGGCGGTGGCCGCCGCAGCGGCTTCCGGCTGGAAATGGTGGCAGGGTCGCCAGGCCGGCGAGGCGGGCGCACTGTACAGCCAGTTGCAGGCGGCTGCCGAAAAGAACGACGCGAAGGCCGTGCGCGACGCATCCGTCGCCTTGGCCGAGAATTACTCGGGCACGGTCTACGCCGGCATGGGCGCCCTGCTGACCGCCAAGATTCAGGTCGATGCGGGCGATCTCAAGAACGCCAAGGCGCAACTGAGCTGGGCTGCCGACAAGGCCGGCGATGCATCGTTGCGCGACCTGGCCCGTCTGCGTCTGGCAGGCCTGTTGCTTGACGAAAAGGCTTACGACGAGGCGCTGCAACAACTGGGCAAGGAGCCCGATGCGGCGTTTGCCGTCCGTTATGCCGAGCTCAAGGGCGATATTTACGCCGCTCAGGGCAAGGTTGACGACGCCCGCACCGCCTATCAGGCGGCGCTGAACAAGCTGGACAGCAAGGGCGGCATGGAGTCGCCGGCTTCGCAGCGCGAAGCGCTGTATCGCGAGCTGATGCAGATCAAGCTGGAGTCGCTCGGGGGGAAGGCCTGATGGCGCCCGCGCTGCGCATCGTTCTGGCGGCTGCGCTGGCGGCGCAGCTTGGCGGCTGTTCGACCCTCAATGCCCTGAATCCGTTTTCGTCGTCGGCGCCCAGGGTCAAGCCGGCACCGCTGACGAACTTCCAGCCCTCGGTCGGCATCAAGACGCAGTGGCAGGTGAGCACGGGCAAGAGCGACGAATTTACGCTGACGCCGGCCGTGGTCGGCGATTCGGTGTATGCGGCAAGCAAGAGCGGCATGCTGGCACGCTATGACAATGGCCGCGAAGTCTGGCGCACGAATGTCGGCCAGATCATCTCCGGCGGCGTTGGCGCTGACAAACAGGTCGTCGCCGTAGGGACGCCCAAGGGCGAGGTGCTGGCATTCGACAGCGCCGACGGCAAGCCGAAGTGGCAGGCGCGAGCCTCCTCTGAAGTCCTGGCGGCGCCTGCCGTGGGGCAGGGCCTCGTGATTGTGCGTAGCGGCGATTCGCGCGTCTTTGCTTTCGAGCAGGCCGATGGCAAGCGTAAATGGGTCTATCAGCGCACGGTGCCGGCCTTGAGCGTACGCACCAATGCCGGCGTGCTGCTGTCCGGCCCCGGCATTCTGGCCGGGTTTCCGGGCGGCCGGCTGGTAGCCATCGCCACCGCTAACGGTGCGGCCCTGTGGGAATTCAGCGTTGCACAGCCCAAGGGCGCAACCGAGCTGGAGCGCGTGGCTGATATCACCAGCACGCCCGTCCTGGATGTTCGGAATGCCTGTGCCGTGGCCTTTCAGGGGCGAGCTACCTGTCTCGATATATCGAACGGCAGCAGCCTCTGGTCGCGCGAAGTGTCCAGTACCGCGGGGCTCGATATCGACAGTCGCGCGGTCTATGTCAGCGATGACAATGGTTCGGTGCTCGCCTTCGACCGTTTCACCGGCGCCAGCCTCTGGAAGCAGACGGCGCTTGCCCATCGCGGCTTGTCGCGCCCCATTGCGCTGGGCAGTTATATTGTCGTCGGCGACGCCGAAGGCTATATCCATGCGCTGCGACGGGATGACGGCGCCCTGGCTGCGCGCATCAGCACCGATGGCAGCCCCATCGCCGCCGACCCTCAGGCTACCGAAAATGGTTTCGTGATCCAAACCAGGAACGGCAGCATCTATTCACTGACGCTAGAGAAGCAATGAAACCCACGCTGGCCCTGGTCGGCCGACCCAACGTCGGCAAGTCCACCCTGTTCAATCGTCTGACCAGAACGCGCGATGCGCTCGTGGCCGACATGCCGGGCCTGACCCGCGATCGCCACTATGGCCACGGCCGCGTCGGCGACCGCCCTTACCTGGTGGTCGATACCGGCGGTTTCGAGCCGCGTGCCAAGGAAGGCATCCTCAAGGAAATGGCGCAGCAGGCCGAGGCGGCGATTGCCGAGTCGGACATGCTGCTGTTCATCGTCGACGGCCGCGCCGGCCTGACGCCGCAGGACGAGGCCATCGGCGAGCGGCTGCGCAAGAGCGGCCGTCCTCTGCTGCTGGTGGTGAACAAAGCAGAAGGCATGAATCAGGCCATGGTTTCGGCCGAGTTCCATCAACTGGGCCTGGGCGAGCCGCTGGTGATCTCGGCGGCGCATGGCGACGGCGTGCGCGACCTGATCGAGCAGGCGCTGGCGCCCTTCCCGGAGGACGACGAGGACGCAGACGAAACGCGCGGCCCCAAGGTCGCCATCGTCGGCCGCCCGAATGTCGGCAAGAGCACCTTCATCAACGCCATGCTCGGCGAGGAACGCGTTATCGCCTTCGACATGCCGGGCACCACGCGTGACGCGATCGAGGTGCCATTCGAGCGCAATGGCCGCGCCTACACCCTGATCGATACCGCCGGCCTGCGCCGCAAGGGCAAGGTCTTCGAAGCGGTGGAGAAGTTTTCCGTCATCAAGACCCTGCAGGCGATCGAGGCCTGCAATGTGGTCGTGCTGATGCTCGACGCGAGTCAGGACATTTCCGACCAGGATGCGCATATCGCCGGTTTCGTCGTCGAGTCCGGTCGCGCCCTCGTCATCGCGGTGAACAAATGGGACACGGTGGACGGCTATCGCCGCGAGCAGATCAAGCTCGACATCAACCGCAAGCTCAATTTCCTCGGCTTTGCCCGCCTGCATTTCATCTCGGCACTCAATGGCGACGGCATCGGCGGCGTGTTGACCTCGGTGGACAAGGCCTACGCCGCCGCCATGATCAAGCTGACCACGCCCAAGCTCACGCGCGCGTTGCAGAATGCGCTCGAAAAGCAGGCGCCGCCGCGCCACGGTCTATTCCGCCCGAAGATGCGTTACGCCCACCAGGGTGGCAGCAATCCGCCCATCATCGTCATCCATGGCAATGCCCTGGACCACATTCCCGAGTCCTACACGAGATTTCTGGAACGAAGTTTCATGGATGCCTTCAAACTCAAGGGTACGCCGCTACGCATCCTTTACAAGACGAGCAAGAATCCCTTTGCCGAGAAATAGTCTTGTCTGGCAGTGGCATGTCGTGAAAAAATGAATTACAGTACATGGGCCTAGCGATATCCGCTCGGTAATGCGTCTGTAGGGCAGGCCGTCTGGGCCTGACAAGGGCGGACAAGCGGCGCACCCAGGACGTCAACAAAAAGAGGCTGACCGATGAGCAATAAAGGGCAAATGCTACAAGACCCGTTTCTGAACACCTTGCGCCGGGAACATGTTCCGGTTTCCATTTACCTGGTAAATGGCATCAAGCTGCAGGGCCAGATCGAGTCCTTCGACCAATATGTGGTCCTCCTCAAGAATGTCGTGACGCAGATGGTCTACAAGCACGCCATCTCCACCGTCGTGCCGGCGCGTCCCGTCAATTTCTCCACCGATGCAGGTAGTGCCGAACACTGATCTGCATGCAGCCTGAGCGGCCGGCGCTTGCGGCGGCCGTTTTCGCACCCCATACCTGATGTTTGAACGTCCCGCGAGCGGTGAGCAGGCCGTGCTCGTCCAGCTCGACTTCGGCGAGGGCGACTACGCCGAACGCCTCGAAGAATTCCGTCTTCTCGTCGGCAGCGCCGGCGCCACGCCCAAGGCCGAAGTGCGCGGCAAACGCCGTGCGCCTGATGCCGCGACCTACGCCGGCAAAGGCAAAGTCGCCGAGATCAAGGAAACGATGACGGCCGTCGGCGCCGATATCGTCATCTTCAATCACCAGCTGTCCGCCGCGCAGCAGCGCAACCTTGAGCGCGAGCTGAGCTGCCGCGTGATCGACCGCAATGCGCTGATCCTCGACATCTTTGCGCTCCGTGCACGCAGTCACGAAGGCAAGCTGCAGGTCGAGCTCGCCCAACTCGAACACCTCGCCACGCGCCTCGTGCGCGGCTGGACCCACCTTGAACGACAAAAGGGCGGTATCGGTCTGCGCGGCCCCGGCGAAAAGCAGCTTGAAACCGACCGCCGCCTGCTCGGCAAGCGCGTCGCTTTCCTCAAGGACAAGCTCAAGACGCTGGAAAAACAGCGCGCCGTTCGGCGTCGCGCGCGCGATCGCAACGAGGTCCTGGCCGTGTCTCTGGTCGGCTACACCAATGCCGGCAAATCGACGCTCTTCAACGCCCTGACCAAGGCCGGCAGCTACGCCGCCGACCAGCTGTTCGCCACGCTGGATACGACTTCCCGCCGGCTCTACATTCCGGAGGCCGGCGGCCAGATCGTGATCTCGGATACCGTCGGCTTCATTCGCGACCTGCCGCACTCGCTGGTGGCCGCTTTCCACGCTACCCTAGAAGAGACGGCGAATGCCGATCTGCTGCTGCATGTCGTCGATTCCGCGAGCGCCGATCGCGACCAGCAGATCGACGCCGTCAATCGCGTATTGAAGG
>JAGWTC010000016.1 GCA_028869135.1 Rhodocyclaceae bacterium
GTGAAGACAGCGCACGACCCGCTCGCGCGCATGGCGCTGGTGCCCCGTCTGCTGGAGGCGCGCGGCCTGGACGCCACGCCGCCGATCCAGAAGAAGCTGCAAGGTATCGGCGACCAGGCGGCGGTCGCCATCCTCGACATTATTCTGCGCGACGAAGTCGGCCACGTCGCCATTGGCGACCGCTGGTTCCGTGTCTTGTGCGCCGCGCGTGGCGTCGAACCTGAGGCCGAATATCGCGCGCTGATCGAACGCTACAGCGCTCCCTGGCCGCAGCCGCCGCTCAATGAAAAAGCCCGCCGGGCGGCGGGCTTTTCGGAGGCGGAGCTCAAGGCCCTGGTTTCTTCCCGCACGAAGTCAAACTAGGACGAGGCCATGCCTCGGCGGGTTTGCGTTCTTGCTTACAACTCGCCGTAGGAGTGCAGCCCCGAGAGGAACATATTGACGCCGAGGAAAGCGAAGGTGGTGACGACGAGGCCGACGACCGCCCACCACGCCAGCACGCTGCCGCGCAGGCCCTTGGTCAGACGCAGATGCAGCCAGGCTGCATAGTTGAGCCAGACGATCAGGGCCCAGGTTTCCTTGGGGTCCCACTGCCAGTAAGTGCCCCAGGCTTCGGCGGCCCACAGCGCACCGAGAATGGTGGCGACGGTAAAGAAGGCGAAGCCGATGGCGATGGCCTTGTACATCACGTCTTCCATCACCGCCAGCGAAGGCAGGCGCGAGGCGAGGATGCCGCGCTCGGCCAGCAGCCAGGCGACGCCTATCATGGCCGACAGTGAGAAGGCGCCGTAGCCGATGAAGTTGGCCGGAACGTGGATCTTCATCCAGTAGCTCTGCAGCGCCGGCACCAGCGGTTGAATTTCGTGTGCGCCGCGCGAGAAGGTGTACCAGAGCGTGAAGCCGACCGCGGCGGAAATGACGATGAGGACAAAGGCGCCGAGCTTGCGCGTCGCATAGCGGCGCTCGTAATGCAGATAGAGCAGGGCGGTGATCAGCGAGAACAGCACGAAGACTTCGTATAGATTGCTGATCGGGATGTGGCCGATGTCGGCGCCGATCAGGTAGCTCTCGTACCAGCGCACCAGCATGCCGGTCGCGCCCATCAGGACGGCGGTCCAGCACAGCGCCGTGCCGGTTTTCTCGGCAAATTCGCTCTTCGCCAGCAGGCCCAGCCAGTAGGCGGCGGTGGCAAGGAAGAAGAGGAAGCACATCCAGCCGATGGCAGTCTGGCTGGACAGGAAGTACTTGAGCAGGAAGACCTGTTCCGCCCGCGCCAGATCGGCGTGGTAGAGCGAGACGCCCGACAGGGCCAGCACGGCGACGCCGGCGAGCAGGTTGCGCAGCCCGGCCCAGGCCCAGGCGAGCGCCGCAAAAACCGGGATGGCGATCAGCAGGAAGGCCTGTTCGTAGCCGTCCATGTAGGCGCTGTAGCGATTGAAGGCAAACAGCCCGCCGGCGGCGAGCAGTGCGGCAGCCAGCCAGTCGAGCGGGCTGCGGCCCTTCAGCAGGGAGACGGGGGCGTTAGGGTGTGCGAGTTCCATGATTCAGCAGGCTTTCAATGGCTTCCTGGTGACGGGCGAATTCGGTGTCGGTATCAAGCGTCTTTCGATTGCTGGAAAGCGCCATCAGTACCTCGCCGGAATCCTTGAGCAGCACGAACAGGCGGCGTTCGCGTACATACAGCATGAAGAATACGCCAGCTACGAGCAAAGCGCAGCCCAGATAGACGCCATTCTTGCCGGGCGAGCGCGTGGCCTGGATGATGCTGGCTTTGACCTCTTCGAACTGATCGAGTTCGAGATAAAAAGGCGCGCCATAGAGGAAGCTGTCGCTGATGCTGTTAATGCTGTCGCGCACGAAGTCGGCGCGTGCGGCGTTCATTTCCAACGGCTTCAATTTCTGCCGCTCGCGCGTCAGTTGCCAGGCCTCCCAGGCGCAGCCCTGCAGCACACGGACAAAGACATCGGCGGCCTTCTCGCGTTCGGGCTCGGGAACGGTATCGTTGATGAACTTGCCCAGGCTTTCGAAGCCGCGCTCCGAATAGAGCCCCAGCGTGCGTTCCGCCGTATCGGCCAGACGCGTGCGCACGGTGTCGGAGACGCCGGGGCCGCCCATGGCCTGGGCGGCAAAGCGGCGCGCGATCAGCGCGTGTTCCTTGGGCGAGGTCAGCATGGCGTGCAAGGCCAGCCAGGTCGTCAGCTTGTCGTCTTCATCGGCCGGGAGACGCAGATAGCGGAAAGCTTCCGCCGGCGTTTCGCGCATGCCGGCCATGAAGTAGCTGCGCCCGTTCTGCTCAACGGGCATCATGTAGTTGTTGTACTCGCGCGCCTGGCCGGCGGCATCGCGCACCTTGTAGCTGAAGCTCGGGCCGACGTTCTTGAGATCCTTGCCGTCAGCCGACTTGGCGCCGCTGCCCAGCGAACGGTTGAGCATGGCCAGCGTGTTCTTCTCGGCCACAGAGGGCTGCGCCATGTTCTCGACGTTGAAAGGGCGGAAGCCGGTGATCTCGATGCGCATGGCATCGCTGCCCTGTGTCAGTTGCAGGCTTTCGCCGACCGTCCCGTCGGCCTCGGTCACGCGCATGGAGCCCGGCAAGAGGCTGTGCGCCTTCAGTTTCAGCTTGCTGCCGCCGTCCTCGAAGCTGGCCTGATAGAGCGACACGCCGCGATATTCAAAGGGCTTGTTGACCTCGATGGTGTGTTCGAGCTGGGCGCCGGACTGCAGATCGGTCAGCACGATGTCGCTGGCGAAGCGCTTGGGCATGCCGGTCGAATAGTGCTCGATATGAAATTTTTTCAATGTGATGGAGAAGGGCAGCTCCTGCAGCAGCGCGCCGTCCTGCACATTGAGAACGGCGATGTTGCTGCGCTTGCCCTCCGGCAGGAAGACGTTGCCGCGATAGCTCCAGTGCTGCGGGCCGAGCCGGCTTTCCGGGCCGATTTCGGCAAAGGGCTTGTCCAGCCCGGTGACGTGCTTCGAGCCCAGCATCATCTCAAGCTTGAGCGGCAGGTCGCCGTCGAGCAGGCCGCCGACGCAGATCATCACGATTGCGCTGTGGGCGAGGAGATAGCCCATGCGGTTCCAACTGCCTGCCTTGGCCGCAATCAGCACACCGTTTTCCTGCACCTTGCTCTGGCTCTTGTAGCCTCGCGCAAGGAGGTATTCGCTCACCTTCTGCTGCGCTTCGTCGCGCGCCAGGCCGGTGTGGGTCAGATGCTTGTGCGCGAACTGGCGCAGCGAGGCTTCGCGCGCGCCGGTGCGGTAGCTGCGCATCTCCTTCACCATGCCGGGCGCCTGCCGGATGATGCACAGGCTGGTCGAGATCACGAGAAAGGTCAGGATGGCGAGGAACCATCCGGCGTGATAGACCGAATAAAGTCCCAGCGATTCAAAGACGGGAAACCAGAACTGCCCGAACTGGTCGAGGTAGTTATTGTAGGGTTCGTTCTGCTTGAGTACCGTGCCGATGACGGAAGCGATCGCCAGCACGGTCAGCAGACTGACGGCGAAGCGCATCGAGCTCAGAAGCTCATACAACTGGCGGGCGAAGGTGCGAGGCATGTGAGGCAAATGAAAAAAGGCGGTCCCGGATGGAAGACCGCCTCTAGTTTAATGCGTGTTGCAGCGAGCGCCGTTGATTTAGCGCATCAATCAGCGCAGGCCGGCGATGTAGTCCGATACGGCCTTGATTTCCGCGTCGGTCATCTTGATGGTGACCATGCGCATCATCTTGTTCGGATCGTTGGCGCGGCTGCCGTCGCGGAAGGCCTTCAACTGGGCTTCGATGTATTCGGCGTGCTGGCCCGAGATGCGCGGATACTGCGCCGGCATGCCGCTACCGGCCGGGCCGTGACAGGCGGCGCAGGCAGCAAGACCCTTGGACTGGTCGCCGGCGCGATAGAGTTTCTTGCCGAGTTCCAGCGTGGCCTTGTTCTTGGCCGTGTTGTCGGATTCCTTCTGAATGGCGAAGTAAGCGGCGATGTCCTGCATCTGGGCTTCGTCGAGACCGGCCACCATGCCGCTCATGACGGCGTTGGGGCGCGCGGCGGGCTTGTCGCCGGCAGCCTTGAAGTCCTTCAGCTGCTTGAGCAGATAATCGTAATGCTGGCCGGCCAGCTTGGGATTGGCGGTGATCGTGCTATTGCCGTCGGCATTGTGGCAGGCAGCGCAGACCGTGCTGGCAGTTGCCTTGCCGCGTGCGGCATCGGGCTTGGACGGGGTCTTGGCTTCTTCAGCCTGAACGGTGTGGCAGGTGAGCACAAACAGCGGCAAAACCATACGACACAGCATGGAACGCATCATCGTGAAAACTCCTTGGAGCTTGTTGTTTCGTTATTGACTCATCGGGGAGCCTCCAGAGACCCCGAGACAGGAGGCTGGTATTTTTGCCTTAAATCGCCATTCAATCCTTGAGCTAGCTCAATGAGATCGCTGCATGTAAATGCAGAAAGTGCATGCAATTCAAGCATGTTATTCTATACCAGCTTCCATTTGCCCAACGCGGTCTTTCTCCAATGTCTCTGTTTCGCCACGCCGCCTTTGAAATTTCCATTGCCAAGGCGCGCGAACTGCCGCCGCCGCGCGGCGCCGAAATCGCCTTTGCCGGCCGCTCCAACGCAGGCAAATCCAGCGCCATCAATACCTTGGCCGCGCATACACGACTGGCTTACGTTTCCAAGACGCCGGGCCGTACCCAACTGATCAACTTTTTCCGTCTCACCAACGGCGCCGTGCTGGTCGATCTGCCGGGCTACGGCTACGCTGAAGTGCCCGAAAAAGTGCGCCGCGAATGGCAGGCGCTGTTGGAGCAATACTTGACCCAGCGCGAGAATCTCGTGGGTCTGGTCCTGATCATGGACTCGCGCCGCCCCCTGACCGAGCTCGATGTGCAGATGATCGACTGGTTCGCTCCGAGCGGCCGCCCGATCCATTGCCTCCTGACCAAATCCGACAAGCTCACGCGTCAGGAGCAGACCAAAGCCCTGCGCGAAACCCGCGCCGCCGTCGCCGACTTCAACGGCCAGATCACCGTGCAACTTTTTTCCAGCCTGAAGAAAACCGGCATGGATGAGGCGGAAAAAGTAGTGGGCTCGTGGTTGACCGAGGACGGCGAAGCCGCATTGTCGAAATAGCGCCGCGTCGTGGGCTCTGCGATTGCGATAGCTCAAGAACCGCGGGCTGCCGACAAGTCAGAATTAAGCCCAGTTTTTTCGTGGCGGCCGCTGCGAGTAGAGAAAGATCGGGAGCGACGCCGTAGGCGAGCGAACCAATTAGTCCCCTTCTCCCTCGGGGATAACCAGCGACTTGCCTGCTCGCAGGCTTAGTCGATTGGCTAGTTGCTTCATCAGAGGGCTGGGGTGACGGCCAGCCGTGGCCCGGCCCGCCGGGGGTTTATTTTTTGGCTCCGCCAAAAAATAAACCCCCGGTCCAAGGGGAAGAAGACCGGGGGCAGAACGCCTTGAACAAGTCGAACAAGGCACCCGCTCAGGGAGGGTAAGCGGGAGACGGTTGCTCACCATCTGTTAATAGGATAGAAAGCATTCAGGAAAGTTCCAGCGTTTTTACGAATAGAGATGAATAACCCCTCCAAGCCCGCCTTCCCTGTCATTCGCATGCGCCGCATGCGCCGCGATGATTTCTCGCGGCGCCTCATGCGTGAGCATGCGCTTACTGCAGCGGATTTTATTTATCCGGTATTCGTCCTCGATGGAAATAGCCGTACCGAGAGTGTGGCTTCCATGCCGGGTGTCGAACGCATGACGCTGGACAAGCTATTGCCTGTTGCCGAGCGTGCACTGAATTTGGGCATCCCGGCGCTGGCGCTGTTTCCGGTCATCGAGGCTGACAGGAAGTCCTGGGGCGCCGAGGAAGCCTGGAATCCCGATGGGCTGGTGCCGCGCGTCGTTGCCAGCCTCAAACAGGAGTTGCCGGAGCTCGGCATCATCTGCGATGTGGCGCTCGATCCCTATACCAGCCACGGCCAGGACGGACTGATTGCCCGGGATGACCCGCGTGGCTACGTCCTCAATGACGAAACGCTGGAGGCGCTGGCCAAACAGGCCCTGTGCCAGGCGCAAGCAGGCGCGGATGTCGTGGCTCCGTCCGACATGATGGACGGCCGCGTGGCGCGCATACGCGCCGAACTCGACGGCGCCGGCGAAATCCATACGCGCATCCTCGCCTATTCGGCCAAATACGCCTCCGCCTTCTACGGACCTTTCCGCGATGCAGTCGGCTCCTCCGGCAACCTCGGCAAGGGCAATAAATACACCTATCAGATGGATCCGGCCAACAGCAACGAAGCCTTGCGCGAAGTTGCGCTGGATCTCGCAGAAGGCGCCGACATGGTCATGGTCAAGCCCGGCTTGCCCTACCTCGACATCGTGCGCCGCGTGAAGGATGAATTCGGCGTGCCGACCTACGCCTACCAGGTCAGCGGCGAATACGCGATGCTGAAGGCTGCCGCGCAAAACGGCTGGCTGGATGGAGAAGCGACGATGATGGAAGCGCTGCTGGCCTTCAAGCGCGCCGGCGCCGACGGCATCCTGACCTACTTTGCGATCGAAGCGGCAGAACTGCTGAAGCGTAGCGCCTAGAGTTCTACAAGGCCTTGCTTATTGCTTCAGCAATGCCCATTGCGCCGGCAATTGCCCCAGGGGTTCCGTTTTGAAGCCGCTCTTCACAAACAGGTGCCAGCGGCCGATTACATAGGCGACGAGCGTGTTCGCGTGAGCGCCGAAATCATGCTCGGCAGGCAGCTCGCCCTGCGTCGATGAAATACGCAAGGCCTGCTTGAGCGAAGCCTCGATGCGCTCCATCAACTGATTGATGCGGACCTGCAGGCGCGGGTTTTCATGCACCAGCGCATCGCCGATCAGGACGCGAGTGAGACCGCGATTCTTCTGGGCGAAACGCAGCAGACTCGTGACGATGAGCTCGGCCTGCTTCAAGCCCTTGTCCTCGTCCTGCTCGATCTGGTTGATCACGGAGAACACACTGTGCTCGATGAACTCGATCAGGCCTTCGTACATCTGCGCCTTGCTGGCGTAGTGGCGATACAGCGCGGCTTCGGAAACGCCGAGGCGGGCGGCGAGGGCGGCGGTGGTGACCTTTTCGCCCTGCGGGGTTTCCAGCATCTCGGCAATGACTTGCAGTATCTGCAGCTTGCGTTCACCTGCCTTGGTCGCCATCGCGCTCCCTCCCCGGAGTCTGGATAACTTTTACTTGGACTTGATCAGCGTACCTACGCCTTCGTCGGTCAGGATTTCCAGCAGCAGCGCATGCTCGACGCGGCCGTCGATGATGTGCACGCTCTTCACGCCGCTGCGTGCCGCATCGAGCGCCGAGCCGATCTTGGGCAGCATGCCGCCCGACAGCGTGCCGTCGTCGACCATGCCGTCGATGTCCTTGGGCGTGATACCGGTCAGAAGCTTGCCGGACTTGTCGAGCACGCCCGGCGTGTTGGTCAGCAATACCAGTTTTTCGGCCTTGAGCACTTCGGCGATCTTGCCGGCGACCACGTCGGCATTGATGTTGTAGGTCTCCCCTTCGGCACCGACGCCGATCGGCGCAATCACCGGAATGAAGGCCTGGCTGCCGAGCAGCGAGATCAGCGCCGGATCAATGGAAACGATGTCGCCGACCAGGCCGATATCGATGAGGTCGTCCGGCTTGTCCTTGTTCGCCATCAGCAGCTTCTTGGCGCGGATCATGTGACCGTCCTTGCCCGTCAACCCCACGGCCTTGCCGCCGGCCTGGTTGATCAGATTGACGACGTCCTTGTTGACCTGGCCGCCGAGCACCATTTCAACCAGTTCCATGGTCTCGGCATCCGTGACGCGCATGCCCTGGATGAATTCGCCCTTCTTGCCGACGCGGCCGAGCAGGTTCTCGATCTGCGGACCGCCGCCGTGAACCACGATCACGTTCATGCCGACCAGTTTCAGCATTACCACGTCGTGCGCGAAGCATTGCTTGAGCTTCTCGTCGGTCATGGCGTTGCCGCCGTACTTCACGACGATGGTCTTGCCGTGGAAGCGCTGGATATAGGGCAGAGCTTCGGCAAGGATGCCGGCTTCCTGTTGCGGGGTGATATTGGGTGCGGACATGGCGAAAGAAAAAGAGGCAGCGAATCCGCGCATTCTACCTGCACGGTTGCCGAAAAAGGCAAGCGGAACAATCCCGTGCGCCGGCCGCAAGGCACGGGCACGGGAGTAACCGCTAACTGCTTACTGGATCTGCAGGCGCTTGTTGGCGGTGGCGGTCTTCTTGGGCAGCGTCAATTCGAGCACGCCGTCGTTGTATTTGGCCACCGCCTTGGTTTCGTCGACGTCGGTGCCGAGATCAAAGCTGCGCGACACCTTGCCGAAGTAGCGCTCGGTGCGCAACACGCGCTCGCCTTCCTTGATTTCTTTTTCCTGCCGGCGTTCGGCGCTGATGGAGACGACCGAGCCGTCGATATTGACGTGGATGTCCTCCTTCTTCATGCCGGGCAGTTCGGCGTGGATCAGGTAGTTGTTGTCCTGAGTCTTGATGTCGAGCTTGATCGCCGGAGTTTCCGGCGAATTGCCGAATTCGACCGGGCGAACGAAGAAACCGTGGAAAAGATCGTCGAACGGGCTGGCAATGACGTTGCGGGTCAGATTGTTCATGCGTTTTCTCCTGGGGTGGCACGGAAAAACTTCCGGTACCCACGAGATAGGTGCTGCCTGCTGGATTTTCAAGCGCCAGGGTATACAGTGTTGATATGGATCAAGCACTTTCACCCTTCACCGATTTGGCGCCGAACGTCAATTGTGCGCGCTGTGGCACGCCCTTTGTCTGCGGCTATACGGCGGGCGCGGCGCAGTGCTGGTGTATGCATGCGGAAGGCGCGTTGCTGCCTGTGCCGGAATCGGCGGATGCCGAGGGCTGTCTGTGCCCCACCTGCCTGCATCTGGTTCAGGCGCAGCGCGGAGACGGTTTTATCGACGCCTAGGCTTGATCGGCCTGACTGTGCGCCAGCAGATAGATCGCGTCGCGATTGCTCCACGAAAAGCAGCTCTCCACCGCCTCGCGCCAGGGCAGCCAGCGGGCATTGCAGTGCTCATCGTCGCAATGCGTGATCGCCGTGCCGGCCGGCACGCAGACGCTGAAGACATGCTCGGTGTTATGCGTCACGCCGTCGGCATAACGATGGCGCCACTGCAGGAATATCTCGTAGCGGTTGGATAGCTTCCAGTCCACCAGCATGTCCGGCGTGATGCGCAGGCCGGTTTCTTCCCAGACTTCGCGGCAGGCGGTTTCCGCCAGCGTTTCGCCAGCCTCCTGGCTGCCGGTCACCGACTGCCAGAAGCCCGCATGCCCCTTGCGTTCAAGCTGGAGAATCTGCATATCCTCGGTGTGGATGACGACGAGGACCGAAACCGGAATCTTCGCGGCGATGCTCGCGTCGCTCATTTGGCCCGACCTAGACGTTCGAAGGCAGATCGACGAAGCACCAGAAGGGCTTGTCTTCCTCGCGCCAGGAATTGGCGGCTTCGGCGAAGACGTCAATCAGCATGTTGAACTCGGACGGCGCGAGCGTGTTGATGTTGTGGCAGTTCTCAAGAATGATGGTGTAGCCGGGCGCCGGCACCCAGTTCATGTCGCAGATGCAGTCCATCAGCGCATCGTAATTGGCGCCGTACCATGCCGGCAGCTCGAGGCCTTCGCCAATGATATTCAGCATCTGCTCGCGGCTGCGAGCGGCGCGCAGGTCGGCGCGATAGATGATGTGCTTGTTGGCTTCAGCTGCGGCAACAATCGCTTCCACGCCGCCTTCGGGAATTTCAAAGACGCCGGCGATTTCGGGATTGGCCAGGGTTTCGGTGTAGTCGGTCATTGGATGATGCGTCGAAAGCTGTTGTAGTGGTCGGCAGTGTAATAGCGTTCGCCTCTATCGCCGGCGATGATGCGGCGAGCGCCGCGCGTCTTGATGCCGGGCGTAGGCACCGTGTATTCATGGTAGTAGCCGCGTGCCTTCACCGGCAGACGTCTTTCGTAGTTGCCGAACACAACGCCGTCTCGACGGTACGGAAAGGGGCCGCCGGCGTCGATGAGCTGCAGCGTGACGCGGGCCTCCTGCGGCAATGCGGCGAGCGCGATACTATCGTCGTAGGCTGCGGCTGCGCCCGCGCAGCAGAGCAGCCATACCGACAACAGCAGCGATAGCAGGCGCCGCATGACAGCGCTTTATGCGGCGGCGGGCGGCGTCGTGTTGCGCAAACGGATGTGCAGTTCGCGCAACTGCTTCTCGTCGACTTCGCTCGGCGCATTGGTCAGCAGACACTGCGCGCGCTGCGTCTTGGGGAAGGCGATCACGTCGCGGATCGACTCGGCGCCGGTCATCATGGTGACGATGCGGTCGAGACCGAAAGCCAGGCCGCCGTGCGGAGGTGCGCCGTACTTGAGTGCATCCAGCAGGAAGCCGAACTTGAGCTGTTGCTCTTCTTCGTTGATGCCGAGCGCATCGAAGACCTTGGACTGCACATCGGCCTTGTGGATACGCACCGAGCCGCCGCCGATTTCCCAGCCGTTCAAGGCGAGGTCGTAGGCCTTGGCCAGACACTTGCCCGGATCGGTCTTGAGGAATTCCTCGTGGCCGTCCTTGGGCGAGGTGAAGGGGTGGTGGCAAGCGGTCCAGCGCTTGTCTTCATCGTCGTATTCGAACATCGGGAAGTCGACCACCCACAGCGGCTCCCATGCCTTGCCGTTGGTGTAGCCCTTCTCGTGGCCGAGTTTGGTGCGCAGCGCGCCGAGCGCGTCGTTCACGACCTTGGTCTTGTCGGCGCCGAAGAAGATCAGGTCGCCGGACTGCGCGCCGGTGCGCTCGATAATGGTCTTCAGCGCAGCTTCGTGCAGGTTCTTGACGATGGGCGACTGCAGGCCGGTTTCATTGATTTGAGTAGCGTCATTGACCTTGATGTAGGCCAGACCCTTGGCGCCATAGATCTTGACGAACTCGGTATAGCCGTCGATCTCGCCGCGCGACAGCGCGCCGCCGTTGGGGATGCGCAGGGCAGCGACCTTGCCGCCGGTCGTGGCCGGGCCGGAGAAGACCTTGAAGGCCACGTCGGTGACGGCGTCGGTGACGTCGGTAATTTCCAGCGTCACGCGCAGATCGGGCTTGTCCGAACCGAAGCGGTTCATGGCTTCGGCATAACTCATGCGCGGGAAGGGGCTGGGCAGATCGACGTCCATCGCTTCCTTGAACACGGTGATGATCAGCTTTTCGATCAGGGCGGTGATTTCATCTTCGCCCATGAAGGAGGTCTCGATATCGACCTGGGTGAATTCGGGCTGGCGGTCGGCGCGCAGGTCTTCGTCGCGGAAGCACTTGACGATCTGGTAGTAGCGGTCGAAACCGGCCACCATCAGCATCTGCTTGAACAGTTGCGGCGACTGTGGCAGGGCGAAGAACTGGCCGTCATGTACGCGGCTGGGCACGAGGTAGTCGCGTGCGCCTTCCGGGGTGCTCTTGGTCAGCATCGGGGTTTCGATATCGATGAAGCCTTCAGCATCAAGGAAGCGGCGGAAGGCCATGGCCGTCTTGTAGCGCAGCATCATGTTCTTCTGCATCTGCGGACGGCGCAGGTCGACCACGCGGTGCGTCAGGCGCACGTTCTCGGACAGATTGTCGTCGTCGAGCTGGAAGGGGGGCGTGACGGCTGCGTTCAGGACTTCGATGTCGTGGCAGAGAATCTCGATCTCGCCGGAGCCGAGATTGGCGTTCTCGGTGCCGGCCGGCCGGCGACGCACCTTGCCGGTGATCTTGAGCACGAACTCGCTGCGAACCCCCTCGGCGATCTTGAACATGTCGGCGCGATCCGGGTCGCAGACAACCTGGGCCAGGCCGGTGCGATCACGCAGGTCGATGAAGATGACGCCGCCATGGTCGCGGCGGCGGTGCGCCCAGCCGGCGATAGTGACGATCTGATCGACATGAGCGGCGTTCACGTGGCCGCAGTAATGGGTACGCATGGTGGATTCCGTTGTAATTCCGTTGAGCTGCCTGAAACAGGCAAGTAAGCCCGCTATTTTACGGGAGGCGGGCGGCAAGGGAAATAGCCGCCCGGCGGGTTAATTGGAGCCCTCGCTCCCTTCGCCGAGCAGGCTGATGGGGGCCGGTACGACCACCCCCATGGAAACGATGTATTTCAGGGCCTCATCCACGCTCATGTCGAGCGGAATGGTGTCGCCCTTGCGGACGAAGAAGAAGAAGCCGTTGACCGGGCTGGGCGCGGTCGGGATGAAGACAGCGATATAGTCGTCGTCAAGCTTGTCATCGACTTCGTCGGCCGGCACCCCGGTCTGGAAGGCGATGGCCCAGGCGTCGGGGTGCGGGTAATGCACCAGCAGGACCTGACGGAAGGCATCGCCGCTGCCGGAAAATAGCGTATCGCTGACCTGCTTGACACTGTAGTAGATGGATTTGACGACCGGAATGCGCGACAGCACGCCTTCCCAGAACTTGACCAGTTGCTGGCCGAGAATGTTGGCAGTGACGAGGCCGGTGATGACGATGATCAGCAGCGTCAGAATCGTGCCGAGGCCCGGGATGTCGAAACCGAGCTGGGCGAGCGGCCGCCACTGCTCGGGCAACAGGCGCAGCGACTGATCCAGCGTATTGACGACGATGGATAGCACCCAGACGGTGATGACCAGGGGCACCCAGATCAGGAGCCCGGTGATGAAGTACTTCTTGAGGTGTTTCAAGGCAGGCCTGCTTCAGTGGCAGGCGCAGGAGCCGCCGCAAGGACTTGCCGGCGCGCTGCTTTCGCTGCTGGAGACGGTATTTGAGGCACTGCTGGAACTGCCGGCGCCTCCCTTGAAGTCGCTCGCATACCAGCCGCTGCCCTTGAGCTGGAAGCCAGCAGCCGTGATCTGCTTGCTGAAGTTTTCGGTATTGCAGGCCGGGCAGAGGGTCAGGGGTTCGGCGCTGATCTTCTGCAGCACGTCTTTTTCGTGGCCGCAGGCGCTGCAGCGGTAGGCGTAAATCGGCATTGCTCTCTCCGTATGACGAAGCCGGTTTTGCCGGCTGGTATCAGTAGCGGATTATACCGTGGCAGGCTGCCCCTCCGTGGCCTCAAGCCCTTGAAACAAGGGCTGTCTTTAAAATTTAAAGCGGCAGATAGAGGCGGTTCAGCGGGCCGCCCCAGAACAGGGCAATGACGCCGGCGGCGGCAAGATAGGGGCCGAAGGGCATCGGGATGTCCTTGCCGCGCTTGGCCAGGACAATCAGGGCGATGCCAAGAATGGCGCCGACCAGCGACGAGAGCAGAATGATCAAGGGCAGCATCTTCCAGCCCAGCCAGGCGCCGATGGCCGCAAGCAGCTTGAAATCACCATAGCCCATGCCTTCCTTGCCGGTCAGCAACTTGAAGACCCAATACACCGACCACAGGGCAAGATAGCCGGCCATGGCCCCGATCACGGCCTCGGGCAGGCGCACATAGAGGCTGAACAGATTCGCCAGCAAGCCGGCCCACAGCAGCGGCAGCGTAATGTCGTCGGGCAGCAGGGTGGTATCGAAGTCGATCAGCGCCAGAACCAGGAGGCAGGAGCTGAACAACATGGCGCCCAGGGCTTGCGCCGTTGCACCGAAATGCCAAACACAGACGACCCAGAGCAGGGCGTTGGCGGCTTCGACGAAGGGGTAGCGTGCGCCGATCGGCGCCTTGCAGGCACTGCACTTGCCGCGCAGCAGAAGCCAGCTCAGGACGGGAATATTCTCGATCGCCGTGATCTGATGGCCGCAATGCGGGCAGGCCGAACGCGGGACGGCCAGGTTGTATCTGGCCCGCTCGGGGATGTCCTCATTGCGATGTTCGGCGCAGTGCAAATCCCATTCGTTTTCCATCATCTTTGGCAGACGATGGATGACGACATTGAGAAAGCTGCCGACGACGAGGCCGAATAGCGCCGCCGCGAAAAGCCAGAAATCGAGCACGTTGTTGCTTAGTTGCCGATCGCGGCGCCCATCTTGAAGATAGGCAGGTACATGGCGATGACCATGCCGCCGATCAGTGTGCCGAGGAAGACCATGATGATGGGCTCCATCAGACTCGACAGGGCATCGACCGCATCATCGACTTCGGCCTCGAAAAAGTCGGCGACCTTGCCCAGCATGCTGTCGAGCGCACCCGATTCCTCGCCGATGGCGACCATCTGCAGCACCATGCTGGGGAAGACCTGTGAGTTCTGCATGGACACGGTGAGGCTGGAGCCGCTGCTGACATCGGCCTGGATCTGCCGGGTTGCCGAATAGTAGACATAGTTGCCGGCTGCACCGGCAACCGAATCCAGGGCTTCCACCAACGGCACGCCGGCGGCGAACATGGTGGACAAGGTACGCGTCCAGCGCGCAATGGTGGCCTTGCGAATCACATCGCCGAAGATGGGCAGCTTCAGGAAAAGCTTGTCCATGTAGATCTGCATGGGCTTGGAACGTTTCCAGGCCGCAAAAAAGCCCCACACGGCTGCGCCGATGGCGCCAAAAATGATGTACCACCACTCGACAAAGGCGTCGGAAAGCGCAATGAAGAACAGGGTAGGCGCGGGCAGGTCGGCGCCGAAGCCCTTGAAGACTTCCTTGAACTGCGGGATCACGAAGATCATGATGACCGCGGTAACGAGGAAGGCCACGACGAGCACGGCGATCGGATAGAACATCGCACCCTTGATCTTCTTCTTGATGCCGAGAATCTTTTCCTTGTAGGTGGCCAGACGATCCAGGAGCGCTTCAAGGATACCGGCCTGCTCGCCGGCACTGATCAGATTGCAGTAAAGCGCGTCGAAGTAGAGCGGATGTTTGCGGAAGGCCGCGTTCAGCGAGCTGCCGGTTTCCACCTCGGTCTTGATATCGAGCAGCAGCTTGCCTACCGCCGGTTTGCTGGCGCCCTTGCCGACAATGTCGAAGGCCTGCAGCAGCGGCACGCCGGCCTTCATCATGGTGGCGAGCTGGCGCGTGAAGATGGTGATGTCCTGTTCTTTGACCTTGCCGCCGCCCGAGGCTTTTTGCTGCTTGGCCTTGGTGACCATGATTCCCTGCCGGCGCAGCGTCGCCTGCACGACCGCCTGGCCGCCGGCGCGCATTTCGCCGCGCACGATCTTGCCCCCGCGGTCCTTGCCTTCCCAGATGAAGTTGTATTCCTTGGGTCCCTTGGGCGCGGCGGCTTTTTTAACTGGTCTGGCTACGGCCATTCTTGTCCCCTGACTGAGCGTCCTGCGACTTCGACCGCCCGTATCCGGCGGCCAATATCAAGCTGATTCGCCGGATCATACGCTAGCACCCTGATTAATGGGCAATATCGTTGGTATTTGTGAGGGGTGGACGCTGCACTTTTACAACCTTTATGCGGCGATCCTGGGTCTGGACGATTTCCATCGCGACTCGGGCGATACGCACCGACACCCCAGCTTCGGGAATGTCTTCAAGGTGTTCGAGGATCAGGCCATTGAGGGTTTTGGGGCCATCCAGCGGCAATTCGAGGCCAAGTTCCCGGTTCAGGCTGCGTAAAGTGCGCGCGCCATCGACCATGGCCTTGCCTTCCTCGTCCCAGCGTACCGCATGATGGTCTTCGGGTGCGCCGGTGGTGAACTTGCCGATCAGCTCTTCGATGATGTCGTCCAGCGTCACCAGACCCAGCAGTTCGCCGTATTCATCGACGACCAGGCCCAGGCGCTGGCGATTGTCGCGGAAAAACTTGAGCTGATCGTAGACCGGAGTGCTGGCGGGAATGAAATAGGGAGCGACCAGCACTTCGCGCAACTCATCATGCGTGAGCTGGCCGTCGAAGGCGGCGTCGATAAGGCGCCGGAGCTGCAGTACGCCAAGGATATTCCCGAGCTCGCCGTCATAGACGAGGATGCGCGAATGGAAGCCGGTGGTGACCTGCGCGCGCAACTCGTCGATCGGCGCCTGCAGGTCGACGGCCTCGATTTCGCCGCGCGGCGTCATGATGTCCTCGACCGTGATGGCTTCGAGGTCGAACAGGTTGACCAGAATGGCGCGGTGCTGTTCGGGAATGAAGTGGCCGGACTCGAGCACGATGGCGCGCAGCTCGTCGGGCGACATGGCGGCCTCGCCTTCGCCGGCCCTGGTGTCGAGGCGCAGCAGCTTGAGGATGGGCTGGACGAAGAGATTGACGAACCAGACCGCCGGGTAGGCGATGCGCTGCATCGGAACGAGGACGAAGCTGATGCGCTGGGCCAGCCAGTCCGGGTGGGTGGCGCCGATGACCTTGGGCGTGATTTCCGAGAACACCAGTTGGCAGAAGGTGACGAACAGCGTGCCGGCTTCCAGCGCCCAGCGTTCGCCCTCGAAAATCCGCAGCACGATGTAGCCGGTCAAGGTGGCCGAGGCGGCGTTGAGCAAGGTGTTGCCGAGCAGGATCACGCCCAGCAGCTTGTCGGTTTTGGAGAGCAGCAGGATGGCCAGCCGGGCACCGCGATTGCCCTGCTTGGCGGCGATACGCAGGCGGTGGCGATTGCTCGCCATCATCGCGGTCTCGGCCATGGAGAAAAAGCCGGACATGAACAGCAGTACGGCGAGGATGGCGAAATTGGTGCCTAGCGAAGAGCTTTCCACGGCAGGGGAAAATCAGGCGCTGCGGCCGAGCAGCACTTCGATCACGAAGCGGCTGCCGATATAGGCAAGCAGAAGCGCGACGAAGCCCGCCAGCGTCCAGCGCAGCGCGAGCTGGCCGCGCCAGCCGCGGAGATGACGGCCGAGCAGCAGGCCGGCGAAGATCAGCCAGGACAGCACGGCGAAAACCGTCTTGTGATTGAAGGCCAGCGCTTGTCCGAACAAGGCTTCGGAGAAGAAGACGCCGGACAGCAGGGTCAGGCTGAGCAGCGCGAAGGCGATATGGATGAGGCGGAACAGCAGCGCCTCCATGGTCAAGAGCGGCGGCAGGTTGGCGATGATGCGCGGCAGGCGTCCGCGATGCAGGCTGCGTTCGGCGGCCATCATCAGCAGGGCGTGCAGGGCCGCCAGCGTGAACAGGCTGTAGGCCAGCATGGCGATCAGGAAATGGGCGCGGAACAGCGGCGAATCGGTATTGACGAGCAGGTGCTGGCCGGGGAAGGCGAGTGGCAGCAGGGCGCCAACGGCAGCGAGCGGCAGGCCCAGCATCTGCAGGCCTTCCATGCGCGCGTAGAAACTTTCCATCCAGTAGAAGGCCAGCGCCAGCCATAGCATCAGCGAAACCGCCACAGCAAAGCTGAAGCGCATATGGCCGCCGCCGAAGAGCTCGGTGGCGACCGTGATCCCGTGGGCCACGATGGCGATCAGCAGCCAGCCGCGCTCCATTGCGCCGAGATGGCTCGGCGGCTGATCGAGCGCCGGCCCGCGCCAGCGGGTGCGCCAGAAATGCAGGGCGAGCGAGAGATACAGGGCTGCCGCCAGTAGATGCAGTAAAATTCCAGGCATTACGCGAGTTTAACGCATTCCCCGCCCTTACCTTTCTTCCATTTGTCATGCTCGACAATCTGACTCAACGTCTGGCCAAGGTCGTCAAGACCATGCGCGGCCAGGCCCGCCTGACCGAAGACAATATTTCCGAGATGCTGCGCGAGGTGCGCATGGCCCTGCTGGAGGCCGACGTCGCCCTGCCTGTGGTCAAGGACCTGATCGCGCGCATTAAAGAAAAAGCTCTGGGCCAGGAGGTCGTCGGCTCGCTGACGCCGGGCCAGGCGCTGATCGGCGTGGTGCACAAGGAGCTGACCGAGCTCATGGGCGGTGCCGCCGTTGGCATCAACCTCGCCACCCAGCCGCCGGCGGTCATCCTCATGGCCGGTTTGCAGGGCGCGGGTAAGACGACGACCACGGCCAAGCTCGGCAAGTGGCTCAAGGAGCGGCAGAAGAAAAAAGTGCTGGTGGTCAGTTGCGACGTTTATCGTCCGGCCGCCATCGAGCAATTGAAGACCGTCGCCGCCCAGGCCGGCATCGACTTCTTCCCGTCCTCAGGCGAACAGAAGCCGGCCGACATCGCCGCCGCCGCGCTCGATCACGCCAAGCGTCACTACTACGACGTGCTTTTCGTCGACACCGCCGGTCGTCTGGCCATCGACGAGGCCATGATGGCCGAGATCCAGCAGCTGCACGCGCTGGTCAAGCCGATCGAAACCCTGTTCGTCGTCGACGCCATGCTCGGTCAGGACGCGGTGAATACTGCGCGCGCCTTCAACGAGGCGCTGCCGCTGACGGGCGTGGTGCTGTCCAAGCTCGACGGCGACTCGCGCGGCGGCGCGGCGCTGTCGGTGCGCCATGTCACCGGCAAGCCGCTCAAGTTCGCCGGCGTCGGCGAAAAGCTCGACGGCATCGAGGAATTCCATCCGGAGCGCATGGCCTCGCGCATCCTCGGCATGGGCGACATCCTGAGCCTCGTCGAGGAAGCGCATCGCAATGTCGACACCGAGAAGGCCGAAGCGCTGGCCAAGAAGCTCAAGTCCGGCAAGGGCTTCGACCTCAATGACTTCAAGGCCCAGATCGGCCAGATGCGCTCCATGGGCGGCCTCTCTTCGCTGATGGACAAGTTGCCCGCGCAACTGTCGCAGGCGGCCGGTCAGGTCGACCAGAATCAGGCCGAAAAGCAGATCCGTCGTACCGAGGGCATCATCAACTCCATGACGGCCGCCGAGCGCGCCAAGCCGGAACTCATCAAGGCCAGCCGCAAGCGCCGCATCGCTGCGGGCGCCGGCGTGCCGGTGCAGGAAGTCAATCGCCTGCTGACCCAGTTCGAGCAGATGCAGAAGATGATGAAGCAGTTCTCGAAGGGCGGCATGGCCAAGCTGATGCGCGGCATGCAGGGCATGAAAGGCATGCTGGGCCGTTGAAGTTTCCGGCCGGCGGAAACAAAAAAGCCGCTCCATGAGCGGCTTTTTTGTTGGCCGAAGCCTTTACTTCGCCGGCGGCACGTAGCCCTGCGCCTGATCGGCGCCTTCGCCGAAAAAGTGCTTCTGCACCTGTTCCTGCAGGTACTGGCGCGCGCGCGGGTCGGCCAGACTGAGGCGGTTTTCGTTGATCAGCATCGTTTGCTGCTTGAGCCACTGGGCCCAGGCTTCCTTGGAAACATTTTCCCAGAGCCTCTTGCCAAGCTCGCCCGGCATGGGCGGGAAGTCGAGGCCTTCGGCTTCGCGGCCGAGCTTGATGCAATTAACGGTGCGTGCCATTGCTTGTCCTTTCGGTGCTACGAGATAGATGGCCCGATTCTACCAGCCCGGCGATAGCGCCACTCACAGCGTCTTGATCAGCACCTTGGACTTGCGCTGGTAGTTGTACAGCTCGCGCCGTTGCGAGGGCAGCGATTCCAGGCTTTCCTCGACGAAGCCGCGCTCGGTGAACCATTGCGCGGTGCGCGTGGTCAGCAGGAAGACGCGCTTCAGCTTGAGTTGCTTGGCCTGCGCCTCGATGTGCTTCCGCAGCAGCTCGCCGTAGCCGAGACGCTGGTATTCGGGCATGACCACGAGACAGGCGAGCTCGGCCATCTTGTCCTTGATGAAGGGATACAGCGCCGCGCAGCCGACGATAAGCCCGTCGTGATCGAGCAGCGAGAAACGCGTGATTTCCATTTCGAGCCGCTCGCGGCCGCGCTTGACCAGCGTGCCGTCGGCTTCGAGCGGCGCGATCAGGGCCAGCACCGCGCCGACGTCGTCGATGGTCGCTTCGCGGATCTGTGCCAGCGGCGCTTGCGTTATGACGGTACCGACGCCGTCGCGCGTGAAGAATTCCATCAGCATGGCGCCGTCGACGGTGCGGTCGAGGAAGTGCACCCGTCCCACGCCGCGGCGCGCGGCGCGCAATGCGCCGGGCAGTACGCGCGCCACTTCGGGCGCCTGCGTGGCCTTGCTCTGTGCGGCTTCCGCGATGGTCAGCGCCTCGACCAGTTTGCCCTTGGCGTCGAGCACGCCGGGCGCGTCGCAGAGGTAGATCAGCTTGTCGGCCTGCACGGCGGTGGCGACCGCTTCCGCCACCTCCTCCCAGGCCAGATTGAAAACTTCGCCTGAAGGCGAGGTGCCGATGGAGGAGATCAGCACCACGTTTTCCTGCTCCAGGTCGGCGTGAATTTCCTCGGCCAGCACCTTGCGGATGGCGCCGGTATAGAGATAGTCGACGCCATCGACCACGCCGACCGGCTTGGCCGTGACGAAGTTGCCGCCGGTCAGGCGCATGTAGGCGCCGGCCATGGGCGTGTGCGGCAAGCCTTGCGAAAGCAGCGCTTCAAGGTCGATGCGCGTGACGCCGACGGCGCGCTTGACGCACTCCAGCGTTTCGCCGTCGGTGATGCGCAGGCCGTTGTGGAAGCGCGGCGTCAGACCGCGATGCTTCATTTCGGCATCGATCTGCGGGCGTGCGCCGTGTACCAGCACGAGCTTGATGCCCATGCTTTCGAGCAGGTTGATGTCCTGGGCCAGCGCTTGCGCGCGCAGGCCGCCGCCGTTGGCGTCCCATTGACCCTCCAGCACTTCACCGCCGAAGGCGATGACGAAGGTGCGGCCGCGAAACGCGTGGATGTAGGGCGCAGCCTGTCGGACCCAGGCGACGAGACGGGCGTCGTCGGCGCTCTGCGTACGGTTCTTGTTTGCTGCGGCCTTGCTGCTCATGCGTGCGCCTCCCCGGGAGCCATGGTGGGTCGTGGTCAATGCCGGGATGTTAGCAGGCCGCCCCCTTGTGCAGGCCGTGGATCAGCATGAGCAGGGTCGCTTTTTTCGTCGCTGCGGCAAGGATGCGACGCGGGCGCTAGTTCGGCTGGCGGCCGGCCACGGGCACGGCCGCCAGATCGACCTGACTGCCGTGGCCTGCACCGGGCTTGATGGAGCCGGCGCGAACGAAGAGGGAGGCCGCCAGTTGGTCGTTGCGCGCGACGGCGGCCTCGTATTCGGCCTGGTCGAAATATCTCAGGCCCATGGCCGCCAGCTCCTTGCGCGCTGCAAGCATGCTGGCTGCAGCCGAGAGCCCGGCGCTGGGCACCAGGGCCGGCGGCTCCGGAATTATGGCGGCTGCCTGCGCCGAGCCGGGCGGCCGACGGCAGGGGATGAGCTGCTCATTCAGCAGGCTTTCGATACGCGAAAACACCTCGAAGCGGGAAAAGGGCTTTTTCATGAAGTCGTCTGCGCCGATGCGATTGGCATAGAACTGCTCGGTCGCATGTTCGTTGCCGCTGATCATGATGACCGGGACGGCGCGCAGCTTCGGGTCTCTGCGGATCAGGCGCAGCGCAGCAAAGCCGTTCATGCCGGGCAGCACGATGTCGAGAAAGATCAGCGCCGGCGCCGCCTGCTTGGCCAGTTCCAGGCCGGATTCGGCGTCGTTCGCTTCGATGGTCAGGAAGCCGCCGGAGCGCAGGGTCTTGCCGAGCGCGGCGACGATGGTCGGCGAATCGTCGATGATCAGCGCGGGCAGACCGCGCTTGGCGTTGAGGCGCTGACGCTGGCGCCGGTCCTGAGCCGGCCAGGTGGCGTCGACGGCAGGGCCCGGTTGCGGCGTGGATTTTGTTTCCGCGGTGACGGACTGGGAAGACCATAGGCGCTTGAACAGACTCACGATGACCTCTTTCTGGCGGGGCCGGATACACAATCCTGGGAAGTCCAAATATTAGTTGCGATTGTGTGCCTGTCTCGAATTAAATCTCCATATTTATTGGTTCAATTTTTCGAATGGCGGCGCCGGAAAATGTTGCGCGGAACTATCACCCCGGCGTTATAGCGCCGATTCAAGGCATTCGCACACGGTCTTGAGAATGGCGATGCGCGCGTGGTTCTTGTCGTCGGCGGCGATCAGATGCCAGGGCGCGATGTCGGTGCTGGTGCGATCGACCATGTCGCAGACGGCGACCTCATAGCTGGGCCACTTGTCGCGGTTGCGCCAGTCGTCGGGCGTGATCTTGAAGCGCTTGAAACGGGTTTCCTCGCGCTCCTTGAAGCGCCGCAATTGCTCGTCCGCGGAAACGGACAGCCAGAATTTGCTGATGACGGTACCGCTGTCAACGAGCTGGCGTTCGAAGTCGTTGATTTCGCTGTAGGCGCGCATCCAGTCGGCTTCGCTGCAGAAGCCCTCGACGCGTTCGACGAGAACGCGGCCATACCAGGAACGGTCGAAGATGGCGATCTGGCCGTGGCCGGGAAGATGGCGCCAGAAACGCCACAGATAGGGTTGGGCGCGCTCTTCTTCGGTCGGCGCGGCGATCGGGATGTTGCGGTAATGGCGCGCATCCAGCGCTGCCGTGACGCGGCGGATCGCGCCGCCCTTGCCGGCGGCGTCCATGCCCTCGAACACCAGCACGGCAGAGCGTTCGCGGAATTTCGGGTGGCGTGCCAGCAGGTTGAGCTGACCTTGCCATTTCTCAAGCTCGCGACCGTACTTCCTGTCGCTGAGATGTTTGCTCATGTCCAGGCTGTTGAGCACATTGCGTCGATCCAGCGAGGTGGCGGGCTTTACAGCGGTCTTGCGGCCGTTTTTTGCGGCGCTTGTCGATTCCGCTGCGGCGGCGTCAGCCAGGCGCCTTTTCAATTGCGCGAGCAGATGTTCGCCGGCGGCCAGTTCGCGGTAGTTTTCGTCGCTGCCGTCGATCAGCGTCCACGGCGCATGCGCGCTATCGGTCTCGCGCAGGATGCGTTCGGCGGCGCTGACATACGGTTTGTAGCGCTTGAACAGCTTCCAGTCGTGGGATGTGACACGCCAGGCCGTGCGTGGGTTTTTCGCCAGTTTCCGGAGGCGTTTTTCCTGACCCTTTTCGGACAGGTGAAACCAGTACTTGATCAGGAGCACGCCTTCATCGGCGAGCATCTTTTCGAGATGCTGGATGTCGTTGATGCCCCGCGGCAGCGCCGACCTTTCAGACTTGCGCATGGCGCGTTCGACGATGGGGTCGGTGTACCAGTTGCCGAAGAAGATGCCGATCTTGCCCCTGGGCGGCAGCGCCTGCCAGTAGCGCCAGAGCGGCGGTCGCTGGCGGGCTTCATCGCTCGGTGCGGGGAATGCGCGGGTTTCGATGTGGCGCGGATCCATCCACTCGTTGAAGAGGTTGACCGTCTCGCTCTTGCCGGCGCCGTCGAGCCCGTTGATCAGCACCAGCACCGCGAATGCGCCGCTCTGCTTGAGGTCGTACTGGGCATCCAGCAGGTCGGCGCGCAATTTCTTGACGCGGCGCGCGTAGGTGGCGTCGTCTACCTTGTGACCGAGTTCGGCCGATTCGAACAAGCTCATATGCCCTCCGAGTCCAGGTTCAGCAATGGCCTACAAATCACCCCATACGGCCATCATCGCTGCCAGTGCGGCCAGGCCCGCGGTTTCGGTGCGCAGGACGCGCGGCCCGAGCTGCAGGGGGGTAAAGCCGACGCTACGCGCCGCATCGACCTCGCCGTCCTCGAAGCCGCCCTCAGGTCCGATCAGAAGCGAGATGCGGCCAGCGGGCTTCTCCATGTCGCGCAGGCGACGCCCGCCTTCGGGCGAGAGCAGAAAACGCAGCCCTTCTTCCTTGCGGGCATGGGTGAAATACTGATTCAGGTCGAGCAGCGGCAGGACGGTCGGCACGACATTGCGGCCGGACTGTTCGCAGGCGGAAATTGCAACTTCCTGCCAATGCACATTGCGCTTCCTGGCGCGGTCGCCATCGAGCTTGACTACGCTGCGCCTGGCCGTGACCGGCTGGATCGCGCTGACACCGAGTTCAACCGCCTTCTGCACGATCCAGTCCATCTTGTCGCCGCTGGGCAGCGATTGCACCAGCGTAATTTCCAGTTCGGGCTCGACAATGCCCGGGCCGGAGGCGTTTATGGTCACGCGCACATCGCGCCCGGCCTCTGCGATCGCGCCTTGCCATTCCTCGCCGTTGCCCGAAAACAGGGTCACCGCATCGCCGACGCGCAAGCGCAGCACCCGTACGGCGTGGTGCGCCGCCTGATCGGGCAGCGTCACCGAACTGCCGGGCGCAGCGGCCAGGGCGGGGCAATGGAAGCGGGGTATCATGCGCCGATTATAGGGGAGCTTCGCCGAGGAGAATGTCATGGTCAGTACGCCGACGCCTGTTTGTGACTTTGGCTGGGCGGCGCCGGACTTCGATCTGCCGGGCACGGACGGCAAACGTCATACCTTGCAAAGCGTCCGCGGCGACAAGGGCCTGCTCGTGATGTTCATCTGCAATCACTGCCCTTACGTGAAGGCCGTGCTTGATCGCATCGTGCGAGACGCCAGGGATCTCAAGCCACAGGGCGTCAACTGCATCGCCGTCATGAGCAACGATCCGACCGAGTATCCGGAGGACTCATGGGGAAACATGGTGGACATTGCCCGCGAGATGGACTTCCCTTTTCCCTATGTGTTCGACGAAACACAGGCGGTCGCGAAAACCTACGGTGCGGTGTGTACGCCCGATTTCTTCGGTTTCAATGCAAAGCTGGAGCTGCAGTACCGCGGCCGGCTTGATGCTTCGCGCAAGGAGGCCGCGCCGGCGGATGTGCCGCGTGATCTGTTCAATGCGATGAGGCAGATCGCGGAAACCGGATTAGGGCCGATTGATCAAATCCCGAGTATCGGCTGTTCGATCAAGTGGAAGGGGTAGTCGAGAGCGGCGAGTGACGAGTCGAACGCCGGGGGTACTTTCGACGCTCCGCTCACGACCCCCGGCTGAAATTACGCTGCCGGTGCCCGCGGTGCCGCCGGGCGGGCAACGGCGAAAGAGCCGCGCTGACCGCTGACCGGATCGACGACGACGCCGAAGCTGACCTCGGCATAGATGGATTCGCCGGCCTTGTTGAGCGCCTTGGTGCGCGTCGGCTTGCCGCCGTGCTTGGTGGCGCCGGAAGCGATGGCCGCGTTGAAGCCGCGCCAGTGCGCTTCGCGCAGGCGTTCCGGGATGATGAGGTCGAGGCTTTGGCCGATGGCTTCGGCCTGGCTGAAGCCGAAAAGTTCTTCGGAGGCGTGGTTCCAGACGCGGATGATGCCTTGGGCATCGGCGTAGATCACGGCTTCGCTGGTCTGTTCAACCATTGCCTGATAGGGCAGGGCTTGTTCCGACATGTTGATGCTCCTTACTGGGGGAAACCGATTGTGGCATTTAATCCGCATATTTTCACGATGCGGGAATTAAATATGCTTTTGTGCCGAAAAATCATTGCGCTAGCCAGAGAAGGCCGTTTTCGCCGATAATTTAGTGCTTTAAAGCTGTTTATCTTCGGAAGCCGCCCATGTCCGCCCCTGCCGTTTCGCCCTCCGTTTTCAATCCGATCACTGGCGCGATACGCGCGCTTGCCATGGATGCCGTGCAAAAAGCCAATTCCGGCCATCCCGGCGCACCCATGGGCATGGCCGAAATCGCCGAAGTTCTGTGGCGCCGCAATCTCAAACATAATCCCGCGAACCCGCACTGGGCCGACCGTGACCGCTTCATTCTCTCGAACGGGCATGGCTCGATGCTGCTGTATGCACTGCTGCATCTGACCGGCTACGATCTGACGATCGACGATCTCAAGAATTTCCGCCAATTGCACAGCAAGACGCCGGGCCACCCCGAATACGGTTATGCGCCCGGCATCGAAACCACGACCGGCCCGCTCGGTCAGGGCATCAGCAATGCGGTGGGTTTTGCGCTGGCCGAAAAGCTGATGGCCGCAGAGTTCAACAAGCCCGGCCATGCGGTTGTCGATCACTACACCTATGTCTTCCTCGGCGATGGCTGCCTGATGGAGGGCATCTCTCACGAATCCTGCTCGCTGGCAGGCACCTTGGGTCTGGGCAAGCTGATCGCCTTTTACGACGACAACGGCATCTCCATCGACGGCCATGTCGAAGGCTGGTTCACCGACGACACGCCCAAGCGCTTTGAAGCCTACGGCTGGCATGTCCAGCGCGTGAACGGCCACGACAGCGCCGCCATCGAGGCTGCGCTCAAGGCTGCGCAAGCGGTGACCGACAAGCCCTCGCTGATCTGCTGCAAGACGGTGATCGGCCTGGGCTCCCCGAACAAGGCCGGCGGTCACGACGTGCACGGCGCACCGCTGGGCGCCGCCGAAATCGAGGCCGCCCGCAAGTACATCGGCTGGAACCACCCGCCCTTCGAAATCCCGGCCGATGTTTACGCCGCCTGGGACGCCAAGGCCAAGGGTGCCGCGGCCGAAGCCGAATGGAACAAGCGTTTCGACGCCTATGCCGCTGCGCATCCGCAGCTCGCCGCGGAGTTCAGGCGGCGCATGAACGGCGACCTGCCCGCCGATTGGCAGCAGAGCGTCGATGCGGCCATCGCCAAGGTGGGCGAAAAGGCGGAGACGATTGCCACGCGCAAGGCCTCGCAGAACAGCATCGAAGCACTGGCGCCGCACCTGCCGGAACTGCTCGGCGGCTCCGCCGATCTGGCCGGCTCCAACCTGACCCTGTGGTCGGGCTCCAGGTCGGTGAGCGCCACTCAGGGCGGCAACTACATTCATTACGGCGTGCGCGAATTCGGCATGACCGCAATTGCCAACGGCATTTCGCTGCACGGCGGCCTGATCCCCTATACCGCCACCTTCCTGATGTTCTCCGAGTACGCGCGCAATGCCCTGCGCATGGCGGCGCTGATGAAGGTGCGCCAGATCTGCGTGTTCACTCACGACTCGATCGGCCTCGGCGAAGACGGCCCGACCCACCAGCCGGTGGAGCAGACCGCCACGCTGCGCCTGATGCCGAACATGGACGTGTGGCGCCCCAACGACACGATGGAAACCATCGTCGCCTGGGCGCACGCGATCGAGCGCAAGGATGGTCCGTCCTCGCTGTGCCTGTCGCGCCAGAATCTCGCCTATGTGCCGCGCACGGCCGAGCAGGTTGCCGCGATTCGCAAGGGCGGCTACGTGCTGTCCGACGCCGCGGGCTTCAAGGCAGTGATCATCGCCACGGGTTCGGAAGTGGAGCTCGCGCTCAAGGCGCAGACCCAACTGGCCGAGCAAGGCATCGCCGTGCGCGTCGTTTCGATGCCCTGCGAGGACATCTTCGATCGGCAGGATAAGGCCTGGAAGGAAAGCGTGCTGCCGCGCGGCATCGTTCGCGTCGCCGTGGAGGCGGGCGTGACCGACGCATGGCACAAGTACGTGGGCCTGGAAGGCGCGGTGATCGGCCTTGACCGCTTCGGCGAGTCGGCGCCGGCCGGCCAGTTGTTCAAGGAATTCGGCTTTACCGTCGAGAACGTCGTGGCGACGGTCAAGTCGGTTTTGTAATCAGCAAAAGATATCTGCGGAGATAATTAAATGACTATCAAGGTCGGCATCAACGGTTTCGGTCGCATCGGTCGCATGGCGTTTCGCGCCATCGCCAATGAGATCGAGTTTGCGGATATGGAAGTGGTCGGTATCAACGACCTGCTCGATCCCGATTACCTTGCCTACATGCTGAAGTACGACTCCGTGCATGGCCGTCTGACCGACGACATCTCCGTCGATGGCGGCGATCTCGTGTTCAATGGTCGAAAGATTCGCCTGACGGCCGAGAAGGATCCGGCCAATCTCAAGTGGGGCGAAAGCGGCGCTGACATCGTGATCGAGTCGACCGGCCTGTTCCTCACCACCGAAACCTGCGAGAAGCACATTGCCGCCGGTGCCAGGAAGGTAGTCCAATCGGCCCCGTCCAAGGATGACACGCCGATGTTTGTGTATGGTGTGAACCATGCCAAGTACGCCGGTCAGAACATCGTGTCCGCCGCTTCCTGCACGACCAATTGCCTAGCGCCCGTCGCCAAGGTGCTGCACGACAATTTCGGCATCAAGCGCGGCCTGATGAGCACCGTGCATGCCGCCACCGCGTCGCAGAAAACCGTCGATGGCCCGTCTTCCAAGGACTGGCGCGGCGGCCGCGCCATCCTCGAAAACATCATTCCGTCCTCGACCGGCGCCGCCAAGGCTGTCGGCAAGGTGATTCCCGAGCTCAACAAGAAGCTGACCGGCATGTCCTTCCGCGTGCCGACTTCCGACGTGTCGGTGGTCGACCTGACCGTCGAACTGGAAAAGGGCGCCTCCTACGAGACCATCTGCAAGACGCTGAAGGCAGCTTCTGAAGGCGAGCTCAAGGGTATCCTCGGTTACACCGAAGATGCCGTCGTCGCCACCGATTTCCGCGGCTGCCCGCTGCCGTCGATCTTCGACGCCACCGCCGGCATCGCGCTCGACGATACCTTCGTCAAGCTGGTGGTCTGGTACGACAACGAGTACGGCTACACCTGCAATATGCTGCGTTTCCTGCAGCACGTGGCGGGCAAATGAAATCGAGAGTCGAGAGCGTCGAGCCGAGAGTGCACTTGCTCTTTGCTTTCACTCTCGCCCCTCGACTGATAACTCTCGACTAAAAATGAACTTCAAAAAGCTCACCGATCTCGACGTCAGCAACCAGCGCGTTTTCATTCGCGCCGACTTGAACGTGCCGCAGGACGAGCACGGCGCCATCACCGACGATACGCGCATCCGCGCCGCCCTGCCGGGCATCGAGTACGCGCTCAACGGCGGTGCCGCGGTGATGGTGACCTCGCACCTCGGTCGCCCCACCGAGGGCGAGCTGCGCAGCGAGGATACGCTGGCGCCTGTTGCCGAGCGCATGAGTGAGCTGTTGAAGAAACCGGTGCGGCTGGTGCAGAACTGGGTGAACGGCGTCGACGTCAAGGCCGGCGAAGTCGTGATGCTGGAGAACTGTCGCGTCAACAAGGGCGAGAAGAAGAGCGACGACGCGCTGTCGAAGCAGATGGCGTCGCTCTGCGACATCTGGGTGCACGATGCCTTCGGCACCGCTCACCGCGCCGAGGCGACTACCTACGGCATGGGCAAGTACGCCAAGGTCGCCTGCGCCGGTCCCTGCGTGGCGGAAGAGCTGGATGCGCTGACCCAGGCGCTGGCCCATCCGGCCCGCCCGCTGCTGGCCATCGTCGCCGGTTCCAAGGTGTCCACCAAGCTGACCGTGCTCGAATCGCTGGCCGACAAGGTCGATCAGCTCATCGTCGGTGGCGGCATCGCCAACACCTTCCTGCTCGCCGCCGGCCACAAGATCGGCAAGTCGCTGGCCGAGCCGGATCTGGTCGATGCGGCCAAGCGCATCATGGCCAAGGTCAATGTGCCGGTGCCGGTCGATGTGGTCGTGGCCAAGGAGTTTTCCGCGACGGCCGCCGCGACGGTCAAGAAGATCGAAGACGTGGCCGATGACGACATGATTCTCGATGTCGGCCCCGAGACCTCGCGCACGCTGGCGCGCGTCGTTGCCGAAGCCGGTACCATCGTGTGGAACGGCCCGCTCGGCGTGTTCGAGTTCGAGGCCTTTGCCAACGGCACGCGCACCCTGGCCGAAGCGATTGCTGCATCGCCGGCGTATTCGCTGGCGGGCGGCGGCGACACCGTCGCCGCCATCAACAAGTTCGGCACTTCGGTCAGCTATATCTCCACCGCCGGCGGCGCCTTCCTCGAATTCCTCGAAGGCAAGACCTTGCCAGCCGTCGATATCCTCGCGCAGCGCGCGACAACCTGATTAGAAAAATCACCTCCAGAGGAGTTTTGTCATGCTCGTATCCCTGCGTCAATTGCTGGATCATGCGGCCGAGCACAGCTACGGCCTGCCCGCATTCAACGTCAACAACATGGAACAGGTCTGGGCCATCATGGAAGCCGCCCAGGAAACCGATTCCCCGGTGATCATGCAGGCGTCGGCCGGCGCCCGCAAGTACGCCGGCGAGGCTTTCCTGCGCCACCAGATCCTGGCTGCGCTGGAAACCTATCCGAACATTCCGGTCGTCATGCACCAGGACCACGGCCAGTCGCCGGCGGTGTGCATGGCCGCGATCCGCTCCGGCTTCACCTCGGTGATGATGGACGGCTCGCTCGAAGCCGACGGCAAGACGCCGGCCTCCTACGACTACAACGTCGCCGTGTCGCAGGAAGTGGTGAAGTTCGCGCACTCCATCGGCGTATCGGTCGAGGCCGAGCTCGGCGTGCTGGGTTCGCTCGAAACCATGAAGGCCGACAAGGAAGACGGCCACGGCGCCGAGGGCCACATGACCCGCGCAGACCTGCTGACCGATCCGGACCAGGCTGCCGACTTCGTCAAGAAGACCAACTGCGATGCGCTCGCCATCGCCATCGGCACCTCCCACGGCGCCTACAAGTTCACCAAGAAGCCGACCGGCGACATTCTCGCCATCGATCGCATCAAGGAAATCCACGCCCGCATTCCCAACACCCATCTGGTGATGCACGGTTCCTCCTCGGTGCCGCAGGAACTGCTGGCCGAGATCCGCGAGTTTGGCGGCGACATGAAGGAAACCTACGGCGTGCCGGTCGAGGAAATCGTCAACGGCATCAAGCACGGCGTGCGCAAGGTTAATATCGATACCGACATCCGTCTCGCCATGACCGGCGCGGTCCGGCGCTACCTGGTCGAGAACCCTTCCAAGTTTGACCCGCGCGACTACCTGAAGCCGGCGCGCGAGGCCGCCAAGAAAATCTGCCTGGCGCGTTTCCAGGCTTTCGGCAGTGCCGGCAATGCCAGCAGGATCAAGCCGATCACGCTGGAACAGATGGCCGAACGTTACAAGAAGGGCGAGCTGACTCAGATCGTCAAGTAATACGTCGCTTCGCGCGACCGCTTCGGGGCAGGCTCGCAGAGCCTGCCCTTTATCGTTAAGGGGGGAATCATGGAACAATCCGGCTATAAAGCAGAGCAACTGCGCCGCTTTTTCAGCAGCGGCCTGAACGCGGTCGAGTTTCTCGGCCTGCTCGTCATCGCCTTCGCGACCAGCATCGCCATCTACGATGAAGTGATGGTGATGTGGCGTGCCCAAGGCGTGCATCTGTCCGACTTGCTGATGATGTTCCTGTATCTGGAAATCCTCGCCATGGTCGGCCGCTATCTGCAGTCGGGCGAACTACCGGTGCGTTTCCCGCTCTATATCGGCATCGTCGCGCTGGCGCGTTACCTCATCATCGACCTCAAGGAAATGAGCGAGTGGCGCATGCTCGCCGTCACTCTCGCCTGCTTCATTCTGTCGGTGACGGTGCTGGTGATCCGCTACGGCCATCTCCGCTATCCCTACAATGAAGATCTCAGCCGCGAACAAGCCGTTCCGCGCAAATAATCAAGGACAGTTCTCGTGACCGCAACCCTGCCTACCGTCTACGAATCCAATATCAAGAGCCTGCCCCTGCTCGGGCGCGGCAAGGTGCGCGACATCTATGCCGTCGGCGACGACAAGCTGCTCATCGTGGTCAGCGACCGTCTCTCGGCCTTCGACGTCATCCTGCCCGACCCTATTCCCGGCAAGGGCGCGGTGCTTACCGGCGTGGCGAACTTCTGGTTCGACAAGCTCTCGCACATCCTGCCCAACCAGCTGACCGGTATCGATCCGGAGACGGTGGTGCAGGGCGAAGAGGAAAAGGCTCAGGTGCGCGGCCGCGGCCTTGTGGTCAAGCGTCTCAAGCCCCTGCCGATAGAGGCCGTGGCGCGCGGCTACATCATTGGCTCCGGCTGGAAGGACTACCAGAGCAGCGGCGCGATCTGCGGCATTCCGCTGCCGGCCGGACTGAAGATGGCGCAGAAGCTGCCGCAGCCGATCTTCACGCCGGCCTACAAGGCAGAAGCCGGCGCGCACGACGAGAACATCGATTTCGAAAAGGTGAAGGAGCTGGTCGGCCCCGAGATGGCGGAAAAGGTGCGTGACGTGACCCTGAGGCTTTACAGCGAAGCCGCCGACTACGCCAAATCCAAGGGCATCATCATCGCCGACACCAAGTTCGAGTTTGGTCTCGACAAGGACGGCGTGCTGCACCTGATCGACGAGGCCCTGACACCGGATTCCTCGCGTTTCTGGCCGGCGGACACCTACGCCGAAGGCAGCAATCCGCCGAGCTTCGACAAGCAGTTCGTGCGCGACTACCTGGAGACGCTGGACTGGAACAAGACGGCGCCGGGACCGAAGCTGCCGGCTGATGTGATCGCCAAGACCACGGCGAAATATCAGGAAGCGCTTGAAAAACTGACCAAGTAACCTTATCTCTGTATAAAGGCCGCCACGCGCGTCAAGCTGGCGGCCTTTCTTCTTTTACAGGCCCGACATCATGACGACCAACGCCAATCCCCTCCTCGATTTTTCCGGCCTGCCGCGTTTCGATGCGGTCAAGCCCGAACACGTCGCGCCCGCCATCCATGCGCTGCTGGATGAAAACCGCAAGCTGATCGAGCAGTTGCTGAAGCCGGAAACGCCGGCGACCTGGGCCGATTTTGTGCAGCCCATGATCGATGCCGGCGAGCGCATGGGTCGCGCCTGGGGCGTGGTCGGCCACTTGCACGGCGTCATGGATGTGCCGGAGTGGCGCGAAGCCTACAACGCGCTGTTGCCGGAGATTTCGGCCTTCTACGCCGAACTCGGCCAGAACCTCGAGCTCTTCGGTAAGTACAAGGCGCTACGCGAGAGCAGCGAATACGCGACGCTGACGGCGGCTCAGAAGAGAATTATCGATAACGAGGTGCGCGATTTCCGCCTCTCCGGCGCCGAACTGCCGGACGAGCAAAAGCCGCGCTTCAAGGAAATTGCCGAAGAGCTTTCGGCCCTGGCCGCCAAGTTCTCGGAGAACCTGCTCGATGCCACCAATGCCCATGCCGAGTGGATTGAGGATGAAAAGCTGCTTTCAGGCCTGCCCGAAGACGTGATTGCGGCCGCGCGTGCGGCGGCCGAGCGGGATGGAAAAGCAGGCTGGAAGTTTACCTTGCATGCACCGTCCTACATCCCGGTTCTGCAGTACGCCGATGATCGCGACTTCCGCGCGCGCATGTATCGCGCCTACGCGACGCGCGCCTCCGAGTTCGGCAAGGAGGAGTGGAACAACACGCCGCTGATCGAAAAGATTCTCGCCCTGCGCGACGAAGAGGCGCGCATGTTGGGCTACAAGACCTATGCTGAGGTCTCGCTGGTGCCCAAGATGGCCGACACGCCCGCGCAGGTGATCCAGTTCCTGCAGGATCTCGCCGCCAAGGCGCGTCCCTTCGCCGAGAAGGACGTCGCCGAGCTGCGCACCTTCGCCAAGGAAAAGCTTGGCCTTGAGCAGCTCGAGTCCTGGGACATGAGCTACGCCTCCGAGAAGCTCAAGCAGGAGCGCTATGCGTTCTCCGACGAGGAGGTGAAGCAGTACTTCCCCGAGCCCAAGGTCATCGAAGGTCTGTTCCGCGTGATCCAGTCGCTGTTCCAGGTGAAGCTTGAGCAGGACAGCGCATCGAGCTGGGATCCGGCCGTGCGCTTCTTCAAGATCCTGCGCGACGGTAAGTTGGTCGGCCAGTTCTACCTCGATCTCTACGCCCGCGAAACCAAGCGCGGCGGCGCCTGGATGGACGAAGCCATCACGCGTCGCAGCGTGGCCAACGGCGTGCAGACGCCGGTCGCCTATCTGACCTGCAACTTCCCGGCGCCGGTGAACGACAAGCCGGCGACGTTTTCGCACGACGACGTGATCACCCTGTTCCACGAAACCGGCCACGGCCTCCATCATCTGCTCACTCAGGTCGATGAGCTGCCGGTTTCAGGCATCCATGGCGTCGAGTGGGACGCGGTTGAATTGCCCAGCCAGTTCATGGAAAACTTCTGCTGGGAGTGGGACGTGCTGCAGGGCATGACCGCCCATTCCGAGACGGGCCAGCCGCTGCCGCGCGATCTCTACGACAAGATGATCGCCGCCAAGAACTATCAGGCCGGCATGATGACGCTGCGCCAGGTCGAGTTTTCCATCTTCGACCTCCGGATCCACAGCGTACCGGCGACAGAGTCCAGGGACTTCATGAAGATACTCGCCGCCGTGCGCAAGGAAGTGGCGGTGGTTGTGCCGCCCGAGTGGAACCGTTTTCCGCAGAGCTTCTCGCACATTTTCGCGGGCGGCTATTCCGCCGGCTACTACAGCTACAAGTGGGCGGAAGTGCTGTCGGCCGACGCCTTTGCCGCGTTCGAAGAGGCGAGGGCGCAGAAGGGCGCCGGGGCCAGCGTGCTGGATGCGGTTACTGGCAGCAAATTCTGGCAGGAAATTCTCTCGGTCGGCGGCTCCCGCCCGGCGCTGGAGTCGTTCAAGGCCTTCCGCGGTCGTGAACCGAGCGTCGATGCCTTGTTGAAACACAACGGGATGGTGGCTGCCTGACAAGTACCAACCCCGCCGATCCTGCGGATCGACCTCGCCTTCGGCGTCGCAAACAGAAAGGGCCCGGAATTCCGGGCCCTTTCTGTTTGCAGTCCGCTTCGCTCAGGAGGCTTTCTCGGGTTGGAGCAGGAAGGAGATCTCCTCTTCCAGCAGCACCGGATCGCCGACATTCAGCTCGATCAGGCGGCGCAGGTGGGTGACGCTGTCGAGATCCATGCTTTCGCCCTTGATGCCGACATGCCTGTCCTTTACATGAGCGGCTCGGCCCCACAACATGATCGTGGCGTCGGCGGCGAGTTGCACCTGCAGCCGGCAGCGTTCGTCGGCCTTTACGCTGGCGCCTTCAGGCAGCGTAACCAGGGCTCCCTTCAAGGAAAGGTCCTCGATCTGTACCGCATACTCGCCCGCATCGGTCAGCAGCTTGGCGCCCGCGTGAAAGTTGGCGCGCCAGAAACGGCGGCGTTCGTGGCTCGATGAAGACATGCAGGACTCCCGCGATTGGATTGCCCATTATAGAGGCCCAATTGCCATTAGGGCTGTTAAGATCGCGCCCATGAAAATCGCCGCCTGGAACGTCAATTCCCTCAAGGTTCGCCTGCCGCATCTGCTCGACTGGCTGGTTCAGCAGCAGCCGGACGTCGTCTGCCTGCAGGAGACCAAGACCGAGGACAAGGGCTTTCCCTTCGCCGAGATCGAAGCCGCCGGCTATAAGGCTTTCCACAACGGGCAGAAGACCTACAACGGCGTCGCCATCCTCTCGCGCCTGCCGACCACCGAGTTGCATTTCGATATTCCCGATTTCGACGATCATCAAAAGCGCATTATCGCGGCCACCGTCGGCGATGTACGCGTCGTCTGCGCCTACATGCCGAACGGCAGCGAGGTCGGTTCGGAGAAGTACGAATACAAGTTGCGCTGGTTCGCGGCGCTGACCGAATGGTTGCGCGGCGAGATTGCCAAGCACCCCCGACTGGCCTTGCTCGGCGACTACAACATTGCGCCGGACGACCGCGACGTCCACGACCCGGCCGCCTGGACCGGGAAGATCCTCTGCTCGGAACCCGAGCGCGCGGCCTTCAAGGCCTTGCTCGATCTGGGCCTGACGGACTCCTTCCGTCTGTTCGAACAGCCCGAGAAGACCTTCTCGTGGTGGGACTACCGGATGATGGGCTTCCGCCGCAATCTCGGCCTGCGCATCGACCACATTTTGTTGTTGGAGCCGCTGGCCAAGGCCTGCGTCTCCAGCGTCGTCGACAAGGCGCCGCGCAAGCTGGAGCGGCCGTCGGATCATGCGCCGGTGGTGGCGGAGATTGCGCTTTAGTTTTCTATTTGATGTTTTTGCTTGATTGGCGGCCGATGTCCGGAGTTTGTCCGGACGGCCGACTTACTTTCTTTTGCTTCGCCAAAAGAACGGAATTATGTAGCAGCCGCACACGGCCGCTAACGCAGTAGAGGCGCGGCTTTCCTGCATCGTCCGTTACGCCTTGGGCTTCCTCGCCTCCAGCCGAGCCAGATACTCTGCTTCAGTAATGGCCTTCGCTGGCGTGTGCATTTGGCACCGGACCATGAGCCAGCCGCCGTTCACCACACGCTGCCCCGGCTGGCCGCATTCCTCGCAGATGCGCATCGATACCTGCTCGGCCAGATCAATTTCCTCGTATTGCGCGTCGGTAGCGCAGCGCACATAGAAGCGCAGGCCGCCGAACTTCTCCTTCACCTGGCTCGCCACGACCTGAACCGAGTCCTTCTGTTCCGACAGCGCCTGCAACTTCGCACAGAGCGCCTCGATCAACGCAAACCAGCCGTCGCCGCACTCGAAGCCCCAGCACATGGCGGTTTGCTTCATCGAGTTGCGGCGCTCCGAGAAGATTGCTGGGTAGCGCTCGCACAAGAGCGCATCAAGTTCTGCTTTCATGTACGCCTCCATTGTGTCGCCAGCCATGCCATCCGATTGGCCTCGGCGTCATCCAGCGCATGGTGACGCCGCAGGCCTGCGGCGAAAACGTCCTCGACCGCCTGCTGGAACTCCGGCAGGATCAGGAGCTTGCAGGCCTTGGGTGCAAGACACTCCGGCCAAGTCACCCCGCCCGGCATGCCGAAGAGATCCACGATCCAGGGCCAGTCCCACGCCAGGCTGTCGGTTGCCAGTTGAACCGGCTGGCCGAACGAGGCAAGCCAGCTTGCCAACTGGCGGCGCAGTTCATCCATGGGGATGCGCGCCGCCGGGTTGCCCAGCTTCGGCAGCACTTCCTCTTCCACGAAATCGCTCGGATCGTAAGGGCCCCAGGTGTCGGACAGTTCCGCATAGAACGTCCGCTCACCCGTTTCATCGACCAGGCCGATGGAAATGAGCTTGGCGTCATACGCGAGGTCGGTGAACTCGGTATCGAAGAAGATCAACATCGTTACACCTCCACCACGAACTCGGGGTTGAACCCATCGGCCAGCTCGATCCCCATGTATCCGCGCGGATTCGACACCACGCGGCCATTGCCGATCCAGTAGTCAACCGGGATATGCGTATGGCCGTGAATCCACAGATCAGCCTGGGCCACGAGATCGTCGAGGTGGCTGGCGTAGGCGCTGTCCAGCCGCTCGCCCGGCTTCTGGTAAGTCAGGCTCTGCGCCGATGGTGCGTGATGCGTCACCACAACGGTCTTCTGTCCGGGCGCATTGAGTTCCCGCGCCAGATAGCTGCGGCTGGCGTGATGCATTTCCACCGCCCGCTTTGCCGTCAGCAAATCACCGCCATGGCGCATGCGCCCGCCCATCTCATCCCACGCCGATGAACGGCGTACCGATACGAAGATGCTGTTGTAGTCGGTCATGTCGTGCTGGGCGAGGCGCATCATTTCCTCCTGGCGCTCAATGCCAAAGAGGCTGAAATCCGTCCAGAGCGTCGCGCCGAGGAAGCGCACGCCATCGAGAACGACGGCCTCATTCTCCAGCAAGTGGACATGGGTGCCCTCGACCTTCTGGCGGGCCTTGCGCCAGAGTTCGACCATGGGCCGCTGCCCGTAATACTCATGGTTGCCCATGACGTAGATCACGGGACGCTTGAACTCCAGGGCGAAGCGCAGACCATCCAGGCCGACGCCGATGTCACCCGCGAGCACCGTCACATCGGCGTCGATGGCGTTGACGTCAATGTCCTTCGGCCACTTGCCGAATTCAAGGTGGATGTCCGACAGCACATGAATCTTCATTACGCTCCCCTCACAAAGCCAATCGATGCCCGCCCGGCGCGCGGTGGAACCTTGGGCGTGGCGATGTCCTTCCTGATTGCCAACGCCGTCGCAAAGGCATCCACGACAAGCCGATGCGTCTGGCGCAGATCGAGGTCGGTTCGATCTGCCAAGGCCTCGGCTGCATGCACATCCAGCGCAATGCGCTTCTTGGTGGCGCGTTGCAGCCGCCCGACCTCGGCCTGGATGATCTGCAAGCGCTGCGCCGGCTCGGGCGGCGGAATGTCGAAGACCTCCACCCGGCTCAGCACCGGCTCCGGCACCTGACTCAGGTCGTTCGCCGTCAGCACGTAGATGATCCGGCTCGCGTCGAAGGGCAAGGCGAAGAAGGTGTCCTCGAAGGTGCGCGCGGTGTTTCTCTCCAGCAGATCGAGGAACACCGGCAGGACCGGGTAGTTCATGTCCTTGCCGATCTTGTCCACTTCGTCGAGCACGAAAACAGGCGAGGCCGTATCGCTGCGGGCCATGGCTTCCAGAATCAAACCGGGCTTGCCTTGACGCCAACTGCTGTCGCTGCCGGTCAGTTGGAAGGCGGATTGCGCGCTGCCCGCCGACCACTGTGTCATCGACACGCCCAGCGCATCCGCCAGTTGCCGGGCAAAGTGCGTCTTGCCGATGCCGGGCGGCCCGGCCAGCAGGATAGGACGGATATGGAAATCCACCGGGCGCATGGCTTTTGCCAGCGTCAGGTCGATCCGCAGCTTCTCGATGGGTTCGCGCAGATTGGCGAATTGCGCCTGCGAGGCTTCGAGCCGCTTCAGCGCGGGCCGGATGCGCGGCAGGGCACGAAAGCCGCTGTGCTTACTGGCATCGTCCAGCACGGCCTTGGCGTACTTCTGCTGCCCCTCATCCATGACATCGAACTTGCGCTTGGCATCCTCCAAGGCGTCGGTCGCAAAGACGCGCACCTGGTGGAGCTTGGGACGACGAGGGACAGCGCGCACGACGGGCGGCGCAATAAGCTCTGGCTGCGGCTCCGGCGGAGCCGACTGATAGAACGCCTGAACGGCTTCATCGACTGCTGCCTTGATTGCCACCAGCTCCTCGCGGGTGCGGTGCGGCACGAGCAGGCGGTAGGCCTCTGTGGCGGGGATGGACGAGAGATCGCCCAAGGGTGCGAAACCGAAAGGCCATGCCTTCTGCCGGGATTCCGACATGATGTGTCTCCAAATGCGATACGGCGGCTTGTGGCCGCGATAGCCAAACCCGGTTGTGCCGGGAAAGGAAATGGTCTGGGCTGAAAGTCAGCCGACTATTTGGCTATTCGCGTCGTAGTTCGCTCGGAGTGAGCGAACAGGCGGCTACCAAACCAGACCGGGCGGGTCGGTTTAATGCGAGAGACGCATCGGTTAGCCGCGTTGGAGAACATGAGGTGTGTGGGTGTCGAGTGGTGACTACGTACTCGAACAATAACGCATTCGGGCCAGGGAAAGTTGACAGCATCGTTGACGATAGATGCCGGGCTGGCGGTGATCGGCTGCATGACAAGCGCTCCCTGGAAATGACAGGGTCATTCTAGGGAGCGTGGGGCTCAGGGGATGAGCTTGTCAGTTCTCGGCGGGCGCAAACAGCGAAACATATTCCGGTCGCTTGCCTGCCATCACCTTGAAGCTGGTGATCAGATGCGCGAACTCCTGATCGGTGATCCCGTATAGGCGAGCAACGATTTTGTCGTTCTCAGCGCGCAGCTTGTCGCATGCCTTCGCGGTGGCAGGAACGTCTGCTTTTTGAATCGAGAACAGTGAGGCCAATTCTGAAAAATCATCCCAGCTTGCAGCGAGCGTCAGCAGTGCCGCATTCTTTGCGAGCTGCGAGTAGTCCGGGCTTTCAAGGATTTCATCGTTGGTAGGTTGCGGCACCGGCAGTTGGTAGAGATAGCTCAGGCTGACGTTGATCTGAATCATGAAGCGCGCCATCCAGTCTATCGGCAGGCTGTTGAACATCGCCAATGCGAACAACAAGCGCAATGGCGATACAGGCTCGATGCCGACATTGTTCCCTGCCTGTAAAACGTAACGCTTCGGAACGCTGACACTCATTGAGTGCCCGGCACCAACACCCGGCGGCAACAATGCAAAAACCAGCGTGCGCTCATTGGTGTCGCTGGCGACACAACGGAACCCAAGTCGCATGAATTCGGATTCATAGCGAATGGCGTCTTCATGTACCTCTGCGGCCTTTCTGGGCACGCCAAGGTCATCCGCCATGCGGGCAATCTCTTTGCTGGCGAGTGCCTTCTTGAGTGCGCTTGGTTCCAGCCAGTATTGCGGTTCAGCAAGGTGGTGGCTGTATTGCCAGATCATCTTGCCTTCATACAACGGGAATAAACCTGCCGCTGGCTCTTCGATGAACAGGTGCTTGTCGCCGGTCATATGCAATTCATTTCGGAAGTTGAGCCACTTCCTGTCCAACGGATCATAGGCAGCGTAGCACTTGTCCAGAATTTGCAAATCTTGACGGTCGCGCAGCTCCATCATTGACCATTGATCCGGCGACAGACGCTTGAGGGTTTCCAGCGCATAAGGAGTTCGTTTCTGTTCGTCATCCAACTCGGCAGGATCGAGGATGTAGAACGCCGTATCGATGGTGGCCGCAGCATCGGCTAGAGGCTCGCAAACAATTTGCATCAATGCAAACTTGTAGCGCGAATCGACATCCTCGAAGATCAAGTTTCGATTCTCGAAACTGTGGAAGAAACGAACCTGGAAATGATCAAAAATGTATCGACGCAGCGCTGACGAACCATCCTCAAACATCAAGGCACTGGGCAGTACGTAATTGAGACTCCCACTCGGTGCGATCAGGTTCAGGTTGCGCTCCACAAAGAAGCGGAACAGGTTGCCATCCCCGGCCCCTTTATTGAGCGGGTAGCGTTCGCGGTAGTAATCATTCTTCGCCTCCATATCGCGCTTGGCCGCCTCGTAGGCGGTGGTGATATGTTCACTTACCAGCAAGCGATCCTGAACGGCCTTCTTTTCGCTGTTCTTGAGGCTGCGGTAATTGCTGTGGTACTGAGGGAAGAAGTCCAAATCGCTGAACTTCGTTTTGTCCCACGGCGGATTGCCGATGACGACATCGAAGCCCTTGCGTGTGCCAGCGAAGGCCTCGGGGAAGGCTATCTCGTAATGGAAGAAGCGATAGCGTTCGGCGTATTCCGTAATCAGGCGCAGCACCTCATTCTTACCGCTCTTTGCGTTCCTCGTTTCATCAAACAGAAGATCGAGCAGGTTAGGCGTCTTGTCGAGTTGCTTGACATCATCAGCACGTCCTTCTGCCATCAAGGCGGCGCGCGTGCTGATGAATGACAACGCCCTGGACAACAGGGTCAGGCGCGGCGCAATTTGCGTTTTCCAGAGCTTCTTGCTCTGTTCGATTTCCTCTGTCGTGGTGTCGCGCAGCGCGTCCAGTTCCTTCATGACCGTGACAAGCGCATCAAAACGCCCAAGCAGGTTGTCCACGAACATATCGTGTTGCTTGTTCTCGTGCTTGTTGTAGGCAATGAAGTCGGCAATGCTGGCCCCCATGAGAGCGTTGCCATGCTGAACATGGTGCTCAATGAATGACAGCGGCGTACCAAAGATGAAGCTATCCATCCATAGGCTGAGGCGCGCCAACTCAACCGCGAATGGGTTCAGATCGACGCCATAGATGCAGCGCTTGAGCAAAGCGCGCTTGAGAATCTGAGCATCATCCGGCTCATACGCGAGGTTGAGAAATTGAAGCTGCTCGACAATTTTCTCTCGCTCGCTCTCCACGATGGCCTGCAAGGCAGTGTCATCCTCAAGCCGCTCCAGCGCAACGTCGGTCAAGTGATTCAGAGACTCGACGAGGAAATGGCCGCTACCGCAAGCGTTGTCGAGTATCTTGATTTCGGCAAGCTCTCGCCCCAACTTCTGCGCTTGTTCCAGCGCGCTGGCAATACCGGCCTTGACCAGTCGAGCGGACAGGCTAGGCGGCGTGTAGTAGCTGGCGGTACTCTTGCGAGAGTTGCTGGCGCTCTTGAGGTAGATGGAACCTTTCTTGATTTTGACTTCGCGTAGCGCCGAAAATCCATTTTGGTTTTTGATGAGTGCGGCATCGTAGGTGTCGAAATAGGCTTCTACCGGCTTGCTGTTTCCCGTGCTGGTGTATTCCAGATAAACGGCATCCTCTTCAGCTCTCTCGAAACGAAACTCTAGCAATCCCTCGTAGATGCGGCCCAAATGGCTGACGCTCATATTCTTGAAATCGCGCCGGGTATCGAACAGCGTTGTGCCGCGATTCGTCTTGAAGAGAAGCTTTTCGAGGATGGTGCGCAACTGCGCGTTCGTAAAAATCTTGGGCGTCAGCAGCAGTGGTGCGCGCTCAGGGTCAAACAGTCCGCCGTTGAAGAGCGGAATGTCGATGTCCTCTGCGCCTTCGTCCAAAATCTCGAAAAGATTTTTCAGGGCGAAGAATCCATCGTGCAAGGCATCGTGCTTCTCGCCCTTGTCGCGCAAGCGCTGGTAGATGTACCCGAGGCTATGTTGCTTGTAGAACGGGTGGCTTTCGAGCAGCGCGCTGTTCTTGTCCTCAAAGTAAACGACGAACAAGAGCCGGAACAACAGGATGACGCTGTTCTCATACACGGTATCCAATCCCGGATTCCGCTTGGCGTTCGCTTTGTAGATGGCCTTGCCCATCAGCTCGAACAGGGAGTCTTCACCATCGACGCCGTAGATAACCGCTTTCAGGTTTTCCTCGACATCCAGCGTGAAGTCGCTGGATTCGACGATGGTTTGCTCGATTAGGCTTCCTTGCCCTTCGACGGGCCGCACATAGGTATCGCGCCCAAAGAAGAAAGCGAACAGCGATAGCGCAACGTGTTTCTCGGCTTCATCCTTCAGCGCCATGATGCACTGAAGGTCAAATTCCAGATACGTTTTCTGGGCGGTGATGCGGTCGGTATCGTAGAGCCGCCAGAGTCGGCCATTGGTCAGGAAGCCGAATCGAATGCGCAGCGTGGATAAATAATCCTGCAATTGGTGGTGCGGATTCTCCTCACGCTTGGCCTTGCCGGTATCCAGCTTTTGGCCCCATTCCTTCACTTCGCAGATTGCGGTGATGGATTCGTGATCCAAAGACTTGACGATGGATTTTGCTCCGGCGGCATCCAGCGCCAAGCACCAATCAGGCTTTGCGTGCTTCCCTTGTACAACGATGGATTGCTGTGGAACGCAGTGCCAGCCTAGCTTTCCGAGGAGCGGAGAAATAAGCGCGCTTTCCAACTGTGCTTCGTTGGTATCGGCATGATTTTCAGGCGCAAAATGACTTGACAGCCATTCACTCAGCGATATGCTGTGCTGTGCTGTGCTGTGCTGTGCTGTGCTGTGCTGTGCTGTGCTGTGCTGTGCTGTGCTGTGCTGTGCTGTGCTGTGCTGTGCTGTGCTGCCCTTATCTTCTCTTGAAGGAAGCCGTCATCCAGCAACGTGTTGACGAGCCAAAAGGGGAGCATTGATTGGTCGGCCTTTATGGTCATGGCTGCATCAATCCCCCAGCCTAACCGTCTGGCACCCGATCACATCCAGGCACTGAATCAGAAACACAGCCGTGAACTTTCCCCGGCTGATCTTGTTTGCAATGTTCTCCGCCGTTTCCGGCACGCCGATGGCCGTCAGCTTCTCGGCCAATTCCTGATACGTCACATCACGGCGCTTTAGCTCCGCCTTGAGCAAACCCTTGACTGTCGCTTCCCAGTCGGGGGCCTTCTGCGTCTTCTTCATCCGACGACTCCCATCATGCGCATCCGCAAGCTCACAACCTGAGCCTGCGCGAATTCAATACTGGCCCCGGCGCGTATGCAATCCGGGTAGGCCAGCCATAAACATCATCATACGCGATAGTTTTTTCTTGACAAGCGAAGAACTTTACCTATCATACGAGATAGACACATATCGTATATGATGAATAACGTGAGCAACCAGCACTTCCTTCTCTCCGCCAAGGCCCGTTCGCTGTCCGTGAAGCGCCTGGTCAAGATGAGCGATGACGAGGCCTTCGATCTGTTCCGCGAGCTGCGCTGGGGCAAGGGCGAGGAAACGGCCTGCCCCTGCTGCGGGAGCGTGGCGAAGCACTGGTTCATCCGCACGCGCCGCCAGTGGCGCTGCAAGGACTGCAAGCATACGTTCTCCGTCACGTCCGGGACGATCTTCGCTTTCCACAAGCTGCCCTTGCAGGACTATCTGGTCGCCATCGCCATCTTCACCAATGCGGTGAAGGGCATTTCGGCCCTGCAACTGTCGCGCGACCTCGACGTGCAGTACAAGACCGCCTTCGTACTCGCGCACAAGATCAGGGAGTCGCTGATGGAGCACCGCGATCTCTCCGCGCTGGCGGGCGAGATTCACATGGACGGGGCGTATGTGAACGGGCATGTGCGTCCGAAGAACAGGAAAGTGGATCGCATCGACCGCCGCAAGGTCGAGAACCAGAAGCCGACCAAGCGCTGCGTCTTCGTGATGCGCCAGAAGTGCGCGGAGATTGCCGAACGCCAGATGGTCGGCGGCGCGCGCACGCTGACCTTTGTGATGCACAAGGAGAATCAGGCGGATGTCTCGCTGCTCGCCAGCCGCTTTGTGGCGGCGGGCTCCACGATCTGCGCGGACGAGGCCCATGCCTACGATCCGTTACATGCGAAGTTCGACACGCGCCGGGTGAATCACCAAGAGGCATACCGCGCCGACGACGGCACGACGAACAACCTGGCCGAGAGCTATTTCAGCCGGTTCCGCCGGATGCAGGTCGGCCAGGTGCATAAGTTCGGCAACCTCTACCTCAACAACTACGCCAATGAAGCGGCGTACCGCGAGGACACGCGCCGCTGGAGCAACGGCGAAATCTTCGAGGACATCGGCAAGAAATGCGTCCGGACGCGCACGCACCGCGATTGGTGCGGCTATTGGCAGGGGAACAAGCGGAGCGAGGAGCGGCTGGTCGCCTAAGCCAGTTCCCAGAGCAGGGCCATGCCCTCCTTGCCGATCTGGCAAACCTGGCCCTTCTTCTCGGCGCGCTTCAAGGTATCCAGAATCGCGCCACGCACGACTTTGATCTTGGACGCGTCGAGCCCCTTCTTCTCGGAGACGCGCTGCGCGATCTGCTGCGTGTTGAGCTTGCCGCCGGCCTCTCGCATCACCTCAAGCACGAGACGAATGCCTTCGGCGTGCCGGAAGACGTGGTTTGATTCGACAAACCGCTTGACCGGCAGCGTGCGCAGATCGGTTTCAGGCGCAAACAGCTTGATGGTTGCGTCGAGGTGCTTGATCTCGGCATCCAGCCGATCCACCTCCTGAACATAATGCTCCATCTGGCTGAGTAGCTCTGAGCGCTTCGCCACCAGGCCATGGACAACGACTGATCCTGCCATGGTTTCTCCCTAGTCCGCGAGCTGCCAGCGGATGCTGATGCCATCCATGCCGACGCGCTGGACGATGCCGCGCCGTTCGGCGAAGCGCAGGGAGTTGTTCACGCTGTCGGTCACGGTTGCCTGCTGCTCACGCTCCAAGCCCTTCTTGTGCATGATGACCTCGGTGATGAGCGTGGTGCTCAGCACGTCGGCGGCGTGGCGCAGGGTATCCAGGCACAGCCGGTAGCATTCGCCTTTCTTGAAGATGCGGCTGTAGCGCCGGTACTCCTTCGTCTTGATAGAGCGAATCCGGTACGATGGATCGAAGAGGCGGATCGAGGCGTCGATCTGGTACAGCCCCTGTCGCAGGCGTTCGATTTCTTTCTGGTGAAACTCAATCTGCCCGGCCATTTCAGCGCGCTTGCTGACCAGCCCGGAGATTGCGTAGGTGTTGCCCATATGTCCCTCATGCGTGTGGAATGCGTGAGGGAATTCTACGAAGCCTTGTCAGACGGGGCCGTGTGCGGCTGCTACATAATTCCGCAAAAGAAAGTAAGCAAAGAAAAGGCGCCCCCTGTCTCGGCCCTGCGGGCTACCCTCACTCCGGGCGAACCCTGCGGCCGGCTTGGAACTCGCTTTGCTCAGACAGCCAAGCCGGACAACCCCGCAGGACTCACCCTCTGTTCGGCGAGCCAGAAGGGGGAGGGAATGCCTGCGGCATTCGCCCCTCACCCCCGGCCCCTCTCCCTCAAGGGCGAGGGGTGCAAACCGACCGGAAATCGACCACTGTTTGTCTCCCTCTCCCCCGGAGGGAGAGGGCTGGGGAGAGGGGCGGACACGAAGTGTCCCGTATCCCTTCTGAGCCGCTGAGCGGAGGTCTGTTGCGCCGGGGATGGCCGGGCCAGCTGTTTAAGCGAAGCGAGTTCCAGACCGGCCGATTCAATTGCCTGGAGCGAAGGCACCGGCGCAGCCGGCGAGACGGAGGGTACGTTTCTTTGGGTACTTTCTTGTCGTACAACAAGAAAGTACCTCGCCTGTGACCGAAGGAAATCCCTGTGGGACCGGGCGAGACCGGACATTGGCGCTTAATCGGCCAAAAGGCTAAAGATCAAACCAGCGAGTTCGCGATCCGAATGTAATCACTGACCGGCAAGGTTTCCGCCCGCGCCGTCGGCGCAATCCCCAGCGCCTCCAATTGCGCCTCGGTGACGATGCCCTTCAAGGTGTTGCGCAGCATCTTGCGGCGTTGCGAGAAGGCCGCTGTGACGACGTCGCCGAACAGGGCCTCGTCCTTGGCGGTCAGTGCGGAAGCCGGCCGCGGAATCATGCGCACGATGGCGGAATCGACCTTGGGCGCCGGGACGAAGGCGCCGGGGGGGACGATGAAAAGCCTATCCATTGCGTAGCGGTACTGCAGCATGACCGACAGACGGCCATAGTCGCCGCCCGGTTCGGCGACCATGCGATCGACGACCTCCTTCTGCAGCATGAAGTGCATGTCCTTGACCTGCGCCGCGAACTTGCTCAGGTGGAACAGAATCGGTGTGGAGATGTTGTAGGGCAGATTGCCGACGATGCGCAGGTTCTTTTCAGCCAGGCTGCCGAAATCGAACTCGAGCGCGTCGCCTTCATGGATGGTGAGCTGTTCGGGCGCGTAGTTCTGCTTGAGGCGTGCGATCAGATCGCGGTCGATCTCCACCACGTGCATATGCCCGAGCGCGGCCTGCAGGGGCGCAGTCATGGCGGCCAGACCCGGGCCGATCTCGACCATGCAGTCGCCGGGCTGCGGGTTGATGGCCGAGACGATATTGGCGATGACGCCGGGGGAGGATAAGAAGTTTTGACCGAATCTCTTACGGGCGCGATGCTCTTGCATATTCAGTTCCGGGCCGGGTTTGCGGTGCTGCCGCTCATGGCGAGCTGGCCGTCGACGAAGAGATTCAGCGTCCGGTCCTCGAAGTCGGTCCAGACTTCATTGTCGGTCAGCGGCTGGGTGGCGACGACGGCGACGCAGTCGTCGCTGCCGGCGACCTCGCTGAAATCTATGCTCAGATCCTCGTCCTTGAGGTGGGCGGTGGCGAACGGCGCCTTGCGCACGATGTAGCTGAGCTTGCTGGCGCGATGGGCAAAAAGGAAGTCGCCGTTGGAGAGCAGGAAGTTGAACTCCCCGTGCGCGGCGATACGCGCCGTCAGTTCGCGCAGCACCGGAAACATGCGCTCCGGCGTGGGCGCCGAGGCGAATTCATGACGCAGATGGTGCAGCAGAAAACAGAAAGCCCGTTCCGAGTCGGTGTCGCCGACAGGTTGATAGGGGCCGACGAGCTGGGGCTTGAAGTGCTGCAGGTCGCCGTTGTGCGCGAACACCCAGTGCCGTCCCCACAATTCGCGCTGAAAGGGATGCGTGTTTTCCAACGCCACGCGTCCCTGCGTAGCCTTGCGGATGTGCGAGATGACATTGGTCGAACGGATCGGATACTCGCGCACCATGTCGGCGATCGGCGAGTCGGCCGCCTGCTGAACGTCGATGAAGGAACGGCAGCCCTTGCCTTCGAAAAAGGCAATGCCCCAGCCGTCCTTGTGCATGTCGCTGCCGCCGCCGCGGATACGAAAGCCGCTGAAGGAGAAGCAGATGTCGGTGGGCGTGTTGCAGTTCATGCCGAGCAGCTGGCACATGGCTAGTTTCTTTCCGCCGCCATTTCCAGGGCTGCGTCGATCGCCGCGAACAGACTGCGCGGGTCGGCGCGACCCGTGCCGGCGAGATCGAGCGCCGTACCGTGGTCGACCGAGGTGCGCACGATGGGCAGCCCCAGCGTGACATTGATGCCGTCCTCGAAGGCGGCGTACTTGAGCACGGCGAGGCCCTGGTCGTGATACATCGCCAGTTGCGCATGCGAGCCCGCCAGGCAATTCTTCGTGAACAGGGTGTCGGCGGGCAGCGGGCCGACGAGATCCATGCCCTCGGCCTTGAGGGCCGCCACCACCGGCGCGATCACGTCGATTTCCTCGCGCCCCATGTGCCCGTCTTCGCCGGCATGCGGATTGAGCCCCGCCACCAGAATGCGCGGCTTGGCGATGCCGAACTTGGCGACGAGGTCGGCGTGCAGGATGCGCAGCGTCGTGGCCAAGTCTTCGCGTGTGATGGCCGCGGGAACATCCTTCAGTGCGAGATGGGTGGTCGCCAGCGCGACGCGCAGGCCGGCGCCGGCCAGCATCATGACGACGCGCGGCGTGCCGGTTTTCTCGGCAAGGTACTCAGTGTGGCCGGTGAAGGGAATGCCGGCGTCGTTGATCACGCCCTTGTGCACCGGCGCCGTCACCATGGCGGCATATTCGCCGGAGCGGCAGCCCGCAATGGCGCGGTCCAGCATGTCCAGCACATAGCGGGCGTTTGCCGGGTTCAGCTCGCCTGCGCGACAGGCGCCGTGCAGCGGGACATGTTCGATGTTCAGCTTGTCGATCGAAAGCCCGAGTTGCCGGGCGCGCTCGGCGAGCAGATCGCGGTCACCGAGCACAACCAGGCGCGCCGGAAATTCCTTTTCCGCGAGCGCCAGACAAATGTCGGGGCCGATGCCTGCGGGCTCGCCGGAGGTGACGGCGAGCACGGGTCTATCAGTTTTCTTCAAGCCGGTATTCGACATAGGCGCGGTCGCGCAGCTGGCGCAACCAATCCTCATAAGCCTCGTCGGCCTTGCGTTCGCGCAGGGCCTGGCGCGCGGCGGCGCGCAACTGCTCCTGTCCGCCTTCGGCGACACGCCGTTCCAGAACTTCGATCAGGTGCCAGCCGAAGGAACTCTTGACGGGATCGCTGACCTTGTTGAGCGGCAGCGCGTTCATGGTCTTTTCAAAATCCGGGACGGTCGCGCCCTGGGCGAGCCAGCCGAGATCGCCGCCCTTGGAGGAGGACAGATCGTTGGAGTATTTCCGGGCCAGCTCGGCAAAATCGGCGCCGTTGTCGAGCCTTGCCTTGATGTCGTCGATCTTGCGCCGGGCTTCGGCATCGCTGACCAGCTCCGTGACCTTGATCAGGATGTGGCGAGCATGGGTCTGCTGGACGTTTTTGGCAGCCAGCTTGCCGCCGCGCTTATCTACCAGCTTGATGATATGGAATCCCGCCGAGCTGCGCAGAATGTCGCTGACCTGCCCGGGTTGCAGCTTCGAAACCGCGTCGGCGTAGAGCGTCGGCAGGCGGTCGATGGTGCGCACGCCGATATTGCCGCCGGAAAGCGCATCGGGAGCATCCGAGTAGGCGGCCGCCACCTTGGCAAAGTCCTCGCCGTGTTGCAGTCGCTGCTGGGCTTCCGCGGCGCGTGCGCGCAAGCGGGCGATCTGATCCGGTCCCGCCTGCTCCGGCAGGCGAACGATGATGTGCGAGATCAGGTATTCGGCGCTGTCCCCGCGCGCCTCGGCGCTGCTGAGATAGTTGTCGATCTCGCCTTCCGAGATGGTGACGCGGCTGTCGACTTCACGGTCGCGCAGGCGGGCCACGACGATTTCCTGACGGATTTCCTCGCGGAACTTGCTCCAGGGGATGTTGTCCTTTTCCAGCGCCTGCTTGAAGGCATCGAGGGTCAGTTTGTTGCCTTCGGCGATGCGGCGCAGCGCCGAGTCGAGGTCGGCGTCGCTGACTTTCATGCCCAGCTCGGTTGCCGATTGCATCTGCAATTTGTCCACGATGAGACGTTCGAGCACCTGGCGCTGCAGAATCTGCGCGGGCGGCATCGGCGTGCCCTGGCGTTTGAGGTTGCTTTCGGCGCTGTTGACCCGGGTGCGCAGGTCGTATTGCGTGATGGCCTCGTTATTGACGATCGCGATGACGCGGTCGGCCTCGATGGGCAGGGGGCTGTTTTGTGCGAGGGCCGGTGTCGCGACGATCAGCAGTGTGGTCAGGAATGAAAAACGATTCATGGCGCCTCCATCGGCGGGATACAGCGTGTCATTGATAGTCGGAGTATCCGCTGGCGGGCTGCCCCGGATTGCCGTAGTTGCGGCTGTAGCCGGGCACGGTGCGTCGGAGGACGTCCGCCGGATTGGAGCCGATATTCGAGAAGCCCGAGAGTTCGAGCTGGATAAAGAACGACGTCGTCTGGGTCTGTGCGGTAGTGGACAGACGTTGCAGCAAGCCGCGAATGGCCCAGCAACCGCCATTGTATTCAAGCCCCGCGACGACTTCGATGGGGCGCGCGTCCCGGGTGGAGTAGTTATACCGCCCCACGGCCGTCCAGCCACCGCTGAACGGCCACTGACCGGAGATGTCGACCTGGCCGAGCTGATCGTGCGTGTAGCGGTAGCCGGCATTCAAGACCTTGCCGATTTCGGGTTGGTAGCGCGACATGAGATTGAAGCGCTCGGTGCGGTTGTCGCGCGGGTTGTATTGCACGCCGGCATCGACATAGGTCTTGGGCGCGACCAGGCCGGTAATGGCGGCGAGCAGATCGGCATCGCGATGAGTACGGGCAATCTCGGCGTCCGGGTTGGTCGGCGAGTTCAGCGTCACCCTCTGGTCGCTGAAGTAGTGGCGCTGACCGAGCATGCCGCGTATCAGCTCGATGCCGGTTTCGGGGTCGATCAGGCGCGAGGTGAGCGCTGCGGTCAGTTGATTGGCATCGCCGATGCGATCCTTGCCTACGTAACGGTTCTCCGAGAATATCTGCGCAAAATTGAAGTCGGCCAGGGCCGTGTCGAAGACCGGAATATTGCTTTGATCCCGGTTCGGGATATAGACGTAGTACAGCCGGGGTTCCAGCGTCTGGGTATAGGTCGAGTCCTTCCACTGGAAGTCGCGCTCGAAGGTTACGCCGCTGTCCACGCTGAAGATCGGCACGGTCCGGTTGATGCTGTCGGGCAGGCCGGCCTCCTGCCGCTGGAGATGGTAGCTCGTCGAATGCACGCCGACCTTGGGCGTAACGTAGAAGGCGGCGCTTTGCAGCGGCAGCGACAGTTGCGGATAAATCACCATCCGCTGCCCTTCGACCTGCGTCGGATGCGAGAAGTTGACGTATTCGCCCTGTAGGTTGAAGGCGAGCCGGGCGGGCAGGTCATAGCGGCCGGCATTCAGATTGATGCGCGGCAGGCTGGCGTAGGGCGCGACGACCGGCGGCTGGTTCGGGATCTGCAGCGTCTGGTATTTTTCCATCGCCACGCTGGCCGACCACCAACTGGCGCCGTAGTTGAGGACGCCCTGGCGCAGCAGGTTGACCTGCGAGATGTTGGCGATCCGGGTGGACAGGTCCGTGTAATAGGTGCTGTCCGAAACGCCGTTGAGGTTCAGCAAGCCGCTGAAGCCGTTGCCGAGAATCTGGTTGTGCTGGACCGAAAAGGCGTAGCGCGATTCCCCTGTGGCGGCGTCGTGCGGCAGGTATTCGAAACGCGAGGTGCCGACGTAGTTGTAGTCCAGATAACGCAGTTCGCCGCTCAGTTGCAGGCCACGCTTCGACATCAGCCGCGAGGTGAGGGTGGCGTCCATATTGGGCGCGATATTCCAGTAGAAGGGCTGGAAGTACTGCACGCCGACCTTGGTGTCCGCGCCTACGGTGGCGGGCAGCAGGCCGCTCTTGCGCTGGTTGTTGAGCGAGAACGACATGATGGGCGTGTACAGGAAAGGCACGCCCTTGAAATAGATTCTTGCATTCCTGCCGTCGCCGACTTCGCGATCGTAATCCAGCTTCAGATCGGTGGCCTGCGCATACCAGTCCTGATTGTCGCCAGCCGGGCAGGTGCTGTAGGTGGCGTTGGTGAAACGATACTGGCCGTCGCCTTCGAGGTCGACGCGGTCGGCCTTGCCGCTGCCCGTCGTGGTGACGCGCTGGGGCGCCATCACGTCCGGCATGCCCGGATGCAAAGGCGTGGCTGTCACCACATCCTGCGGGATCGGTTGCTTGATCGAGGTCTCGCTTTTGACCATGTAGACGGGATGCTCGAAATAGCCCTCGTTGTCGATCATGCGCACGCGCGCCTTGGGCCCGCTCATGCGCGCATCGGGGCGGGTCAGAAGCACATTGCCTTCGGCCTCGGCTTCTTCGTCGAGCTGCCAGTAGGTGATCTTGTCGGCGTAAAGGCTGGAGTCGCCCTGCTCCAGCTCGACACTGCCTTCTGCAACGATGGCCTGGTCCGTGGTGCCGTTGATGCGGTCTGCGGTGACATAGATCGGCGTTTTTGCGTTCGGGTCCTGCGGCACCTTCTTGTAACCCGTCGGCGCCGGCAGGCGGCCTGCATCGACATGGGCCGAATACAGCGGGGGCAGGCGCGGCGAGGTGTCGATAGGCGGAGGTGTTGTGCCACCGGCAGGCGATCCGGCGGTGCCCGCGCCGGCTGCCGCCGAGGCGGCGTCGACCGTGCCGGCACTTGAGGCGATTTTCGGAGCGGGCGGGGCCCCCAGCAAGGCGGGATCGACCCGCAGCGCCTCCATATTGCGCGCCAGCGTGACATTGCCCCGGCTCGAAGGTGCCGCTGTCGCGGACGATGCGGCACCGCTCGCTGCGGCTGCCGCAGGCGTCGCACTTGCCGGCCCCGGTGCGGGCGTCGGGATCGGTTTTACCAGGGTTTCGGGGGCGGAAGCAGCCGGCTTGGCCGGGCTGGGTGGGGGCACTGCCTTGGCGGGTGCAGGAGCAGGAGCAGGAGCAGGAGTAGGCGCAGTTGGCGCCGAAGCGGGCTGTGCCGGCGCGCTGGCGGGGGCCGGGGCGGGAGTTGGCGCGGCGGCCGGTGTGATGATTGAAGGCGTCGAGACCTGAACCGGCTTGACACCGACATCATTGGTAGTGGCTGGCGCCGCCGTGCCATTTTTCACCTGGGTCGGCGCTGCGTCTGCGGCGGGCGCCGGTGCCGGCTTTGGTTGATTCAATGCGGGCGTCTGGCCCAGCAAGGCCGGGTCGACCTGCAGTGGAGGCAGGCTGTCTGCGGCGTGACTAGCGCCCGTGGCCGTGATTAACAGCGCCGCAATGCCGAGTTGTCCAGAGACCGAAGCCGCCATGCCTTAAGCAAACCAATGTGCGTTCCGCGCCGCCCCGAGCAACCCAGCAGACAGGCAGTAACAAGCCGAATGTTAGAATTTTGCATTCTAACATTGGCCGCCACGGGAAACCCGCCCTTCAGTGCGGCAACGATACCTCTACTATGCAGCGTCAGCAGGAAATCACCGCCTGGCTGGAAAGTCTCCGCCCGGGCCGCAGCTTTACCCTTGCGCCGGCGTCCGCCGATGCCAGCTTTCGGCGTTACTTCCGCGCCAGCTTTGCCGACGGCGAGACGCTGATCGTCATGGACGCGCCGCCCAGCCACGAGGACTGCCGGCCCTGGCTGCATGTGCAGCAGCTGTTCTCCGCCGCCGGCGTGCATGTGCCGCAGGTGCTGGCCCAGGATCTGGAGCGCGGTTACCTGTTGCTGTCCGATCTCGGCAGCCAGACCTATCTGCCGGCGCTGACGCCTGAATCGGCGCCGGCGCTCTACGGCGACGCCCTCGATGCGCTGATCGACCTCCAGGCGGCGAGCCGGCCCGGGGCTTTGCCGGAATACGACGAGGCGCTGTTGCGCCGCGAACTGATGCTTTTTCCGGAGTGGTATCTCGGCAAGCACCTCGGCGTCACGTTGGACGACAAGCAGCAGAAGGTGCTGGAGACCATTTTCCAGCGCATCCTGGCCGTCAATCTGGCCGAGCCCCGAGTGTATGTGCATCGCGACTATCACTCGCGCAATCTGATGGTGGTGCCGGCCGGCATGGGTGGCAACCCCGGCGTCATCGATTTTCAGGATGCCGTCTACGGCCCCATGAGCTACGACCTCGTGTCCCTGTTCAAGGACGCCTACATCAGTTGGGATGAAGAGGTCGTCATCGACTGGCTGGTGCGCTATTGGGAAAAGGCGAAAAAGAACGGGCTGCCCATCCGCGAGGATTTCGGCGACTTCTATCGCGATTACGAGTGGATGGGCGTACAGCGCCACATCAAGGTGCTCGGCATCTTCGCCCGCCTCTACCACCGCGACGGCAAGGACGGCTATCTCAAGGACATGCCGCTGGTGCTCGACTACCTGCGCCGCGCCTGCGCGCGCTACGACAGCTTGCTGCCGCTGTTGCGACTGATCGACAAGGTGCACGGCACCGAGATCAAGACGGGAATGACGTTCTGATGAAGGTCATGATCCTGGCCGCAGGGCGCGGAGAGCGCATGCGGCCGCTGACCGATCATTTGCCGAAGCCTCTGCTGTGCGTCGGCGGGAAACCGTTGATCGTCTGGCATCTGGAAAAGCTCGCGGCCGCCGGTTTGCGCGAGATCGTGATCAACCACGCCCACCTCGGCGACAAGCTGACCGAGGCCTTGGGCGACGGCTCCCGCTTCGGCGTACGCATCCAGTGGTCAGCCGAGCCGCCGGGCGCGCTGGAAACGGCGGGCGGCATCGCGCAGGCGCTGCCTCTGCTCGATCCGGACAACAGCAATGCGCCTTTCCTCGTCATCAACGGCGATGTCTATTGCGACTGGAACGTGGGCTTGGCCGAAAAGCGCGCCGCCACGCTGGCCGACGATCTGGCCTATCTGGTGCTGGTGCCGAATCCGCCGCACCACCCGCACGGCGACTTCCGCCTCGACGGCGATCGCGTGCTCGATACCCCCGAGTCTCATGGCAAGCTCACTTATGCCGGCATCGGCATTTATCGTCCGGCGCTGTTCGCCGGACTGGCGCGCGGAAAACCCGCCAAGTTGGCACCCCTGTTGCGCGAAGCGATGCACAATGGCAAGGTCAGCGGCGAATGCCATCCGCGTCGCTGGGAAGACGTAGGCACGCCGGAGCGCCTGGCCGCCCTCGACAAGGAACTCACGCTGAATCCGCCGGTCATTCTGTCATGAACATCGAACCCTTCCGTCAGCGCCGCCTCGAAACCATCAAGCGCATGGGCGCCGGCATCGCCATCGTGCCGACCGCGCCGGAGCAGACGCGCAATCGCGACGCGCATTTTCCGTATCGCGCCGACAGCTACGCGCTTTACCTCTCCGGCTTTACCGAGCCGGAAGCGGTGGTGGTGCTGATTGCCGGAGACAAACCGCAAAGCCTCCTGTTCTGCCGCGACAAGAACGAGGAACGCGAAATCTGGGACGGCTACCGCTACGGTCCGGCCGCGGCCGCAGATGCCTTCGGTTTCGATGCGGCTTATTCTATCGGCGAGCTCGATGCAAAACTCATCGAACTCATGGCCAACCAGCCGGCGCTCTATTACGCCATCGGTCACGATGCCGGCTGGGATGCACGCATCACGCAGGCCCTCAACGGCGTCCGCGCGCAGGCCCGCGCCGGCAAGCGCGCGCCGGAGGCGATACGCGACATCCGCGCCCTCCTCGATGCGCAGCGCCTGTTCAAGGACGACTTTGAAATCGCGCTGATGCGCCGTGCCGGCGAAATTTCCGGCGAGGCGCACAAGCGCGCGATGCGCGCGACGAAGCCCGGCAGATACGAATACGAAATCGAGGCCGAGCTGTTGCACGAATTCCGGCGCCAGGGCTGCCAGGCGCCCGCCTATACGAGCATCGTCGCCGGCGGCAAGAATGCCTGCGTGCTGCACTACGTCGAGAATGATCAGCGCCTCAATGACGGAGATCTGCTGCTGATCGACGCGGGCGGCGAGCTCGACGGTTACGCCAGCGACATCACGCGCACCTTCCCCGTGAACGGCAAGTTCAGCGGCGCCCAGCGCGATGTCTATCAACTGGTGCTGGACGCACAGGCGGCGGCAATCGCGGCGACCGTGCCGGGCAACACCTTCCATGATCCGCACGATGCGGCGGTCAAGGTGCTGGCCCAGGGCATGCTCGATCTCAAGCTGCTGACCGGTACGTTGGACGAGGTGCTGGAGCAGGAAGGCTACAAGCGTTTCTACATGCACCGCACCGGCCACTGGCTGGGCCTTGACGTGCACGACGCCGGCGAATACAAGGACGGCGAAGACTGGAAGAAGCTCCAGCCCGGCATGGTCCTGACCGTCGAACCCGGCTGCTACATTCGTCCGGCTGACGACGTGCCGGCGGCTTTCCACAATATCGGCATTCGCATCGAAGACGACGCGCTGGTGACGGCCGACGGCTGCGACATCATTACCCAGTCGACGCCGAAGACCATCGCCGAGATCGAAGCCTTGATGGCCGAAGGGCGTTGACTGCCATGACCCAAAACTTCGGCGCCGCGCCAGCGGCGAACCAAAGTCACCTCCGCAAGCCTGTGGCCATCATCGGCGGCGGCCCGGTCGGTATGTCGCTGGCGCTGGCCCTGCATAAGCAAGGCGTCGCCGCCGAGATTCACGACGCGCGCGCGCGCGGTGCGGCGATCGGAGACAAGCGGATCCTCGCGCTGTCGCACGGCTCGCAACAGATACTGGCGAACCTGGGCGTCTGGGAAGGCATGCGTTCCACACCGATCAGGAACATCCACGTCTCGCAACGCGGCGCGGCCGGTCGCACCAGGATTTCCGCGCAGGAAGAAGGCGTTGCGGCGCTGGGCTACGTCGCGAGCAGCAGCGACATCGCCGCCGCGCTCGATCGGGCGCTGACGAAGGCGGATATTCCCTTCATCGGTGACAGCAGGCTGCTCAATACGGTGGCTGGCAACGACACGGTGATGTTGATGTGCAGCAGCGGCCGCAGCGAGGCGCGGCTGGTGGCCTACGCCGAGGGGCGCATCGACGAGGAAGCGCAGCATGTCGTCGAGCGCGACTACGATCAGCACGCCCTGATCTGCCTGCTTACGCCGCAAAGCCCGCATGGCGGCACCGCCTGGGAACGCTTCACCAGCCACGGCCCGTTCGCCCTGCTGCCGTACGAAAACGACTATGCGGCCGTCTATGTCTGCAAGCCGGGCGAGGCCGAGCGCCTGAAGGCGCTGCCGGATGTCGAGCTGCTTCGTCATTTGCAGGCCGAGTTCGGACCGCGTGTGCAATTCACGGCGGTACAAGGTCGCTTCATCTTCCCGCTCGGTCTGCGCTATCGCGAGCAGCCGACCGCCAAGCGCCAGGTCTGGCTCGGCAATGCGGCGCAGACCCTGCATCCGGTCGCGGGGCAGGGCTTCAATCTTGCGCTGCGCGACTGCATGGCGCTGGCGCATTGCCTGGCGGGCGTTGCGGACCCCGGTGCGTCCGAGGTGCTGGCCCAGTATGCCGCCGACAGACGTCTGGACCGGCGCGGCACCATCGGCATTACCGACGGATTGATCCGTCTGTTCAGCAACGACGACCCCTTCCTCAAACATCTGCGCGGCGCCGGACTGATTGCGCTGGATCTGCTGCCGCCGCTGCGCAGCTTCCTTGCGCGCCGCATGATGTTCGGTGCCCGCGCCTGGTGATGCTCGAATGGACGGAGGACGATAGCGCGCATGCCGCGCTATGGCGGTCCGAAAATGGTGCGCCGCCGCCCCGGCGCGTCGTCATCGCCGACGACGCGACCACCGCCGATGCCGCCTGGCGGCTTGCCTGCGAAGGCACGGCGCTGTTGTGGCGCGGCGACTTCCAGAATGCCCGCCAGCTGCTGCAGGCCATGGCGCGGCGCGCCGAGCAGAAGAAAAAGAAGCCGGCCGCGCTTAAAAGCATCACCGAAGCCTTTCATCTGCATCGGCAGAGCCAGCTGCAACGCGCCCGTACGCTCGGCATGCTGCTGATCCCGGTCGAAGCCGGGCATCGCATTCCCCTGCGGCGCGCGCCGGATGTGGCGCAAGCCTGCACCGAGGCGTATGGCGAATGTGCCGAGCCCTATGTGGTTTCCCTGCGCGAACTGCAAGGCGTGATCGGCGCGCATGAGTGGCGCAAGAAGGGCGTGTCGATTCCGGCGCTCGGCTCGGAAATTCATCCGCACTACGGTGTGTTTTCGCCGATACGCGGCGAATATCTGGACTTGATTGCCGCCGCGCCGCTGCCCGCGACCGATCTGGCCTTCGACATCGGCACCGGCACGGGCGTCATTGCGGCGCTGCTGGCCCGGCGCGGGGTCAGGAAGGTTGTTGCGACGGAGCTCAATCCGCGCGCGCTGGCCTGCGCGCGTGACAACATTCAAGGGCTGGGCCTGAACGATCAGATAGAGATTGTCGAAACCGATCTTTTCCCGTCCGGGCAAGCCGGGTTGATCGTGTGTAATCCGCCCTGGGTGCCGGGGGCTGCCAACAGCCTGCTTGATCAGGCCATCTATGATCCGGATAGCCGCATGTTGCTGGGCTTTCTGAATGGGCTCGCCGCACATCTGCTGCCCGGAGGAGAGGGCTGGCTGATCCTGTCGGACCTGGCCGAGCATCTCGGCCTGCGCAGCCGGGACTTTCTGCTCAAGGCGATTGAAGATGCCGGTCTGCGCGTGCTTGCGCGCCATGATGTCCGTCCCAGGCACGGCAAAATCAGCAATGTTAGTGACCACCTGCATGGCGCCCGCGCACAGGAGGTGACCTCCTTGTGGCGGATGACGCACGCGATAGTGGCTGCCTAAAAAAAGAGCAGTTGATCGTTTTTTAGGCAGCGCTTTGGGGTAGAATTGCGGCCCTTCCCACCCGCATTTCCCCATTTCGGCTCATGGAGTTCGCAGGCTTTACGCTTCGCAACAATCTGTTCGTCGCGCCCATGGCGGGTGTGACCGACCGGCCCTTCCGCCAGCTTTGCAAGAAGCTGGGCGCGGGTGTCGCCGTATCCGAAATGGTGACGTCCAACTCGCTGCTCTACGGCAGCGCCAAGACCAAGCGCCGCGCCAATCACGACGGCGAAGCCGATCCGATCTCGGTGCAGATCGCCGGCGCCGATCCGAAGATGATGGAAGAAGCCGCCCGCTACAATGTGGACGAGGGTGCGCAGATCATCGACATCAATATGGGCTGCCCGGCCAAGAAGGTCTGCAACGTCATGGCCGGCTCGGCCCTGATGCAGAACGAGCCGCTGGTGGCGCAGATTCTCGAGGCCGTGGTGCGCGGCGCCGGCAATGTGCCGGTGACGCTGAAGTTCCGCACCGGCTGGAACCGCGAAAACAAGAACGCCCCCATGATCGCGCGCATCGCGCAGGAGTCGGGCATCCGCGCCGTCGCCATCCACGGCCGCACGCGCGCCGACCAGTATCAGGGCTCCGCCGAGTACGACACCATTGCGCTGGTCAAGTCGCAGATCGATATTCCCGTCATCGCCAACGGCGACATCACTTCGCCGCAGAAGGCCAGGTTCGTGCTCGACTACACCAAGGCCGACGGCGTCATGATCGGGCGCGCTGCGCAGGGCCGTCCCTGGATCTTCCGCGAGATCGAGCATTACCTCGCCACCGGCACGGAACTGCCGCCGCCCCGGGTCACCGAGATCCACGCGATCATGCGCGAACATCTGCTTGATCTCTACAACTTTTACGGCGAAGAAACCGGTGTCCGCGTCGCCAGGAAGCACATCTCCTGGTACACCAAGGGCCTCATCGGCTCGGCCAGTTTCCGCCACGCCATGAACAAATTGCCGACGGTGGCCGAGCAACTGGCCGCCACCGACGAGTTCTTCCATACCCAGGCCGCCGAGAGCGAGCGCCTGCGCTACGAGGAAGACGCGAACGAATCCCAAAATCCCGAGGCGCTTGCCGCATGAGTTCCAGCGATCTGTCCGACAGCGTACGCCGCTCCCTGAACCGTTACTTCCGCGATCTCGACGGCGAGCGTCCGTGCGCCATCTACGACATGGTGCTTGCCAGCGTCGAGAAGCCCATGCTCGAAGTC
>JAGWTC010000057.1 GCA_028869135.1 Rhodocyclaceae bacterium
CCCCGGACAGATGGTCGAGGTCGTGCTGGCGGGGGCTGCCGAGCCGCGCCGCATTTCGGTGCCGGCGGCCGCGCTGGCGCGCCATGACAACAAGGAAATCATCTTCGTCGTCGTCAAGGAGGACACGCGCGAGCTGCATGTTGAGGCGCGTACCGTCCGGGTGCTGGCGCAAGGCGGCAACAGCGTTCAGGTCGAAGGGCTGGAGCCGCAGAACCGCATCGTCGTCAGGGGCGCCTCGGCGCTGAAGGCGCTGATGACCGGGGTGGGCAGACAGTAATGCTGGCCGGCCTGATCCGCTTTTCGCTGACCCAGCGCCTGCTCGTGCTGGTGCTGACCGGCCTGCTGGTCGGCGCCGGCGTGTATGCATTGCTCAAGCTGCCCATCGATGCGTTTCCGGACGTGTCGAGCACCCAGGTCAAGATCATCCTGAAGGCGCCGGGGATGACGCCGGAGGAAGTCGAAACCCGTCTGGCGGTGCCGGTCGAGCAGGAGATGCTGGGCATTCCCCATCAGAAGCTGATGCGCTCGACTTCCAAGTACGCCTTGACCGACATCACCATCGACTTCGTCGATGGCACCGACATCTACTGGGCGCGCCAGCAGGTCAGCGAACGCCTGGCGGCGGCGATGGACAACCTGCCCGTCGGCATCAGCGGCGGCATGGCGCCGATCACGACGCCGCTGGGCGAAATGTTCATGTTCACGATCGAGGGCGATCTGTCCCTGACCGAAAAACGTACCTTGCTCGACTGGGTGATCCGGCCGCAATTGCGCACCATCCCGGGCGTTGCCGACGTGAACAGTCTGGGCGGCGAAGTGCGCAGCTTCGAGGTCGTGCCCAATCCGCGCTTGCTGGCGGCGCGCGGTCTGGTGCTGGGCGATCTGCAACGCGCTCTGGAGCAAAACAATCGCAACGACGGCGCAGGGCGTCTCAACGATGGCGAGGAGTCTCTGCTGGTGCGCGCCGAGGGCGCCGTCCGCACGCTCGACGATGTGCGCGCCATCGTGCTGGGCAGTCGCGGCGGACAGGTGGTTCGCATCGGCGATGTCGCCGAGGTGCGCTACGGTACGCTGACGCGCTACGGCGCCGTCACCCGCAACGGCCAGGGCGAGTCCGTGGAGGGTCTGGTACTGGGGCTGCGCGGCGCCAATGCGCAAAGCGTGGTGGAGGGCGTCAAGGCCAAGCTCGCGGAGATCGCGCCAACCCTGCCCAAGGGCGTCACCATTGAGGCCTTCTACGATCGCAGCAATCTGGTTGATCGCGCCGTCGGCACCGTATCCAAAGCCCTGATCGAGGCCATCGTTCTGGTCGTGCTGCTGCTGCTGGCCTTCCTCGGCAACCTGCGCGCGGCCATCGTCGTGGCCCTGATGCTGCCGCTGTCGGCGCTCGCCACCTTCATTCTCATGCACGGCGTCGGCCTGTCCGCCAATCTGATGAGTCTGGGCGGTCTGGCAATCGCAATCGGCATGCTCGTCGATGCGGCCGTGGTCGTGGTGGAGAACATCGAAAGCCAGTTTGCCCACGGACAACAGGGCCTGCCGACGCTGAACCTGATTTTCCGGGCGGCCAGAGACGTGGCGGCGCCCGTCGCTTCGGGCATTGCCATCATCATCATCGTGTTCCTGCCGCTGCTGACGCTGGAAGGGCTGGAAGGAAAGATGTTCGCGCCGGTGGCGCTGACCATCGTGTTTGCGCTGTCGGCCTCGCTGATTCTCTCGCTCAGCGCGGTGCCCGTTCTCGCTTCCTTCCTGATCCGGCGCAAGGCCCACGCCGAGCCCTGGCTGGTGCGCAAATGCGCCGCCCTCTACGACCGTGTGCTCGCCAGCGCCCTGAGGCGCGGGCGGACGTTCGTCATGGCCGCGCTGATTGCGCTGGGTGCTGCCGTCGGCGCCTTCATGCTGCTCGGCAAAAGCTTCATGCCGACGATGGACGAGGGCGATCTCATCATGCAGCTAGAGAAGCTGCCGTCGATCGGCCTAGACGAAACGCTGGCCATCGACACGCGGGTGCAGCAGGCGCTGCTCGCCGACATTCCGGAAATCAGCGCGATCGTTTCGCGCGCTGGCGCCGACGAAATCGGCCTCGATCCGATGGGCCTGAACCAGAGCGACACCTTCATGGTACTCAAGCCACGCGACACCTGGCGCAGAAACGATCCGGCCTGGCTGGCGGACCGGATTCGCGACGTCATGAAGAACTTCCCCGGCATCGGCTACTCGTTCACGCAGCCGATCGACATGCGCGTGTCGGAGATGCTGACCGGCGTGCGCGGCGATCTCGCCATCAAGGTGTTCGGGCCGGATCTGGCGACGCTCAATCGCCTCGCCGGCGAAATCGAGGCGACGGTCAAGCAGGTCGCCGGCGCCGAGGATACGTTCACCTTGAAGAACGATGGCGTGCAGTATCTGCGCATCAATGTCGACCGGCTCGCAGCCGGACGTTTCGGCGTGAATGTCGACGATATCCAGAACGATCTGAAGGCACTGCTGGAAGGGCGCAAGGCCGGGGTCGTCATCGAGCAGGGGCGGCGCGTGCCGCTGGTCCTGCGCGGACCGCAGGATCTGCGCAATTCGCCGGCCGACTTTGCGGCGCTGCGCATCACGCTGCCCGGCGGCGGCAGTGTGCCGCTGGCCGAGCTCGCGCACATCGAGCGCGTCGACGGCCCTGTCAAGGTGGACCGGGAAAACGCGCAGCGCTATGTGGTCGTGCAATCGAATGTCCGCGATCGCGATCTGGTCGGGTTCGTCGACGACGCCAGAACCGCCGTGGCGAGCAAGGTGAGCCTGCCCGAGGGGTATCGCATCGTCTGGGGCGGTCAGTTCGAGAACCAGCAGCGCGCGGCGGCGCGCCTGATGATCGTGGTGCCGATTGCGCTGCTGCTGATCTTCTTCCTGCTCTTCTCCACTTTCGGCTCGGTGCGTCAGGCGCTGCTGGTGCTTTCGAATATTCCCTTCGCGCTGATCGGCGGCGTTTTCGGCCTCCTGCTTTCGGGCGAGTATCTGTCGGTCCCCGCGTCCGTAGGCTTTATCGCCCTGCTCGGGATCGCGGTGTTGAACGGCGTCGTCATGGTGAGCTATTTCAACCAGTTGCTGGCCGCCGGCATGGCGCTGCAGGACGTGATTGTCGAAG
>JAGWTC010000017.1 GCA_028869135.1 Rhodocyclaceae bacterium
GAACACTGATCTGCATGCAGCCTGAGCGGCCGGCGCTTGCGGCGGCCGTTTCCGCACCACATTCCTGATGTTTGAACGTCCCGCAAGCGGCGAGCAGGCCGTGCTGGTTCAGCTCGACTTCGGCGAGGGCGACTACGCCGAGCGCCTCGAAGAGTTCCGTCTTCTCGTCGGCAGCGCCGGCGCAGCCCCCAGGGCCGAAGTGCGCGGCAAGCGCCGTGCGCCCGATGCCGCCACCTATGCCGGCAAGGGCAAGGTCGCCGAGATCAAGGAAACGATGACGGTCGTGGACGCCGACATCGTCATCTTCAATCACCAGCTTTCAGCGGCGCAGCAGCGCAATCTTGAACGCGAACTGTCCTGCCGCGTGATCGACCGCAATGCGCTCATCCTCGACATCTTCGCCCTGCGCGCGCGCAGCCATGAGGGCAAGCTGCAGGTCGAACTCGCCCAGCTCGAACACTTGGCCACGCGCCTGGTGCGCGGCTGGACTCACCTTGAGCGCCAGAAGGGCGGTATCGGCTTGCGCGGGCCGGGTGAAAAGCAGCTCGAAACCGACCGCCGTCTGCTCGGCAAGCGCGTCGCTTTCCTCAAGGACAAGCTGAAGACGCTGGAGAAGCAGCGCGCCGTCCGGCGCCGCGCACGCGATCGCAACGAGGTGCTGGCCGTGTCCCTGGTTGGCTATACCAATGCGGGCAAATCCACGCTCTTCAATGCCCTGACCAAGGCCGGCAGCTACGCCGCCGATCAGCTCTTCGCCACGCTGGATACGACTTCGCGCCGGCTCTACATTCCGGAGGCGGGCGGCCAGATCGTGATATCGGATACCGTCGGCTTTATTCGCGATCTGCCGCACTCGCTGGTGGCCGCTTTCCACGCTACCCTAGAAGAGACGGCGAATGCCGATCTGCTGCTGCATGTCGTCGATTCCGCGAGCGCCGATCGCGACCAGCAGATCGACGCCGTCAATCGCGTATTGAAGGAAATCGGCGCGGCCGATGTGCCGCAGATCGTGGTGTGGAACAAGATCGACGCGACGGCCGCCAGCGCCGGGGTTGAGCGGGACGAGTATGGTAAAATTGCGCGCGTTCGAGTCAGTGCGCGCAACGGTGAAGGCCTTGATCTGTTGCGTTCGGCACTGGCTGAAATCGCTTGCTCCGGTGCTGAACCGGACACAGAAGTTCCTGTCGAATGACCTTCGCGGACCCCGGTCCGATATATAAAAGCCAATATCGTGATAACTGGAATTCTTCTGTCTATGAACAACCACGGCTGGGGCAATGAGCCGGGTGACAACAAGGGGCCGCGCAAGCAGGGCGACGGGCCTCCCGATCTCGAGGAGCTGTGGCGCGATTTCACCAATCGCCTCGGCGGTTTTTTCGGCAGGAAGCCGCGTCCCGGCAACAACAATAATGGCGGCGGCTTCGGCGGCGGCTCTCCCGGTTTTACCCCACGTCAGTTCGGCGGCGGCGTTGGCGTGATCGTCGCCCTTGTCATCGCGGTATGGCTGGCCAGCGGTTTCTACATTGTCGATGCGGGCGAACACGGCGTGGTCTTGCGCTTCGGCCGCTACAGTGAAACCACCCAGCCGGGCCTGCGCTGGCGCCTGCCGTGGCCGGTCGAGAGCCACGAGGTCGTCAACCTGACCGGCGTGCGTCGTCTGGAAATCGGCTATCGCGGCTCGGAAAAGGATCAGGTGCTGCGCGAGGCCCTGATGCTTACGCATGACCTCAATATCGTGAACATCCAGTTCTCGGTGCAGTACCGTCTCAAGAACGAAAAAGAATATTTGTTCAGCAACCGCAATCCGGATGAGGCCGTCAAGCAGGCAGCCGAAACCGCAATTCGCGAAATGGTGGGCAAGAGCAATATTGACGATGTGCTCAGCGCCCAGCGCGACAAGATTGCCATCGGAACCAAGGGGCTGATGCAGGACATCCTCGATCGCTACAAGACCGGCATCGAAGTAACCATCGTTGCCATGCAGAAGACGCAACCGCCGTCGCAGGTACAGGCCGCGTTCGACGACGCGGTCAAGGCCAAGAACGACGGCAACCGCTACGTCAACGAAGGCGAAGCCTATGCCAACGACGTGATCCCGCGTGCGCAAGGCACGGCTGCGCGCCTCATGGCGGAAGCCAACGGCTACAAGCAGCGCATGATTGCAACGGCTGAAGGCGATGCCAGCTATTTCAAGCAGGTACTGGTCGAATACAACAAGGCGCCTGAAGTCACCCGCACCCGTCTGTATCTGGAAACCATGCAACAGATCTACACGAATACCAGCAAGGTCATGATCGATGCCAAGGGCAGCGGCAATCTGCTCTATCTGCCGCTCGACAAGCTGATGGCGGCAAGCGTTGCAGCGAATCCGACCGCTTCGGCCGAGGCTCAGGTTCGCGCTCCGGGCATGGCCGGTACCAACCCGTATGAGGGGGCCGTGCCGCCGCAAGTGGAAAAGCTGCCGCCCGTGACGGGCGGAGCCTTCAGCAGCGGACGCGATCTGACGCGCAACCGTGACAGGGGGGATCGCTGATGCAACGCAACGCCTCCTTCCTTCTTTCGGCACTGTTTGCGCTGATCATCGTGCTGACAGCTTCCGTCTTCACGGTCGATCAGCGCCAGTACGCCGTCGTCTTCCAGTTCGGTGAAATCCGGACGGTTTATTCGGAACCCGGCCTTGCCCTCAAGTGGCCGCTGGTGCAGAACGTGCGCTTCTATGACAAGCGTATTCTGACCATGGACTCTTCCGAGCCGGACCAGTTTTACACCTCCGAGAACAACCCCATCCTCGTCGATGCCTACGTCAAGTGGCGCATCAACGATGCGCGCAAGTTCTATGTGAGCTTTACCGGCGGCGACGAAGCTGCTGCGGAGAAGCGGATTGGTTCGATCATTACCTCCAGCCTGCGCGGGGAGATTGGCCGTCGCGTGTTGCGCGATGTCGTTACCGGCGAGCGTGACAACATCATGAGCGCGGTGATGAAGAAGGCCCGTGCCAATCGTGAAATCAGCGACATGGGTGTGGAGATCGTCGACGTGCGCATCAAGCGCGTCGAGTTGCCGACAACGGTGTCCGAATCGGTCTATGGCAACATGGCCACCGAGCGCACGCGGGTCGCCAACGAGCTGCGTTCGCAGGGTATTGCCGCATCCGAGAAAATCAAGGCAGATGCCGATCGCCAGCGCGAAGTCATCGTTGCGGAAGCCTATCGCGACGCACAGAAAATCAAGGGCGATGGCGATGCCAAGGCCGCTGCCATCTATGCCGGCGCCTTTGGCCAGAACCCCGAGTTCTACGCCTTCTACCGCAGCCTGGCCGCCTATCGTGCCAGCTTCAAGGACAAGGGCGACGTAATCGTGGTCGAACCGAATTCGGACTTCTTCAAGTACCTGAAGAGCACGGGGCGAACCGCCAAGTAGGATGTTCAATACCCTGCTGATCGCGCTCGGCCTGATGCTGGTCCTGGAGGGGCTGCTGCCCTTTCTGGCCCCGCACATCTGGCGCGACACTTTTCTGCGTATCACGCAACTGGCCAATGGCCAGTTGCGTTTCATGGGCCTGGCCTCGATGCTGGTCGGCCTGCTCGTCATCATTCTTGCCAAGTAAGTGAATCAAATGCGCCGCTGGTTGCTGCCCGAAGCGATTGAAGACATTTTGCCGGTCGAGGCTGCCCGTATCGAAGCCTTGCGCCGCCGCATGCTCGATGGTTTCCACGGCCACGGTTACGAGCTGGTAACGCCGCCGTTGCTGGAGTATGTCGAGTCCTTGCTGACCGACGGAGCGCACGATCTCGACCTGCGTACCTTCAAGCTGGTCGATCAGCTTTCCGGCCGCACGCTGGGCATACGCGCCGACATCACGCCGCAGGTGGCGCGCATCGACGCGCATCTGCTCAACCGTGCCGGCGTTACTCGTCTCTGCTACTGCGCGAATGTGCTGCATACGCGCTCCGACAGCCTCACGGCAACGCGCGAGCCGCTGCAGATCGGCGCCGAGCTGTACGGCCATGGCGGCATCGAGGCCGATATCGAAGTCATTCGTCTGCTCGCCGATACGCTGGCACTGGCCGATCTTTCGGCGACGCGCATCGATCTCGGCCATGTCGGCATCTTTCGCGCGCTGGCGCGTCGCGCCGATCTCGACGACGATCAGGTTCAGGTCTTGTTCGACGCCTTGCAGGCCAAGGATGTGCCGACGCTGGAAGCCTTGACCGAAGCTATCGCCGAGCCGGTGCGCAGCGCCCTGCGCGGGCTGCCTGAGTGCTACGGCGGCAGCGAAGTGCTCGACAAGGTGCTGGCGCTGACGGCGGGCGACGCCGAGGTTGCCGCCGCCGTAACGGATCTGCGCCAGCTCGTCGAGGCGCTGGCCGGTCTGCCGATCAGCTTTGACCTGGCCGATCTGCGCGGCTATCACTATCACAGCGGAGTGATGTTCGCCGCTTACTGCGCGCATCATCCCAACGCGATTGCGCTGGGCGGCCGTTATGACAGCATGGGCAAGGCTTTTGGCCGCGCCCGTCCCGCCACCGGCTTTTCCATGGACCTGCGCGAAGTCGTGCGTCTGTCGGAAAACGATTCCGTGCCGGGCCGGATACTCGCGCCGTGGGGCGACGATCCGACCCTGCAACAGGAGATTGCCCGCCTGCGTGCAGCAGGCGAGGCAGTCGCAGTGGCGCTGCCCGGCCATGACGGCAGTTGGCGTGAGGCCGGCTGTGATCGTCGCCTGGTCCAGCGCGACGCGAAATGGACACTTGAAGCATTAAATTAAAAGGTATTGGGAAAACAAGATGGCAAACAAGCAGAATGCCAAGAACGTTGTCGTGGTTGGCACCCAGTGGGGCGACGAAGGCAAGGGCAAGATCGTCGACTGGCTGACCGATCACTCGCAGGGCGTGGTGCGCTTTCAGGGCGGCCACAATGCCGGCCACACGCTGGTCATCAACGGCGTCAAGACCGCATTGCAGCTCATTCCGTCGGGCATCATGCGCGAAGGCGTGCGCTGCTACATCGGCAACGGCGTGGTTGTCGACCCGACTCACCTGATGCTGGAGATCGAGCGCCTCGAAGCCATGGGCGTCGAAGTGCGCTCGCGTCTGTTCATCAGCGAATCGTGCCCGCTGATTCTCCCGTTTCACGTCGAAGTCGACAAGGCGCGCGAGGCGCTGCGCGAGAGCAGCGGCAGCGGCAAGATCGGCACCACCGGCAAGGGCATCGGCCCGGCCTACGAGGACAAGGTGGCACGTCGTGCGCTGCGCGTGCAGGATCTCAAGCATCCTGAGCGGTTTGCCAGGAAGTTGCGGGAGCTGGTCGATCTGCACAACATTGCGCTTGGCGGCTACCTGAAGTCGACCGAGCTCGAATATCAGCCCATCTACGATCATGCAATGCAGCTTGCAGAGCAGTTGAAGCCCATGATGGCCGATGTCGGCTACATGCTGCACACCTCGCATCTGAACGGCGACAACATCCTGTTCGAAGGCGCCCAGGGCACGCTGCTCGACATCGATCACGGTACCTATCCGTATGTGACGTCGAGTAACTGCGTCGCCGGCAATGCTTCCGCCGGTGCCGGCGTCGGCCCCGACATGCTGCATTACATCCTTGGCATCACCAAGGCCTACACCACGCGCGTGGGCAGCGGTCCGTTTCCGACCGAGCTCGACATGGCGGAGCCGGGCTCGGTGGGCAATCATCTGTCCACCGTCGGTCAGGAACGCGGCACCGTCACCAGCCGCCCGCGCCGCTGCGGCTGGCTGGATGCGGCGCTGCTGAAGCGCTCGATCATCATCAACGGCGTGTCGGGTCTGTGCCTGACCAAGCTCGACGTGCTCGACGGCCTGCCCGAGATCAAGGTCGGCGTCGGTTATGAGTTGCACGGCAAGCGCATCGACATCCTGCCGCTGGATGCCGATGACATCGAGGCCTGCAAACCGATCTACGAAACCTTCCCGGGCTGGACCGAAAAAACCGTCGGCCTGACCCAGTGGGATCAACTGCCGCTGAATGCGCGCCGCTATCTTGAGCGCGTAGAGGAGTTCATCGGCGCGCCGATCGACATGGTTTCCACCGGCCCGGATCGCGAAGAAACCATCGTGCTGAGGCATCCGTTCCAATAGGGTATTCCTCATGCAGAAAAGAAAACGGCCTGTTGATTTTTCACAGGCCGTTTTTCATTTTGAGCTCAATCCGTTTCAAACGGGTTTTTTGGCTTTGGTTTTTTGCTTGCCAAGTCGTCGCCCCAACGCGATTGCAGGCCGTTCAACCCCTGAGTAAACCAATGCGGCCACGGTATATAGCAACAACATGCCGGCGATGGTGACTATCCAAAAACCGATATTATTTCCGGTTACGATGGGTCTGAGTATCGAGTTGTTGAAGCCGATGGAAAACACGAACCCTTGAAGCAGGTATATCCCGTAACTTGCATGGCCCAGACGAATTGCAGGGAGTGAGGTGAGGAGACCGAAAAGGGACGCTCCATTTTCGACCAATAGAAAAGCCACGCCGAGAAAAAGGGCCTGCCATGTACTGAACGGCCCGCTATTCAATGCGAATGTGCCTGTCAGTACCGCGATTAGTGTCAGTGAGGCAAGCTTGTCGGAGAGGCTGATTTTGACGCCGATTTCGGCCAGAGATGCCACGATCATGCCAACGGCGAACAGCGTTGTGTAGCGCCAGCTTTCTGAGTTTTGAAGATTGGCCAATATGATCGAGACAATAAGCAGGCCGATGGAGGCGGGCAGGTGAAGTCGGCGCTTGGCAAGTAGCGATGCGGGTAGCAGGGCAAGGTAGAAGCGCCATTCATACTTCAAGGTCCACACTACGCCAGCGATGATTATCCACACCGTGTCATAGTTGTTGAAATCATGGCCGACGAGCAATCCAAGGCCGCCATACCACTGGAGCAATTTTTTTGTCAGGTCGGCTATGGGCTCGCGTAGTTGAAAATCGCTTTGCCAGAATACGACCAATACCATTCCGCTGATAGCGATCCAGTATGTCGGGGCGATTCGAAAAACCCGTCCAATGTACAGGGCCCGCCAGTTAATTCGCCCTTCCTGTGCGATGAGCTTTCCCCAAAACAGGTAGCCCGTAATGATGAAGAACAGGCTGACCGCGATGGCGCCTAATTGCCCGTAGAACGGGTCTCCCGGCAGAGTCCAGTGCCCGGTCTCAAGCCATGCGCGAGCAATCACGGCATGGTGCAGCATGACGCTTAAAGCCAGGTAGCCGCGCAACCCGTCAATGGTATTGACGCGCTGGGGGTTGTTGATCGGCGACGTATCGACAAAACGCCAAAATCCGATTGAAGCGTAGCCTGTGGTCACAAGCAGTGCGAGGAAATAGGGAGTAATTTGATCCATTCCGAATGGGAAGGCAGTTGCGTCTCAGGGCTGGATGGGTGATGCCGCGCAAATGTGCGGTCCGGGCAAATGGAAGGGGAGCAAGGCGGAAACAAAAAACCGCATGGAGCCCAAACTGGCTATCATGCGGTCTGTTGTTCTTGTCTTGGTGCCCAGGAGAGGACTCGAACCTCCACGGAGTTACCCGCTAGTACCTGAAACTAGTGCGTCTACCAATTCCGCCACCTGGGCGGCACCGACAAGAGCCGTGCATTATATAGGAAGAATCAGAATTGTCAAAGCCTACAACTAAAAAAACACAAAAGATAAGCAAAATCCGTCTGGCCGATCCCATGCTGCAGCGCGAGCTTGAGACGTACGAAAATCCGCTGCCCAGCCGCGAGTACATCCTCCAGATCGTGACCGAGCAGGGCGTGCCTCTGACCTTCGAGCGTTTGGTCAAGCTGCTCGATATTCGCACCGAGGAGGAGGAGTTCTTCATCCGCCGTCTCGGCGCTATGGCGCGCGACGGTCAGTTGATGCAGAACCGCGGCGGCAACTGGTTGCTGCCGGACAAGGCCAATCTGGTCACCGGTCGGGTGCAGGGCCATATGGACGGCTTCGGTTTCCTGGTGCCCGACGACGGCAGTCCGGACCTGTTCCTCAGCGCCCGGGAAATGGAAAAGGTCCTGCATGGCGACCGCGCCATGGCGCGCGTAGCTGGCACCGATCAGCGCGGCCGGCCCGAAGGCAAGATTGTCGAAGTGCTGGAGCGCGCCAACAGCAAGCTGGTCGGCCGCGTATACAACGAGCATGGCGTGTGGTTTGTCGAACCGGAAAACAAGCGCATCAGCCAGCGCATCCTGCTGGCGCCTCCAGAAGCGCCGAAGAAGGGCTTGATGGGCCGTTTGTCCCGTGCCCCGAAGCCGATCGTGCCGGTCGCGGGCCAGGTGGTCATGGTCGACATCATCGAACAGCCGAGCCGCAATGCGCAGGCTATCGGGCGTGTCACCGAGATCGTCGGCAATTACGCCGATCCCGGCATGGAAATCGAGATCGCCCTGCGCAAGCACGAGCTGCCCTACGAATTTTCCAAGGAGGGGCTGGCCGAGGCCAAGAAGCTGCCGGATGTTGTGCGCCCGGCCGACAAGAAGGGGCGTGAGGACATCACCCATCTGCCGCTGGTGACCATCGACGGCGAGACCGCGCGCGACTTCGACGATGCCGTGTATTGCGAACGGCAGGGCAAGGGCTATCGACTGATCGTGGCGATCGCCGATGTCAGTCATTACGTCAAGGAGCGCGGCGATCTCGATCTGGACGCCTACGAGCGCGGCAACTCCGTCTATTTCCCGCGACGCGTGATTCCGATGCTGCCGGAGAAGATATCCAACGGCCTGTGTTCGCTCAATCCGCAGGTCGAGCGCCTGTGCATGGTTTGCGACATGGACATCGGTCCGACCGGTGAGGTCAAGCGCTATCGCTTCTACCCGGCGGTGATGTTCTCGCACGCGCGCCTGACCTACAACGAGGTTGCCGCGGCCATTCACGAGAAGGAAATCCCCGCCCGCAGGAAGATCGGAAAGCTGCTGCCGCAGCTGGAGATGCTCGACGAGCTGTATCGTCTGCTTGCCGCCGAACGCAAGAAGCGAGGCGCGATCGACTTCGAGAGCACCGAGACGCGCATGATCTTCAACGACAACGGCAAGATCGACAGGATCGTTCCGGACGAGCGCAACGAGGCGCACAAGATCATCGAGGAGTGCATGCTGGCGGCGAACGTTTGCGCCTCGGCTTACCTGGCCGAGAACGAGCAGCCCTGTCTGTACCGCATCCACCAGGGCCCATCGCCGGAACGGCTGACCAGGGTGCGCGACTTCCTCGGCACCTTCGGCCTGCAGCTTGGCGGGGGCGAAGAGCCGCATGCCAAGGACTATGCGGCTCTGATCGACAAGATCAAGGGGCGCCCCGATGCCACCCTGTTGCAGACCGTGATGCTGCGCTCCTTGCGTCAGGCCATCTACAGCCCGGACAACGTCGGCCACTTCGGTCTGGCCTACGATCACTACACGCACTTCACCTCGCCGATCCGCCGTTATCCCGATCTGCTCGTGCATCGCGCCATCAAGGCCGTGCTGCAGCGGAAAAAGTACGAACCTGACCACGAGGCCGGCGACTGGGAAAACGTCGGCCTGCATTGCTCCATGACCGAGCGCCGCGCCGACGAGGCGACGCGCGACGTCGAGGACTGGCTCAAGTGCTTCTACATGCAGGACAAGATCGGCGAAATTTTCAGCGGCAGCATCGCATCCGTCGTGCCTTTTGGTATCTTCGTCGCCCTCGACGATGTGTTCATCGAGGGCCTGGTGCATGTATCCGAGCTTGGCACCGATTATTTCCACTTCGACGATGCTGCGCACGCAATGGTCGGTGAGCGTACCGGCAAGCGTTATCGCCTGTCCGACCGCGTCAAGGTGCAGCTGGTGCGCGTCGACCTGGCGACGAACAAGATCGACTTCAAGCTGGCCGTCAATCCGGTGGACAAAATCATTGGTACGTCTCAGCCGTCGCCGGAGACGGACAGGGGCCGGTCGGGCAAGCGACCCGCGCCGGCCAAGAAGGCCCAGCCCAGGGCTCGCCGCGGCAGGGACGAGGTCAGCGCCATGCCGGGCGGCGTGGCGCCGGTCAAGCAGGACGCAGGCAAACGCGGTGGCGGCAAGCAGGGCGGTCGCGCGGCGACACCCAAGAAGCCGGCGACGGGCGCCAGAGGCGCCGCGGGTCCGCAAACCGGCCGCAAGAAAAAACGTTGAATGAAGAGAGGCGCGTAAGCGCCTCGGGAGAAAAGTTTGTCCGAAACACGCATGATCCACGGCTTCCATGCCGTAACCACCCGTCTGCGCCAAAACGCAGACAGCGTCGTCGAACTGTATGTTTCCAGCCAGCGCCAGGACGCGCGTTTGCGCGACCTGCTCAAGCTGGCCGAGTTGCACAAGGTGCGCGTACTGCCGGTGGACAGCGCCCGCCTCGATGGCATGGGCTACGGCACGCGCCATCAGGGCGTGGTCGCCAAGGTCAAGGTCGTCGTTCTCGCGCACAGCGTAGACGATGTTCTGGATGTCCTCAACGAGCCGCCGCTATTGCTGGTGCTGGATGGCATTACTGATCCGCACAATCTCGGCGCCTGCCTGCGCGTCGCCGATGCCGCCGGCGTGCATGCCGTGATCGCGCCCAAGGACCGCGCCTGCGGCCTCAATGCCACTGTCATCAAGGTGGCGAGCGGCGCGGCCGATACCGTGCCCTACATCATGGTCACCAATCTCGCGCGTACGCTGCGCGAGCTCAAGGATCGCAACATCTGGGTCGTCGGCACCGCCGGCGAGTCGGACAAGACCTTGTATCAGGTGGAGCAGAAGCGGCCCCTGGCCTGGGTGATCGGCGCTGAGGGCGACGGCATGCGTCGCCTGACCCGCGATACCTGCGACGAACTGGTGCAGATTCCCATGGCCGGCAGCGTCGAGAGCCTGAATGCTTCCGTTGCTGCGGGCGTCTGCCTGTTCGAAACGCAGCGCCAGCGTCTGTTTGGATAAATGTGAAGCTCCAGCAGCTACGCTTTCTGGTCGAGGTCGTTGATAACGGTCTGAACGTAACGACCGCGTCGGAGCGGCTCTTTACCTCGCAGCCCGGCGTCAGCAAGCAGATCCGCTTGCTTGAAGAGGAGCTGGGGGTGACCATCTTCGAGCGCTCCGGCAAGCGTTTCACGGGCCTGACGGCCGCCGGCGTGGCGATTACCGAAAGCGCGCGGCGGGTTCTGCTTGAGGCGGAGAATCTGCGTCGCGTCAGCGCCGAATTCAGCGATGAGGCTGCCGGGACACTGACGGTCGCGACCACGCACACGCAGGCCCGCTATGTGCTGCCGCGCATCGTGGCCGAATTTACCCGGCAGTACCCACGCGTGCGCCTCGCCATCCGTGCCGGCAATCCGATGCAGGTGGCGGAGCTGGTGCAGCGTGGCGATGCGGAGATCGGGCTGGCCACCGAGTCGCTGACGACCTCGGATACGCTGGTTTCCATGCCGGCGTATTCGTGGACGCACAAGGTGGTTGTGCCGGAAGGGCACCCCTTGCTCAAGCTGCAGCACTTGTCGCTGCAGGCATTGATCCAGTATCCCGTCGTCACCTACGATCCGGCGTTTTCCGGGCGCAGCCGTCTGGATGAGGCCTTTGCCAAGGCCGAGCTGACGCCGAATCTGATTCTGACGGCGGTCGACTCGGACGTGATCAAGACCTATGTGGCGATGGGGCTGGGCGTCGGCATCCTGGCCGGCCTGGCTTTCGATCCCGAGCGCGACAAGGGGCTTGTTGCCATCGAAGCGGGACATCTGTTCGGCGTGCAGGTGACGCGCGTGGCCTTGCGCCGTGGCGTGCTGCCGCGCCGCTTTACCCTGACTTTTCTTGAACTGCTTTCGCCGCAGCTCACGCCTGCGGCAGTGCTGGCGGCAGGCCGCGACGGCGGCGAGAGCGACTACTCCATCTAGCCCGGAGGCGCGGCGGGAAAATAAAAGGGCCACCAGAATTCGGCGGCCCTTTGTGCATGCATGAAACCGTTTACCAGAGCTGCCACCAGGGTACATTCCGACCGTAGTCTTTGCCCTTGCTGTAGTAGTCGCTGTTGGGGAAGTTCTTGCGCATCACACGCTCCGCGTCATCGCGCAGATCGGTCATGCCGAGCGCGTCATAGGACTTGACCATGATGGCGAGTGCCGCTTCGTTGGCCGGCGCGTCGGGATAGTTCTTGATTGCGCTCTGGGCGCGGTTCGCGGCGGCAACGTAGGCGCCGCGGCGCATGTAGTAGTTGGCCACATGGACCTGATGCGAGGCCAGTGCATTGACCAGATAGTTCATGCGGTCACGTGCATCCGGCGCGTACTTGCTGTCGGGGAAGCGTGTCACCAGATCCCGGAACGCATCGAAGGATTCGCGCGCCGCCTTGGGGTCGCGCTCGGTCAGGTCCTGGTTGCTGACGTAGCCGAGAATGCCGAGGTCTTCGTTGAAGTTCGCCAGACCTTTGAGGTAGTAGGCGTAGTCGACGTTCGGATGATTGGGTTGCAGGCGGATAAAACGGTCGCAAGCGGCAATTGCCGAAGCGGCCTCACCCTGCCGGTAATAGGCATAGGCAGTTTCAAGCTGTGCCTGCTGGGCGTAGCGGCCGTAAGGGTAGCGGGCTTCAAGCCTCTCGAAATACTTGATCGCCTTGTCGTAGGCGCCGTCGCTCATGGAGGACTTGGCTTCGCTGTAGATCTTGCTAGGCGACCAGCCCGCCGTTTCATCCGCCTGATCCGGCAGAAGGCCGCAGCCGGCAAGTAACAGGGCGGAGAGCAGAGAAACCGCTAAACTACGCATAATGAAAAAAGCCCCAAGAATGGACGCCGGTCCGGCGTCCACAGAAGAAATGAATGCCGACGATTATAGCCCAGGCGGCGAAGTTGCCGATCTGGAGTCGGAGTCCGATGATGTCAGCACGACCCCGGTACCCGAGGCGTGCGCCGGCATGCGTCTCGATGCCGCGCTGGCTCGCATGTTTCCCGAACACTCGCGCAGCCGCCTGCAGGCGTGGCTCAAGGACGGGCATATCCGTCTCGATGGCGAACCGCGCGACGCCAAGCACAAGGTCTGGGGCGGCGAACAGGTCAGCATGGAAGTGCTGACCGCGCCGCAGGACATGGCGGCGCAGGCGGAGGATATCCCTCTGAACATCGTCTTTGAAGACGACACGCTCATCGTCATCGACAAACCGGTCGGCCTGGTTGTGCATCCGGGCAGCGGCAACTGGTCGGGCACCTTGATGAACGGTCTGCTGCATCACGCGCCGCAACTGGCCGAGGTGCCACGCGCCGGCATCGTGCACAGGCTCGACAAGGACACCAGTGGCCTCCTGGTCGTCGCCAAGACCCTGACCGCCCAGACGGCGCTGGTGCGCCAGTTGCAGGCGCGCACGGTGCGCCGCCACTATCTGGCGTTGGCCGTGGGTCAAGTGCTGCAGGACGGTCTGGTCGATGCGCCGATCGGGCGCCATACGCGGGATCGGACACGCATGGCCGTGGTCGGCGGCGGCCGCGAGGCGCGTACGCACTATGTGATTCGCGAACGCTTCACGCGCTGTACGCTGCTCGAATGCCGCCTTGAAACCGGCCGCACCCACCAGATTCGCGTGCACATGGCGAATATCGCCCACCCTCTGGTCGGCGATCAGGTCTATGGGCGCAAGGTCAGCGGCGATCCGCGTCTGGACAGCTTCCCGCGTCAGGCGCTGCATGCCTGGCGTCTGGCGCTCGAGCATCCCGGAAGCGGCGAGGAAATGGCCTGGGAGACGCCCTTGCCGCAGGACTTTGAGGATCTGCTGCGGTCGCTGCGCAGCGGCGGCGTCTGAAGATGGATGATTCGTTGCCGCCAGGCCATCATTCGACAGAAACGCCTGCCCGGAAGGCAGCAGACCGGGCAAATGAAGCCCATGCGGACTTGTTTCTCTCGCCGGACTGGCCCGCGCCGCCCAATGTGCATGCGCTGGTGACGACGCGTGCCGGCGGCGCCAGCACCGGGCCGTGGCAGGGCCTCAATCTGGCGACGCATGTCGGCGACGATCCGGCCCACGTTGCGCTCAATCGCGCCTGGTTGCGCGCGCAACTGCCCGCCGAACCGGCATGGCTGGAGCAAGTGCACGGCACCGATTGCGTTGTGGCGGAAAGTGCCGGCGCGACAGGTATCGCGGATGCCAGCGTCAGTTTCGAAGCGCTGCAGGTCTGTGCGGTGCTGACCGCCGATTGTCTGCCGGTGCTCTTTTGTAGCGATGACGGCAAGGTTGTGGCGGCCGCGCATGCCGGTTGGCGCGGGCTGCTGGCCGGCGTGCTTGAAAACACGCTGGCGGCGATGCATGTCGCTCCGCTGGAAATCATGGCCTGGCTTGGGCCCGCCATCGGCCCGCAGCGTTTCGAGGTCGGCGCCGAGGTCAGGGATTTGTTCGTGGCGCAGGATGCAGGCGCCGCCGACGCATTCGTGGCGCACGGCGACAAATGGCTGGCCGACATCTATGCGCTGGCGCGCATGCGCTTGCGGAAGGCCGGCCTGACTGCCATATACGGCGGCGGCCTGTGTACCGTCAGCGACGCCGAGCGCTTCTATTCCTATCGCCGCGACGGCGCCACCGGGCGCATGGCCAGCCTGATCTGGCGAGCGTAGGGCGCCGCTTCGCTAGCTTGAGCGAAGTGCGCTTTTCATGCAGCGCTTGTTTTTGCTCAATATTTCAAGTATCGTTGAAATATGGAAATGTTCGAGATTGCCAAGGCGCTGGGCGCTATTGCCCACGAGTCGCGACTTGCGATTTTTCGCCTGCTGGTCCAGGCCGGTCCCGCCGGTCTGGCGGCCGGGAAAATCGCCGAGCTGACAACGCTGGCCCCGTCTTCGCTGTCCTTTCACCTGAAGGAGCTGGCACTGGCCGATATGGTCAGCTCCAGACAGGAAGGGCGTTTCGTCATCTATTCGGCCAGATACGAAACGATGAATAGTGTCCTCGCCTACCTCACCGAAAACTGTTGCGGCGGCAACCCGTGCACGCCGGTAACTGACTGCTGTCCGCCGACCAAGAGAAAGGCAACGGTAAAAGCATGAAGCGCATGCACGTTCATCTCCGGGTTTCCGACCTGGCTCGCAACATCCGCTTCTATTCGGCGATGTTCAATGCCGAGCCGACGGTCGTGAAAGACGACTACGCCAAGTGGATGCTTGAGGATCCTCGCCTCAATTTCGCAATCTCGACCCGCACGGAAGAAACCGGCCTGGACCATTTCGGATTTCAGGTCGATAGCGATGCCGAGCTCGTCGAAATGGAGCAGCGCCTGGCCAAGGCCGAACTGCCCATGGAGACAGAAGAAGGGGTCGCCTGTTGCTACGCAAAGTCAAACAAGCACTGGACGGTCGATCCTCAAGGCATCGCTTGGGAGAGCTATCACACGCTCTACGACATCCCGACCTTTAACAACACAGGAGAAAGCACGGCCGCGGAGCCGTCGGCCTGTTGCGCGCCCAGGCCTGTTCCCGTCTCGATCAAGCCCAAGGCTGCCGCGGCTTGTTGCAGCCCGCAGCCGCCAGGCAAATCGGATTGCTGTTAGCAATTAATCCAAACCCGCAGAGAGTTTCAGATGTCCGAAAAAAAATACAACGTTCTATTTCTTTGTACCGGCAACTCGGCTCGCAGCATCATGGCCGAGGCCGTGCTCGGCACCATGGGCAAGGGGCGATTCAACGTATTCAGTGCGGGCAGCATGCCCAATGGGCAGGTGAACCCCTTCGCTATCGAGAAGGTTCAGGCACTCGGCTATCCGCTGGAGAAGCTGCCCAGCAAGAGCTGGGACGAATACGCCGAACCGGGCGCACCGCAGATGGATTTCATCATCACCGTCTGCGACAACGCAGCCGGTGAAGTCTGCCCGGTATGGCCGGGTCAGCCGGTCTCGGCGCACTGGGGCTTTGTCGATCCGGCGACTGCTCAAGGCGGCGACGAAGAAAAACGCAAGGTGTTCGACAAGGTGTTCCGCCAGATCATGACGCGCGCCCATATCTTCGCCAGCCTGCCGCTGGCCACGCTCGACAAGGCCGCGATTCAGCGCGAGATGCAGGCCATCGGCGCAAGGGCCCCTGAATAATGGAACAGGCAGCTCCGCGTATCGGCTTCTTCGAACGCTATCTCTCCGTCTGGGTTGGCCTCTGCATCATTGCCGGCATCGGCCTCGGGCAGGGGCTTCCCAGCCTGATCAAGGCCATCGGTCGCATGGAGGTGGCTCAGGTCAACTTGCCGGTCGGCATCTTGATATGGGTGATGATCATTCCCATGCTGCTGAAAATCGACTTCGGCGCGTTGCATCAGGTCAAGCAGCACTGGAAAGGCATTGCCGTCACGCTCTTCATCAACTGGGCGGTGAAGCCTTTCTCGATGGCCTTTCTCGGGTGGCTGTTCATTCGGCATGTCTTCGCCGACCAGTTGCCGACCGAGCAGCTTGACGGCTATATCGCAGGGCTGATTCTCCTGGCGGCGGCGCCGTGTACCGCCATGGTTTTTGTCTGGAGCCAGCTCACCAAGGGCGATCCGTATTTCACGCTGTCGCAAGTGGCCTTGAACGACGGCATCATGGTTGTGGCCTTTGCGCCCATCGTGGCCCTGTTGCTAGGCCTGTCCAGCATCACGGTGCCATGGGATACCTTGCTGGTATCCGTCGTTCTCTACATCGTGATTCCCGTCATCCTGTCCCGGATCTGGCGCAAGCACTGGCTGAAGAATGGCGAAGCCGCGTTCAGCGCCCGTGTCCAAAAGGTCGGCCCCTTCTCGATTGCGGCGCTGTTGCTGACGCTGGTGCTGCTGTTTGCCTTCCAGGGCGAGGCGATTCTGGCCCAGCCGATGGTGATTGCGCTGCTGGCCGTGCCTATCCTGATTCAGGTCTTTTTCAACTCCGGCCTCGCCTATTTGCTCAATCGCAGGCTAGGGGTTGCACACTGCGTTGCCGGGCCTTCGTGCCTCATCGGCGCCTCCAACTTCTTTGAGCTCGCCGTCGCGACCGCGATCAGCCTGTTCGGTTTTCATTCGGGCGCCGCACTGGCGACCGTGGTGGGCGTATTGATCGAAGTGCCGGTCATGTTGTTGGTCGTCAAAATTGTCAACGAATCCAGGGCCTGGTACGAGGCTGCCTAGCATCGGCCAACGCGGAGCGCCCGGCGCCACACGTTGGCGATCCTGTTCGGCCGGCCCGGTGGCGGGGTGGCGCGACCCGGACATGGGCAATTTTTGACGCAGGTCGCCGGCTTCATTTGGCCGAATTTAAGCTGGCCCGAAAAAATTCTTGAGAAATTGCTTGCAAAGTTGTTGAGAATGATTATCATTCGTTTAACGCAATTCCAGTTGCGTTAGGGGTAGTTCTCGCAGCAATGCGAACTTCAACCCGGCGCCTGTCCTCACCGGGCGCCGGGTTTCTTTCTACCCGGATCTTTCTTCGATTCATATGGCGACTGGGGAGCAGGAGTTGCGCCCGGTCGCCTGAGCAGAACAAACAGGAATTCACGATGTCCCGCTACACCGGTCCCCGTCTCAAAGTCGTCCGTGCCCTCGGCACCGCCCTGCCGGGGCTGACCGGCAAGACCACCGAGCGTCAATACCCGCCCGGCCAGCACGGCCAGCGTCAGCGCAAGAAGTCCGACTACGGCATCAAGCTGATGGAAAAGCAGAAGCTGCGCTTCAATTACGGCGTGACCGAGGCCCAGATTCGTCGCCTCATGACCGAGGCCAAGGCCAGCCGCGAACAGGCCGGCAAGAAGCTGCTCGAGTTTCTCGAGCGTCGCATCGACAATGCGGTGTTTCGCGCCGGTTTTGCGCCGACCGTGGTTGCCGCGCGCCAACTGGTGCGCCACAAGCATGTGCTGCTCAACGGTCGCGCCGTGAATATTCCCTCGATCCGCGTCAAGGCCGGCGATACGCTGCAATTGACGGCGCGGGGCCTGAAGATTCCGTGCGTTGTCGAAACCCTGGCGACGCCGGTGCTGGAGGCCACCGAATGGGTGAAACGCGATGCGGCGAGCAATATCGCCACCGTGATCCGTAATCCGGATGCAAACGAAGTGCCGTTCCCGATCGAGATCCAGCACGTCGTCGAGTACTACGCCGTTCGCCTTTAATCCTTGTCGGAGCCTGCGCGATGCAAAATCTGCCCGAATATCCCGATCAGCCCGAACTGGCGCTGGTCGCGGCCCTGACCCTGATCAGCCGCTATTCCTGCTGCCGGTCGCCGGCCCTGGCCGATGCGGCGGTCACGCAGCTGCAGGCGGTGGCGAACGATATGCGCTTCTCGGGCGAGTTGCGCGAGTGCGCCGAACAATTGGCCGGTTTCTGGCAACGGCGCTCGGCTGCGTCAGGCCCCGTCGCCAGCGGGCAAGTCCTGCACTGAACCAGTTTTCTCCGCGGCCTGTTTCCGCTCCCTCGCGGATTCAGGGATAATCGGGCCCCTTCGAGCTTTCGTCGGGGCCTTTTTTTGCGCCCCTTTTGCCATGTCAGTACTCGCCTGGATCATCGTGATGTCATTCGTCGGCGGCGCCATCAGCGTGACCGCCGCTTCGGGCCTTGCCATGACTACGCGGGCGAGCTGGGTGCCGATGCTGGTCAGCTATGCCATCGGCGCGCTGCTCGGGGCTTCCTTCCTCGAAGTGCTGCCGCATGCGATCGAAGCCAGCACGGACGCCGAGCAGACCTGCGCCATCGTTCTGGGCGGCATCCTGCTGTTCTTCATGCTGGAAAAACTGGTGCTGTGGCGCCATTGCCATCACGAGGAATGCGAAGGGCATGATCTCGCGCCCAAGGTCGAGCCCGGAAAGTACCGCATGGCTGCGCCGGGGCCGGAAAAATACGCCAAGGCGGCGACGCATGCGCATGATCGCAGCCGCAGCGGCCTGCTCATCATGGTCGGCGACTCCTTCCACAATTTCGTGGACGGCGTACTGATCGCGGCGGCCTTCATGCAGGACATCCAGCTCGGCATCGTGACCGCCGTCGCCATCATCGCCCACGAAATCCCGCAGGAAATCGGCGACTACCTGATCCTGCTGCACTCGGGCTACAGCCGCTTACGCGCCTTCCTCGTCAATCTGTTTTCGAGCTTTGCCACGCTGGCCGGCGGGCTGTTCGCCTATTTCGGCTTGTCGGCGGTGCAGGGCGTCGTGCCGGCCCTGCTGGGGCTGGCGGCTGCCAGCATGATCTACGTTGCCGTGGCCGACCTGATTCCCGGTCTGCACAAGCGCACCGAGCTGCGCGCGACCCTGCAGCAAATCTCACTGATCGGGCTTGGCATCGCCTCGATCTACATCACCCAGCAGATCGCCCACCACCACGGCGCCGGCTGATTCGGGCTGTTCCCGCTGTACCTGCTGCTGCGGAAGGCGCTGGCGGGCGGCGGCGCGGCGGCGTCCAGGCCCGCCGAAAATCCAGAGCAACAAGGCGACCGGCGCCAGGCCGTAGAAGACCAGGGTCAGCACGCCCGCGACCAGATTCTTCTCGGTCGCGGCCATGAGCACGGTGATGTAGAGCCAGCCGATAGCGACGATATACATGGCCGGATTATGCCGCGTTCAGTCCCAGCGGCGGTGGTAAGAGAAGGTCGGCAATTGCCAGCCGTGGCGGATGGCCAGGAGGCGCAGGCTCAGGCCGCCGGCGAAGCAGAGCGCGCTGTTCGCATCGACCGGCAGGCCGATGGCGCCGAACATCAGGAACAGGGCGCAAACCACGAGCGAAACGCTGGCGTACAGCTCGCGTTGAAACACCACCGGCACCTGATTGCAAAGCAGATCGCGCAGGATGCCGCCGCTGATGCCGGTCAGCATGCCCGACATGATCACGACTACGGTTGGATAGCCGAGCAACAGGGCGACCTGGCAGCCGATCAGCGAAAAGGCAACCAGCCCCAGCGCGTCGAGCAGCAGAAAGGCGCGCCGCAGATGGTGCAGGTAGGGCGCGACCAGCGTGGTCAGGAGTCCGGCGGCGATGACCAGATAGACATAGACCGGATGCTGGGTCCAGCCGATCGGGTAGTTGCCGAGGATCACGTCGCGCAGCGTGCCGCCGCCGAGCGCCGTGACGAAGGCAATCACGGCGACGCCGAAAATATCCATGTCGCGGCGGCCGGCCGCCAGCGCGCCCGACATGGCTTCGGCCGCGATCGCAATCAGATAGATCGCCAGCATCAGGTCGAAGGGCAATAGCGACAGCTGATCGGACATGAAGGGACTCCTGCAGGCGGGCTTACAGCATACCGGACGACGCGTCGCTGGCCTGGTTTGACTTCTCCATTGTTGCGCCGCACAATCGATATGTTCAGGCAGTTCGGGCGGCGACGAGCGTGTAATGGAAACACAGAGCGGCAATCCATTTTCTAACTTGCTGGAAAGCTGGGCGCAATGGTTCGGGGCTGCCGGCGCGGCCGGCCTCGGTGCGAATGACGCCGGGCATGCCAGCAGCATCGCCGCCTTGCAACAGGAAACGCTGGCGCGCCATGCGCAACTCTGGCAACGCCAGTTGCTGCGCCGGCCGGGGGAAACGGTAGCGCCGGTGATCGACGCGGCCCGCGGCGACTGGCGTTTCATTGCGCCGGAGTGGTCTGAAAGCCCCTTCCACGATTATCTGCGCCAGGCTTATCTGATCAACGCCGACTATCTGATGCGCGCCGTGGAGCTCATGCCGCTTGCCACGGAGGCGGACCGCAAGCGCCTGCGTTTCATGACGCGGCAGTATGTCGATGCGCTGGCGCCGTCGAATTTCGCCGCGACCAATCCCGAATTCATACAGCAAGCCCTTCTCAGCAATGGCGAGAGCATTGCGCGCGGCGTGCGCAATATGCTCGGCGATCTCGAGAAGGGACGGATCTCGATGAGCGACGAGTCGGCGTTCGAGGTCGGCAAGAATCTCGCCGTTACGCCGGGCGCCGTGATCTTCGAGAACGAGGTCATGCAGCTGATCCAGTACGCGCCAAGCAGTGACGAAAAAGCGGCAAAGGTCTTCGAGCGCCCCTTCGTCATCGTGCCGCCCTGCATCAACCGCTACTACATCCTCGACCTGCAGCCCGAGAACTCCTTCGTTCGTTACGCGGTGGCGCAGGGACACACCGTTTTTCTGGTGAGCTGGCGCAATCCGCACGAGGCCGAAGGCAAGCTGAGCTGGGACGATTTCGTCGCCCAACCGCTGATCGCCTGCAAGATCGCTGCCGAGGTCTGCAAGAGCGAGCAGGTCAATGCGCTGGGCTTCTGCATCGGCGGTACCTTGCTGGCTTCGGCGCTGGCGGTGGCGCGCGCGCGCGGCGAAGATCCCGTGCATTCGCTGACCTTGCTGACCACGCCGCTGGATTTCGAGGATGCCGGCGAGCTTGGCTGTTTCATCGATCCGGCCAGCATCGCCGCACGCGAGGCGAGCATCGGCAAGGGCGGGCTGATGCACGGCAAGGAGTTCGCCGCCGCCTTCGCGTCCTTGCGCGCCAACGACCTGATCTGGAATTACGTCGTCGGCAACTACCTCAAGGGCCACACGCCGCCGGCTTTCGATCTGCTGTTCTGGAACGCCGACAGCACCAATCTGCCGGGGCCGTTCGCAGCCTGGTATCTGCGCCACCTCTATCTGGAAAACGAACTGCGCATCCCGGGCAAGCTGACCATGCTCGATACGCCGGTCGATCTGCGCAAGGTCGATATGCCGACCTTCATCTACGCCTCGCGCGAGGACCATATCGTGCCGTGGAAGAGCGCCTATCAGTCGCGCGCGCTCATCGGCGGCAAGAATACCTTTGTGCTCGGCGCCTCCGGGCACATCGCGGGCGTGATCAATCCGCCGCAGAAGAACAAGCGCAGTCACTGGCGTCTGGAGCGCGACAGCGAAAAGCTCGATGCCGAGGCCTGGCAGGGCAAGGCGACCGAACATCCCGGCAGCTGGTGGCCGGTCTGGGCCGAGTGGCTCGCTCAGTATGGCGGCAAGCAGGTTGCGGCGCGCAAGAAGCTCGGGAGTTCCAAGTACAAAGAGATCGAAGCGGCGCCCGGACGCTACGTGAAACAGTAAATACTTAGAAAAATATCAGGAGATGAGGATGGATCAGAAGCGCGTAGCCCTGGTGACCGGGGGCATGGGCGGCATCGGCGAGGTGGTGTGCTGCAAGTTGGCGCAGATGGGGTTTCGGGTCGTGACGACGTACAGCCCCAAGAATGGCAAGGCCGACGATTGGCTCGCGGCGATGCGCGAACAGGGCTTCGAGTTCGCCGCCTATCCCTGCGACGTGGCCGACTATGACGATTGCGCGGCCTGCGCCGCCAAGGTTACGGCGGAGGTCGGCAGCATCGCCGTGCTGGTCAACAACGCCGGCATCACGCGCGACGTGACTTTCCGCAAGATGACGAAGGCTGACTGGGACGCCGTCATCCACACCAATCTCGACTCGGTCTTCAATATGACCAAGCAGGTCATGGACGGCATGACGGAGCGCGGCTGGGGTCGCATCATCAATATCTCGTCGGTCAATGCCCAGAAGGGCGCTTTCGGCCAGACCAATTACGCGGCGGCCAAGGCCGGCATGCATGGTTTCACCAAGGCGCTGGCGCTGGAGGTGGCGAAGAAGGGCGTGACCGTGAACACGATTTCACCGGGCTATGTCGGTACGCGCATGGTCACTGCGATTCCCAAGGATGTGCTCGAAAGCAAGATCCTGCCGCAGATTCCGCTGGGGCGCCTGGGCAAGCCCGAGGAAGTCGCCGGTCTGGTGGCCTACCTGGCTTCGGAAGAGGCGGCCTTCGTGACCGGCGCGAATATCTCGATCAACGGCGGCCAACACATGTACTAAGGAAGTGACGATGACCAAGCGAGTGGCATTGGTGACGGGCGGCATGGGCGGCCTCGGGACGGCGATCTGCAAGGCCTTGGCCGGCGACGGTTTCACGGTGGTGGCCAACTGCCTGCCGGGCTACGAAGACAAGGATGCGTGGCTCTTGGCGCGCCAGGCGGAAGGCTACGCGATGCATGCGGCCGAGGCCGACGTCACCGATTACGCGGCCTGTACTGCGATGGTCGAGCAGATCGAGAGGGACATCGGCCCCATCGCCGTGCTCGTCAATAACGCCGGCATCATCCGGGACAAGTTTTTTCCGAAGATGGAGAAGGCGCAGTGGGACGCCGTGCTGTCCACCAATCTCGACAGCCTGTTCAACGTGACTCACCATGTCTCGCCGCGCATGGCCGAACGCGGCTGGGGGCGCATCATCAATATCTCGTCGGTGAATGGCGTCAAAGGGCAGGCCGGGCAGACCAACTATTCCGCCGCCAAGGCCGGCTGCCTGGGCTTCACCAAGGCGCTGGCGCAGGAGCTGTGCGCCAGGGGCGTGACCGTGAATGCGATTGCGCCCGGCTATATCGGCACCGAGATGGTCATGGGCATGCGTCCGGACATCATCGAGAGCATCATCGATTCGGTGCCCATGAAGCGCCTCGGGCGGCCCGAGGAAATCGGCGCCTTGTGTTCCTACCTGGCCTCCGAGCTGGCCGGCTACATGACCGGCGCCACCCTGAATATCAACGGCGGCCTGCACATGGGCTGAGGGAGTTTCCCGATGCCGTTTCGCCGCAGCTAAGTATTGATTCCTGTGGGGAAAATGCCGGTTTTGGGACTATAATGCACGCCCCTTGCTGCACTGCGGCAAGGCCTTGAATTCTGGAGTCCATGTATGGCCGAAACCCGTCGCCTGATCAAGAAGTATCCCAACCGTCGCCTCTACGACACGCAGACCAGCGCCTACATCACGCTGGCCGACGTCAAGGCGCTGGTGCTGGCCGGCGCGGATTTCTCTGTCGTGGATGCCAAGAGCAATGAAGACCTGACCCGCAGCATCCTGCTACAGATCATTCTCGAAGAGGAAACCGGCGGCGCGCCGATGTTCTCGACCGAGGTGCTGGCGACCATGATCCGTTTCTACGGCAATGCCAGCCAGGGCATGATGGGCAAGTACCTTGAGACCAATATCAAGGCCTTCAACGACATGCATTCACGTTTCGCCGACCATGCCAAATCGGTGTACGGCGATGCCGCGGCCGATCGCAGCGCCGACCTGTGGTCGCAGTTCCTCAGCTTCCAGGGCCCGGCCATGCAGAACATGATGGGCGCCTACGTCGAACAGAGCCAGAAGATGTTCCAGCAGATGCAGGAGCAGACCAAGAACATGTTCGGCGGTTTTCCTTTTCCTCCGGCCGGTTCGAACACATCGAACGACCCCAACAAGAAGTAGCACGCATCAATGAACAAGAAACAGATTCCGACCGTGGGCTTCGTGTCTCTCGGCTGCCCCAAGGCTTCTTCCGACGCCGAAGCCATCCTCACGCGTTTGCGCGCCGAAGGTTACGAGATTTCCGGCAACTATGACGGCGCCGATCTCGTCGTCGTCAATACCTGCGGTTTCATCGACGCCGCCGTCGAGGAGTCGCTCGACGCCATCGGCGAAGCGCTGGCCGAAAACGGCAAGGTCATCGTCACCGGCTGCCTCGGCGCCAAGAAGGACGCCCAGGGCCGCGATATCGTGCAGACCGCGCATCCCTCCGTGCTGGCGGTGACAGGCCCGCATGCGACGCAGGAAGTCATGGATGCGGTGCACAACTACCTGCCGCCGCTGCACGATCCCTTCGTCGATCTGGTGCCGCCGCAAGGCATACGCCTGACGCCGCCGCACTATGCCTACCTCAAGATTTCCGAAGGCTGCAACCATCGCTGCACCTTCTGCATCATCCCGTCGATGCGCGGCGACCTCGTTTCGCGCCCGGTCGGCGACGTGCTGCGCGAGGCCGAGCTGCTGGCCGAGTCCGGCGTCAAGGAGCTGCTGGTGATTTCGCAGGACACCAGCGCCTACGGCGTGGATGTGAAATACCGCACCGGCTTCTGGGGCGGCCAGCCGGTCAAGACGCGTTTGAAGGAGCTGTGCGACGGCCTGTCCAAGCTCGGCATCTGGGTGCGCCTGCACTACGTTTATCCGTACCCGAGCGTCGACGATCTGATTCCGCTGATGGCCGAAGGCAAGATCCTGCCTTACCTCGACGTGCCGTTCCAGCATGCCAGCCCGCGCATCCTCAAGGCCATGAAGCGTCCGGCCAGCAGCGAGAACAATCTCGAGCGCATCAAGAAGTGGCGCTCGATCTGCCCCGAACTGACGATACGCTCGACCTTCATCACCGGCTTCCCCGGCGAGACCGATGCCGAGTTCGAGGAGCTGCTACAGTTCCTCGAAGAGGCCGAGCTCGACCGCGTCGGCGCCTTCGCCTATTCGCCCGTTGAGGGCGCGGCGGCCAACGAGCTACCGGGCGCCGTGCCCGACGAAGTGCGCGAAGAACGTCGCCTGCAACTGATGGAGTTCCAGGAAGACATCAGCACGCGCCGTCTCGAAGCCCGGATCGGCAAGACCATGCAGGTGCTGGTCGACGAGGTGGACGAAGAGGGCGCCGTTGCGCGCAGCCCCGGCGACGCGCCCGAGATCGACGGCCTCGTCTACATCACCGACGGCGCCGATCTCGAAGTCGGCGAGTTCGCCACCGTGACCATCAACGACTGCGACGTGCACGACATGTACGCGACGCTGGCGCAAACCTCATGAAGGTCGGCCTGGCCCTGGGCAGCGGTGCGGCCCGCGGCTGGGCCCATATCGGCGTCATCCGCGCGCTTGAGGATGTCGGCTACAAGCCCGACATCATTGCCGGTTGCTCGATCGGCGCCTTCGTCGGCGCCGCCTGCGCCAGCAACGAGCTCGACATGCTCGAAAACTGGGTCGGCAAGCTGACCTGGCAGGACGTGCTGAAGCTGCTCGATCCGAGCTGGGCCGGCGGCCTGATCAAGGGCGAGAAGCTCATCGATTTCTTCCGCCAGCATTTCCTCGATCACGATTTCTCTGCGCTCGACATTCCCTTCGCCTGCGTGGCGACCGATCTCGCCAACGGCCGCGAGGTGTGGCTGAAGGAGGGCTCGGTGGCCGATGCGGTGCGCGCCTCGATCGCCATGCCGGGCCTCTTCACGCCGGTCGAACGCAACGGTCGTTTGCTCGTCGACGGCGGCCTCGTCAATCCGGTGCCGGTTTCCCTGTGCCGCTACATGGGCGCGGACATCGTCATCGCCGTCGACCTCGGCGCCGACCTGGCCGGCCGCGCGCTGCGGCGCGAGGAAATTGTCACCGAGACGGCCAACGATCGCAGCTGGCTGCAACGCCTGCGCGACTCGGTCGGCCTCGGGCCGTCGGCCGGCGCCTTGCCTTCGATGATGACGGTGATGAGCAGCAGCATCAACATCATGCAGGTGCGCATTGCGCGCAGCCGGCTGGCCGGCGAGCCGGCCGACGTGCTCTTGACGCCCTTGCTCAGCGGCATGGGCCTGATGGATTATCACCGCGGCCCCGAAGCCATCGCGGAAGGCCGTGCCGCGGTCGAACGCATGCTGCCGGCACTCGAGTTTGCATTGAAAGGCTGAAACATGGTGCGCCTGATCGAAGCCCTGTCCGCCATCGTTGGCGCCGAGCATGTGCTCAAGACGGCGGCCGACATGGCGCCTTATCTCGACGACTGGCGTCGGCGTTACCACGGCAGCGCGCAGTGCGTGGTGCGCCCCGGCAGCACGCACGAGACGGCCGCCGTGGTCGCCGCCTGTGCCGCGGCCGGCGTCGGCATCGTGCCGCAGGGCGGTAACACCGGTCTCGTCGGCGGCGGCATCCCGCGCGAAAACGATGTGCTGATCAGCCTTGCGCGCCTCAACCGCATCCGCGCCGTGGATGCCGACAACAACACCATCACGGTCGAGGCCGGCGTGATTCTGCAGCAGGTGCAGGAGGCCGCCGAAAAGGCGAACCGCCTCTTTCCGCTGTCGCTGGCGTCCGAAGGTTCGGCCAGCATCGGCGGCAATATCTCGACCAATGCCGGCGGCGTGCAAGTGCTGCGCTACGGCAATATGCGCGACCTCGTGCTCGGCCTCGAAGTGGTGCTGCCCGACGGCCGCGTCTGGAACGGCTTGCGCGCACTGCGCAAGGACAACACCGGCTACGACTTGAAGCATCTGTTCATCGGCGCCGAAGGCACGCTGGGCCTGGTCACGGCCGCCGTCCTCAAACTGTTTCCGCGGCCCAAGGCGCAGCTCACCGCATGGCTGGCCGTGCCGTCACCGACGGCCGCCGTTGCGCTGCTGGGCCGCCTGCGCGAGAGCTGCGGCGAACGCGTGACCGCCTTCGAGCTGATCGGCGCAACGCCGCTGGACATGATTCGTCGCCACCTGCCGCAGGTGGCCTTGCCGCTGGCCGACGCCCATCCTTGGCAAGTGCTGCTGGAGCTCGGCGACAGCTGGGCGCAGGCGCCGCTGGCGGAGATGCTGGAAGAAGTGCTGGCGCCGCTGCTGGAACGCGGCGAGGTGATGGATGCGGTGCTCGCCAGCAGCGAAGCGCAGGCGCGGGCGTTGTGGCGAGTGCGCGAGAGCATCCCCGAAGCGCAGAAGATCGAGGGCTACAGCATCAAGCACGACATCGCCATGCCGATCTCGGCGATCCCGGCCTTCATCGAACAGGCGGAAGCGGCGCTGACGCAGGCGTTCGCCGATGTGCGCATCACCTGTTTCGGCCATGTCGGCGACGGCAATCTGCACTACAACATTTCATCGCATAACGGCGACAGCTCGGCCTTCCTGCGCAATACCGAAGCCGTGAATCGCATCGTCCACGATCTGGTCCATGGCGTCGGCGGCAGCATCTCCGCCGAGCACGGCATCGGGCAGTTGAAAATTTCCGAGCTCAGGCACTACAAAAATGCGCTGGAATTGGATATGATGCGCGCCCTGAAACGCGCCATCGATCCCGCCGCGATCATGAATCCCGGCAAGCTGTTCGATGCGTGAGTTTCAGAAAAAGTTTGCAGGAAGGGCTTTACAAACTCAAAGTTCTCACCTACAATCTCGCTTCTCTTGAACGGGGGTATAGCTCAGCTGGGAGAGCGCTTGCATGGCATGCAAGAGGTCCGCGGTTCGATCCCGCGTACCTCCACCAAATCTTCGGATGAGGTGGCTCAAGAGAAGAAGTAAAAGCAGTACGTTGTCCCTATCGTCTAGAGGCCTAGGACAATACCCTTTCACGGTATGAACCGGGGTTCGAATCCCCGTGGGGACGCCAGATTTTAAGAAGTTGTTCTAGACGACAACTTCAGCAGTACTGGAGTGGTAGTTCAGTTGGTTAGAATACCGGCCTGTCACGCCGGGGGTCGCGGGTTCGAGTCCCGTCCACTCCGCCAACTCAAAACGCCGTCATGTGCAAACATGACGGCGTTTTTCTTTTGCTGTATCCGAAAAAAGCCCCGGCACAGGCCGGGGCTTTTTTACTGCGCTTGCTTAGTAGCCGGCGGCGGTGCCGTCGCCGCGCGGGTCGGTGGCGCCGTAGCGGACCTTGGTGCTCGGATCGATCAGGATGGCGCCGGCGTGGCCCATGGTGTCGGTGTAGTCTTCGACGACCTTGATCGGGTGGCCACGCTTGGTGAGTTCATCCGACACGGCGGCAGGGACGCGACCTTCGATCTTGAGGTCGTTCGACGCTGCGCCCCAGGTGCGGCCGTGGAGCCAGCGCGGACCGTTGATGGCGTCCTGCGGCGACATGCCGAAGTCGACCACGCGCGTCACGATGGCGGCCTGCGTTTGCGGCTGGCCTTCGCCGCCCATGGTGCCATAGACCAGCAGCGGCTTGCCGTCCTTGAGGAGCATGGCGGGGTTGAGCGTGTGGAAGGTGCGCTTGCGCGGCTCGAGATGATTGACGTTGTTGCGATCCAGCGAGAAGAAGCTGCCGCGATTCTGCAGCAGTACGCCGGTGCCCGCCGGAACGATGGCCGAGCCGAAGTCGTGGTAGACGCTCTGGATCAGCGAGACTGCATTGCCGTCCTTGTCCACGACGCCCAGCCAGATGGTGTCGCCCTTGGGATCGAGCGGCTTCACCGAGGTGGCGGCCGTGTTCATCTTGATGCGGTTGGCCTGGTCAACGCCGTGCTGCTTGGAGAGCAGGAAGTCCAGCGGGATCTTGTTGAACTCGGGGTCGGTCAGGTACTTGTCGCGATCGGCGAACGCTTCCTTGGTGGCTTCGATGATCAGGTGGTAATGGTCGGCGCTGCCTTCCCCTGTTTTCTTCACATCGAAATTGTTGAGGACGTTGAGGATCTCCAGCGAAGCCATGCCCTGGGTGTTGGGCGGAAGGTTGTAGGCGACCGTGTCGCGGTAGGGCACGTGAATCGGCTTGACCCAGTTGGCCTTGTGCGAGGCGAAGTCGTCCATCGTCAGGACGCCGCCGTTCTTCTGCAAGTCATCGACGATCTTCTTCGCGATCGGGCCCTTGTAGAAGGCCGAGGCGCCATCCTTGGCAATCAGCTTCAGGGTGTCGGCCAGTTGCGGCTGGCGCATGACTTCGCCGACTGCATAGGCGCTGCCGTCCGGCTTCAGGTAGGTCTTGCGGAAGCCGTCGAAGCGCTGCAGGTTGCGGAATTCCTGGTCGTTGGTGGCAACGTTGATGCTTTCCCACCGGTTCAGCGAAGGTGTGACGGCGAAGCCGTTCTGCGCGTAGCCGATGGCGCTGTCCAGCAGGCTGGCCCAGGAAGCCTTGGAGCCCATGGATTGCTTGCCGTAGCGGTAAGCCTCGTCCCAGCCGGAGATCACGCCGGGAACGGTGTTGGCGGCGAGATAGCCGCGGGCGGGAATCTTTTCCAGCCCCTTCGACTTGTAGAACTCGATGGTGGCTTTTTCGCCCGAGCGGCCGCTGGCGTTGAGCGCGCGCATTTCCCCGGTCTTGGCGTTGTAGATCAGCCAGAAATTGTCGCCGCCGATGGTGGTCATCTGCGGATACACGACGGCCAGGGTGGCGGCGGCCGCGATGGCTGCGTCAATGGCATTGCCGCCGTCGCGCAGCACCTTCAGGCCGGCTTGCGTGGCCAGATAGTTCGATGTGGTCACCATCCCGTGCGTGGTCGCGGGGTTGGTGCAGCGCGACGGGGTGTCGCAGTACTTGCCGGCTTCAAAAGCCTGAACCGTGGTGCTGCCGACGCAAGCGACGGCGAAGCCGATCAAGCTGCGGCGGGTAAATGACATACCTGACATAGGGTGACTCCTCATGAGTTATTGCGACTAGCCTTCTGCCCAAGGCTGCATATACCAACTGACATGTCAGTGGTATGTTTGAACAATATCCCGACCAATGCGAAATGTCGATAGCCTGAGTTCGGGCGAGCTGCCGGCCACCTGCCCGGTATCGGCGTCGATGCTTGTGGTGGTTGCGTTCCGGGGCAATCCGGGGGTGTGGCAAAAATGCCTCTTGCGCCTGACGGAGGGGGTATTTGCGGCCGCGGGCCGCGCCGGCACCAGCCTTGCCGTCCCAGCCGACAGGGGTCCGTTCTGCCTATTGTGGGGGCGCACCGCCTCGGCTAGCCTGCGCTTCTCGGCTGAAGCTCCTTGTCCGGGCGCGCGATCGAGCTGGTGTCACCGCGAGGAGCAAGCCTGCACGCGAGAACGATATGCCTCCGCCAGCCTCCCCTCCGACGCCTTCGCCCCTGGAACTAGCGGCGCCCGTGGGCCCGGCCGTGGGCCCCGTCGATGCTGGCGTCTCGGGAGCTGTCTTGAAGCAACGGATCATCATCAACGTCTTCTGGAGCTTCGGCGAGCAGCTTTTGCGCAAGGGCTCTTCAGTCTTGATCACGCTGGTGCTGGCGTGGTTTCTCACGCCGGACGACTACGGTCTGGTGGGGGTTCTGTCGATCTTTCTGGCCGTGTCCTTTGCCTTCGTGGAAGGGGGCTACCGAATTGCCCTGATCCGCAAGCTGGAGGTGACGCAGTGCGAGCTGGACACTGCCTTCTACACCAATATCGCCTTGGCGCTCATGCTCTATGTCCTGGTGTGGATCTGCGCGCCGTCCATCGCCGATTTCTACGGCCAGGTGCGCCTCGTCGAGCTATTCCGGGTGGCCGCAATCAGCCTGCTGCTGCAATCGCTTTCGATCGTGCACTCGACGGTGATGCAAAGACAGATGATGTTCAAGCTGCAGCTCGCGACCAATTTTCCGGCCGCGCTGCTTTCGGGGATGGCGGCCGTGGCGCTGGCCTGCTTCGGCATGGGCGTGTGGGCGATTGTTGCCCAGATGGTGCTCTACCCCCTGATCAACAGCGCCCTGTTCTGGCGAACGGGAATCTGGCGCCCGACCCTTTCGTTCTCGTTCGGCGACCTGAGAAGCATGTCGCGCTTCAGCATCCTGATTCTGCTGAGCGATCTGCAGCGCGAGTTCTTTGCCAAGATGTATGTGGCCACGATCGCGAAGCTCTTTGTCCTGAGCGTCGCCGGCCTGTACTTCTTCGCGGAAAGGGTGCGCGACCTCGTGGTCCAGCAACTGGTTACGGCGGTGCAGCAGGTGACCTATCCGGCGCTGGCGAAGATACAGGACGACGACAATCGCCTGCTCGACGGCTACCGCAAGATCATCCGGCTTTCCGCCTTTGTCATCTATCCCTGCTTTCTCTGCCTGTCCGCCCTGAGCGAACCGCTATTCGAATTCCTGCTGCCGGCCAAGTGGCTGGCGGCTGCCCCCTACCTGCGGATCATGCTGCTCTCGGGCCTGCTGGTGCCGCTGCATCGGGTGAACGGAAACATCATCAAGGTCAAGGACAAGCCCAACTGGATGCTGTGGCTGGGCCTCTTTGAAAGCGGCAGCCTGATGCTGGCGCTGCTGCTTTCGTACAGCTTCGGGGTTTACTGGATACTCGTGGGGCATCTGTGCGCGACCACTTTCGTGTATGTGGTGAAGTCCTGCCTCACACGCCGGTTGCTGCCCTATGCCTACTCGATGCAGCTCGCCGATGTGGCGCCCACCTTGCTCATCGGCGCGCTTGCCTTCGGCGGGATCGCGTTCATTTCATCGGTCTGGCAGGCGCCCGCCTATCTGAAGCTGGGCGGGCTCGGGCTGCTCGGCATGTCGATCTATTTCCTGCTGGCGCATCTGTTCTCGGTCGGCGGTTACCTGATGCTGCGCGAGCTGATTGCCGACCGCCTGCGCAAATAGCGACGGCCCTCAGGCCCTTCCCAGCAGGGCGCGAATGAAGAGGCGGGCAGGGCCGGGCAGCATGGCTGCCAGCCGCGCCTTCTTCCTCGAATAACCGAGCGCGGCGGTGGAATCCACGACGCCGGAAAACGGGGTGTGGGAATACACCTGCGTCGATCCGACGCAATACACCGGCTTCTTCGTGATCTGCGCAATCTCCCTGGCCTGACGCTCATCGCTTTCGATGAAGAAGTCCAGACCCGAGGCGAGGTAGTGCCTGGCCTTGTGCTCGGCATGGCTGCCCAGACGCCGCCGGTCGGCCGCGCTGGGCAGATCCAGCATGATCAGCTTGCCGTACTCGACGCCGTGCTGCGCCAGCCAAGCCTCGGTCTGGGCGCGATATTTTTCCAGCCGGCTTGTGACCAGCGAATGAATTCGGTAGGACGGCAGAATCAGCGGATCGGCATTCAGCAGGAATTCGACGTAGCGCGCGCCGTCATCGTTCTCCGCGGCCAGGGGATCGCGGCACAGCACGCCGTCGATATCGACGCAGGCGCGGCTCAGGAGCGAGCGGTGAAAGATGTTCCATTCGAAGGCGCGCGGTTCTGGAACATACTCAAGGAAGATATCGACATCCGATCTTTCCGGCCTGGACGAGTAGACGGCCAGCGTCGTGATGCGCTCCCGCAACTCGCGGGGAATCTTCGCCAGCGTCTCTTTGAGGGATTCGCCCGAGCTGATGCTGTCGTCCACAAGCAGAATCCTCGCCGCGTCCTGCGCACGTTCAAGCTCCACACGCGCCTTGCGGGTCGAGCCGCGCTTGATGGCTTCGTTGGCCAGCAGGCCGTCGAGGCTGGTCACGCCGAGATTCAGGTAGAGCCCGATGATGTAGGCGGGCACCATGCCGCTGCGGGGGATGCCGACAACCAGATCGAATTTCCTGCCCTGCAGCCGGGCGAGGCCCAGCTTGATGTCGTCCGACAGATGGGAAAAGCTACGGTAGTGCATCTTGCATCTCCTTTGTTGCGGGGGCGGCGTATCGTCCGCGAATGTCCCTGAGAATCTGCCGGGCGAGAGGCTTCAGGCCTCTGAACAGCGGCATGCGGTTCCTGATGGAATACGCCAGATGCTTCATGACCCGGCGCAAGCCGAGATGGCGCATGTTGTAGAGCTGGAGGTTGATGCCGATCTGGTATCTGCCCTGGCCGTGCGTTCTGAGGAAGCGGTTGTATCGCACCACCGCATGAAATCGGCTTTCCAGAACCGCCGCCGATACCTGCTTGGTCAGCGACGCGCCGCTTTCGGTCACGCAGTAGATTGGCCGCATGTCCACGGCATGGGTGCGCCCATGGAAGGCCACCTTGAGCGAGAAGTTCATGTCGTTGGAGGCGATGACTTCGTCGAAGGAAATCGAGTTTTCCTCGATCAGGCGCCGCGAAACGAGCTTGCTCCAGGGCACGAAATATCGGTACAGGAGGCTTTTGTCCGCGCGCTGCGCGTAGGCGTGAAGCAGGCTTTCGTAATGTCGATGCCGCGCTCCCGTTTTCCCCGTCGACTCCTGCAGGCTGGTGGGAGAGAAGTACACGATATCGAGAGTGGAGGGCAGGTACTCGGCCACCTTGTCGAATGCGCCGTCGACGAAGAAGTCGTCCGCATCGGCAAACAGCAGCCACTCGCCGTCGCTGTGTTCAAGGCCGAAATTGCGCGCCGCGCCGCCGCCCTTTCTGCCCTCGGGGAGCTGCAGCAGGCGCACGTTCGGGCGGGCGTCAAGCAGTGCGCCGATCGGTTCGCTGCTGTTGTCGTCCACCACGACAATCTCGATCCAGTCCCGACACGGGATGCTCGCGATCAGCCGCTCAAGCGTGCGCGGCGAGTTGTAGTGGGGAACGATCACGGTCAATCGTTGGCTGGCTGAGTGCCCGTTCATGAATGGCTGGCTCCACATTGATTGCGTGCTGCGGCCGGATGGCGTCCGCGCAGTGGTCGTTCAATTCTCCCAGATCGCTGCTCGCACTTCCTTAGTGCGTTAGGGCTATGGGCCGTTTCGGCCGCGCTTTGCGATGTTTCGTTCGCTGCGGAGAAGCGGCGGAAATTGTTTCGGTTTGTATGTTCTTCAAGGCGACGGACAGGGTGCCGCTGTACCCGGCGCTGGCCGCCGCAGGCGCACGGCTGCGGCCGGCCCGGACTTCTCTCATCGCGTGCAGAAGCTTCTGCCACCGAGGTTTCCGTTAGCCCCATCGGCCTATTGATGGGTTTTAGCGGCTGGATATGATGGCTGGGCCATGACGACACTTGCCATGAATCAATGCCACGCCGGTCCGCGTTTCGCGGCCCGCATCGCCGCTGAGCCGGCGGGTTGCGTCGTGCCGACGCGGGCAGCCCTGAACGAAACCTTCCCGACGCATTCGCGTCCGGGCAACAGGGGGCTGCTCATTCTTCTGAACATCTTTGCGCAAGGGTCGCGCCATGCCTCCGGTGTTTCGATGCCGGCGCCGGCCGCCAGCGCGGTTTGATCGAACTGCATGCGGAGAACAGTCGAATGGTTTGCATGGGGGTGTCTGCTGTGTTCGGCGACGGCCTGGGCCGATCCGGACGACACGCTGAGCCTTGTCGTGGGTGCGGGTCTGATGCGCGATGACAATCTGTTTCGCACCGTCGATGAGCGCAGGACATCCGACGAGATCAGAAGCCTCATCTTCGGCGTGAGGCTCGACAAGGAGTATTCGCTGCAGCGTTTCAAGGTGAATGCAACGATGACCGACTATCGCTATCGCGACAACGACTACATGAACTACATGGGGCAGAACCTGAATGCCGCATGGGCGTGGAAACTGTCGCCGTCGCTGTACGGCAATCTGAGCACAGGGCGCGTCAAGTCGCTGAACAGCTTCACCGACTATGTCGCGCAGGAGCCGGAGCGCCGCAAGAATATTCGCACGACGAGCACCAGCCGCTTCGACGTGGAGTGGGAGGCGCTCGGTCCGCTGCACCTGATCAGCGCGATCAGCCATTACAACCAGAAGAACAGCGAGCTTTTCATTCAGGACGACAATTTCAGCGCCAGGATCGGCGAGGCCGGCATCAAGTATGTGACCTCGGCCCAAAGCTCGGTGGCGCTGGTGCAGCGCCGGACCGACGGCCAGTATGCCCGTCAGGCCAATCCCGCCACGGGTCTGGACGCCAGCTTCTCGCAGAACGACACGGAAGTGCGGGCGACCTGGAATCCGACCGTCAAGACCAATGTGTCGGGGCGGCTCGCCCATATCGACCGCAGCTCCGACAATTTTCCGGAGCGCAACTTCAGCGGCAACGTCGGGTCGGTGGATCTCAACTGGGGCCTGACCGAAAAGGTCGATCTGCTGTTCAATCTGCGCCGCGATCTCAGCGCCTATCAGGAGGTGCGCAATCCGGCCGCCTCCTACAGCAGCTTCTACACCAGCGAAATGTTCAGCTTCAGCCCGGTCTGGAAGATGACCGAGAAAACCCGCCTGAAGCTGCGCTGGAGCCGGGAGAACCGGGATTATGAAGGCACGGTCGTGAACAACGATCCCATGCGTCGCGACAAGCTGAGATACAGCGGCGCCTCTCTCGAATGGGAGCCGCGCAAGAGCATCAATGTGTCGTTCGATTACCTGCGCCAGTCGCGCGATTCGAGCGAGAGCATCCGCAACTTCACGGACAACATCTACAACCTGTCCGTGATCCTGAACTTCTGACCGCACACCCGAAAGGAATACATCGTGCCCACTGCCAAGCGTTGCCTGTATGCCGGCTGCGCCTCCCTGGTTCTGCTGGCCGGATGCAGCGACTCCGCTTCCAGGAAGCCGCTGACGCAGGTTGCCGCGCGCGTGGATGGCGAGGAGATCTCCATCCACCAGATCAATGCGCTGCTTCCGCAGATGCAGGAGATGCCCGCCGCATCCGGCGGTGCGCCCGAGGCCACGCGCAAGGCGGTGCTGGACAGGCTCATCGACCGACAGGTCATCTATGCGCAGGCGCTTGAAAGGAAGGTGGATCGGGATCCGAAGGTCGTGATGCTGATCGACGCCGCCAGGCGCGAGATCGTTGCGCGCGCCTATCTGGACGCGCTGCTGGCGTCGCCGCCGGCGATTGCGCCGGTCGATATTCATCAGTACTACGTCGAAAACCCGGCGCTGTTTGCGCGGCGCCGCATCTACACGCTGGACGGGCTTGTGCTGGCGGCCAATCCAGACGAGCTCGAACCCGTCAAGCGCATGATAGGCGCGGGCAGCGATGTGCGCGCCATCGGCGGCTATCTCCGGGCGCACGGCGTCGAATTCACCGCTGACAGCGGCGTGCGCAAGGCCGAACAGATTCCTCTCGATGTGCTGCCGAGCCTGTCCATGGCTGCGGACGGCTCCACCACGCTGATCGACAGCGGCCAGCGCTATTACGTCTACCACCTCGTGTCCTCGCAGCTTGCGCCTGTCGACGAGGCGAGCGCACGCCCGCGGATCGCCACCTTCCTCGCCAATCAGCAAGGCCAGCGCATGGTCGCGCAGGAGGTGAAGCGCCTCAAGGCCAATGCGCGCATCGAGTACCTCGGGGACTTTGCCAAACCGGAAGCCGGCAAGCCCGGCAATACCGTCGCTACGCTGAAATAGAAAGGAGCTCGCCGTGAGCCATACGCATGTCTTTTCAAGCCATCTCAAGCGTCTGCTTCTTGCCGCTTTTCTGCTGCCGCTGTGCGTTTTCGCGCAGGAGGCGGCCGGCCCGGACTATCGTCTGGCGGCCGGCGACTCCATCCGCATCACCGTTTTCCAGAATCCGGACATGGCGCTCGAAACCCGGGTTTCGGAGAGCGGAACCATCAACTATCCGCTCGTCGGTGCGGTCAAGATCGGCGGGCTCAGCATCGAGGCGGCCGAGAAGCGGATTGCGCAGGGCCTGCGCGACGGCGGCTTCGTCAAGCAGCCGCAGGTCAATATCGGGCTGATGGCGGTACGCGGCAACCAGGTGTCCGTGCTCGGTCTGGTCAGCCGGCCGGGGCGTTTCCCGCTGGAAACCACCATGCGCGTTTCCGACGTCATCGCCCTTGCCGGCGGCGTCACGCCGACCGGCTCGGATACCGCGATCGTCAGCGGCACGCGCGACGGCCAGCCCTTCCGCAAGGAGATCGACATTCCCTCGCTGTTTGCCAGGAGCAATTCGCCGGATGATCTTGTGTTGCAGGGCGGCGATGTCGTCTATGTCGACAAGGCGCCGATGTTCTATCTCTACGGCGAGGCGCAGCGCCCCGGCGCCTATCGCATCGAGCGCGGCATGACGGTGCAGCAGGCGCTGGCGCTCGGCGGCGGCCCCACCCCGCGCGGCACCGAGTGGCGGCTGCGTCTGGATCGCCGCGGCCCTGACGGCAAGATCGAGCGCCTTTCGCCCGAGCGCGACGAGCCGATCCAGTCCGACGACGTGCTGTATGTGCGGGAAAGCCTGTTCTAGGAGCGCGACATGACCATACATCAGCTACTCCTGATCCTGTGGGCGCGGCGCAAGCTCATTCTCACGGTGTTCGCCGGCACGGTGGGGCTGGCCCTGCTCGTCTGCCTGGTGATGCCGCGGCAATACACCGCCTCGGCTTCGGTCGTGCTCGACGTCAAGTCGCCCGATCCGATTGCCGGCATGGTGCTGCCCGGTCTGATGGCGCCCGGCTACATGGCCACGCAGACCGACATCATCCAGAGCGAGCGCGTCGCCCAGCGCGTCGTCAAACTGCTGAAGCTGGACGAAAATGCCGAGCTGCGCGAGAAGTGGGCCGATGCGACCGACAGCCGCGGTTCGCTGACGAGCTGGCTGGCCGATCTGCTGGAACGCAAGCTGGATGTCGCCCCGTCGCGCGAGAGCAACGTCATCAGCATCTCGTACGCCAACAGCGACCCGGCCATGGCCGCCGCCATTGCCAATGCTTTCGCCCAGGCCTATATCGACACCACCATCGATCTGCGGGTCGAGCCGGCGCGCCAGTACTCGCACTGGTTCGACACGCAACTGAAGGATCAGCGCGACCGGCTGGAGCAGGCGCAACGCGCGCTGTCCGATTATCAGCAGAAGAACGGCATCCTGGTCACCGACGAACGGCTCGACTACGAGTCGCAAAGGCTCAACGACCTGTCGGCGCAACTGACCCAGGTTCAGGCGCAGACGACCGAATTCAGCAGCAAGCAGAAACTGAATCCGAACACGCTGCCTGAAGTGGTGCAGAGCCCGCTGATCAGCTCCCTGAAAACGGAGATCGCACAGCGCGAATCCAAGTTGAAGGAGCTGTCGAGCAATCTCGGCGAGAATCATCCGCAGTATCGCAGCGCCATCGCCGAGCTCAATGAACTGCGGTCGCGCTTGCGCCAAGAAACCGACACGATTGCGGCCTCGGTCAAGACGGCGGGCAGCGCGGGCCATATCCGCGAGAGCGAGATCGCGCATGCCATGGATCTGCAGAAGGCCAAGCTGCTCGAACTGCGCAAGCAGCGCGACGATATCGCCGTCCTCCGGCGCGATGTCGAGTCGGCGCAGGCGGCCTTCGACGCGGTGAGCCAGCGCATGACGCAGACCCGCCTCGAAGCGCAGTCGGTGCAGACCAATGTCTCGGTGCTGACGCCGGCCACGGAGCCGCTGCTGCCGTCGAATCCGCGCATCATGCGCAACCTCGTCATTGCCGCCTTCCTCGGCACGCTCGCCGGCATCGCCGCCGCACTGGTCGTCGAGCTCGGCCAGCGCCGCATCCGCTCGGCCGACTACCTGGCGCACTGCCTCGGCGTGCCGGTGCTGGTCGAGCTGGATTCAGGCATGCCGCCAACGAAGCGGCTCGGCGGCCGCAATCTGGGCAGCTATCTGCTGCCTTTCGCCCGCTAGCGCGGCCAGGCCGGATCAGGAGGTTTAACTGATGGACATCATTCCGTACGAAATCATCAAGAGCAACGGCTCGATTGGCGCCATTCTGATAGACAGCGGGCGCCTGAGCCCGGAGGATGCCGAAGCGGTGCTGCGTCTGCAGAAGGAGCGCGGCCTGCGCTTCGGCGATGCCGCCATCGAGCTCGGCTTCGTCACCGATCAGGACATCCAGCATGCCCTGTCCTGCCAGTATGACTACCCCTATCTGCTGCCCGGCGACCAGCGTATCAGCGAGTCGGTCGTCGCGGCCTTCCAGCCCTTCAACCGCATGGTCGAGCAGTTGCGCGTGCTGCGCAGCCAGTTGATGCTGCGCTGGTACGACCCCATCGCCGAATGCAAGACGCTGGCCATCGTCAGCCCCGGTAGCAAGGAGGGGCGCAGCTTTGTCGCCGCCAATCTGGCAGTGGTGTTTTCCCAGCTCGGCGAGCGCACCTTGCTGATCGATGCCGACTTGCGCAAGCCCGATCAGGACGAATTGTTCCGCACCCCAAATTCGCTCGGCCTGTCATCGATTCTGTCCGATCGCTGCCGTCCGGAGCAGGCCATTCAGCGCGTTAACGGCCTGCGTGCGCTGTCGCTGCTGCCGTCCGGGCCGAAGCCGCCGAACCCGCAGGAACTGCTGGCGCGGCCCGCGTTCGCCACCCTGTTGCATCAGGCCCGGGGGCAGTTCGACGTCATCATCATCGATACGCCGGCGGCGTCCGAAAATGCCGATGCCCAGACCATTGCCGCCCGCTGCGGCGCCGCGCTGGTGGTGGCGCGCAAGGACATGACGAGTGCCGGGCCGGCCAGCCGCATGGCGGCCTTCATGCAGCAGGGCGGTACCCATATCGTCGGCGCCGTGATGAACAATGGCTGAGCCGGGCCTCCATGGGCGCCCTCAACCTTTCGGCGCGCGCCCGTCCCTGGTTTGAGGCGGGCATGCCGGACGCTACGGGACGCGCCCCCGGACTTGCTCATCCGGCCTTCATGCTGGCGCCGGTACTCATCGGCGCGCTCGCCCTCTATCTGCCGACCTATCTGGATCTGGCGGACGTCCTGCCCGGCGCGGCCGGCCAGGGGCATGAGCTGATCATCCTCGGCGTGTCGCTGTGGCTGGCCTGGCGCCAGCGCAGGCCTCTGGCGGCGCTGCCGGTTCGCCCCCTGGCGCGGGGCTGGCCGCTCATGCTGCTGGGGCTCGCGCTGTATGTGCTCGGGCGTTCGCAGGACATCCTGCTGTTCGAGGTCGGTTCGCAGATACTGGTGTTCGCCAGCCTGTTGCTGCTGCTGAGCGGTGTCGCCGCGCTGAGGTTGCTGTCCTTCCCCCTGCTTTACCTGATCTTCATGGTGCCCTTGCCCGGCCCGCTCGTGGATGCGGTCACGCTGCCCATGAAGAGCGGCGTTTCCATGGCGGTCGAACATGTGCTGGCCGGCGCCGGCTATCCGATCTCGCGTTCCGGCGTCGTCATGCAGATCGGGCAGTACCAGTTGCTCGTCGCCGACGCCTGCGCCGGCTTGCATACCCTGTTCACCCTCGAAGCCCTGGGGGTGCTCTACATGCATCTGGTCCGGCATACCTCGGTGGTGCGCAATATTCTGCTGGCCGCATGGATCGTGCCGATCTCCTTCAGCGCCAACGTCATACGCGTGCTGGTGCTGACGCTCATCACCTACCATTTCGGTGACGAGGCGGGGCAAGGCTTCATGCACGGCTTTGCCGGCATGGTGCTGTTCGTCAGCGCGCTGTTGCTGATCATGGGCATCGACAATGCCCTGCAGTGGTTTGTGGCCTTGCGGCGTCCCGCGACAAGGATGGCGGCATGAAGATCGCCGCGCGGACACCGCTGCTCGGGGCGCTGATGGTCGCGGGCGCGCTGCTGGCCGCCTTGCTCAAGCCCACCCTCCTGCTGGCGGACCAGGAAAGCTCGCTCGATCTCGCGCATGTCGTGCCTGCGCAGATCGGCGCCTGGCGCATGGTGTCGAACGGCAACGGACTGATCGTCGATCCCGGCCAGCGCGAGCTGATCGAAGCCCTCTACACCGAGACCGTCACGCGCGCCTATCGCGACGGCGACGGCTATCTGATCATGCTGTCCATCGCCTACGGCAAGGATCAGCGCGACGCGCTGCAGCTTCATCGCCCGGAGATCTGCTACCCGGCGCAAGGCTTCGTGCTCATGGACAGGCAGCGCGCGACGCTGGCCCCCTGGCGCATTCCCCTGACGCGCTTGCAGACCCGGATGGCGAACCGCTATGAGCCCGTCAGCTACTGGACCGTGATCGGCGACCAGCCCTACGCGGGCGGCGTTGCCAAGAAGCTCCACGAAATTCGCTACGGCCTCGCCGGTGTGATTCCCGACGGCATGCTGGTGCGCATTTCGTCGCTGGATCGCGATGCCGACAGGGCCTATGAACAGCATCAGGCATTTGCGCGGGCCCTGATTGCGGCGCTGCCCCCCGAAGTGCGGCCGCGCTTTGCCGGCCGCGCACCGCCCAAGGACGAGAAAGGAGCCGCAAGCTAATGCTGACCGCCAAGTCGAACTGGTGCTTTCGCTGGATGAAGACGCTGGATCACATTCGCTGCGTGCAGTCCGAACGCGAGCTGGAGAAGTTCATTGCGCGCCTTCGCGCCCCGCAGCGGCCGGAGACGCTGGCCTTCGTCAATGCGCACGCCATGAACTGCATTGCGGCGATGGAGGATTTCGGCGCCGCCTTGTGGAGCGCGAGCCTCGTCGTGCGCGACGGCTCCGGCATGTCCATCCTGCTCAAGGCGCTGAATCGCAAGCCGGGCCTGAACCTCAACGGCACCGACCTGATCCCGCGCATCATCGCCCGCTACGACGGTCAGGCGATCGCCCTGCTGGGTACGCGCGACCCCTGGCTCGGCAAGGCCGCGGCCACGGTCAGAAGCGCCTTGGCGCCATCGAGTCGCGTGACGCAGCTCGACGGATTCCAGCCGAACCCGCGCTATCTTGCCTGGGCGCGCCTGCACCGGCCGGCGCTCATCGTGCTGGGCATGGGCATGCCCAAACAGGAGCAGGTCGCGGCCCTGCTGCGCGAACAGCTCGACTATCCCTGTCTCATCGTCTGCGGCGGCGCCATTATCGATTTTCTCGGCGACCGCATCACGCGTGCGCCGCAATGGATGCGCAGTCTCGGCGTCGAATGGGCCTATCGCCTGATGCTGGAGCCGCGGCGGCTGTTCGAACGCTATGTGCTCGGCAACCCGGTCTTTCTGCTGCGCGCGCTGCATTTCCGGCGGGAACGCTACAAATGGCGCAGCATGTAATCAACCCCGCCTGCCCGGAGGCGAACCTTCCGCTTGCCGAGGCGACGCCGGACGCGCATGCCCGATTCATGACGCAGCGGCGCTTCGGCTCGCTCGACGGCCTGCGCGCGCTCAGCATCGTCGCCGTCATCTGGCATCACACCGCGCCGTCCTGGGCCTCTTCCGCGCTGGTCGACGCAGGCACGCAGGGCGTCACGCTGTTCTTCGCCATCAGCGGCTTCCTGATCACCACGCTCATGCTGCGCGAACGCGAGCGCAGCGGTCGCATCGACCTGCCGGCCTTCTATGCGCGTCGTTCCCTGCGCATCTTTCCGCTCTACTACCTGACGGTGCTGCTCTACGTCGTGCTGGTCTATGCGGTCGAGCGGCACAGCGCGGCGGGGCAGGGCTTCTTCAACAACCTGCCGTATTTCGCCACCTACACCAGCAATATCTTCGTGCCGCTCGATGGCCGCGTCATCTTCTACTTCGCGTGGTCGCTGGCCGCCGAGGAGCAGTTCTATCTGCTGTGGCCGCTGCTGCTCTGCCTTTGCCGCAGCGGGCGGCAGGCGGCGGCCTTGCTGGGGCTGGCCATCGTCCTCTGCATCGTCGGCCATGCGCTGCAGAACCGCTTCCTGTCGGCGGTTCCCCTGGCCATCCTGGTCGGCGCCCTTTTCGCCATCGGCATGCACGAACGCCGCTCCTACGAATGGCTGAATCGGCTGTTCGGTTCGAACGCGGCGCTGGCCGGAATCGTCGCACTGCTGGCGCTGAGCCTTGGCAGCGAACAGCCCTTCCATTTCGCGAATGCCCTGCTGTGCGCCGGCCTGGTCGCCTGCTGCGTGATCCGCGAAGATCATTTACTGGCCGGCGCCCTGAGCCTGCGTCCGCTCGCCTACGTCGGCAGCATCAGCTACGGCATGTATCTGCTGCACATGCTGAGCAAGAGCCTTGTCGTCAAGCTGCTCGGCCTTGCCCACCTGCCGCTCGAAGGCGTGCATGTCTTTGCGCTGACCACGCTGGCGGCAATCGCCGCGGCGACGCTCAGCTTCCGCTACTTTGAATCGATCTTCCTCGGGCTGAAGCTGCGATACGCCCGCTGAACGGCTGCTTCCTGCGATATGGCAGCAGCAACAGCGACAACAGCCGCGAGCGGCGGCAGACTTCATGCAGCAGCACGGGCACCGCCACGCCGCCAAGGAAGCCCAGCCACGCCCACAGCCAGGGCCATTGCGGCAGCCGGTGCTGCAGGATGCCGGTGATCTGGCCCTGAATGATGGCGTGGAAAATGAAAATGAACAGGCTGGCTTCGCCGAGATAGGCCAGGATTGTCGCGCTGCGGCGATGGCGGCTAAGGTAGCCGGCCAGGGCGAGCGTCAGGCAGATGCCGCTGAACGCTTCCAGGCTGCTGACGAGCAGCGAATCGTAAAGGCGGCCGTTCATGTTCAGCGTATCGTTGAAGGCGGCATGCAGCAGCAGGAAGATGCCGGCCGCGAGCCAGACCGGGAAGGCGGCCAGCCGTTCCGGCCGGCGCGCATATTCGGCGCACAGGCAGCCGGCCAGCAGGTAGGCGAGGTTGACCGGCAGGAGGTCCAGGCTCCAGGGCAGGCCCATCAGTTGCCGTTCGACGCCGGGCAGGATCTCCAGCGTCATGGGATGGAAGCCGCCGAAGACATGCATCAGCGGCACGCCGGCGCCGAGCAGGCCGAGGATCAACAGCAGCAGTCGTCTCTTGTTGCCGCGTAGCTGCGGCGCTTGCAGCAGCGCATGCGCCGCGAGCTGGACCACAAAGAGGCTGGGCAGGAACCACAGCGGAATCCAGAGGATGGATTGCCCGGTGGCGTAGAGCATGCCGATGAAGTAATCGGCCGTGACGGCATGCGGCGGGATCGAATAGCGCAGGGCGAGCGCCAGCAGGATCACGAAATAGGGCTTGAGCAGCGAGTCCGCGCGCTGGCGCAGCATCTGCCCGAAATCCTTGTCGGGCGAGAGAAACACGCCCGACAGGAAGAAGAACAGGGGCATGTGGAAGGAAAAGATGAGCCGGTACATCTCGCCGGCGTCATGCTGGACGATCCAGTTGTGGCCGAACACGACCAGCAGGATGCCCAGGCCCCTGGCGATGTCGATGCCGGCATTGCGCTGGGGCGGTGCCGCGGCTGCGCTGTCCATGGCGCCGCCTAGACGGGAAGCGCCGGGCCGGACCGGCGCGCCGATGCGGCCATGCCGAAGACGGATTTGTGGACGCCGGCGATGGTGTCGAAGAAGCGCGAAATCGAGAACTGCGCTTCGTAGATCGCGTGGCCGTTGGCTTCGAGCCGATGGCGGAAGCCGTCGTCGCTGAGCGTTCTGTGCAGGGCCGAGGCGATGCTGTCGATGTCGCCGGGCACAACGAAATGCGCATTGACGCCGTCGGTCAGCACCGTCTCGATTTCGCCGACCGGGGTGCAGACCACGGCCACCGAATTGGCCAGTGCTTCGAGTATGACCAGCGGCAAGCCTTCGTCATAGGAAGGCAGGATCAGCACGTCGGCGGCCGAGATCAGCTCCGCCGCCTTGTCCTGACCGACCCAGCCTTCGAAGCGAACGAAATGGGTGATGCCGAGCGCCTCTGCCATCTCGGTGTAGCCCGCGACGTCGCCGCCGCCGGCGATGCTGACCGCGAGGTTATAGTCGAGCCCCGGTGTCGCCAGGGCGCGCAGCAGATCCGATACGCCCTTGCGTTCGGTCAGATTGCCGAGAAAGAGAATGCGCTTGGGGTCCTCGCGATGGCGGATGCGGCGCGGCAGCGTCGGCGGCGGAACGCCGTTGATCACGATCTCGACCTTGTCGGCCGGTACCTTCAGCTCGTGAACCACGAAGTCGCGCGAGGTATTGCCCAGCACCAGGCAATGGCTGGCCATGCCGAAGACGCGCCGTGTCATGGCCTGCAGGGGGCCGGGCAAGCTGCGATAAAAGTGATGCAGTTGCGCGGCATGCAGGTGCAGCACCACCGGCAGGCCGAGCATCCGCGCCCAGCCTATCAGCACGCCCTTGCGTACGACGCTCAGCCGTTCGGCCAAATTGACGTGTACGCCGATCAGTTGCCCGCGCAGACGGCCGACCGTGATTTTGGCCAGCGCCAGCGTCAGCATGCCCATCGAAAACAGCGCGTTGCCGTTGCCGCGTGTGTCGAGATGACGCAACTCCGCATGGCCGGGCGGCGGGCTGGCCTGATTCTGGATCAGATAGTCGGACACCTTGAACATGCCGCCGCCCTTGGGACCCCAGGGGCCGGCGAGATAGATGTAGGGGGCGTTATTTTCCATAGGGCAGGTCGGGCTTCAATTGGGGTGGGACGGGCGGCCGCAGCCAGGCGGCCACTTTCCTGAGCAGCGGTTTCTCGAAGACGCAATAGAGCAGGATGCCGGCTGCGCTGCAGAGTGCGAGCATGGCGAAGGCGAAGGGCAGCGGTCCGGTGGCCTGCCCGAGCAGATCGATCAGGCGCGCCGCCGGGCCCATGACGAAGCCGTGCGTCAGATAGGTGCAGTAGGAAGCGTCGCCGCCGAGCTTGAGCAGACGCACGGCGGGCGCAGGCGGCGTGTCGGCGCCTTGCCGTTCCAGCGTGCACAGCAGCAGACAGGCGATGCATACGACGGCCATCAGGCTTTCCAGCGTCAGGCGGGGCATGGAGAGGATCAGCACCGGAGCGCAATACAGCGCGATCAGGCCGAGCAGGGCGAGGATGGTCGTCCGCGGCGCGAATCGCGGCAGGCGGCGATACAGGCGGCCGTCGTTCTGCAGCCAGGCGACAGCGAGGCCGGCGAGGAAATAGAGCAGGTAATGGTCGCCGAGCAGATACAGGCCCACATGCAGGGCGCCGGCCGTTGCGGCGGGCGGAAGGACATGGTGGAAGCACAGCAGCACCGCCAGCGCCAGGGCGAGCGCGACCGGGCGTCGGGCGGGCCGTAACAGCAGCGTGCCGGCGAACAGAAGATAGAACATCATCTCGTAATTCAGCGACCAGCCGACGCCGAGCACCGGCCGCATCAAGCCGTTCGTATCGGCGTAGGGCAGGAATAGCAGCGAGCGGACGATGTCGAGCACGGCCGGCGGATCGCCTTGCGCGGCGAGCTTGGCCGCGTAGAGCAGGGTGGCGGTCCAGTACAGCGGCACGATGCGCGTCAGGCGCCGCTGCATGAAGTCCAGCGCGGAGGCGGCGCCGGCGCGCAATTGCCCGGACGAGAGATAGATGATGTAGCCGCTGATGCAGAAGAACAGCTTGACGCCGAACTCGCCGAGTGCGGCCGGCGTGAGCGTGGCGCCGACGGGCGCCACCTTGTCGGCGTAAGTGGACAGGGCGTGGACATACACGACCATGCCCGCCGCCAGAAAGCGCAGCGCCTGCAGCGATACCAGTTGCGGCGCGGCGCGTGTTCCCGTCGTCTGCATCAGGTTCTGCCCTGCGTCAGGCCCAGGCCTGGCTTTGCCCCAGACTCAGCGCCGCCAGCTCGCCGGGCGTTCGCTCGCTGACGATGGACGCCTTGATCCGCTCGAAGGCATTGCGGCAGATATCCCGGCGCTCATCCTCGTGCTGCAGGTAGTAATCGACCTTGTCCTCCAGATCGGCCAGGTCCCAGCGCAAGGGGACGTAGGTCCGATGCGATTCGAAAGCCTCGGGCGCCACCGCCAGATGTTCGACATCGGGCTTCAGCAGCAGGGCGCCGGTGGCGAAGGCCTCGTAGTCGCGCCAGCAGACTTCACCGTAGCCGAAGGGGCTGAAGCAGAGCTTGCTGCGCTGCATTTCGGCGAAGAATCTGTGGCGGCGCACGCGCCCTTCGGCAGCGATGCGAATGCCGCGCAGGCCATTGACGGCATTCTTGGCCTCCTCGCGCATGGCGCGGTACCAGGGCACACCGTTCACGGCGATGCGCGCGTGCAGGTCGATGTCGCGCCGGGCGTGATCCGGCGCCGGGCCGAGAAAGTAATCGACCATCTGCGGCGACAGGCAGAAATTGCTGCCGAGCCTGAGCTTTTCCTCGAAGCCGGGCGGCGGCGAGTACTGCATGGCCGGATCATCCAGACTGAAGCGGCGCGCGTAGTAGTCGTTGAGATTGGTATCGCCCAGGGTCGGCCGGCTGAAGGCCTCGTAGTCGCGATAGAGCTGCTTCTTGATGTAGATGTCGATGTAGGGCGAGGTGCAGTTGGCGTAGCGGATATGCAGCGGCGCGAACCAGTCCATGAAAGCGATGCGCGCGAAGGGGAAGGCGAGCGCCAGCGTCTCCAGGATTTTTTCCACCGCCTCGTCCGACATCATGAAGCCGTGCTGGACGAAGATGCGCCGGATATTCGAGCTCGGCCGGGGCCGGCCCAGCAGCGGATCGGACATCTCCTCGACCAGGCTGGAAAGCGGAAGTTCGACATGACGCACGCCGCCGTCTTCAAGCGCGGCGCGATAGAAGTAGAAGGGATAGATCTGCGTCTCGGCCAGTTCATGGCGGGCCGTGACCAGCAGCGTGTTGGCGCTGCCGGGAATGTCGCTGAAGCGATGGACCTGGTTGAGCTTCTGCTTCAGTCGAAACGTCGCCTTGCGGCGCAGGTAATTCAGATACATGTCATTGCTCCGGATAGGCAACGCAGGAAGCGGCGATGGGCGTGCGCGGCGGCCGCTGCGGCCGCAGCAGGCCGCGCAGCAGCCCGAAGCCGTTGAGCAGCCAGGACGCCACCGAATACACCGCCTTGCTGAGAGAGCGCTTGCGTACCAGCATGAAGGCGAAAGGCGCCAGGGCGAGGGGCACAGCGATGATCAGCTTGTTCTCCATGACGACGGGCGAAGCCAGCAGCAGCACCAGCAGTGCGAGCCATGCCAGGATGGCCAGATAGATGCGCAGCTCGCGCAGGCCGGCCAGCGCCAGCGGCAGATGCGGCTGGCCGATGGCGGCGCGCAGCAGCTCGCCCAGACCGCAGATATAGCGGCTCTGCCAGCGCCGCATCAGGAGCCGGTAGTGCGGCGTATCGTGACCGTAGTGGTTGACGGCCGGCAACGGCAGGCGCCACAGCTTCCAGCCGCGCACGCGCAGACGGATGGCGAGGTCGAACTCTTCGTAGCTGTGCAGATTGCGGTTGGAGAAATAGCCGCTCTGTTCGACGGCGGCGCGGCGATAGAGGCCGCCCATGTCGAGGCGATCGACCTCGCCCGGCGCCATGTGCTCGCTGCCGCGCTCGGTGCGGGCGATGTATTCGAGACTCTGCGTATTCTGCTCAATCACGCGACCGCCGACGCCGGCGACGTCGGGATGGCGATCCATGAAGAGCACTGCCCGGTCGAGGAAGCCCTCCAGCATTTCCATGTCGCCGTCGAGGATGTAGACGAACTCCCCTTCGGCGTACTGGTAGCCGAGCTGCGGCCCGACGCCGCAGCAACGCTCGCCCGGATTCTTCAGGCGGACGATCTTGATCGGATAGCGGCTGGCGATGGCGATGGTGGCGTCGGTGGAGCACGAGTCGGCCAGGATGACTTCGCCGCCGACCTGACGTACGGCCGCCAGCGCGGTTTCGATGGCGCGCGCAATGCGTCGCTCCTCGTTGAGTGCCTTGATGACGATGGAGACGCGGCAGGGTTTGTCGTTCACGGCGCGCTCCTCAGCGAGGCCAGCGTTGTCGGCAGAGGCGTCACATTGTCCGGCGGTGCGTGACGCAGAACGATGCGTGCCGGAACGCCGACCGCCAGCGCGCCATCGGGCACGTCATCGAGCACCACGGCGTTGGCGCCGATGTCCACGTCGTTGCCGATGCGGATGCGGCCGAGCAGCTTGGCGCCGGCGCCGATATTGACGCGGTCGCCGAGCTCCGGTGCGCCGTGCGGGTCGTCGATGCGGCGATTGCCGATGGTGACGCCCTGGCGCACGATGCAGTCGTCGCCCATGACCGTGCCGCCGTGTATGACGATGCAGCCCGAGTGTTCGATGACGAGACGGCGCCCGATCTTTGCCGCGACGCCGATCTCGACGCCGCAGACGATTTCGGCCAGCTTGGCGAGGATCAGGTGAATGACGCCGAGCGGAATGCGCACCAGCTTGCTGCGGTAGCGGTAGCGCAGATGCCCGAAACGATAGACCTGCAAGGCCCAGAATCCCAGCGACAACGGACCTTCGCGGGCCGCCTTGAGATCCTCCAGAAAATGCGATCTGCCTGCCATCACACAGCCTTTCTTTGTTCGCGCCAGCTCTGCCAGCGATAGATCAGGGGGCCGGGCAAGGCGGCGGTCATGAGCAGCGTGGACCACCAGCGTTTGATGCCCAGGCCGGCGGCGCAGATCTGCATGAGCAGCTCGATGGCGCGGCCGCGGCGGCCGCCTGCGGCTTCCAGCCGGGCCAGCGTGATGTACTGCTGGGCCACGAAGCGCAGCATCGAGGCGCGCCTGGGGTCGCCGGGCGGACGCAGCAAAGCGCGCGCGCGCATGCGGCCGAGGTAGGGCGGCGGCGTGCCATCGTGCGCGCTGCTGAGACTGCCGGCCACGCTCAGGCGATAGGCGGTCAGCGGCTGCGCCAGCAGCGGAATGTCGGTCTCTTCGGCGATGCGGAACCACAGGTCGAGGTCTTCGCCCTTGGTTTCGCCCGGCGGGAAGCAGGGTGCCAGCCGGGCGAGCAATTCCCGGCGCACGGCGATCGATCCGGTAAAGAAGGGAATGCCGTCCATCCATTGCCGTGGCAGGTCGGTGATGATGCTGTAGTGCGCCGGCGGCAGCGGCCATGCGTGCATGCGGAAGCTGCTGTCTACCGCCCGGAAGCTGGCCGCCACCGCTTCGGCATGCGGATGCTCGTCGATAAGCCGGGACATCTGCCGCAGGTATTCAGGGTGCAGCCAGTCGTCGGCATCTAGAAAGCACACCCAGTCGCCGCGCGCCAGCTCGATGCCGCGGTTGCGCGCCACGGCGACGCCGGCATTTCCCTGACTGACCAGGCGCAGGCGCGGGTCGCCGGTGTTGTCGATGTGGGCCGCCACGATCTCGCTGCTGCCGTCGGCCGAGCCGTCGTCGACGACGATGACCTCGAATTCGGCATCGCGCTGGACGAGTGCCGATTCCAGCGTCTGGCGGATATAGGCCGCCTTGTTGTAGAGGGGAATGACGATGGAAAACTTCATGACTGGGGCGAGGGGCGTGAAAGCGGGTTTCGGGCAAACGGCGTCTTGTCCTCTTGCGGCCGCGACATTGCGCTGTAGACGGGCAGCAGGATCAATATCAGCAGATGGCCGATGAACTCGGCGCCGTAGCCGCTCAGCGTCAGGGGCACTTCGCTGACGGCGCGCAGCGCAAGGACGATGAAGAGAGCCAGCGTCAGGCCGCGGCTGGCGACGGCATGGCGCACCGCCAGGCCCAGCATGGCGACGAGGTAAAGCGTCAAGGGCACGGCACCGACCAGTCCGGCGCGCGGCAGCAGATCCATGTACTGGTTGTGGCCGTGCGTGGCGCTCAAGAGACCGATGCTGTGGCGGTAGGCGCTGTCGAGAAACGAAGGGCCGTAGCCGAACAGCGGATTGCGCATCCATTCGCTGTAGGCCACCGCCCAGATGACGTCGCGGCCGGTCAGCGAAGTCAGTTGTGTGCCCGAGTCGCTGCGCAGGAAGTGCGCGAGGCGCCCGTCCGCATTACCGAATAGTGCTTCGGCCAGCACCGCGGCGAGCCCGAGCAGAATGAGGACGCCGATCGCGATCCCGAGCTGCGGTCGTTGCGGGTCGGCCAGCTTGAGCTTGAGTGCTGCACCGTGGCGGTACAGATACATGACCAGCGCGCAGACGGCGAACGAGAACCAGGCGGTCTTCGATTGCGCCAGGATCAGGGTCAGGAGGCCGAGGAGCCAGGCGGCGGCGTTCAGGTGCCGGTTGGCGTAGGGGCGGGCCCACAGGCACAGCAGGCTGGCCTGCGCCAGCATGGCGAGTATGACGGCATGCGGCGCCAGGCCGGCGAAGCGGGGCAGGCCCGGAATCAGGCCCTGCGTGTAATTGGTGTCCAGCACCACCTGCGGCAGCACGGGTAGCACCAGGTAGCTGACCAGTTGGAAGATGAAAATGCTGTCGCGGGCCGACAGCAGCGTCGCTTCGCCTTCTTCTGCGCTGAGCAGCAAGGCCGCCAGACCGATCGGCAGCGTGTAGAAGCTCTCGCGCACGATCGCGGGATGGGAGGAGAAGAACATGGGCGACGCGATACTGCCCATCCAGAAGGCGATGAACCCCAGCGTCAGCATCGGCGCCGCACCGAGTAAAGGCCGCTGCTGGCTGAAGTGGCTGATGATGCGCTCGGCGGAGACGGTCAGAATGACGAGGGTGCAGAGCCGCTGCACCCAGGCCGTGGCGGGGCTTTTGAGCGCGCCGTCCACCGCCTCGGCGCCGTTGAAATCCATGGAGCGGCCGGACAGCGCCATCGCCACCGCCGTCGTGATCAGGATGGCCGGGATGACAAGGTGGAAATAGCCGTGCTTGCGATGCGCCGTCAGTTGAACGGCGCCGACGACCGTCACCACGCAGGCAAAGGCGCCGACAATGGCGGCGAGCATCAGGGCAAGTGTCGATCCGACTTCGAGCATCGTGGTTTTTCCAGTGTGCCGCTTGCGGGTTGAGCGAGCGGCTGCTGCGGGTTATGCGGACAAGCGGCGTCGGCGCAACATGCCGCACTAGGGTGGGCAGCCATCTGGAAGGCGGCCGGAAAGCGCCGGCCGCGCCGGGAGCGCTTTTTGCTGAGCCTCTGCCGAGTTCGCATCCATTCTCGCCGGGGCGTCTGCAGCGAGTTCCAGACAGCGGTTTTCCCGGCGCTGCCGATGCGGTGCGTTGCGGCCCGACGTGTTTGCATGCAACGTTCCGCCGCCCGTTTCAGGCGCTGATTTCATGCGAGCAATGTTTGTATCTTTCGGGGATGTTTTCAATAGGATGAACGGCCTAATGACGTGGCCCGCCTCGACGCATATGGTGCGGATACGCCTGCGGTCTCGCAGCAGGAAAGGGCTTGAGCGATGAAAACGAAATCTCTGTTCTTCTTTTTGTCCGGCGTGCTGCTGGGCTCGACGGCCGTGCATGCCACCGGCAATTTCGATGCGGCAACGCAGTGCCGGTCGGTATCGGCCCAAACCTGTTCAGTCGCGCAGAGCCTCGGCCGCGGAGTGAATATGGGCAATATGCTCGAAGCGCCGCGCGAGGGCGACTGGGGCGTTCGCCTCGAACCCGCCTATATCGATCTGGCCGCGTCCGTGTTCAAGACGATCCGCATTCCGATCCGCTGGAGCAATCACGCCGCGCCGACCGCAGACGCTACGCTCGACCCGGTCTTTGCCGCGCGCGTCGATCAGGCGGTGGATGCCGCGCTGGCGAAGGGGCTGTACGTCATCATCGATGTCCACCATTACAGTCAGTTGTTCGGCGATCCGCTTCAGGGCAGCGAACTTCCGGTGGCCGCAGACGTCGTGGATATCCGCCTGATCAATATGTGGAAGCAGATCGCGGAGCGCTACAAGAACCGTTCACCCAAGCTGCTCTTCGAGTTGCTCAACGAGCCGCACGGGCGCATGAATTCGACCGCCTGGAATCTGCTGATGCCGCAGGTGCTGGCGGCGGTGCGGCAGAGCAATCCAACGCGCACCGTCATCGTGGCGAGCACCTACTGGAGCGCGGTGCGCGACATTGCCCTGCTCGCCATGCCCCAGCAGGACCGCAATCTGATCATGACCTTCCACACCTACGATCCGATGGCGTTTACGCATCAGGGTTTGAGCTGGATGCCACAGTTTCCGGCCGGCGTGACGTGTTGCGACGCGACGCAGAAAAAGGCGATCACCGATGCGCTCGACAAGGCCAGGCAATGGAGCGTCGGCAGCGGCTATCCGGTGTACATCGGCGAATTCGGCTCGGACAACAAGGCCGACATGAGCTCTCGCGAAACCTACACCCGCTTTGTGCGCGACGAGGCCGAGAAGCGCGGCATACCCTGGACCTTCTGGGAATTCGCCTCCAGCTTCGGCATGTACGATCCGGTTGCCAAGGCCTGGCGTGAACCCTTGCGGCGCGCCTTGCTCGATTGACGAAGGCACCGCCGGCCTTGCCCGGAGATCGCCTCCGGGTGAGGCATTCAGACTATTTCCCGGCATCGTTACAGATCCTACACTGGCCGCGCAGTGCGATTACGGGGCCATTCCGCAGCCCCGATCCAGACACTCGAAAGGCTGATGAATGGCAAAGGGAATGATACTGGCGGCGGGGCAGGGTACCCGTGTGCGACCACTGACAAAGGACTGGCCGAAACCCATGGTTCCCATCCTCGGCAAGCCGGTCATGGAATATCTGATCGAGCACATGGTGCGCTACGGCGTCACTGACATCATGGTGAACGTCGCCTATCACCACAGGAAGATCGAGGAATATTTCGGCGACGGCCGGCGCTGGGGCGCCAATATCGGCTATGCCTTCGAAGGCGTGAACGACCACGGCGACATCGTGCCCAGGCCCCGGGGCTCAGCCGGCGGCCTCAAGGCCATTCAGGATTTCAGCGGTTTCTTCGACGAAACGACGCTGGTGCTGTGCGGCGATGCCATCGTCGACCTCGATCTCGGCGCCGCGATTTTCGAGCACAAGCAGAAGGCCGCGCTGGCCAGCGTGATCGGCCTCGAAGTGCCAAGGGATCAGGTGCAGAACTACGGCATCGTGGTCGCCGATCAGGACGGCAGGATCGAATCCTTCCAGGAAAAGCCGCAGCCGGCGGAGGCGAAGTCCACGCTCGCCAGCACCGGCATCTACCTGTTCGAGCCCGAGGTGCTGGAGCTGATTCCGTCCGGCAGGAATTTCGATATCGGCGGCGAGCTGTTTCCGCTGATGGCCGAGAAAGGCCTGCCTTTCTACGTCCAGAACCGCTTCTTCAACTGGATCGACATCGGCCGCGTGACCGACTACTGGTCGGTGCTGCAACGCGTGCTGAAGGGCGAGGTCGCCGAAATGGACATGCCGGGCAAGGAGATCAGACCCGGCATCTGGGTCGGCCCCAATACCTCGATCAACTGGGGCAGCGCCAAGATCGTCGGCCCGGTGCACATTGGCTCCAGCGTGCGCATCGATGCGGGCTGTTCGGTCATCGGGCCGGCCTGGATCGGGCACGGCAGCCATCTGCGCGCTGGCTCCAAGGTGATCCGCAGCGTCCTGTTCGAGTACACCCGCATCGGCGAAAGCATGGTGTTCGAGGAGATGATCGTATCGCCGCGCTACTGCGTCAATCGCGGCGGCGAGACGACCTATATGGGTGACGATCGCACCGATTTGCGCTGGGGCGATGCGCGGGGATAGGCCAAAGGCAGTGTAATTCCTTCAAGCTCGGAGCAAGGTTTGCACTTTCTTTGAAACCCTTGCCGCAGCTTGATATTCCTGCGCCTTCGCTTAGTCCGGGTGAGCTATTTATAAATGTTTCGCAGGGCTCTAATCTTCATGGAGCATTGCCTTCCGGGCGCTGCCTGAGGCGGCGCCCGGAAAATCCAGCAATGCCAATCTCAAGGAGCAAGCAATGAAGCAACTCAGTATTCCACTCCGGGCCGTCGGGTTCGCAGTCGCCGTGGCGACCGCGGGTATGGCCAATGCTGCGACCAGGGATATCGGCACGATTGCGCCGGGTACGACCTTTTCCGAGTACGCCTCCGCCTCCCGCGTCGGCACCTTCGAGGACGCCTACTCCTTCTCGCTTCTGACTCGGGGCGCTGCCGACGTCACCCGCACCATTACTTTTACCATGGACGACGGCCTCCATTCGGCGCTGAGCGGTTTCAACGGACTGACGCGGGGCCTGTACAGCGCGGCAACCAACGCTCAGATCATGTGGTCCAGTTTCGATGCGGCCGCGCAGAGGTATTTCTATACCAATCTTGCGCCGGGGGACTATTACTTCAAGGTCGCCGGCGAAGGCTGGCGGTCCTCCAGCTTCATCGAGGCGCCGCGCCACAACGGCCTGGTCAACATCACTGCCGCCGTGCCCGAGCCCGAAAGCTATGTCATGTTGCTCGCCGGCCTGGGGCTGGTCGGCACGGTAATCAGGCGCCGCTCACGGGGCTTCTGAGCTGCGGCAGCGGGCGCACCGACGGGGGAGCCGGTCTTGAACCGGCTCCCCCGTTTCCTTGCGGCGACGGATTCGTCACGCTGCGAAATCAGCGTGCCATGCTGGCCCGGGTGAAGTCCGAGGGCGGCAGGGCCGAGCCTCCGGCGTAGTGCAGCGCAGGCTGGGCGCCGCCGCCGCGCCACTCAGCGTAGATGCTGAGCACCGCAGGCACATAGCGGCGCGTTTCGGCGTAGGGCGGAATGCCGTTGTAACGATCGATGGCGGCTTCGCCGGCGTTGTAGGCGGCCAGCGCCAGATCGAGGCGCTGATCGTAACGGTCCAGCAGGGCACGCAGGTATCGGGTGCCGGCCTTCAGGTTGCCGCGCACCTGTTCGGGCCGGACGACGCCGAAACGCGCCGCAGTCTCGGGCAGCACCTGCATGAGGCCGATGGCGCCGCGGTTGGACAGGGCGTCCCGCCGATGGCCGGATTCCACCTGAATCAATGCGTGCACCAGGACCGGATCGAGCCGGCTGGCCCGCGCCGCCGTTTCGATTTCCCGCGCATAGGGGCGGGTTGCCAGCGTAGCGGGGACGGGGGTTTCGTACCGCATTTCGGCGGGGCTGTGCACCCGATAGTCGCCGGCGTCCTTCAGCGTCAGCCTGAAGGGGTTCTGCTCGGCCGACCAGACCGGCGCGGTCAGCAGCAGCAACAGCTCCCCACAGCGGCAGTGCGGGCTAGTAGGCATACTGGTCCCGGAACACCACGCCGACCGTCATCAGGATGATCTTCAGATCCAGCCCCAGCGACCAGTTGCGCAGGTAGTCGAGGTCGTAGTCGATGCGCGCCGCCATCTTGTCCACGGTTTCGGTTTCACCGCGCAGGCCGTTGACCTGGGCCCAGCCGGTGATGCCGGGCTTGGCCTTGTGGCGGACCATATAGCCCTTGATCAGCTTGCGGTACATCTCGTTATGCGCGATGGCGTGCGGGCGCGGGCCGACGATGCTCATGCGTCCCTGCAGCACGTTGATGAACTGCGGCAGTTCGTCCAGCGAGGTCTTGCGCAGGAAACCGCCGATCGGAGTCAGGCGGCTGTCGTTCTTCTGCGCCTGCTTCACGACGTTGCCGTCTTCGCAAACCGTCATCGAGCGGAACTTGTACACGAGGATATCCTCGCCATCGAGGCCGTAGCGGCGCTGCTTGAAGATGGCAGGGCCGGGCGAGGTGAGTTTCACGGCGGCCGCAATCGCCAGCAGCAGCGGCGAGATCAGCGTCAGGATGCCGAGCGAAATGGCGATGTCGCTGCAACGCTTGACCAGACCGTTGATGCCGGTGAAGGGCGTCTCGCAGACCGATACGACCGGCATGTTGCTGACGTGGGCCATGCGCCCCTGAATGATGTCGGTGACGAAGAGGTCGGGCACGAAGTAGATGGAGGCCGTGGTGTCGCGCAACTCGTCCAGTACGTGGAGGATGCGCGGCTGCGAAGCCATGGGCAGGCAGATGTAGATCAGTTGAATGTGCTCGCGCTTCACATAGGCGGCGACGTCCACGAGCCGCCCCTCGATGCGTGTCTGCGGCGCGGCGGTGCGCTCCTCGACGCGGTCGTCGAAGAAACCCAGCAACTCGATATTGTCGTAGGGGCTTTGCGCGATGCGCTGCGAAAGCGCTGCTCCCTGCTCGTTGAGCCCGACGATGATCGCGCGGCGCGGCCCGCCCTGGAGACGGAGCAGCACCGGCAGCAGCCAGCGAAACACGAGGTTGCCCAGCAGCATGGCGGAGGGCCCCAGCCACAGCCAGGCGACGATCGCTTCCGGCGGGAATCTGTCCAGCGAGCGCGTCGCATAACCGAGAAGCAGGATCAGCGCCATGATTGCGACACAGGAGAGCAGGATGTCGGTGCAACTGCGCCAGAAATCGTCCTTCATGCGCGCCTTGCCCGGAAACAGCAGGGCGAATACCAGCACCGAGAGGATGAAGTAGTGATGCGCGATCTCGCCTTCGTAGCAGATGCTGAGTCCCCAGATCGTCGACGACAGGATGACGGGTTCGAGCAGCGCTTCGCCCAGGCGGATGAGATTGTCGCGGCCGAGGTAGAGGTCGGCTGCGGTATTGCGGCTGACGGTGAGGAGCTTTCGCGTCGGCATTGGGCGCTTTCTTTCAATGGGCAATTACGGTTTGGCGACGGCCTGCACGCGGTTGCAGAGGTTCAGCTTACGGTAGATGCGCTGCAAAAGCGTTGCACCTGGCTCTGCAGCCAGTTGAAGAGCTCGAAATGCTGCTTGATCGTGGTCGATTCCTGCACCAGGTTCAGCAACGGGCCTGGCTCGGTAACCGAAATATTCGACAGGACGCTCATGGTGGGGTGCTCTGCGTTTGGGAATTAGATACCAGGACTGCCCCAAGTTTCACCACACTAGTACGTATGTACCCATCCTCCGAGTGCCCTGCCATTCTGCAAATTTTCCGCGCGAAAGATAATCAATATTCCCGATTGACCCGTACAAAAAGCTTGTGGCACAATGGATTTCGGAAATTCTGCGATGGTCCGCTCGGGCTAATCGAAGCCGCAAACCTTTATCAGCTCTACGCAAGCTTTATTGGGTAGCCTAGTCAGAATGAAAATACTGATCGTCGAAGATGACCTGCCTCTGGCTGAAGGATTGGCCGGCGCCCTGCGGACTTCGGGCTACGAGGTCGAACATGTGGCAACGGGCGCCGATGCGCTGGCGGTGTGCAAGGCCCGTTCTTTCTCCGTGATCGTGCTCGATCTGGGCCTGCCGGATATCAGCGGCTTCGACGTGCTGTCGAAGATCGAACGCTCGCGGCAGGGCGGCGTGCTCATCCTCACCGCCCTAGACGGCGTGGAGGAGCGCGTGCGCGGCCTCGACCTCGGCGCCGACGACTACATGATCAAGCCCTTTGCATTGGCCGAGCTCGAAGCGCGTGTGCGCGCCCTGCTGCGCCGCGTCGAGGCTGGCGAGGACACGCGCGTGCAACTCGGCAAGCTATGCGTCGATATCGTCGGCAAGCGTGCCTGGGTCGGCGAACAGACGCTGGACCTGACCGCCCGCGAATGGGG
>JAGWTC010000046.1 GCA_028869135.1 Rhodocyclaceae bacterium
AAAAAATTGCTGCTGTGGTTTCAAAGCTGACCGGATTCCAAGATTCGGAGCCCGTTGTGGCTTCGGTTGGTTCGGCGCAGAGACCTGGGCCGGTCCCTGTTTGCCGCCGTCTTTCCTGAGTTCATCGCCCGCGAAAAACCGGGCCAGCGAGGGACTGGTTGTCAAGGAAGCAAGCGCAGGGTTGGTGCGGCCCGCAGCGCAGCGAGGACTCGGCCCTGCGCGCCTTGACTGCCAGGCACCGCGGGCTACGGTCGCGGGAAAAAGCGATGAACTTGTGGAAAGACGAAGAGCGGCCGATGGGCCAGGGGATGCGTTGAAACCAACGCCGCGCGGCGAGCGTCCCTGCGTGCCGGCGGCACGCCTAGCTGGATGGCTGTTGGCCGATCAGGTGCAACCTGTTCGGCGGCATTGCAGGGGCGCCAAGCAAGGCGCGGCGGGGATGGGCTGACCAGCCGATCCCCTGGAGGGCAAGCACAGCGCGCAGCGGTATTTCGGACGAAGCAAAAAGGGGGCGATGCCCCCTCGGGCTATAGCAGCCCGCGCTCGGCAAAACTCATCACGTCGTTACCCGCCACGATCAGGTGATCCAACACCCGCACGTCCACCAGCGACAGCGCGGTTTTCAGCGTCTGGGTCAACATCTCGTCGGCCCGCGATGGCTCGGCAACACCCGAGGGATGGTTATGACAAAAAATCACCGCTGCAGCGTTGAACGCCAGCGATTCCTTGACCACCTCGCGCGGATACACCGATGCTTGAGTCACAGTGCCCCTGAACAGCTCGACGTATTCGATCAGGCGGTTCTGCGCATCAAGCATCAGCACCGCGAACACCTCGTGCTCCAAGCCACCCAGTTTGACGCGCAGGAAGTCGCGCACCGCTTGCGGCGAAGTCAGCACCTCACGTCCACGCAGTTGCGCACCCAGCAGTCGCTGTGCGGCTTGCAACACCTCGTCGGCATTAGCAGGACGGTAGTCGCCCGTGACATCGCGAACGAGAAGGGAAGAATCGAGGGAAAGAGAAAGCTGCGACATGGTCTGCTCCGGTCTGTAGCGGGCGGAATTGCCCGAGACCGGCCCCAGCACGCTGCAGCGCAGTTGTCAGGGTTCGCAGACGACCGCTAGGACGCAAGCGCACACCGTGCGCGCAGACCTTGACAGCGAGAACAGCGTGGTACGTTGAAGGGAACAGCAAGTCCACCCCACCACACTCCATTGCCTGTGGGCAAGCGCAGCGCGCAGGCCAGGAACGCAGTGATGGTCGGAGGCGTCAGGGATCAAAGCCGCATGGCCATGACTCGGCACGAGGCATGGGGCGTAGCCCGCGAGCCCGACGGCGGCACGCCGGGATGCCCATAGCTCTTTGTTTGCAATGCAGCATTGACCGCAACCGTTGCACCCCTCTTGACATAGCACACGTCGTTCTTCACATCTTTGCAAAAACGTGAGAAAATATGTCTATTCCAGTTTAACAAAACAAAATTATTATGAAAATCAATGAGTTGCAAAAATGTTGGACGAAATGAACGAAGTTCAATCTGATTTAGCCCAGTTGATCAGACTGGCACTCGCCGAGCAAACAGAGGATGTGCGACTGTTTGTGGCCAGGCTCGTGCGCAAGTATCGCAATACCGATCCAGAACTGGCTGAACAGATGGATTTGTATCTACGTGCGAAGGCGCCTCGTTCAAACGCCCCCATGCGCAAGGTTGCGCAACCCACATTGCCGACGCAGACCTTGCCGGTTGATGACGAATCGAGGCTGTCACTGCTGAAAGTTTTCAAGGACGAACCCGGTCGCGAGCAACCCCTTCTCTCGCTCGACCTCGAAGAAACCTTGAGTCAATTGATCCAGGAGCGCCGTCAAACGGATCGTCTGGCATCAATGGGCCTGAGCCCAACGCGGTCAGCCATTTTTGTGGGACCGCCAGGTGTCGGCAAAACGCTCACGGCGCGTTGGTTGGCCTCGCAATTGGGTGTGCCGCTGTATGTATTGGATCTGACCGCCGTGATGAGCAGCCTGCTCGGACGCAGTGGCAGCAACCTGCGGACCGCACTTGATTTCTCAAAACGTGGCCCTTGTGTATTACTGCTGGATGAAATCGACGCCATCGCCAAGCGCCGCAGTGACGACGCCGACATCGGCGAGTTGAAGCGGCTGGTTACCGTCATCCTGCAGGAAGTCGATGAGTGGCCTGCCACCAGTTTGCTGTTGGCTGCCACGAATCATGCAGAACTGATCGATCCCGCGTTGTGGCGCCGCTTCGATTTGGTGATCAATTTCAAGGCACCAGAAATGCCAGCCGTCAAACAGGCGATCAAGCGCTTTCTGGGCCAGGACTATGCGCTATTCGGGCGCTGGATCGACATTCTGACCTTCGTCTTCAATGGTGAGTCTTTCAGCGACATTGAGCGCGATCTTCAGCGATTCCGGCGTGCCGTCGCGTTGGGCACCGCCTCGGACGCCGATCTGATCGAAGAATTCGTGAAATCGCGCGCGCTCGTCCTGGAGCGTCAAGGGCGCATTGATCTGGCGGTGCTGCTGACCAAGCAGACTCGTCTTTCGCAGCACACGATCTCCGACATCACAGGGGTGAGTCGCGACACCATCCGAAAGTACACCAGCGAACAACCGCCCGCCGTCAAGAAACCCTCAAAAAGAAAGGCTGACGCATGAGTCAAACCAATTTCCTGATCGGGCGCGGTGAATTGCTGACCCACGATATCAAGGGGCCGAAACGCATGCCGGGCAAGTCCGAGGTGTACACCCTCGCGCAAGCCGCGCAGCGATTGACGCCTCAGTTCTCGGCGACCGCCACCGCGCTCGATGCGTTACCTGCGCATGCCTGCCCCGGCGACTTTGGCGTTGCTCGGCTGACGATGAATCCCAGCTACATCGCCCGGTCGTTCTTCCCGGTGGCGATGCTGCGTACTGTCGGTCTGGAGTCGGTCGGTAGTCGTACTGTGAAGGTGACGCCCGGCGGCTGGACCAAGAAGGGTGCGCCGCAGGAATGCACAACGACCGAATTGTTCGTCGCCGGTAAGCGCCAAGCGTTTCGCCACCTCAATGAATGGGCCCAGCAGATCGAGCCCGAATCCGATGAAGCGCTGGATCTAGCGCACATCGAGCAGTTCTCCGCATTCACACCCCATGAACGCATCGCCGACTACGGCAGTACCAAAGATCGCTTCTTCGAGGTGGGTATCCATTTGCTGCCTGATGAAAGCCGCCTGTTCGTCCAGCAATCCTTCGTGAAATTCGCCAAGGAGGTCAGCGTCAAGGTTCATAGCGACCTTGGCTTCACAGCGGGCAACCTGTGGTTCGTGCCAGTCGAAGGCAAGCATGACCACATCGAACGGCTTGCCGAATTCGTGTTCGTGCGCGTCATCCGGCCGGTGCCCAAGCTGCGTGGCATGCGGCCCGTACAACGCACCGGCGAAGTGTCTGTGGGCTGCAACCTGCCAACCGAGCAGCCGCTGTCGTCGGAGCCCAAGGTTGCCATCCTTGATGGCGGCTTGCCCAAACAGCATGCGATCGGCCCGTGGCTGCGCTCGTATCGCGTTCTCGACGAAGATGCACAGGACGATCCAGCAGGCTTGGAACATGGCCTTGCCGTCAGCTCCGCATTCCTGTTCGGCCCCATCCAGCCGAACGCCACTGCCTCCCGTCCCTTCGCTTATGTCGATCACTTGCGTGTACTCGACAAGGATGCTGACACCGAAGACCCTTTGGAGCTATACCGAACCCTGGGTTTCGTTGAGCAGGTATTGCTCTCGCGCCAATACCAGTTCATCAACCTCAGTCTCGGCCCGGACTTGCCGATCGAGGATACCGATGTACACGCCTGGACGTCGGTCATTGACGATCTGCTGAGCGACGGCGACACCCTGATGACCGTGGCCATCGGCAACAACGGTCAGATGGACCGCGCCTCCGGCAATGCTCGCGTGCAGGTGCCTTCGGACTGTGTCAACGCGCTGGCAGTAGGCGCAGCCAACGACACCGAGGCGAGCTGGGCACGCGCGCCGTACAGCGCGGTCGGTCCCGGCCGCAGCCCCGGCGTTGTCAAGCCGGACCTGATGGCGTTCGGCGGCAACGCCGGCAACTATTTCCACGTGTTGTCGCCCGGCAAGAAAGCTGCGCTTTCGCCTCAATTGGGCACCAGTTTCGCTTCCCCATATCTGCTGCGCAGTGCTGTCGGTATTCGGTCCATCCTGGGTGCGGAACTGTCGCCGCTGGCGATCAAGGCACTGCTGGTTCACGCCGCAGACAGCGCGAAGCACGACAAGCTCGAAGTGGGCTGGGGCAAGGTGCCCGAGGATCTGATGAGCATCATCACCTGTCCGGAGGGCGTGGCGCGCATTGTCTACCAAGGCGAATTGAAGCCTGGCAAATACCTGCGCGCCTCATTGCCACTACCAGCGGGCGGCCTGAATGGCAGCATCCGTCTCAAGGCGACTTTCTGTTACGCCTCGCCGACCGATCCGCAGGACGCAGCGGCGTACACGCGTGCCGGCCTGGAAGTTGTATTCCGTCCCAGCGACGAGAAGATCAAGGACGGCAAAGCCAACGCCGACACCAAGAGCTTCTTCGACATGAAAAAGTACGCGACCGAGGAAGAGCGGCGCTCCGACATGGGCAAATGGGAAACGGTCTTGCACAGTGCGAAGAACATGCGCGGCAGCAGTCTCAAGAATCCGGTGTTTGACATCCATTACAACGCGCGCGAAGCAGGCGGTCGAGCCACCGGCGCCGAGAAGATCCGCTACGCGCTGATCATCACCGTCGAAGCCCCCAAGCATGTGGATCTCTACAACGAGATTCTGCGCGCTTATGCGAAAACGCTGGTGCCAATCCAGCCGCAAGTGTCGCTGCCGATCCGCATCCGGTAGAGCGGTGGGCGCGATGTTGAACCCTCACTATCGATTGAGCTACCTATAACGGAGGCAACGAATGCCGAAACCACTTAAACGGAAAAAGAAGGACGGTACCACGTATGAGCGCCCTCCCGAGATTGAAGCGTGGCTCAAGAAGCTGGAGACGGTTGAGGTCGCAGAGCGGCTCCGACAATTCGCGACGCTGTCTAGGAAGAGCATTGGGTATGTGCCGTCGGAGGCACTGGTTTACTTTCTGCGAAGAGCCTGGGCAGACGGAATGCAGGGAGATTTTGAAAAGATATTCCGCATTCTTATGAAACGGATCGAGCAGTCGCTGTGCTCAGCTATCTCTGATTCACGCATGGCCGGTGCCCGAGGCATCCGGGAAGAGATCATGGATCGATTCGCGGAACGAATCGCCAAAGACTGCAAGGGGCGAACTGGTCTGCTGGACTTCTATGAAATCCGCTTCGACAAAGCGTTTGCGGCTTTTCGCACCTCCGCTCTGCGCCAGATTGGCCCGACCGTAGTAGACACGGTGCCTTTAGGCTCGGATGAAGACGATGGCCTGGAGATTTCAGCCGAGGTGGAGGCCGCCGCCTCGGACTTTCTGGGCGGCGATCCCGAAAAACTTGACGATCCGGCTTTCCGGTTGGAGCTAACTGCCGCGATTGACTGTCTGCCAGATGATCAAAAGCAGGTCATCGGGCTACTACTGCAAGGTTTTCAGATTGATTCCAAGGATAAAAACATTATGACCATTGCACGCATTCTGCAGTGCGACGAAAGGACGGTTCGCAACCGCCGCGATCGTGCCTGCAAGGCGCTCAAGGCCATTCTTCAAGAGGAGAATGCACAATGACTGCCGAACAGCACTCAAAACTCAGTGAGGAAGAGGTTCTTCTTGCCTTTTCCGTCGAGCCGAAGCATGACCGCAAGACGTTGGAGCAATACCTAATAGAGTATCCAGAGCATGCGAAGGCACTCGTCGCCTGCTCGATTGAATTGATGGTGGATGCAACGCGCAATGACGATGCCGTAGTTACCTCTGAAGATGTGACCAATCGGGCTTGGCAGCGGTTTCAAACCGTCGTTGGCCAGCCTGACGACGTGTTGGTCACAAACCCGTTTGCCACGCTCAATCCAACTGCTTTCAGGTCGCTCGCAAAAAAACTCGATATCACCAATCTGCTGCTAATACGCCTACGTGATCGGGCGATTGTCGCAGCAACGATACCGAGACGCTTTGTTCAAAGACTCGCAACCGAATTGGGCGCGACTGCGGAAGCGGTTATGGACTATCTGCAGAGTCCGCCAGCGATGGTTTCCGGCCACAGTTTCCGATCAACCGTGAAGCCGACGGTTACCGAACAGATTTCTTTTACAGAGGCGATTGAGATGTCTCAACTCACGCCGGCTCAACTGGACGCCCTCAAGGCACTACAGGACTAGATCATGGACGCGACCGAGGCTGCTCGTCGGGAAGCAGAGCGTATTCATCGAGCGGCAGTCGCGGCAGGTGATGATCCTTGGAAATTGCTCAATCTGGTCCGGCAGGAAGCGGCTCGAAGAGAGCTGGATGTGTATGCCTTGCCGTCCGGCGACTCCCAACTGAAAGGCGGGCGGGCTGCCTTCGATAGTCAGGCTGGGATCATTCTGTACGAGGACACGGGGTCTGAATTCGACCGTGCTTTTCTCATTGCCCATGAACTCGGGCATGTTGTGTTGGAGGGCGGCACGCAGGATGTTGTGACAGAGCAAGTTGAGCCGGATCGCTCTGTCGAGGACGCGCCGGTCGGCATTGAAAAGGTGCTCGACTATGGCGCGCGGGAGCGGCGGGAAATCCGGATGGATCTCTTTGCCCGTGAACTCCTCCTGCCACGTTCGGTGGTCCGACATCTCCATGTGAGCGACGGCCGTTCTTCGACGGACATTGCCACACGCCTCGGTGCGCCGCTGCAGGTGGTTCAGCAACAGCTTCTGGATGCGCTGTTGCTGCCAGAGGATTCTTCGATCGAGTCATTCGCGGTTCCTGCCGCGGCGTTGACTCCCGACCCAACTCAGACTACGGCGGCAGAACATCGCAATAGTGCGTTCCAGTTGCAAGCCGGACCTGGCACTGGCAAAACGCGAACGCTTGTGCGTCGTATCGAGAGCTTGCTTGCCGAAGGTGTGGACCCCATGTCCATCCTTGTCCTCACCTTCTCCAACAAAGCAGCCAATGAACTGAGCGAGCGGTTGGCCGCGAGCAACCCCACGGCTGCAGCAGCGATGTGGATCGGCACGTTCCATGCGTTCGGCTTGGATATCGTTCGCCGCTTTCATGACAAGTTAGAACTGCCCCCTGATCCACACCTAATCGATCGGTCGGAAGCAATCGAACTGCTCGAAGACGAGCTGCCACGGCTTCCGCTTCGTCACTATCGCAACCTGTGGGACCCGGCACTCGACCTCAGTGACATGCTCCATGCTATATCGCGCGCCAAGGACGAGGTCATTGATGCGGCGGGATATCGAACGTTGGCGCAGGCCATGGCAGACAAAGCCGGTCATGACGAAGACGCGGCCATGCGTGCGGAGAAATGTCTGGAGGTCGCGTTGCTGTTTGAAACCTATGAACGGCTAATGGCAGCGGGGCAATTGATCGATTTTGGTGACCTGGTTGCGCTACCCGTGCGTCTGGTCGAAGCCGACGTCGAAGTGAGAATGGCGCTGAAGGCGCGACACCAGCATGTCCTTGTAGATGAGTATCAGGACGTCAACCGCGCTTCGGTGCGTTTGTTAAGAGCCATCGTGGGGGATGGACGGAATCTTTGGGTTGTGGGCGATGCGCGCCAATCCATCTATCGGTTTCGTGGCGCATCGGTTACAAACATGGCGCAGTTCGCTGTGGATTTCCCCGGCGCGCAGGTGCGCCAGTTGGGAGTCAACTATCGCTCGGGGCGAGAGGTTATTGAGGTTTTTACAGCATTCTCCGGCACGATGAAGGCGTCGACGGGCGCCTTGCCACTACAACTGAAGGCTGACCGCGGCGTCTTGAATGCCAGACCGGAATTTCGGGTGGTCAGATCAACCGAGGATGAGATTTCTGCAGTTGCGGCGGTAATCCAAGCACAGCAGGAGGCAGGAATTCCGTACCGCAGGCAGGCGCTGCTTTGTGCATCCAATGCCCGCCTGAGTGACATCGCCGAAGGCCTGGAGGCCAGAGGCATTCCGGTACTGCACCTGGGCAGTCTCTTTGAGCGTCCAGAGATTAAAGACCTGCTTGCCTTGCTTTCGATGTTGACGGACCCGCATGCGGTCGGACTGGTGAGGGCCGTCACGATGTCGGCGCATGAGATACCGTTGCAAGAGGTCATGCAAATCATCGGACATCTCAGAGAAAGCAAAGCTGCTGCCCTCGACTGGAGGCAGGCTGGCGCGAAGCTGCCAAGTCTTGCGACAGAAAGCCAGACTGCGTTGTTGCGTGTAGCCGCCCTTTTTTCCGGACTGAACCCGATGGGCAACCCCTGGACGATCTTGGCCACGTGGGTGATCGACCGGCTTGGACTGGCGAAGACTCTCTATTTGGCGCGCGACCCGCAAAGCCGAATGAAGGGTTTGGCCTTGTGGCAGTTTCTCAACTTCTGCCGCCGCCAGCCATCGGGAGCGGGAATTCCCAGTGTGCGCTTGCTCGATCGCATCCGCCGTCTTGTTCTGCTGTCGGAAGATCGCAGCCTGCGACAACTGCCGGGAGTCGCCGAAGGCATTGATGCGGTACGGCTGATGACCATCCATGGCAGCAAAGGTCTCGAATTCGATATCGTGCATATCCCCGGTATGGTGACCTCCGGTTTGCCGCGTAACAACATGGCACCACGCTGCGTACCGCCGGACGGGTTGATTCACGGTTCCCAGGGATTGACAGGATTGGAGGCTGTCAAGGCAGGGCACGAGGAGGAAGAGGAATGCTTGTTCTTCGTCGCGCTCTCACGTGCTCGGGATCGGCTTTTTCTCTATGCATCCTCGGTTCAGTCCGATGGCAAGGTACGCAACCCTTCAAAATTCATTCCGGCAATCAATCATCTGCTTGTCCGTCCCGCCAATCCGGCACATCGGAACGGAGCGGCGCGATCGGCAACCGCCGTCAGAATTACCTGGCAGGAAAAGCCGGTCTGGACCGAGAACCAAGTCAACCTGTTCGAGCGATGCCCTCGCCGGTTTCTGTACACACACGTGCTCAAGCTCGGTGGGCGTCGCACGGAAACAGCTTTCATGAAGATGCATAACGTAGTCAGCGACGTGTTCGATTGGCTAAAAACCGTTCACGAAACGACAACCCCGAGCGAATCCGAACTTAGTTTGCGCTTCGAAGAAGCGTGGCAAGCCAAGGGTGCGGCAGATCATGGCTACGCAGAAGACTACCGCCGCATCGGCCGCCACCTGGTCGACTACCTTATCGAAACCCGAAGCAATGGAATCCGCTCTCCGGTCGCGCCGCTCTCGCTGGGTTGGGCCGAGGGCGATATCCTCGTCAAGCCGGATAGCGTGGCCCGAGATGATCGAGGACAGGTTGTGGTGGGGCGTGTCAAGACCGGCAAGCCGCGATCGAATGCTTTTGACGATATCGAATATACGATTCTCCATCTCGCTGCCGTGCAAGCCTACGGCGGGCAGGCGCAGGTTGAAGTGACCTATTTGACCAGCGAGACCACAGAGCCGATGTCAATCTCGGCAAAGAAGCTTGAGACCCGACGCCAGAAAGTACAGAACATCGTGCAGAGCGTCCGCTCGGGTGATTTCCCGTTGAAGGCAGAGGCGCGAACCTGTCCGCGCTGCCCTAGTTTCTTCATCTGTGGTGAGCTGCCGGACGGTGCCGTCACCATAAAAAAGTTGTAGATAGCTTTCCGGTTCTGAAATGCGCTGCGATTGACTAACTGAAGGCCAGAAATCTGCAATTTCGCAGGGCCAACAGAAAGGTAATCACATGCAAACTACTACTTCTACCGGCGATGACCGGATTCCTGCCGAAGATGTTGGTGCGGCAATTCGCCATACCATCAGTGTCGCCGATCAGACCTTGACCTATCGTCAGGTGAGTATCGACGACCTCACCCCAACCGGCGCACAGCTCGCTATCGCCGCCGGCTTCAAGTCAGTCGATGGGGTCAGCGTGCTGCAAGTCTTGGCAACCGGCGATCTGGAAGACGTTCGCCCGAACGAGACGGTGGATCTGCGTAGGGAGGCAGGACGCTTCGTCATCGTCGAGAGCGATCGCGCTTACCGGCTCACGATCGACGGCCAGCGTTTCGATTGGCCGTGCCGCATCGTTTCGGGAGGACTGCTGCGCAAGCTTGGCCAAGTGCCGACTGACAAGGTGATCTACTTCGAGCGGCAGGATCAGCCGGATCGCCAAGTTGACGACCAAGATCTCGTCGACCTCGACGCTGTTGGTGTCGAGTCGTTTGTCAGCCGCGAGCTCACGTGGAAACTTAATGTCCAGGGCGTCGTGCTGGAGCTTTTCGCACCGATCATTGTGGTACGAGAGGCGCTGGTTGAGGCCGGTTTCAACCCCGACCAGGGCTGGCATATTTTTCTCAAAATCGTCGGCCAGCAAAAGCAGCCAGTCGAACTCACCACCGTGATTGACCTGCGCACGCCAGGCATCGAGAAGCTGCGACTCACGCCGAAGGATGTCAACAACGGCGAGGCATCGGTGGTGCCTTGCCGTACGTTCGCTCTACTCGACGTTGACGAGGCGCATCTCAATCGCCTTGGCCTGAAGTGGGAAACCCTCGTCGAGGCCGAACGTCGCTGGCTTCTCCTCCACGACTATCCGTTGCCGGACGGCTACACCGTCTCCCACAGCAAGGTTGCGTTGGAAGTGCCCCCCACCTATCCCGGCGCACAGATCTATGGCTTCTATGCTTACCCACCGCTTGCATTGTCATCCGGCCGCGTGATCGCGAGCACCCAGCTTCGAGGTGTGCTACTCGGCGTCGAATATCACGGTTGGTCGCGAAACCGCGGCCCAGCGGCACCTTGGGATGCCAACGCAGACAATGTGGTGACTCAGCTCGCTCTGGTCGATGCCGCACTCGCTAAGGAGGTTGACGAATGATCCCCGAGACCACTTTGGCCTTTAGCGGTGCCCTGCATGCTCAGGTGAAGCTGCACCTTTTTCCGGGAGATGGCCTGGAGGCAGCCGCCATCTTGATCTGCAACCGTACGCCAGGTTCGCGGCGACGCTTTCTCGTTCGAGAGATCATTTCTGTTCCATATGCTGCCTGCAAGCGCCGGGAACGCGACGCCATCACGTGGCCAGGCGAATGCCTCGAACAGGCTATTGACCTGGCCGAATCGACAGCCTCCGTCATGATCCTCATTCATTCGCACCCCGGTGGGTTGTTTGGATTCTCCGACGCAGACGACGAAAGCGACCGTAAGGTCATCCCCAGCTTGTTCCACGCGTTCGGGACCCTGCATGGTTCGGCCATCATGACGGCCGATGGTGCGATTCGCGCTCGGCTGTATGATCCGAGCCTCCAGGCGTGTGCGGTCGATCTTGTGACGGTAGCCGGCGATGATCTGTGCTACTGGTGGGACGACAAGGCGAGCTTCACTGGCCCCGAGGATCGGCCCATCGCCTTTACCAGTGGAATGACTGCCGAACTCGGCCGGCTTTCAGCTTCGGTGATTGGGATTTCTGGGACGGGATCGGTCGTGGGCGAGCAACTTGCCCGCCTCGGATTCGGTCGTGTTTTTGTTATCGATTTCGACCGGCTCGAATGGAAAAATCTCAACCGTATTCTCAACTCGAAACGCGCCGATGCAGACGCGAATCGTCTGAAGGTTGAAGCATTCGCCGAAGCCGTGGCTGCCTATCGCGGCGATGGCGTGGCCATCCCCGTGCCAGCATCGATTGCAACACGGGATGCCGTGCTTGCAGCGGCTCAGTCCGATGTTGTTTTCTGTTGTGTCGATACCCTCGAAGCCCGACAAATCGCAGACCTGATCGCGGCAGCGTTCCTTCTGCCATTGTTTGACGTCGGTGTCGTCATTCCCCTGCGCAAGAAAGGTGGTGCATTCGCGATTGCCGATGTATGCGGTCGTATCGACTATGTTCAGCCCGGTGGCTCAACCCTGCAGGACCGCGGTGTGTACACGCCTGAAAGCCTGCGCGGTGAGTATCTTCGGAAGGTGGCTCCTGACGCGCACCAGCAAGAACTCGACGCCGGCTATCTCAAAGGGCTGGCCGAGGAAGCGCCAGCGGTGATTACGCTCAATATGCGCGCGGCGTCGGCCTGCGTGAATGAGTTTGTATCGCGCGCCTTTCCCTTCCGCTTGGAATCCAACCGTCTCTATGCCCGCACGCAGTTCAGTCTGGCGGCCTGTGAAGAAGAACACTTCTCCGAGGACGTATTCAAGTGCATGCCTAACCACCTCCTCGCACGAGGCGATACCGAACCACTGCTGGGCTTGCCGGCACTCAAGGCACCTACACGATGACGATATCGAAAAAAATAATGCGGTGGTGGCGTGACGTATGGGCTCGGCTCGGCCCGTGCCGGGGGCTGCGCATCATCGAGGGTGATAGTCTGCCGCCTCAACTACCCAGGCGGGATCTTGTTCTCGCCCGAGATGATGGCGAGGACTGGTGTGTGGGCATGCGTTGTCCCTGCGGCTGCGGACATGTGATTGAGCTCTTAATCATTGCCGAGGCGAAGCCACGATGGGACGTGTCGGTGGATGCCAAGGGCAGGCCCACACTTACTCCGTCGGTCTGGCTAAAGAAAGGCTGTCGTTCTCATTTTTGGATTCGCGGAGGCCGTGTTCATTGGTGTTGAAAACCGCAGGGAGATAGCTCGCAATTCACTGTCGAGACTGCGCGCTGCCTGAATCAGCGCCCGGATGTCGCCCAGCAAGGCGAAGGCGCAGCGGGTGATGGATTCGATACCTTGGGTTTGTTCATACCTCCACCTCCTCGGCGCGGCGCGCACCAGTAATCGTTTTGCGCCGGTTCGCCACCAGTTCGGCGGCCTTGCGCACCGGATCGTCCTCGGTATGTACATAGCGCATGAACATGGCCACGGTCTTGTGCGCCGTCAGCGCCATGCCTACCTTGACGGGAATGCCCGAATTGGCAATGTCGGTGGCCGAACGGTGGCGGATGCCATGCGTCCCGACATGTGTCGCACCAGCCGTCTTGAGCGCGCGGCTCCAGCCGCCATAGTACTCGCCCGTGGTCAGGTGCTTTCCTGGATGGCGCGGAGAAGGCAGCACGTAAGGATTACCCTCCTGCCGGGGTGCCGTCGAAAGTATCCGATAGGCTTCCTCGCTCATGGGCTTGGACATGCCGCCGGTTTTACTATCGGGCCAGACCACCCGACGGTTGTCTAAATCCACCCATTGCCATTCGAGCGTGACGATTTCGGAGCGACGGCCAGCGAACTCGAATTGCAGGCGGATGGCCAGGGGGATGACGTAGTTCTCCAGCCCTTCGGCCTCGATCCTGTCAAGCTGTCGGAACAGCTTGCCCATTTCCTCGTCGCTGATGAGGTGGGTGGACTTGCCGGCGGGATACATCGGGACATGCCGGCAGGGGTTGGTACCGTCTGGCCGATAGCCCCAGACCTCGGCCAAGTTAAACATCTTGCGCAAGACGCTGAAGACCTTGTTGGCTTCGGTTTTCTTGTAGGAGAGCTTTTGCATCAGCGCAGCAATGTCGGGGCGCTTCACGTCATGAACCTTCTTGCGGCCCAGTAGGGGAATGACGTTGCGGTTGATGACGGCCTGATAGCCTTTCTGGGTACTGGGCTTGTTGCGCTGTCTGGAGTAGTCCGCCATGAACTTCTCGCACAGTTCAGTCACCGTGGGGGCTTTGCGTGCTTCGGTTTTGGCGGCGCCGGGATCACCACCTCGGCGCACATCGGCCAGCCATTCCTGGGCGAGGGAACGGGCCTGCTCGACGGTCAATTCCCCGTACAAGCCCAAAGCAGGCTTACGCCGTTCACCAGCATTCGTGCGGTACTGGAGCATGAAGACCTTGCGACCTGCTGGTGTAATCTTGCACAGGAAGCCGGGAACTAACGTATCGCGCAGTTCGACGGGCTGCGCCTGGGGTTGCGCCGCATCGACTGCGGACTTAGTGAGTTTGATCTTGGCCATGACGGCTCCTAGAGAAGCCCTGTTTTCCAGGTGTCGGCTGGGAGCCAAGCGAAGGAAAAGCGGAGCGGGTTGCGGAAAGCACCGGCATATGGTGAACCCGCTTGCTCCCTAGGGAAACTCGTTGTGGCGAGCCTCAGCGAACGTCAGCCAAATTCAGTGCTAACGTCATGGTGAAATAAAAAAGCCCACCGCAACACTGCGGTGGGCTTTCTTATTCTGGCTAACGGCTGTTTAAGCCGCCGCTTTCACCTTCAAACGCCAAGCATGCAACAAAGGCTCGGTGTAACCGCTCGGTTGTTCCATGCCTTTGAAGACCAAATCGCACGCGGCTTGGTAGGCGGCTGACTTGGCAAAGTTGCCTGCCATGTTTTGATACAGCGGATCGCCCGCGTTTTGGCCGTCCACCACTGCTGCCATACGCTCGAAGGTGGCGCGGACTTGCGCTTCGGTCACGACGCCGTGGTGCAGCCAGTTGGCGATATGTTGGCTGGAAATCCGCAGGGTGGCGCGGTCTTCCATCAAGCCCACATTGTGGATGTCGGGCACTTTGGAGCAGCCCACGCCTTGGTCAATCCAGCGCACCACATAGCCCAAGATGCCTTGC
>JAGWTC010000058.1 GCA_028869135.1 Rhodocyclaceae bacterium
TGTTCAATCCGGTGTAGTTCAGCACGAAGTCGACGATGGCCGGCGGGGCGTTGAGATCCAGCACGGGCACATCGAGTTGCAGCGGCACATCGCTGGCCACGGCCACCACATTGTGCCCCGGATACAGCATGTCCTCGACATGGTCGGGACGATGAATCTCGATCTTGGGCAGATCGCTGTTCTTGTAGCCTTCGATCAGCAGCAGGTCGCAAGGCGACATGCGGGCAATCTGCTCTTCCAGCGTCGGCTCGGCGTCGCCGCGCAGCTCGTGCATCATGGCCCAGCGATTCGACGACACCAGCATCACCTCGGTGCAGCCAGCTTCGCGATGGCGATAGGAATCCTTGCCCGGCTTGTCGATGTCGAATTTGTGATGGGCGTGCTTGATCAGGGAAACGCGCAAGCCCTTCTGCACGAACAGGGGAATCATCTGTTCCAGCAGCGTGGTCTTGCCCGAGCCGCTGAAACCGGTAAAGCCGAAAACCTTCACGAAACGCTCCGTACCTCGATTGAAGCCATCATTGTACCGCGCTGACTATGTTCGGATATAGCGATTCCGACCTAGGCCATCTGGTCGGCTTCGGCAAAGAAGGCCTCGACCTCGGCGATATCGCGGGTGCGCCGCATCGGCGGCAGCGACTGCCAGATCTTGCGGCCATAGGGCTTGCTGATCATGCGCGGGTCGCAGACCATGAGCACGCCGCGATCCTTCTCGTCGCGGATCAGGCGGCCGGCGCCCTGCTTCATGCTGATCACCGCATGCGGCAACTGATAGTCGAAGAAGGGATTGCCGCCCTGCTTTCTCAAATGCTCGATGCGCGCCGCCAGCACCGGATCGTCGGGCGGCGCGAAGGGCAGCTTGTCGATGACGACCAGCGACAGGGCCTCGCCGCGCACATCGACGCCTTCCCAGAAGCTCTGGCTGGCGACGAGGATGGCGTTGCCGAGACGGCGGAAGCGGTCGAGCAGCTCGGTGCGCGAGCTCTGCCCCTGCAGCAGCAGCGGATAGTCGAGATTGGCGCGATTCAGCCTGTCCTCGATCAACTCGTGAATGCGGCGCATGGCGCGCAAGGAAGTGCACAGCACGAAGGCGCGCCCGCCGGAAGCGACGATGGCCGGCCAGCAGGCCTCGACCACGGCTTCGCTGTAGAACTGCGAATTCGGCTCGGGCATCTCCGGCGGACAATAAAGCAGGCCGTTCTGCGCGTAATCGAAAGGACTGCCCCACAGGCCGGTCTCGGCCTCCATCAGCCCAAGCTCACTGCAGTAATGGCCGAAGTCGTTGCCGATCGCCAGCGTCGCCGAGGTGAAAATCCAGGCGCGCGGATGACCCGCCATCTGGCGCTGGAAAATGTCGGCCACATGCAGCGGCGTCATGTTCAGCGCCAGCGTCTGGCTGAACACTTCGAGCCAGCGCACATACTCGTTTTTCTCGGGACTCTCGCCCACCGACCCGGCATTGCTGCGCCAGCGCTTCAGGCGCAGCAGCATCTCGTGCGTGCGGTTGAGGCAGTTTTCCAGGCCTTCGCTGCGTTCGGCCTGGCTTTCCAGATGCCTGCCCAGATCGGCCAGCGTCGCCTCCACCGTATCCAGGCAGCGCTGAAAATCGGCGTTGCCTGCGACCTGCGCTACTGGCAGGCGCACGTTCTCGCCGTTCACGGCCAGACGCAGATCGCGCGCCGCCTTGTCCACGCCGCGCACGGCATCCTGCAGTGGCGTGTAATCCTTGGCCGCGGCCAGCGCCTCGTTGCGCGCGTCGCGCGCCAGTTCGATCAATTGCGCCGTGCTCACCGACTCGCCGAAAAAGAGCCCCGCCACCTCCGGCAATTGATGCGCCTCGTCGAAGATGACGGCGTTGCAGGCCGGCAGCAGCTCGCCAAGGCCATCGTCGCGCAGCATCACGTCGGCGAAGAAAAGATGGTGGTTGACCACCACGACGTCGGCGACCAGCGCTTCGCGGCGCGCCGCCAGCACGAAGCACTCCTTGACGTTGGGGCACTCCTGGCCGAGGCAGTTGTCGCGCGTCGAAGTCGCCTGCTGCCAGGCGCCTGAATCCTCCGGCACGGCCACCAGCTCGGCCTTGTCGCCGCTACGTGTGGTCTTGGCGAAGCGCGTGATGGTGCGGATATGGTCGGCTTCGGCGCGCGAAGCGAAGCGGCCCTCGCTCTGCGCGCGTTCGAGGTGGTAGTGACAGACGTAGTTGGCGCGCCCCTTGAGCAGCGCCACCGTGGCGCCGACCTTGAGCGCGTCGCGCACGGTCGGCAGGTCGCGTTGGAACAGCTGGTCCTGCAGCGTCTTGGTGCCGGTGGAGATAATCACCTTGCCGCCGGACTTCAGCGCCGGAACAAGATAGGCGTAGGTCTTGCCGGTGCCGGTGCCGGCCTCGGCGACGAAGGCCTGGTTATTGAAGATCGCGGCGGCAATCTTCTGCGCCATCTCGACCTGCTGCGGTCGCGCGCTATAACCCGGAATTGCGGTCGCGAGCGGTCCATCGTCCGCGAACAGCGGAGCGATATCGGGAACAGCGGAGGGAATCGGAACGTCGGACATGGTGCGCGCTGTATTTTACAGCGCGCCGCTAGCCTTTCGGTTCCTCGATCATGTAGCCGAAACCGCGCAGCGTGCGAATGGTGACGCCGCTGCCCTGCAGCTTGGCGCGCAGGCGCGAAACATAGACCTCGATGGCGTTGTCGCTGAGAATCTCGTCCCAGTTCTGGATCGCATTCTGCAATTGCTGCTTGCTGACGACCAGGCCGACACGGCGCAGCAACTGCACCAGCACACCCCATTCGCGGGCGGTCAGGTCCAGCGTCTGTTCGCCGACCCAGGCACGCTTGCCGACGATATCGACGCATAGCTTGCCGAGTTGCACGCGCGTGTCCTCGCCAGCCTCGACGCGGCGCAGCAGGGCGCGCACACGCGCTTCG
>JAGWTC010000059.1 GCA_028869135.1 Rhodocyclaceae bacterium
CATTGCAGGCGGCACAGGCTGGCAATCAGCTTCTCGCGCTTCAGGCACAGCAACTGGCCGACCTTACCGCGCTCATCGCGGCCAATGGCCGCGCGCAGGCGCTTCAGTCAGCGGAACAGGCGGCCGCGGCCGCACAGGGACAGGAGCAACGGCGCCGCTTCCTGACGCCAGGCAGCGGCTACCAGCCCGGCAACGCCAAAATGTTCCAGCCGGGCAACTGAGGTCAGACGATGGACGGCAAGACCCTCGCACGCATCGGCGCAGTCGTCTTCGTGGCCCTCGCGGTCACGGCGACCGCGATCGACATGAACCGCAGCGATACCGGTCCGGAAACGGCCACAGAGAAGCTGCCGTCCATCGTCCGCCACGATCCGTTGGATGACCAGCTTGCCCGCTGTTCGCAGGCAGACGAAGCAGGTGCCCGTGATCCAGGGTGCCTCAAGGCGTGGGCAGATAACCGACGTCGTTTCCTCGGGACAGCACCTGGTCCGTTTTCTTCCGACCGGCCGGAGGTCCGCTGATCATGGGCGGCACCGGCGTCATCGACCATTTCCTCGAGGTCTTCACCCGCTACATCGATGGAGGCTTCGGGCTTCTGCATGGCGAAGTCGCATTCATTGCAACGACGCTGGTGGTCATCGACGTCACGCTCGCCGCGCTGTTTTGGTCGTGGGGCGCCGACGACGACATCATGGCCCGCCTCATCAAGAAGACGCTGTTCGTGGGCATGTTCGCCTACATCATCGGCAACTGGAACAACCTTGCCCGCATCGTCTTCGAAAGCTTTGCCGGGCTTGGCCTGAAAGCGAGCGGGACAGGGTTCAGCACTGCCGATCTCCTGCGCCCGGGCAAGGTTGCGCAGACGGGCCTCGATGCCGGGCGACCGCTGCTCGACTCCATCTCCAATCTGATGGGCTACTGGTCCTTCTTCGAGAACTTCATCCAGATCGCCTGCATGCTCTTCGCCTGGGCGCTCGTGCTGCTTGCCTTCTTTGTGCTCGCAATCCAGTTGTTCGTCACCCTGATCGAGTTCAAGCTAACCACGCTGGCGGGCTTCGTCCTCATTCCCTTCGGGCTCTTCGGCAAGAGCGCCTTCATGGCCGAGCGGGTGCTCGGCAACGTCATCTCGTCGGGCATCAAAGTCCTCGTGCTCGCGGTCATCATCGGCATCGGCTCGACGCTCTTTTCCGAATTCACCGCAGGCTTCGGCGGCGCGACGCCTTCGATCGACGATGCCATGGCCATCGTTCTGGCCGCCCTGTCGCTGCTTGGCCTCGGCATCTTCGGCCCGGGTATCGCCAATGGCATCGTATCGGGCGGTCCGCAGCTTGGCGCAGGCGCCGCCGTGGGGACTGGCCTTGCCGCTGGCGGCATGGCCGTCGCCGGGGCAGCGGCGGTCGGTGCCGTCGCATCTGGCGGGGCAGCATTGGCCGGCGGTGCCGCCGCCGCGGCTCGTGGCGGCGCTACGCTCGCGGGCGGCGCGTCGACTGCCTACAGTCTTGGAGCAGCCGGACAGTCTGGCATGGCAGGCGTGGCGTCGGGCGTGAGCAATGTCGCCAGCACCGGCGTGCAAGCCGCCGTCTCACCCTTGAAGCGCGCGGCATCAAGGGCCGCTGACAGCCTCAAGTCGAGCTACCAGTCCGGTGCCCGCGCAGCGGCAGAGATCGCTGGCGGCACGGCTGAAGCCGAACCTGGAGGAGCCGCCGCAGCGCCAGCCGCTGCCGAGGGCCAGCCCGCTTGGGCCAAGCAAATGAAGCGCAATCAGCAGCTCTCCCAAGGTGTCCAGGTCGCCGCGCACGCCGTCAAATCGGGCGACAGCCATGGCGGCGGCGCATCCATCAACCTCTCAGAAAGCGACTGACCATGCGCCACTTCAAACGACCCTCGACCCATTACGGCAAATCGCCCGAGCCCGAGACACCCTACCAACGCGCCGGCCAGATCTGGGATGACCGTATCGGCTCGGCCCGCGTCCAGGCGCGTAACTGGCGGCTCATGGCGTTCGGGGCGCTCACCTTGTCGGGTGGCCTGTCCGCAGCGCTGGTCTGGCAGACCGCCAGCGGCTCGATCGTGCCCTGGGTGGTGCAGGTCGACCATCTGGGCCAGGCCCAGGCCGTCGCTCCCGCGACCGCCGACTATCAGCCGACCGATCCGCAAATTGCGTTCTATCTCGCGCGCTTCATCGAGCAGGTCCGCAGCATTCCGGCAGATCCCATCATCGTGCGCCAGAACTGGCTGCGCGCCTACGACTTCACCACGCAGGCCGGGGCGCTCGCCTTGGGCGACTATGCCCGTGCCAACGATCCCTTTGCCAAGGTCGGCAAGACCCAAGTCGCGATCGACGTCTCCAGTGTGATCCGCGCTTCGCCGACCTCGTTCCGCGTCGCCTGGGTCCAGCGCACCTATCAGGACGGTGCGCTCGCTGCGACCGAGCGCTGGACCGCGATCCTCACCATCGCCGTGCAGCCGCCCCGCGATCCCGAGAAACTCCGGGCCAATCCGCTCGGCATCTACGTCAACGCCATCAACTGGTCGAAGGAGCTTGGACAATGACACCCGCCCTCCGCAAAGTCGCCACCCGGAGCGCGCGCTTCCCGGCTTTTATCAGCACCGCCATTCCGGCCATGCGCAAATCTGCGCTGCCTCTGCTGCTTTGCACGTCTACGCTCAGCGGCTGCGCGACGGTGCAGAAGCCGCCTGCGATCAATTTCGATGATGCGCCCGCCGCCGTGCAGGCCCTCGATCCGCCAGCACCGGTCCAGGTTGTCGAAGTGCCGAAGATCTTGGCTCTGCCCGGACAGCTGAAGCC
>JAGWTC010000047.1 GCA_028869135.1 Rhodocyclaceae bacterium
GTGTATGGGGCGACCACGTTTTCGTGGAGGAGCGTACCGTCGATGTGCATGTGCGCCGTCTGCGCAGCGCGCTTGAGCCTTCGGGCACCGACGCGCTGATCCAGACCGTGCGCGGTGCCGGCTATCGGCTTTCCGCCAGTCAATAACGGGGCGTGCCCTGCTGCGTATCGCCAGCTGTGCCGTCTTGTGCGGCGCGGCTGGCCGCTCCCTTGTCGCAATCTTTCGGTACTGAGGTACAGTCTGATTATCGGGCTTCGCCCCTTCGCTACGTTTTAATCGCTCTGTAGCCAAACACTCGTGCAACCGCCCCGTTCCATTCTGCTGCGCGCCATATTCGTGGTGTCGCTGATCGCCCTGATTGTCCTGCCGCTGGCTTATTTCTTCGACCTCGCCCTGGGGCTGGGCGTGGCGCTGGCGCTTTTGTTCTTCATCTGGTGTGTGCATTTGCGCCAGCTTTCGCGCCTGCTCCACTGGGCGCGTCAGCCGCTCGGCGCTGCCGTGCCCGACGGCCACGGCCTGTGGGAAGATGTGTTCGCCGCGCTCTATCAGCGCAGCCGCGAACAGCGCGAGCAGCGTAAGGCGCTAAGCGAAACGCTGGAGCGTTTCCGCATGGTGGCGCAGACACTGCCCGACGGGGTTGTCATCCTGCGCGAAGACCTCAGCATCGAGTGGCTGAACACCAATGCCGAGGGCCACATGGGGCTGTCGGCACAGCGCGATACCGGCTATCCCATCACCAATCTGTTTCGCGATGCGGCCTTTGTCGATTACCTGCAGGCGCGCCAGTACGGTACTCCGCTGGAGCTGCGCCCCTTGCGTTCGCCCGGGCGTGTGCTGAACCTGCAGCTCGTCCCCTTCGGCGAAGATCAGGCCATGTTGCTGACGCGCGACGTGAGCCAGCGCGAGAAGCTGGAAACCATGCGTCGAGATTTCGTCGCCAACGTCTCGCACGAACTCAAGACGCCACTGACCGTGGTCGCCGGCTTCATTGAAACGCTGGCCGACGGCATGGACGACATTCCCAAGGAAGATGCCAGGCACTATCTTGCCCTGGCGGCCGATCAGGCTGGCCGCATGCAGCGGCTGATCGAGGATCTGCTGATCCTGTCCTCGATGGAGACGGGCTCGCCGCCGCCGCACGAGGAAGAGGTCATGGTCGACGCCCTGCTCGCCGATGTGCGCGGCGAAATCAGCACCCTGTCAGGCGGACGTCATCAGATCGAGATCGACAGCGACGGCCCGGCGCTTTTGCGCGGCAACACCAAGGAGTTGCGCAGCGCGTTCGGCAATCTGGCCGGCAACGCCGTGCGTTACACACCGGCGGGCGGACACATTCGTTTGCGCTGGAAGCGGCAGCCGGACGGCGGCGCCGAGTTTTCTGTCAGCGACGACGGGCCGGGCATTGCCGCCGAGCACATTCCGCGTCTGACCGAGCGCTTCTATCGCGTCGATCGCGGCCGCTCCCGCGAAAGCGGTGGCACCGGCCTCGGGCTGGCCATCGTCAAGCACGCGCTCGAACGCCATCAGGCCGAGCTGGAAATTGCCAGCGAGCCCGGCCACGGAAGCACGTTCAGCGCCCATTTTCCCGCCCATCGCGTCAGCGCGGGCTGAGCCGCGACTGTTTGCTCGGTATCGTGGGCGGCAGTGCCGGCCGGTGCCCGCCTAGTTCGTGTCGGTGAAGGTCACCCGATCGAAGTCGCGGCCGCGTTCCAGCGGCTGGCCCAGCCGCACGTTGTGTGTCTTGCCGTCGTGCAGTTCGAGGATGCGGCCAACCTCGAACCAGCCAGCAGGCAGGATCAGACTGGAGCCTTCCTTGAGGGCCGCGACGGCGGGCAGCAACAAGGCGCGCTCGTAGCTCATGGCCTTGGCCCCGGCCTGACGACCCCCGATGGCCAGCGCTTCTGCCTGCCCCGGGATCATCTGCACGCCGATTTCCGCAGCGCCGTCCTTGTTCACCACGGCCCAGCGCACGCTGGCCAGCATGGGATTGGCGACGCCGCTGACCTGCAGCGTCAGCAGCGTGCCGACGGAAATGCGGGCCTTGCCTTGGGTGCGCAGCAGGCGCATGCCGCTGGCGCTTTCGTCCAGTATCTTCCAGTCTTCCGATTCCGAGGATAAGTCGGCAGACTGCAGCTTTACCGCCTCGACCGGGCGGCCGAGCGTGGCCATCTGCTCGCGCTCGCGGCGCAGTTTGTCCATGTCGGCTACGCCGGGCAGATTGAAGGGTTTGCCGGCAAGAAAGACGCGGTGCGCGCTTTCAGTGCCGCAATGAACCTTGCAGTTGGCGGTGCTGGGGCGGCGCTCGTGTTTGCGCGGCGCGATGTCCTTGCACCAGCGGCCGTAGATGCGCATCAGCAACTGTTCCGTCGCCGGCTGCGTGCAATCGTCGCCGAGCTGCAGGCTGGTGGGGCTTTCCCCCTTGGACAGGCCGAGCATGCGCTTCTTGAGGCTGCGGCGCAGGCCGGCCGTGTCGAGCACGCGCACCTTGCCTTCACGAATGCGCTTGTGCGAGGCCGGTTCCATGCTGTCGAGGGCGACGAAGAAGGGCGCGGCAGGGCTTTTCTCGTCCACCACGGCATTGTGCAGGCTGACCTTGCTGCTCCAGCGGCGCGCCCAGCGCACCACCCAGGCCATCTGGCGCTGGCTGAGTTCGTACGGGCTGGAGCTATGCAGGAGGAAGGCCTCCGCATAGGTCGATTCGGCGCTCACCGGCCGATCCGGATTGCGCAGACGATCCTTGACCTGCTCGGTGGTGACGCCGAGCTGTTCGGCGACATCAATGCACTGATGCAACTGGTGCCAGTGATCGGCCGGCGGTACGCTGCTGCTGCGGTAGATGTCGGTCTGCATGTCCACCAGCGTGGACAGGATGCGTTCGGTGATCTGCGCCGCCTTGTTCTGCACCGAATGGTCGCCCGCCAGCAGGGACTCCAGACAGCGGATATAGCCATCGGCGAAAGCGCGCCATGTCGCCTGCGAAGAGTCGAATGCAGCCTGCTCCGGTAGCGCCAGCGGAATCGGCCGGCGGGCAAAGCGCGCCTGGCACTCCTCCTGCGTTCGGTAGAGCTGTTCGCGCAGCGTCTCCAGAATGGAAAGGCGCTCTCCGCCGGAGACTGGCGTGCGGTTGAGCAGGCCGATCTGGCGCTGGAGCTGCGACTGCATCTGCACGGTGCTTGCCAGCGGTTGCGCGGCCAGCCAGGTGCGGCATTCCTCCGCCGTCATGAAGGCGGGATTGATGTTGGGCAGAGAGGCCGTGGCGGGAGTGCTTGCGGTGATCATCGTGTTCGCCTCGCGGATCAGTTCAGGTTCTTCAGTGCGGTCAACAGTGCCGCACGCAGCAGAGACTTGTCGGGGGTGGCATGCGCAGCGCCCTCGCGCAATGCGGTCGCCCATATCGGGCGCGGAAAGCGGCTGTCGTTGCGCCAGCGCGGAATGACATGCCAGTGGAGATGCGGCACGACATTGCCGAGACTGGCCAGATTGATCTTGTCGGGCGCCACGGTCTCGCGCAGGGCGCGTTCGGTCGCCAGCACCACGCGCATCAAGCGCGCCGCCTGCAAGGGTTCCAGGTCGCTCATCTCGGCCACATGCGCTTTCCACACGACACGGCAGAATCCAGCATAGAGGCCGGCCTCTTCGCCTTCAACCAGAATGACGCGGCACTCCTCGTTGGCCCATAGCAACTCGCCGCCGGGTGCTGAACACAATTCACAATGCTGCATGGGTTTTTCTCAGGGACGTTGGGTTTGCCAGGGGGGATTGTATTGATTTATGGTGGATCCGGAACAACTCACGGGCTCGTCGCGCACGGCTTGTCGCCTTTATGGCACGGATGCCCCCGAAGGCAGGCAGGGCAATGCAGGCAAGCATGATCCCGGGTGCTCGAAGAGTCGAAATAATAGCTGCGTGGGCGGTGGCCGACATGGTTGTCGTATTGTCGCACCAGCTAGCTTGCATGCAGCTTTTGAAGTAAAAGGATGCCCCAATATGACGCATTCATTTTTTGCGGAGCCTGCCATGCCCATCTTCCTGCGCTGCGCTGTCATCGACAAGGGGATCAAGGGCCTGTTCGGCCTGTGAGCATGACCGAGCGTGAAACCCCGATAGCGATCACGGCAGCCGAGGCATCTTTGCACGCGGTCGCCCATCCTGGGTATCGACTGTGGTCGTATGCAATCGACGGCCTTCCTGCATCAGAATTCGAGCGGGTCCACGTCCAGATGCCAGCGTAATTCCCGGCCGGCCTTCTGCGCGTAGAGCAATTCCATCCATTGCGTCAGGAATGCTTGCAGCGCTGGACGGCTCGGCGACTCGACCAGCAGTTGAGCGCGTTCCAGGCTCATCAGACGGAACATGCGCATCGGTACCGGATCGTAGAGGCTGATGTGTTCGGCGTACTGCTCGTTGTTGTCGAGCAGGGCCTGCGCCGCGGCGCGGCTACGGGCGAGGAACTCGAGCGACTGGTCGATGCTGGGCGCTTCCGCACGCAGCAGTGCCTGGAAGGTGTAGGGCGGGAAGCCGGCCTGCTCGCGCTCTTCGAGCTGCGTGGCGGCGAAGCGCTCGAAGTCGTGTTCGATCAGTGCCTGATAGAGCGGATGATCGGGGTATTCGGTCTGGATCAAGACCTCGCCGGGCAGTTCGGCCCGCCCGCTGCGGCCGCCAACCTGCATGAGTTGCGCAAAAAGCCGTTCCGGCGCGCGAAAGTCGGCGGCGAACAGCGCCGCGTCGGCGCCTAGGGTCCCTACCAGCGTGAGCTTTGGGAAATCATGGCCCTTGGCCAGCATCTGGGTGCCGATCAGGATGTCGACTTCATTGGCATGCACGGCGTCGAGCAGCGCGCGCCACTTGGTCGGCGAGTTGGCAGAGTCGCGATCGACGCGCAATACTCGGGCCTGCGGGAAGCGTTGCGCCAGGGTTTCCTCCAGGCGCTGCGTGCCGCGGCCGAAGGGATGGATGTCCTGGTTGCCGCAGTCGGGGCAGGCAGCCGGGATGTGGCTCTCGCAACCGCAGTGATGGCAACGCATGCGCCGGTCGGCGAGATGCACGACCATATTGGCGGCGCAGCGTTTGCACGTCGATACCCAACCGCAAGAGGGGCAGGCGAGTACCGGCGCGTAGCCGCGGCGATTGAGGAAGATCAGGCTCTGTTCGCCGCGGCTGAGGCGATGCTCGATGGCGCCGAACATGGCGGCGGACAGTCCGTCCTGCAGCTTCTCGCGCCGCGTGTCGATGCAGCGCACGCGCGGCGGCGCTTCGGCGACGGCGCGATTGGTCAGCGCAAGCAGCGTGTAGCGTCCGTTCTGTGCGTGATACCAGGTTTCCAGCGACGGCGTCGCCGAGCCGAGCACGATGGGTACGTTCAACTGCTTGGCCCGCAGCACGGCCATGTCGCGCGCCGAGTAGCGCAGCCCCTCCTGCTGCTTGAAGGAGGCGTCATGTTCTTCATCGACGACGATCAGGCCCAACCGCGGCAGCGGCGTGAATACCGACAGGCGCGTGCCGAGCACGATGTCGGCGCGGCCTTCAAGGGCGTCGAGAAAGCCGCGCGCGCGCGCTGCGTCGGCCAGGCCGCTATGGGCGGAGACGATTCTGGCATTTGGGAACCGCGCAGCCACCCGGCCTTCGAGCTGCGGCGTCAGCGCAATTTCCGGCACCAGCATCAGCGCCTGCCGGCCGCGCGCCAAGACCGATTCGATCGCATGCAGATAGACCTCGGTCTTGCCGCTGCCGGTGATGCCGTGCAGCAGAAACGGCTGGAAGGCGTTCTCCGCCGCATCGATGGCCGCATAGGCGGCTTGCTGTTCGGGATGCAGGGTGGGACGGCTGATTTCCGCGGCTGCTGCGCTGGCCTTGTCCTTTAGTCTGCGTGGCAGCTTGCCCTTGCGCAGCATCGGCGGCAGCGCCAGCGCCATGACTTCGCCGAGCGGGTGCTGGTAATAGCGCGCGCAAAATTCGCACAAGGCCAGCCAGTCGGACGGCAGGCGCGGCATGTCGCGCAGGACTTCGCCGGCCGCCTTGAGCTTGTCGGCCGGCTGCTCGCTTTCGGCAAGCACCGCAACGACGACGCCTACTTTTTCGCTGCGCCCGAAGGGCACGCGGACCCGATAACCCACGTCTTCGCCTTGTGCGTCGCCGCAGAGATAATCAAACAAACGCGGCAAAGGCACATCAAGGGCGACGCGCAGGATAGGCGTGGAGATGGGGTGGGGGCTCATGAGCTTGGCGCTGATTTCTAGATTACGCTTTGCGTTTGCGCCCTAGTTTGTTGTTCGTAAAAGGGTTTTGACCTACCCACAGAAACTGTGGATAACTTTGTGGGAAACTCATGCTGCAGCGCGCTAAGTGGCCGGCCTGCTTGAAAATTTGTTACGTTGAATAACAATTGTGCAACAAAAAAACCTTTATTAATCAGTGGTATAACCTTATACCCTTGATCTGCTTCGGATTATTGTACAAAGCGGTTACACATGCCGTTTTCTGTGCATAAGTCAAGGCCAGACACCCATTTTTGGGCTGCCGACAGGGTGCATTTTTTACATTTCCCCCCGTTTGGGGGAAAGTGCTTTCAGATCGGTATCAAATCCGGCAGGAACGGCGCTCAGGCCCGAAAGGCGTGTACGGCCTCTATCAGGGCGTTTACGTGTTCCGGCGGCGTGAATTGCGAGATTCCGTGGCCGAGGTTGAACACGTGCCCCGTCATGGGGCTGCCTGCGGGTGCGTCCATGGGCGCGCCGGAGGCGTAGTCTTCAAGCACGCGGGTGGCTTCGGCAACAATGGCGTCGGGACTGGCAAACAGCGCCATCGGATCGAGATTGCCCTGTAGCGCCACCTTGTGACCGACACGGCGGCGGGCCTCGCCGAGACTGGTGGTCCAGTCCAGACCCAGGGCATCGCAGCCGATTTCGGCCATGGCGTCGAGCCACTGGCCGCCGCCCTTGGTAAAGACGATGCAGGGAATGCGTTCGCCATCCCAGGTCTTGTGCAGGCCGCTGACGATACGTTGGATATAGGCGAGCGAAAATTCGCGGAAAGCGCGATGGGACAAGGAACCGCCCCAGGTGTCGAAAATCTGCACGGCTTGCACGCCGGACTCGATCTGGGCATTCAGGTAAGCGGTCACTGCTTGCGCATTGATGTCCAGGATGTGGTGCAGCAGATCCGGACGTTCGTAGAGCATGGTCTTGATGGCGCGATGGTCGCTGGAGCTGCCGCCTTCAACCATGTAACAGGCCAGGGTAAAGGGGCTGCCGGAAAAGCCGATCAGTGGCACCGAATTGTCGAGCGCGCGCCGGATCTCGACCACGGCATCCATGACGTAGCGCAGATGGTCGTAGGGGTCTGGCACCGACAGATCGCGAATCGCCCATTCCTCGCGCAGCGGCCGTTCGAACTTGGGCCCTTCGCCCTCGGCGAAATACAAACCCAGCCCCATGGCGTCGGGGATGGTCAGGATGTCCGAGAAAAGAATGGCCGCATCGAGTTTGTAGCGCGCCAGCGGCTGCAGCGTCACTTCGCAGGCCAGCGTCGGCGATTTGCACAGATTGAGAAAATTGCCGGCGCGGCGGCGCGTCTCGTTGTATTCCGGCAGGTAGCGGCCGGCCTGGCGCATGAGCCACACGGGCGTATGGTCTACGGGTTCGCGCAACAGGGCGCGCAGGAAGTTGTCGTTGTTGGGACGAGCCATGAGTTTGCTTTCCTTCCGGCCCCCGCCGGAGCGGAGCGGGCATTGGCCGTGCAGGCACGGCCACTGGGTTGACGGCAAAGCCCAGATTCTACGCGGAAGCCCGGTCGCTCAGTTGTCCTGTCTCAACAAGCCCTTCTGTTCCAGATACTGATAAATGGTTTCGACGCGCAGCAGGCTGTCGTCGAGTTCCATCAGCTTCTGTTTGGCCAATAGCGGGATGGGCAGCAGCTCGGCATAACGGTTGCCCAGCCAGACGGCATCCTCAAGCGGATGCGGCGCGGGCACGGCCTCGCCGGCATCGGCAAGAATGACGCGCATCAGCGGCTGCAGGCGCGCCAGGCCGGCCGGCAGATGCAGCGGCCGCTCGTTGGGGATCAACTCGATGCGGGCGCGCTGCAGGCCCGACGCCTCCGCGTGGCGTTCGAGGATGCGGAAGCGCTGCTCGCCATGCACCTTGATGTTGAGCACGCCGAGCTGCTGCATGTCCCAGTCGCCGATGCGGGCGATGGTGCCGATCTCATGCGGCTGCGCCGGCTGGCCGACCTCCTGGCCGCTGGCGATCAGGCAGATGCCGAAGTTCGTGCCGTCGCGCAAGGCATGGCTGATCATGTCCATGTAGCGCTGCTCGAACACGCGTAGCGGCAAATAGCCGCCGGGAAAGAGCACGGCATTGAGCGGGAACAGCGGAATTTCCATGTGTCTGCAATGGCTGCCGCAGCCTCCGTCCGCGGCAGGGCGGTGACGGAGGTCTGCCGATCAGTCGCCCCAGGGCGCGATCAGATTATGCGGAATGTCGAGATGGTCGAGAATGCGGGCGACGACGAAGTCCACCAGGTCCTGCAGCTTTTGCGGGTGATGATAGAAGCCCGGATTCGGCGGCAGGATGACGGCGCCGGCCTTGGCCAGCTTGAGCATGTTTTCGAGATGGATGACCGAGAACGGTGTTTCTCGCGGCACCAGAATCAGCTTCTTGCCTTCCTTCAGCACAACGTCCGCAGCGCGACACAGCAGATCGTCGCTGATGCCCGCAGCGATCTTGCCGAGCGTGCCCATGGTGCAGGGACAGACGACAAACGCGTCCGGCGGGTTGGAGCCGGAGGCCATCGGCGCGAACCATTCCTCGCGGCCATGCACATGCAGCTTGTTGGGCGGAATATTGAAACGTGCGCTGAGCGCGGCATCGACCTCACGCGGGGTGGAGGAGAGCTTGATGCCCATTTCCTGCTGTGCGACGACCTGTGCGGCCTGCGAATACACCAGATGGATTTGCAGATCGTCCACGCCGAGCAGACACTCCAGCAGGCGCATGCCGTAAGGCATGCCCGAGGCGCCGGTGAAGCCGAGAGCGATGGTTCTTTGTTTCATGGCCATGAGTGAAGGATATCGAAAAATCTATGGTGAAGCATATTCGCTGACATAAGCCTTTCAGCCGGCCAGGCTGCGATGGCGCACCAGTACGCGCGCCTGCGCTTCGAAACGCCGCTTCAGATTTTCGGCCAGATAGACGGAGCGATGCTGGCCGCCGGTGCAGCCGATGGCGACGGTGAGGTAGCTGCGATTGTCGGCGATATAGCACGGCAGCCAGTCGCCGACGAAGCGCGCGATGTCGGCCTCCATGCGTCGGACCTCCGGCTGGCTGGCAAGGAAGTCGCAGACGGCCTGATCCTTGCCGGTCTGCGGGCGCAGGATGGGGTCGTAGTGCGGATTGGGCAGGCAGCGCACATCGAACACCAGATCGGCGTCGAGCGGAATGCCATGCTTGAAACCGAAGGACTCGAACAGCAGGACCAACTGCCGTCCCTCGTGCAGCGCTGCCAGTTCCTTGATGAAACTGCGCAGCGCATTCGGCCTCAATTCGCTGGTGTCGATGCGGTGGCCGTACTCGGACACCAGGGCCAGGACTTCGCGTTCGCTGGCAATGGCTTCCGCCAGCGTTGTGTTCTCGTCGCCGAGCGGATGTCGACGTCGGGTTTCGGAGAAGCGCTGAATCAGGATGTCGTCGCGCGCATCGAGGAAGATGAAACGCACTGCGACGTCGTCGCTCTCCAGTTCGCGCATCTGGCTGGGCAGGGCGGCAATGCTGCTGCCGCCGCGCATGTCTACCGCAACGGCAACACGTTCATGACCTTCGAGGCGCAGGTGGCGCACCAGTTCGGGCAGCAACGGCGCCGGCAAGTTATCCACGCAGTAGTAACCGCCATCCTCGAGTACGTTGAGGGCGATCGACTTGCCGGAGCCGGAGACACCGCTGATGACGAAGAGTTGCATGGAGTGACTTTACCCGAAAAGAAATCTTGAGATACCGTAGCGAGCAAGCACAGGACAAGGCGCCCGGAGCACAGCAACCGGAATGTACTTTAGTACATGAGGATTGCGAGCACCGCGCAACGCAGTCATGCGCTTGCGTAGTAGGTAGATCATGATTTCTGGCATTTTGCCAGCATTGCGCGGCTCACTCGCGAAGCCGGCTGACGACCGAGCGCATTGCTGATCCAGTCCGCGGTTTCGACCAGGCTGTCGAGCGAGATGCCGGATTCGAGGCCGAGGCCGTTGAGCAGATACACCACGTCTTCAGTCGCGACATTGCCGCTGGCGCCGGCTGCATACGGACAGCCGCCGAGTCCGGCGATCGAGCTGTCGAACGTGCTGATACCGAATTGCAGCGAGGCGTGGATATTGGCGATGGCCATGCCGTAGGTATCGTGATAATGCCCGGCGATGAACTTGAGTGGAATGCGCTTGGCCACCGCTTCGAGCATGGCGAGCACCGAGGCCGGCGTGCCCACGCCTATGGTGTCGCCGAGGCTGACCTCGTAACAGCCCATGGCATAGAGCGCATGCGCGACATCGGCCACGATTTGCGGCGGCACCTCCCCTTGGTAAGGGCAGCCGACGACGCAGGACACGTAACCGCGTACCTTGACGTTGGCTGCCTTGGCGGCCGCCATGACCGGGACGAAGCGATCCAGGCTTTCGGCAATCGAGCAGTTGATGTTCTTTTGCGAAAAGGCCTCCGAAGCGGCGGCGAAGATCGCGATCTCCTCGACGCCCGCCACAAGCGCAGCTTCGAAGCCCTTGAGGTTCGGCACCAGCACCGGGTAGCCGACCCCGGGCCTCTTGCTGCGCATGACTTCGCGCATCACTTCGCTGTGATCCGCCATCTGCGGCACCCACTTGGGCGAAACGAAGGCCGCTGCCTCGATCTGCTTCAGGCCCGAGTTTTCAAGACGGCGTATGAGTTCGAGTTTGGTTGCGGTCGGGACGTTCTGCTTTTCGTTCTGCAATCCGTCGCGCGGACCGACTTCGACGATATTGACGAATGTGGGGTAAGCCATGAAAAATCAAAAGTTGACGCTGATTCGGGATCGGCGAGTTTAGCTGCGAACCCAGTTGGGCTGGCGCTTTTCCATGAGCGCCGTTAAGCCTTCGCGGCCTTCGGCGCCGGCGCGCACGCGTGCGCTGCGTTGCGCCATGTGGTCGAGAAGCTCGGCCGAGACGGGGCGATTTTGCATGACGTTCAGCGTGGCCTTGCATTCGGCCAGGGCGGTGGGCCCGTTGGCGAGCAAGGCTTCGATGAGGTCGCCGAGCGCGTTGTCGAGTCCCGCATTGTCGGCAACGATTTCATGCACCAGCCCGAGACGATAGGCCTCGGAAGCCGAGAAGCGCTCGGCGGTCAGCATATAGCGTCGCGCATGCCGCGCACCGATGGCGTTGACGACATAGGGGGCGATGGCGCCGGGAATCAGGCCGCGTTGGGTTTCGTTGAGCGCGAATTCGGTTTCGAAGGTGGCGATGGCGATATCGCACGCCGCCACCAGACCAACACCCACACCGAGCACCGGCCCGTGCACGCGTGCGACGGTGGGTTTGGGACAATCGGCAAGCGCGCGCAGCAATTGGGCCACCGCGCGGGCATCGGCCAGATTGTCGGCCTCGTTCTTCAGCGCCGAGTGCAGCAACCACTGCGGGTCGGCGCCGCTGCAAAAACTCGGTCCGAGGCCGGACAGAATCAGCACCCGAACCTCGCCCCAGCCGGCCATCGCCGCAATCGCCGCGCTCAACTCGGCCACCAAGCCGCCGTCGAGTGCATTGCCGCGCATCGCCCGGTTGAGGGTGATCAGGCCCACCCCATGATCGACCTCGGTCAGAATGTTCTGGTAGGTGCTCATGGGGGCGCGGAATTATTTGTCGGCTGCGCTTTTTTTAGCGGTGGTCTTGGGCTTGGCCGCCGCCTTTGTCGCCTTCTTTGCCGGCGCTTTCTTTGCCGCGGCCTTGGCGGGCGCTTCCGACTTTGTGTCGTCGGCTTTGGTTTCCTTGGCCGGCGCCTTGGCCGCTTTTGCCGGACGCGGCTCGAATTCGAAGCCGGTCTTGCCGTCGGGGCCGCGCACCAGGAAAGCGGAGAACTTGCGCTTGGTGCGGTTGGACACGAAGCCCTTGAGCAGATCGGTCTTGCCTTCGTTCAACAGCTTGCTCATCTGTGCGCGGTCGATCTCCTGCTGCAGGATGATCTTGCCGGAGCGGAAATCGCAGCTCTTGGCGGCGCCGACCGACTTCTCGCAGACGTAGGACATGCCGTTCTCATAGACATTGCCCTGACACTTGGGGCAGTGACCGAGCGATTCCTGACCACTGAAGTCGACTTCCTCGTCGCTGCCTTCGTCGTTCTGACCGAAGTCGAACTCGGGCATCTTGTCGGCATTGAGCTTGATGATGGCGGCGAAGGCACGCCCCATCTTGCTGCGGAAGCCCTGCAGCGGACCGACCACGCCCTTGGTCAGCAGCTCCTCGATTTCTTCGGTTTCGTACTGGCGGCCGGCAACGACCTTCCATAGCGAGTAGTCGCAGGATTTGCACTGGAACTTCTTGTAGTTCTCCTGGATCACGCCGCCGCACTTGGGACACGGCGCCTCGATCGTGGCGAAGGCTTCCTCGGGGATCTCGCCTTCCTTGATGCGCGACACCATTTCCTGCGTCGTGTCGGCGATGTGCTGCATGAACTCGTCGCGCTTGAGCTTGCCGGCTTCCATCTGCTTGAGCTTGTATTCCCACTCGCCGGTCAATTCGGGCGAGCGGATTTCCTCGATGCCCAGCTTGTCGAGCGCGAACAGCAGCGAGAACGCCTTGGCCGTCGGCTGCAGTTCGCGGCCGTTACGGTGAATGTATTCCTCGGTGATCAGGCCTTCGATGGTGGCGGCGCGTGTGGCCGGCGTGCCGAGACCGCGTTCGGACATGGCTTCACGCAGCTCGTCGTCCTCGACCAGCTTGCCCGCGCCTTCCATGGCGGAGAGCAGCGTGGCTTCGCTGTAGCGCGCGGGCGGCTTGGTCTGGTTGGCCTTGACGGCGACGTCGTTGGCCCAGACGCGCTCGTTCGGCTGCACCGGCACCAGCGCCTTGCTTTCCTTGGCGTCTTCCCCGTCCTTGCCATCCTTTTCGTCGACTTCGGCTTCCTTGCCGTAGACCGCCATCCAGCCGGCGCTGACCAGCACCTTGCCTTCGGTCTTGAAGGCCTCGCCCTCGACGCGGGTGATGCGCGTGGTGACGTTGAACTCGGCGGCCGGATAGAAGATCGCGAGGAAACGCTTGACCACGAGGTCGTAGAGTTTCTGCTCGGCTTCCGACAAGCTCTTCGGCGCCTGCCCGGTCGGGATGATGGCGAAGTGGTCGGAGATCTTGGCGTTGTTGAAGATGCGCTTGTTCGGATGCACCCAGCCCGAGCCGAGAATTTCGCCGGCGAAACCCTCGTAGGGCGAATCGGTCATCGCGCGCAGCGTGTCCTTGACCGAGCCGATGTAGTCCTCGGGCAGGCAGCGGCTGTCGGTACGCGGATAGGTCAGCACCTTGTGGCGTTCGTACAGCGCCTGGGCAATAGACAAAGTCGTTTTGGCGGAAAAGCCGAAGCGGCCGTTGGCTTCGCGCTGCAGCGAGGTCAGGTCATACAGCAGCGGTGACATCTGCGTGGTGGGCTTGCTTTCTTCGGTGACGTCACCATGCTTGCCCATGCACT
>JAGWTC010000018.1 GCA_028869135.1 Rhodocyclaceae bacterium
ATCGAACAGTTGCTGCTCGACCGCATGGCGCAGGGCCCGAATTCCGGCAAGATGTCGAATGCATAAACCGTCACAGGCCACGATGCACAACGAGCTCAATTTCTCCGGCGGTCCCGGCGCGTTGCCGGATACCGTGCTGCGCCAGGTTCAGGAAGCCATCCTTGCGGTTCCCGATGTCGGCCTGTCCATCATGGGCATCAGCCACCGCTCGGACTGGTTCGCCTCGGTCATCGCCGAGCTCAAGTCGCAGCTGCGCGCGCTGATGGGCCTGTCCGACGACTATCGGCTCCTGTTCCTGCAGGGCGGCGCCACGCAGCAGTTTTCCATGGTGCCGATGACGCTGCTGCACCACGCCCGCCATCCGGCGCAGTACCTGAAGACCGGCTACTGGAGCGGCAAGTGCATCGCCGAAGCGCAGCTTTCCGGCCCCATCGAAACCATCTGGAGCGGCGCCGACGCGGGCTACGCGCGCCTGCCCACCGATGAGGAACTGAGCTTCTCCCCGGACGCGCCCTACTTCCACTACGTGTCGAACGAGACGGTCGAAGGCCTGCAGTTCCATCGCATCGTCGGCCGCGACGACGTTCCGCGCGTCTGCGACATGTCGTCGGATTTTCTCTCCCGGCCGTGCGCCTTCGACCGCTTCGACCTGATCTACGCCCACGCCCAGAAGAACCTCGGCCCCGCCGGCGTCACCATCGTCGCCTTGCGCGACAGCGTCCTGCGCAATGCGCCGGACAATCTGCCTGGCTTCCTGGATTACCGCAAGCAAATCGAAGCCGACTCGATTTTCAACACGCCGCCCGTGTTCGCCATCTACGTCGTGCTGCTGACGGTGCGCTGGCTGCGCGATATCGGCGGGCTGGCGGCGATGGAAAAGATCAACAGCGCCAAGGCCGCCCTGCTGTATCGGACGCTTGATGACAGCGACGGTTTCTACCGCTCGCGCATCGTCGGCGATGACCGCTCCATGATGAACGTCACCTTCAATCTGGCGACGCCCGATCTGGAACGGCAATTCCTGGCGGCGGCGCACGCCGCCGGCTTCTCGGGGCTGGAAGGCCATCGCAGCGTCGGCGGCATCCGCGCCTCGCTCTACAACGGCATCACGCTGCCGGCCGTGGAAAAGTTGGCCAACTTCATGGACGACTTCCGCAAAGGCCGCTAATCAGCGGGTAGCGGCCGGCGCACTACCGCCTCAACGCTCAGTCTTTGACGATTGCGCGTCGATGCAGGCCGCGGTCGAGCTGCCAGACCAGCAGCAGGCAGACCAGCGAGGTGCCTACCACCACATAGCCGACCACGTCGAAGTGCTGCAGCCGGCCGTCGGCGCCTATCGCCACGATATGCCCGGCGATGACCGACGCCAGGCCGCCCGATAACTGCTGGATCGATGCGCTGATGGCGTTGAAGGAGCCGCGCTGGACCTGATCCGGCACCGCCGAAGCCAGCGCCTGGAACGGAATCATGCGCGAGAAGATCCCCACGAACAGCACGACGTTGACCACGACCACAAGCGCCAGCGGCGTGCGGTCCAGATGGGTGTAGAGCAGGACCATGACGATGGACAGCGCCGTGCCGAAGCAGAACACGCGGAACTTGCCGATCTTGTCGGCGGCCTTGCCGATCAGCGGCCCGACGAAGATGGTGGCAAGCCCGGTGAGCAAATAGACGGTCGGCAGGTGCTTCAGGTCGATGCCCAGATTGGCGACCAGGAAAGCGCTGCTGAAAGGCATCAGCATGAAGCCGCCGGTCGCGAGCAAGGTCACGGCCGCAAAGGCGACCAGATAGCGCGCATCCGTTACCGTGTGGAAGAGGTGCAGAAAGGCGCTGTGCTCCTGCGGGATCTTCAGATGATCGGCCACCGGCTGCATCTTCCACGCCACCACCAGACCGCCGACCAGGCCCAGCGCCGCCATCGCCAGGAAAGGCACATGCCAGTTCCAGTTGTTCGAAAGGTAGAGCCCGGCCGGAATGCCCAGCACCTGGCTGGCGGCGAACGCCGTCTGGATAAAGCCCATCACGCGACCGCGCATGTGCAGCGGAAACAGGTCGGTCGTGATGGCCAGCACGATGGAGCCGATCACGCCGCCGAACAGGCCGGTCACGATGCGCGCCGTCAGCAGGCTTTCAAAGGTCTGCGCCAGCCCGCACCACAGAGTGCCGAGAATGAAGCCGGTATAGAAGAAGAGCAGCAGCTTCTTGCGGTCGAAGCGGTCGGCAAAGCCGGCCGTCAGCAAGCCCGAAACGCCCGCGCTGAACGCATAGGCCGAGACCACCAGGCCGAACTGCGACGGCGCGATATTCATCGCCGGCATGATCACGGCGCCCAGCGGCGACATCAGCATGAAGTCGAGGACGACGGCGAACTGCAGGAAGGCCAGCATGCCGACCGCAGATTTTTGATACGGAGAAAATTGGGTGGGGGTGATAGGCGCAGCAGAATCGGTTGCGGGGTTCATGTTTTCCAGTCGCTATGAATGCCTTGTAATGATACCTGGGGCATATTTCACATCGTCGCTACCCAAGCCATCGCTGGGCGGCAGCGATATCGAGTAAGCTCGCTGCATGTCTGCATTCCTCTCTCCCGCGCAAGTGCGGCAGTTCCGTCAGGACGGTTATCTCGTATTGCCCGGCATGCTTTCGCCCGAGTCTTGCGCGCATCTCCGCAGCGTCGTGCAGGAGCATCTGCGCCGCGCCGTTCCTCCGCTGGAATACGAAGCCGAAGTCGGCTATCCCGGCGCGCCCAGCTCGCTCGATGCGCCGGGCGGCCGCACCGTGCGCCGCCTGCAAGGCGCCTGGCAGCGCGACGACGCGCTGCGCGCCTGGGCCGAAGATCCGCGCATCGTCACCTGCATCGAACAACTGACCGAAGAGCCCGTCGCGTTGACGCTGGCGCATCACAACTGCGTGATGACCAAGCACCCGCGCTACGGCACCGCCACCGGCTGGCATCGCGACATCCGCTACTGGCGCTTCGCGCGCAACGAACTCGTGACCGTCTGGCTGGCGCTGGGCGACGAACATCCCGAAAACGGCGCATTGAAAGTCATCCCCGGCTCGCACCGCTTCGACATCAAGCCCGAACAACTCGACGCGCTCGACTTCCTGCGTCCCGATGCGCCGGAGAACGCGCCGCTTTTCGCGCAGGGCTTTACGCCCTCACTGCGCGCCGGCGACGCCCTGCTTTTCCATAGCGGCCTGTTCCATGCCGCCGGGCCCAACCTCGCCGACGAAGTCAAAATGTCGGTGGCCTTCGCCTATCGCGGCCGCAGCAACCTGCCGCTGGCTGGCAGCCGTTCGGCGGCCGGCGGCGACGTGCTGCTGGGCGACTAAAACAAAGGGCGGCCTCCTGCGCGGCGGCCGCCCTCTTGCATGACTGAACCCTAGGCGACGACGCCGACGCGCGGCTCGCCCGCCTGCAGCTCGCCCACCACGCAGGCAGCGGCAAAGCCCTGCGCATGGAACAAGGCCAGCACCTCATCCACGCTGTCCGGCGCAACGGCCGCGAGCAGGCCGCCGCTGGTTTGCGCGTCCGCCATGACGCGGCGCTGCCACTCGGGCACGGCGGCATCGAAAGCAACAGCGTCGCCGAAGCTGGCCAGATTGCGGCCGATGGCGCCGGGGCCGATGCCCTGCTTGGCGAACTCGACGGCCGCCGGCAACAGCGGCAGACGGCCGGCCTCGATGCGCGCCGACAACCCCGAGCCGCGACAGATTTCGAGCAGGTGGCCGAGCAGGCCGAAGCCGGTGACGTCGGTCAGCGCATGCACCGCATCCAGCGCGCCGAGCGCGGTGCCGACGGTATTGAGCTGCGTCGTCGTGTCGATCAGCTGGCGATAGGCTTCCGCGTCCAGCTTGCCGGCCTTCATGGTGCTGCCGAGGATGCCCACGCCCAGCGGCTTGCCCAGCACCAGCACATCGCCGGCGCGCGCTGCGCTGTTCTTCTTCACGCGCTGCGGATGCACCAGCCCCAGCGCCACCAGGCCGTAGATCGGCTCGGGCGCGTCGATGGTGTGCCCGCCGGCGAGCGGAATGCCGGCCACCGCGCAGACGCTGGCGCCGCCTTCCATGATTTTCTGGATCGCTGCTATCGGCAGCGTGTTCACCGGCATGCCGACAATCGCGAGCGCCAGGATGGGCTTGCCGCCCATGGCGTAAATATCGGAAATCGCATTGGTCGCGGCGATACGGCCGAAGTCGAAGGGATCGTCGACGATGGGCATGAAGAAGTCCGTGGTCGCCACGATGGCCTGCTCATCGTTGAGGCGATAGACGGCCGCGTCGTCGGCCGTCTCATGGCCGACCAGCAGATCGGGAAAGAGCTGCGCCTGCGGCAGCGTCTTCAGCATTTCCGCCAGCACGGCCGGCGCGATTTTGCAGCCGCAGCCGCCGCCGTGGGACAATTGCGTTAATCGGATTGCTTCGCTCATTGTGGGCACCCTTGAAGACGATCTCCGCATTATCTCACTCCAAAGAAGAACAGCCTTGTCCCACCAACTCGCACAACTCGCCGACATCGCCAATTTCGACGAAGTCATCGACGTGCGCACGCCGCTCGAATTCGCCGACGATCACATCCCCGGCGCCATCAACGCGCCCGTGCTCTCCAACGAGGAGCGCGTCGTCGTCGGCACCCTGTACAAGGACAATCCCTTCGAAGCCACACGCTACGGCGCGGCGCTGGTGGCGCAGAACATCGCGCATCATCTGCAAACCACCTTCGCCGACCGCCCGCGCGGCTGGCGGCCCATGATCTATTGCTGGCGCGGCGGCAAGCGCTCCGGCTCGATGACGACGTGGTTCAACCTGATCGGCTGGAAGGCGCGGCAGCTCGACGGCGGCTACAAGACCTACCGTACCCATGTGCTGGAAGCGCTGACCACCCAGCCGGCGCGCTTTCAGTACCGCGTGCTGTGCGGCCTCACCGGCAGCGGCAAAACGCGCCTGTTGCAGGCGCTGGGCAGAAGCGGCGCGCAGATCATCGACCTCGAAGGCCTGGCCCGGCATCGCGGCTCACTGCTCGGCGCCCTGCCCGGCGAAGCGCAGCCCAGCCAGAAAGGCTTTGAAAGCGCCCTGTTCACGGCCCTCGAGCGCCTCGACCCGGCGCAACCGGTGTTCGTCGAATCGGAAAGCCAGAAGATCGGCCGCCTCAGTCTGCCGCGCGCGCTGATGCAGGCGATGAGCGCCGCACCCTGCATCCGCGTCGAAGCCAGCCTCGAAGACCGCATCGAATTCCTCTGCGAAGACTACGCCGCGCTGTTCGACGCACCCGAGCAGTTCAAGGACAACCTCGCCCGCCTCACCCCCGTGGTCGGCAAGCAGACCGTCGCCCACTGGTTCGAACTCATCGCCGCCGGCGCCAAGCCCGAACTCTTCCGCGAACTCATCGAACGCCACTACGACCCCGCCTACAAGAGCAGCAGCCACGGGCTTTATCCGAATCAGGCCAAGGCACTGCCGTTTGCATTCAATCCGAATGCGGTGGCGCTGGAGGACGAGGCGAAGCGGTTATTAGCTATGCTGAACTAGTCCGCTAAAAGCACGGCTTACCCCCACAGCATGCCCCCCATTTGAATCACGCTTACAAGGCTAAATATGTAATACATCAGGAATGACATCTGAATAAATCAGCTTTGGATGCAAAAAATCCCGCACAAGCGGGATTTTTCTATTCCGAGATATTTTTATCTTTTAGTCCTTAATCGAAATCACCTTAGCCTCACGCGGCAGTGATTCGATCTGGTTCAGCTCCTTCAGCTCCTTGCCTTCATTGCCCACGCCCAGCTCCCTGAACTTGCGGGCAGTGACGAAGAGGCGGCTTTCCAGTGAGTTGACCGAGCGATTGTAGGCCTTGACGGAGTTGTCGATGTGCTTGCCGACGTCGCCCCAGGCATCGGCAACCACGCACAGGCGTTCGAACAGTTCCTTGCCCAGCGCGCTGATCTTCTGTGCGTTCTCGGCCAGGGCTTCCTGCTTCCATCCATAGGCGACCGCTTTCAACACGGCGATGAGCGTGGTCGGGGTGGCGAGGATGACCTTCTGTTCGACGCCGTATTCGATGAGCGTGGGGTCGGCTTCGAGGGCGGCGCTGTAGAAGGCTTCGCCCGGCAGGAAGAGGACGACGAATTCCGGCGAGGGCTGAAACTGTTCCCAGTAGGCTTTCTGGCCCAGCATCTTCAAGTGGTCCTTGACCTGACGTGCGTGCGTTTGCATGTGCAGGCGGGCTTGATCCGGGTCTTGCGCTTCGAGCGCTTCAAGGTAGCCGGCAAGCGGCGCCTTGGCATCGACCACTACATTTTTACCCCCAGGTAAACGAACGATCATGTCGGGGCGCAGGCGGCCCTCTTCGGTGTTGGTGTTTTCCTGTTCGAAGAAATCGCAGTGATCGACCATGCCGGCCATCTCGGCCACGCGCTTGAGCTGCACTTCACCCCAGCGGCCGCGCGTTTGCGGTGCGCGCAGGGCCTTGACCAGATTGGCGGTCTCGCTGCGCAGCCCGCCCTGGGCTTCGGCCAGCATGCGGATCTGTTCGTTAAGGCTGCTTTGCGTGGCGACGCGGCTTTGCTCGGCGCCCTGGATTTGCAGGTCGATCTTTTCCAGCGAGGATTTGATCGGCGTGAGCAGTTCGTTGATGGCCTGCTGGCGCTTGTCGAGATCGCCCTTGGCGCCTTCGTTGAAGGTGGCGAGCGTGGCTTGCGCGAGATCGAGGAAGGATTTGTTGTTGCTCTGCAGCGCCTCGGCCGACAGGGCCTGGAAGCGGGTGATCATTTCCTGGCTGATCTTTTCGGCGGCGAGCAGTTTTTCGGCGGCGGCGGCGCGTTCGGCTTCGAGCGAGGCGTGCAGCGTTTCGGCGCGGCTGCGCAGATCGCCCAACTGCTGCTCTTGCGCGCCGAGACGGCCGCGCAGTTCGGCCAACTCGGCTTCGCGCAGCGACGCCCGCTCGGCCAGCGTGGCGCGTTCGGCCAGCGTGGCGGATTCGCCTTCGAGGCGGCCGCGCTCTTGCGCGTCGGCAATGCGGCTGCGCAGCAGCACGGCGGTGATGCCGGCGCCAACGACGAGGCCGGCGATGAGTGCAATCAGAAGTTCCATGGTCTTAATCCGTCTGTCGCAGCGCGCCCGAATCGAAGGGCGAGCCGCTGCTATGTGTCTGAAGCGCGTAGTTCACGAGGCCGCTGTTTTGCAGATGCGCGGCGCGCATGATTTCCTTCTCGATGCACTGCCGCTCCTTCTCCAGCGCCTGATAGTCGGCCTGCACGCGGGCCTTGCTTTCGGGGCTGGCGAATGCGCCCTCCAGCCTTTTGATCAGCGCCCGCTGCTCGCTGCGGATTTCGGTCATGCGATCGAACAGCGGTTGCAGGCCGGTTTCCATCGGCTGGAACGACTGGGTGGCCGACGCCGCAAGCGGCATGGCGAGCGAGAGGAGCAAGGCGAGGTGGCAGGCGCGCATAGGAGTGACCCCCGATTTTGAAGCGTCAATGATGCCGCATCTGAGGCCCACAGGGTGAGCCCGCCAGCGACGATTTCCCGTCTTATTTCGGTGGGCAGGTCTCGTCGCCGACGGCGGCGGGCATGACTTCCTTCATGAGGTCGATGAAGAGCCGCAGCCGCGCCGGGTAGTGGCGGGCGTAGGGGTAGATCACGGACACGGGCAGCGAGGAGGCGCGCCACTCGGGCAGCAGCTCGACGAGGCGGCCGCTCTTGATGTGGTCGCGCACCATCCAGGCGGAGACGATGCAGGCGCCCATGCCTTCGAGCGCGGCGTTGCAGATGGCGTGGAGATTGTCGGTGATCATGCGCGGCTGGATGGCGACGTCGATCTTTTCGCCGCTGCCTGCGTGCTGCAGGCTGATCTGGCGGCGGTAGAACAGCGAAATGGCGAGCCAGGGCAAGGCGGCGAGGTCGCGCGGATGCTCGATCCCGGGCATGCCTTCGAGCACCGAGGGCGTGGCGACCATGATGCGCGGCACTTCGGCGAGCTTGATGGCGACCAGCGAGGAGTCGGTGACTTCGCCGACCTGGATGGCGCAGTCGATGCCCTGCGAGACGTAGTCGGTGGCGCGCTCGTGCAGCAGCCAGTCGACGCTGATGCGCGGATGGCGGCGCAGGAATTCGGTGAGCGGGCCGATCAGTTGCACCTGGCCGAAGGCATGCGGCACCACCACGCGCAGCGAACCGCTGGCCTCGACGCCGGCGCCGCGCAAATCGGACTCGAAAGCCTCCCAGCCGGAGAGCAGCTCCTTGGCGCGCTCGAAGCAGCGCTCGCCGTCCTCGGTGAGCTTCATGGCATGGGTGGAGCGCTGCAGCAGCCGCACGCCCAGCGTGCGTTCGAGCTGCTGCAGGCGGCGGCTGATGGTGGGCTGGGTCGTGCCCATCTGCGCCGCGGCGGCGGACAGGCTGCCCGCCTGGACGATGCGCACGAAGGTCTGGATCAGCTCGATGCGGTCGGAATTGGCGGCGGCGGTAGTTGCGGCAAAGGCATCTTCTTTCATACGCATAGCGTATAACAGATGTTCGAGCAAGGCTACTACCCAAGGCCAAAGCCAGAAACGACAATGCATCCACGATTTATCAACGGGGCATCACCATGTCTTCCATGCAAAACACACATAAGCCTTTGCCGGCCGCGAAGCCCGCTGAGACGTCCGCCAAGGGCGAACTCTCGCCGGGGCTGGTGTTGCTGTTCGCCGCCGCCGCCGGGCTGGCCGTGGCGACGATCTACTATGTGCAGCCCATGCTCGGCATCCTCGGCGCCGATCTCAACGCGTCGGCGCGCGAGATCGGCATGGTGCCGACGGCCAACCAGCTTGGCTATGCAATCGGCATTCTGCTGCTGGCGCCGCTGGGCGACCGCTACGACCGTCGCCGCATCATCCTGATCAAGGCCGCGATCCTGACGCTGGCGCTCATCTGCGCCGGCGCCGCGCCCACTGTCGGCGTGCTGCTGGCGACGAGCCTGGCCATCGGGCTTGCCGCCACCCTGGTGCAGGACATCGTGCCGGCCGCGGCAACGCTGGCGCCCGATCACAGCCGCGGCAAGATCGTCGGCACGGTGATGACCGGCGTGCTGCTCGGCATCCTGCTCTCGCGCGTGGCGAGCGGCTTTATCGCCGAGGCTCTAGGCTGGCGCGCGGTGTTCTATGCCGCCGCGCTGAGCATTGCGCTGACAGGCCTTGCAGTGTGGCGCAGCGTGCCGCGCTTTGCGCCGACCACGCAGCAAAGCTACGGCGCCCTGCTCGTCTCCTTGCTCGAGCTGCTGAAAAAGTATTCGCTGCTGCGCCGCGCCGCGCTGGCGCAAGGCCTGATGTCGGCCGGCTTCAGCGCCTTCTGGTGCACGCTGGCCCTGATGCTGCATGAAGCGCCCTTTCACATGGGCAGCGCCGTGGCCGGCAGCTTTGGTCTGGCTGGCGCGGCCGGCGCGCTGATTGCGCCGATCGCCGGCAAGCTGGCCGACAAGAAGGGGCCGTCGCTGGTGACGCGTGTCGGCTCCGCCTTCACCGCCGCATCGTTCGCCGTGATGGCATTCGCCCCGGCATTGTCGACGCAAGGCCAGTTGTGGCTGCTAGCGCTGTGCACCGTGGGCTTCGATCTCGGCGTGCAGGCCACGCTGATCGCCCACCAAACCATCGTTTATGGTTTGGAGCCGGCCGCCCGCAGCCGCCTCAACGCGGTGCTCTTCGTCGGCATGTTCATCGGCATGTCGGCCGGCGCGGCCATCGCCTCGCTGCTGTTCGCGCAATGGGGCTGGCTGGCGGTGGTGGCGCAGGCTACCGTGACTTCGCTGCTGGCCTTCGCCGTGCGCATGCTGCCCGAGCGAAGTTAGTCGCCGCCGCATTGAAGCCAAACAAAAAGCCCCGGCATGCCGGGGCTTTTGCTTTCGGGCTTACCGGCCAAGCGAAGGTGTCGGGAAATTTTGCACCAAGGAAACACGCAAACGAACAATTTCAATTCAATCAATAAATTATCAGATTGGCATGTCGTTTGCTTTGGGAAGGCGAGCTTTTCCTTTTAAAACAAACCCCTGGATAAAGGAACCCCCAAATGCGTACGATCAAGAAGACCCTGCTGACACTGTCGCTGCTTGTTTCCGCAGTCATCTCCGCCCCCAGTCAGGCCGCGCTGATGAACGCGCCGCTGCCTGACAACGCCTACATCAGCATGAACGGTCTGGACTGGGCCTGGGCGCTGCCGCTGCCCGCCAACAACGGCCTCGATTTGTCGTTCCAGAGCGCCTACGGCTGGCGCCTGCCGACGCTGGCCGAGCTGCTGTCGGCACCGAACGCGACCGATTTCATGTTCCCCGGCGCCAACGTGCCTTTCGGCGGAAGCGACCCGGTCAGCGGCGCCGTCTTCAGCGCCACCAATCCCAACCTGATCGGTGCCGCCGCCTGCGCGACGCCCTATTTCAGCAATGGTTTCCAGCACTGTGACTGGCAGGACGGCAACGGCCAGCTCTACATCTGGGCCGGCCTGCCCAATGCACCGAGTTGGGCCGACCAACTGGTCGTGCGCGAAAGCCAGGTGCCGGAACCTTCGACCGTGGCCTTGATCTCGCTGGCCCTGTTCGGTTTCGCCGCCAGCCGCCGCAAGGCAAAGTAAGCGGCCTGAATCCGCCGCTGCCCGCACCGGGCAGCGCATGCGGACGGCATCAAGCAAAAAGCCCCGGCATGTGTCGGGGCTTTTTGCTGGGTCCATGCAGGGCATTCAACCCCGGGTCTGCCGGCTGGAAACCTTTCCGGCATCGCCCGGGCCCGGCAGGAATAGATCAGCCGTCGCGGAAGCGCTTCATTTGTCGCGCATCGCGCTTGGTCGGCCGGCCACGCAGCTCGGCGCCGGGCGTGGGCGCCATCTTGCGCATCTCGGACGCCTTGACGCGGGCATTGAAGCTGGCCTCGGTTTCCTCGTACATGGTGCGCGCCTCGGGCGCCGGACGGCGCAGCGCGTGCAGCGCCTTTACCGTGACCTGGAACACCTGCTCGCCGCTGCGGATTTCGAGTTCGTCGCCGACCTTGATTTCGCGCGCTGGCTTGACGGTGGCGCCGTTCCACTTGACGTGGCCGGCGTCGATGGCCTTGCAGGACAGGCTGCGTGTCTTGAAAAAGCGCGCCGCCCAGAGCCAGGTGTCGATTCTTTGTTTGCCTTCGATCATGGGCGAATTTTAAGCCATGCCGCTACGGTGTGATAATACGAACTGCCGTGCTTGCCGATCGGCGCATCCACGCGCCGGCCATTTCAGGAAAGGAACGTCATGAAACCGCTTCCCGCGCATGTTGCCCTCTACCAGAAGACGCCCGAGTTCGACGAAAACACGATGCCGCACGGGCTGACGCATGACCACCAGACTCAGGCGCCCGTCTGGGCCAAGGTCGTGGTGCTGGAAGGACGGCTGCAATACACCATAGACGGCCCCGGGAAAGAGACTCTCATCCTTGATGAGCATACGTCCGGCGTGGTCGAGCCCATGGTGCCGCATGAGGTCAAGCCGCTCGGCAAGGTGCGTTTCTATGTGGAATTCTATCGCTGAAGCGCCTGCGGTCTGGCGCCCGCAAACCGACTGACCCCGGCCGGCGGCCTCGTCAGGGCCGCGCGGACGCGGTGCCGGTCATGCCGAAGACGGATGACTGTAGGCCAGTTCGGTCAGATGCGGCAGCAGTTCGGAATGGTTCTTGACGCGGAAGATGAAGCGCGGCACGTTGTGATCGGCGATTTGCGACATGAAAGGCGCGCCCCAGAAACTGAGCAAGGCTTCCGATGCACCGCTGATACCCTGCTCGGCAAGAATGAAGGAAACGTTCTGGCCGAGCTTGCACCAACGCGGCGCGCTGACTTTCGAATGCCCGTGGCAAGCCGTCAGGCGCGGCGCGATCAGCGTCTCCCACAGAGGCTTCTGCTTTTCATCGAGCACGAACTGGATCGACTCGACACGCGGGTTCTCGATGGCCTGGCGCACCAAAGCATCGAAGATGGCCGGTTGCTTGTACATGGCGAGACAAAGATTGAACCAGACCGTGCCGCCGCCCATTTCGCGGATAAAACGTTCGTTCTCGGCGCGCAGGTGCAGGGGGCCGATCAGATCGATTTCGTTCGGCTCCAGTTCGCGACTGACGTCATCGACGGAGTCGGCGATGCGATTGATCTGCTCGGCCATCAATTCGTTGTGCCGGGTGTGGCGCATGAAGCTCAGAAAGAGCAGCGCAATCAGCGCCAGCACGATGGAGAGCATGGTCTCGCCGTCGACCATGTGAAGCAAGTGCAGCGCACTGGCTACCACCGCTGCCAGCACACCGGCAATCGCCTCCCATTCGAGGACGAGGAATTTCTTGACGTTCACTTGGCGGCTCCAGATGACGAAAGGCAACGGAACGGGTCGGGACGACTGCCGGGCCCCTGCTGCGGCCCGCCCCTGCCAGTCACCCTCAACTGGCCCAGCTTACCTCAATCGCACGCTGCGGCGGTGCGTACCGGCGCCGCCCGCCCGTTTTCGAGACAGGTCAGGTAATTCAAGCGTGCCGTCAGCCGCTTGTCGGGCGCTTGCGCGGCGCCGAATGTAGCGCATGGCGCCAAGCCCGAGCGCAGCGGGACTGGCGGCTTTTCTACCCTATTCGTGGCGGGTTACGAAGACGTCGAGCGGCTCGCGCTCCGTCTGCAAGGAGTTCTCGACGGCATCCGGGTCGGCGTAGCCGAGCGCCATGCCGCAGACGATCATTTCGTTGCCGGGAATGCTCAGCGCCTTCGACACAACGCCGGGATATTCCATCCACGAGGCCTGCGCGCAACTGGCGATGCCACGCACGCGGGCGGCGATCATGACGTTCTGCAGGAACATGCCGTGGTCGATCCAGCCGCCCTGGGCGAGACGCCGGTCGATGGTGAAGATCAAGCCCGTAGGCGCGCCGAAGAATTCGAAATTGCGGCGCTGCTGCGCCTTCATGCGGTCTTTTTCGCCGAGCTTGATGCCAAGCAGGTTATACAGACCCCAGCCCACCTTGCGCCGACGGGCGGCGTAGGGCTCGAAGAACTCGGCCGGGTAGTACTCGTACTCGGTGCGCCGCTCTTCGGGCTGAAAGTCGTAGGCATAGCAAACCGCCTCGACCAGGCGCCTCAATGCCGCGCCTTCGAGCACGTGTACATGCCAGGGCTGCATATTGCCGCCGGAAGGCGCCCGCGCCGCCACGGTCAGAATCTCGTCCAGCGCACCCTCGGGCAGCGGCGTCGGCAGAAAGGCGCGGATGGATTTGCGCCCGCTCAGAACCCGGTCCACGATCTGGACCGGCGTCATGCGTTCATCTTCCCAGAAGAACTTCATGCTGCGGACTTACAGGCTGTCCTTCAGTTGATCGAGGATGGCGGGGTTCTCCAGCGTGGAGACATCCTGGGTCACCTCTTCGCCCTTGGCCAGCGAACGCAGCAGGCGACGCATGATCTTGCCGGAGCGCGTCTTGGGCAGGTTGTCGCCGAAACGGATGTCCTTGGGCTTGGCGATCGGACCGATTTCCTTGGCCACCCAGTCGCGCAGGTCGATAGCCAGCTTCTGGGCATCGCTGCCTTCGGGGCGCGTCTGCTTGAGCACCACGAAAGCGCAGATGGCTTCGCCGGTCAGCTCGTCGGGACGGCCGACCACGGCGGCTTCGGCGACGAGCGGATTGGCGACCAGCGCCGATTCGATTTCCATGGTGCCGAGGCGATGGCCCGAGACGTTGAGCACGTCGTCGATGCGGCCCATGATGGTGAAGTAGCCGGTGGTGGCGTCGCGCACCGCGCCGTCGCCGGCGAGATAGAGCTTGCCGCCGAGCTCTTCGGGGAAGTAGCCCTTCTGGAAGCGCTCCGCATTGCCCCAGATGGTGCGGATCATCGACGGCCAGGGTTTCTTGATGACCAGCAGACCGCCCTGCCCCCACGGCAATTCATGGCCGGCTTCATCGACGACGGTGGCCTGGATGCCGGGGAAAGGCAGCGTGCAGGAGCCCGGCACCAGCGGGGTGACGCCCGGCAGCGGCGTGATGACGTGGCCGCCGGTTTCGGTTTGCCAGAAAGTGTCCATGATCGGGCAGCGCTTGCCGCCGACGTTCTCGTAGTACCACATCCAGGCTTCGGGATTGATCGGCTCGCCGACGGTGCCGAGCAGGCGCAGGCTGGAGAGATCGAAGCTCTTCGGATGCACGAGCTCCGAAACGCCGGACTGCTTGACCAGCGCGCGGATCGCGGTCGGCGCAGTGTAGAAGATGGTGACCTTGTGGTTCTGGATCATGCGCCAGAAGCGGCCGAAGTCGGGATAGGAAGGCACGCCCTCGAAGATCAGCTGCGTCGCGCCGAGCGCCAGCGGACCGTAGGCGACATAGGTGTGGCCGGTGATCCAGCCGATGTCGGCGGTACACCAGAAGACGTCGTCATGCTTGATGTCGAAGGTCCACTTGCTGGTGAGCGCCGCCATCAGCAGATAGCCGGCGGTGCTGTGCTGCACGCCCTTGGGCTTGCCGGTCGATCCGGAGGTGTAGAGCAGGAAGAGCGGATGCTCGGACTCGACCCACTCGGGCTCGCAGCTGGTGCTTTGATTCGCTACGACGTCGTGCCACCAGAGGTCGCGGCCTGCGACCATATTGCACGGGCCGCCGGTGCGCTTGTAGACGATGACGGTCTTGACCTCGTGGCCCTTGGCGAGTTCGAGACCCTCGTCCACGGCCGGCTTCAGCGGCAGCGCGCGGCCGCCGCGCTTCTGTTCGTCGGCGGTGATCACGGCCACGGCGCCGGCATCGAGGATGCGTTCTTCCAGCGACTTGGCGGAGAAGCCGCCGAACACGACCGAGTGCGTGGCACCGATGCGCGCGCAGGCCTGCATGGCGACGACGCCTTCGACCGACATGGGCAGATAGATGATGACGCGGTCGCCCTTCTTGATGCCCTGCTGCTTCAATGCATTGGCGAACTGGCAGGTCTTGGCCAGCAGTTCCTTGTAGGTGGTCCTGGTGACGGTGCCGTCGTCGGCTTCGAAGATCAGCGCGACTTTGTCGCCGAGGCCGGCGTCGACCTGGCGGTCGAGGCAATTCCACGAGGCATTCAGCTTGCCGTCGGTGAACCACTGGTAGGTCGGTGCCAGGGATTCATCAAGGATGGTGTTGAAAGGCTGCTTCCAGCCCAGGTATTCGCGGGCCAGACGGGCCCAGTATCCAGTGTAGTCGCGCTCGGCTTCATCGCACAGCGCCTGGTAGGCGTCCATGCCCGAGATATGGGCGTTCTTGATCACATCTGCCGAGGGCGAGAAGACGCGCTCTTCGTGCATGACAGATTCAATGGTGGCCATCCTGTATTTCTCCTGTTTTTATGGGCGTGGATACACCCTTTATTTTAAAGCTTGGCGGAAGGTACCGCTCCAGAATTACTCCTACCTTACTGGAAGGCGAATTTAGCCGTTCTGAGGCAGATCAAGCGAGTGTAAACTCCGGCCACTACCTCAGATAACAACGATCGCGGAGACCCCATGGCGACCATCCGTCAGGAAGACTTCATCCAGAGCATTGCCGACGCCTTCCAGTTCATCAGCTACTACCATCCGGTTGATTACATTCAGGCTTTGAGCGCCGCCTATGAGCGCGAGGAAAGCCCGGCGGCCAAGGACGCGATGGCGCAGATCCTGATCAACTCGCGCATGTGCGCCGAAGGAAAACGCCCGATCTGCCAGGACACCGGCATTGCGGTCATTTTTCTCAAGATCGGCATGAACCTGCGCTGGGACGCCAGCATGACCGTGCAGGAGATGTGCGACGAAGGCGTGCGTCGCGCCTATCTGCATCCGGACAATGTGCTGCGCGCTTCGGTGCTGCTCGACCCGGCCGGCGCGCGCAAGAACTCCAAGGACAACACCCCGGCCGTCGTGCATGTGGAGATGGTAGCCGGCGACGAGCTCGAAGTGATCTGTGCGGCCAAGGGCGGCGGCTCGGAGAACAAGTCCAAGCTGGCAATGTTGAATCCGTCCGACTCGATTGTGGACTGGGTGCTGAAAACGGTGCCGGACATGGGCGCCGGCTGGTGCCCGCCGGGCATTCTCGGCATTGGCATCGGCGGCACGCCGGAGAAAGCCATGCTGATGGCCAAGGAAGCCATCATGGAGCCGGTCGATCTGCATTTGGTGCGCGAGAAGAAGGCGCGCGGCGAAACGCTGTCACGCAAGGAAGAACTGCGCCTCGAACTGCACGAGAAGGTCAATGCGCTGGGCATCGGCGCGCAGGGTCTGGGCGGCCTGACCACGGTGCTGGACGTGAAGATCAACGATTACCCCACGCATGCGGCGAGCCTGCCCGTGGCGATCATTCCCAACTGCGCGGCGACGCGCCATGTGCATTTCCATCTCGACGGCAGCGGCCCGGCCAAGCTCACGCCGCCCGATCTCGACGACTGGCCGCGCCTGACCTACGACACCTCCAAGGGTCGTCGCGTCAATCTCGATACGCTGACGCCGGCCGAAGTCGCCACCTGGAAGCCGGGCGAAGTGCTGCTATTAAACGGCAAGCTGCTCACCGGCCGCGACGCCGCCCACAAGCGCATCCAGGACATGATCAACAAGGGCGAAAAACTGCCGGTCGACTTCACGAACCGCGTTATCTACTATGTCGGCCCGGTCGATCCGGTGCGCGACGAAGTCGTCGGCCCGGCCGGTCCGACCACGGCCACGCGCATGGACAAGTTCACCGAGATGATGCTGGCGCAAACCGGCCTCATCGGCATGGTCGGCAAGTCGGAGCGCGGCCCGGTCGCGATCGAATCGATCAAGAAGCACAAGTCGGCCTATCTGATGGCCGTCGGCGGCGCCGCCTATCTCGTCTCCAAGGCGATCAAGGCATCGAAGGTGCTGGCCTTCGCCGACCTCGGCATGGAGGCGATCTACGAGTTCGAGGTCAAGGACATGCCGGTCACCGTGGCCGTCGACGCGCAGGGCGTGTCGGTGCACGAAACCGGCCCGAAGGAATGGCAGGCGAAGATAGGCAAGATTCCCGTCGCCGTGGCCTGACAACGGAGACAACGCGCTGTAACAAACTCATCGACAACTGTCATGCGGGAGCAAGCCGGGTGTAAGCCCGGCCGGCTTACCATTTACAGCCGACCTGCCTTTGCAGGCAGTAGCCCTCCCGGCCGCCATGCCCCGCCCGCCCTTTCCCATATTGCTGTCCTTGCTGCTGACTGCCGCCCTGGCGACGCTGCCGGTCGCGCACGCGTCGCAGGACGAGGATGGCGTCAACCTCAACCTCAATATCGACGGCGACGAGGTGCACCTGGACATCAGCGCCGTGATCGAAGCCCGGCCGCGCGAAGTTTGGGCGGTATTCACCGATTTCGAGCACATGGCGGAGTTCGTCAGCAATCTGAAGTCCAGCCAGGTGATCGCCCGCCCCAGCAGCAACAGCATGACCGTCGAACAGCATGGTCGCGCCGGCAGCGGCTTGCTGAGCTTCTCGCTGGACTCGATACGCGAAATCCAGATCAAGCCTTTCGAGTCGATCCGCTCGCGGCTGCTCTCCGGCAGCATGCGAAAGTTCGACGGCATCACCCGTCTCAGCGAGGAAGGCGGCAAGACGCGCGTGTCCTACCATTCGGACGCCATCTCCGGCGTGTGGATCCCGCCAGTCATCGGCCGCAAGCTGATCGAGGACGAAGCGCGCGAGCAATTCTCGCAAATGCTGCAGGAAGTGATGCGGCGCAAGCAGATGACGGCGTCCAGCAACCGCTGAACGCGCCGGCTCAGGCCCAGGCAGCGAGAAACTCTTCCCAGTGCGGCAGCTTCAGCGCCGCCAGCGATTCGCGGACAAATTTGATCTCAGTCTCGTATTCGGCAGCGCTCATGACGCCGCGCATCTTCTGGAAGCGCAGGAAGACGAGATAGGTGTTCACGACATCGGTCTCGCAATAGTCGCGAATGCCGTCGATGTCGCCGGCCAGCCACTGGCCCCATACGGCCGAGCCGTCCATGCCCAGCTTGCCTGGAAAGCCCATGAGCTTGGCCAGCTCGTCGAGCGGCGCATTGGCGCGGCCAGAGTACAAAGCCAGCAGGTCCATCAGGTCGAGATGGCGGCTGTGGTAGCGGCTCAGGTAGTTGTTCCACTTGAAGTCGCGACTGTCGTGATAGTCGCCCTCGCCCTGATCCCAGTAGCGCGGCGCGTCGATGTTGTGGATCAGGCCGCGGTAATGGAGCACCGGCAGGTCGAAACCGCTGCCGTTCCACGACACGATCTGCGGCGTGTATTTCTCGATGCCGTTGAAGAAGCGCTGGACGATTTCACCTTCCGAAAGCTGCGGTTCGGACAGCGACCAGACGCGGAAGCCTTCGTCGCTGCGCATGGCGCAGGAAATGGTGACGATGCGCTGCAGGTGATGCGGCATGAAGTCGCTGCCGTTCTGCGCACGCCGCTTCTGAAAGATGTATTCGGCGACCTCGCTGTCCGACAACTCGGCCGGCAGCTCATGCAGCGTGCGGACGCCGGCGATATCGGGGATCGACTCGATGTCGAAGACCAGAACGGGAATCACGCCGGGAATACTCCAGTGGAGAGATAGCGGTCACCGCGGTCGCAGATGATGCTGACGATGACGGCGTTCTCGACCGTCTCGGCGATACGCAGGGCTACCGCCATTGCGCCGCCGGAGGAGATGCCGCAGAAGATGCCCTCTTCGCGCGCGAGGCGACGCGTCATGGCTTCGGCATCGGCCTGGCTCACGGACTCGACCTGGTCGACACGCGAGCGGTCGAAAATCTTCGGCAGATATTCTTCCGGCCACTTGCGTATGCCGGGGATCTGCGAGCCGTCGGACGGCTGGCAACCGACGATCTGGATCTTCGCATTCTGCTCCTTGAGGAAACGCGAGGTGCCCATGATGGTGCCCGTCGTGCCCATGCTGCTGACGAAGTGGGTGACCGTGCCTGCGGTATCGCGCCAGATTTCCGGCCCCGTGCCTTCGTAGTGGGAGATCGGATTGTCGGGGTTGGCGAACTGGTCGAGGATGATGCCCTTGCCTTCGGCCTGCAGCTTCTCGGCCACGTCGCGGGCGAGTTCCATGCTGCCTTCGCGGGCGGTCAGGACGAGTTCGGCGCCAAAGGCGCGCATGGTCTGCACGCGCTCCAGGGTCTGGTTCTCGGGCATGACCAGGATCATGCCGTAGCCGCGCATGGCGGCCACCATGGCCAGCGCGATGCCGGTGTTGCCGCTGGTCGCCTCGATCAGCGTGTCGCCGGGTTTGATGCGGCCCGACAGTTCGGCGCGCGTGATCATCGACAGCGCGGGGCGGTCCTTCACCGATCCGGCCGGATTGTTGCCTTCGAGCTTGGCGAGGATGACGTTGTTGCGCTTGTCATTGCCGGTGCCGGGGATGCGCTTCAGGCGCACCAGGGGCGTGTTGCCGACGGTGTCTTCGAGAGTTTTCCACTGCATCATTTACTTGCCTCCGACCTTTGCGGATTGTTTGCCTTCGCCATTGGCCAGGCGGTGTTCGACATAGGCCTTGACGCCTTCGGCCACGGTGGCGAACGGCGCGGTATAGCCGCCCTCGCCGCGCAGCAGGCTCTGGTCGGCCTGGGTGAAGCTCTGATATCGGCCCTTCAGCGCATCCGGAAAGGGAATGTATTCGACGAAGCCCTGCTGCACCAGCTCGTCGAGGTTCAGGGCCGGCTTGCCTTCGGCGGCGCGACAGGCATTGACCGTGGCCACGGCGATGTCGTTGAAAGGCTGGGCGCGGCCGGTGCCGCAATTGAAGATGCCGAAAAGATTCGGATTATCGAGGAAGTGCAGATTGACCTTGACCACGTCGTCGACATAAATGAAGTCGCGGCTCTGGCCGCCGTTGGGGTAGCCGTCGGTGCCCTCGAACAGCTTGACCTTGCCTTCGGCCATGTACTGGTTGAAGTGATGAAAGGACACGGAAGCCATGCGCCCCTTGTGCTGTTCACGCGGGCCGTAAACGTTGAAGTAACGCAGGCCGACGATCTGCGAATTGGCCTCGGACAGGCGACGACGGACGATCTGGTCGAACAGGAACTTGGAATAGCCGTAGACGTTGAGTGGGCCTTCATGCTCGCGCTGTTCGCTGAAAATACTGCCGCCGCCGTATACCGACGCCGACGAGGCGTAGATCAACGGCACTTCCTGGTCGAGCGCGAATTCGAGCAGCGACGAGGAATAGCGGAAGTTGTTCTCCATCATGTAGTGGCCGTCCTGCTCCATGGTGTCGGAGCAGGCGCCCTGGTGCAGGATGGCATCGACGGCGCCGTCGAGATGGCCGGCTTCGAGCATGTCGAGAAACTCGTGCTTGTCGAGATAGTCGTCGACTTCGCAGTCGACAAGGTTCTTGAACTTCTCGGCGCGCTTCATGTTGTCGACGGCAATGATGTCGGTCACGCCGCGCTCGTTGAGCGCCTTGACGATATTTGAGCCGATAAAACCGGCGGCGCCGGTAACGATTGTATACATAGCGGATTTCCTTAGACTGCTGCCTTGAGCTCATCCAGTGTGCAGGTCGCGGTGCCCAGCTTGGCGACGACCACGCCGGCCGCCTTGTTGGCAAGCTGCATGGCGGCCGCCATGTCGCTGCCGCTGCCCAGCATGACGGCCAGCGTGGCGATGACGGTATCGCCGGCGCCGCTTACATCGTAGACCTCGCGTGCCTGCGCCGCTTCGTGGGTCGGCCCCTGGTCGGTGAACAGGGTCATGCCCTCCTCGCTGCGCGTGACCAGCAGGCCCGTCAGGCCCAGCTCTTCGCGCAAGGCCTGGGCACGGTTGGTGAGGTCGACCTCATCCTTCCAGCGGCCGACAACTTCGCGCAGCTCCGAGCGATTCGGCGTCAGCAGGGTGGCGCCGGCGTAGCGCGCATAGTCGTCGCCCTTGGGATCGACGAGCACCGCCTTGCCGGCAGCACGCGCCATGCGGATCATCTCGCCGATATGGGCCAGACCGCCCTTGCCGTAGTCGGACAGGATAACGACATCGACGTTGGGCAAGAGCTGCGCGTATTCGGCCAGCTTGGCCTTGAGCACTTCATGGTCGGGCGAATTCTCGAAGTCGATGCGCAGCAATTGCTGCTGACGACCAAGCACGCGCAGCTTGACCGTTGTGGAAAGTTGCGCGTCCTCATGCAGGCTGGCGGCAATGCCGGAATCGCTCATCAGACGCATCAGGGAGCGACCGGCGTCGTCGGCGCCGACGACGGAGAGCAGCGAGGTTTTCGCGCCGAGCGCTGCGCAGTTGCGTGCCACATTGGCGGCGCCGCCCGGGCGCTCTTCCATCCTCTCGACCTTGACCACAGGCACCGGCGCCTCGGGCGAAATGCGCGACACGTCGCCGAACCAGTAGCGGTCGAGCATGACGTCGCCGACGACGAGAACGCGGGTGGATTGGGTAGCGGGAATCTTCATGTTTTTAGCGGAGAGTTGCGAGTCGGGAGTTGAGAGCGAGCACCGAGCAGTCGTCTTCTAACCTTGCTCTCGACTCATAACTCTCGACTCACTCATGGCGTCAGATCGAATTCTTCGGTGCGCTTGGGCGGATAGCTTTCCCAGCCGCCGCAGGCCGGGCAGCGCCAGTAGAACTGGCGCGCCTTGAAGCCGCAATTATCGCAGCGATAGCGGGCAACGCGGCGCGTGTGATTGTGGATCAGATTCTTCATCAGCTCCAGATCGCCGCGCCGCTCCGGCGTCGCCGTCAGCAGTTGCGCTTCGAGCAGCTTGTCGAGGCCCAGTAGGGTCGGGTTGCGGTGCAATTCGTCGCGAACCAGGACGTAAGCCCCAGCCGGATTGCCGTTGGCAATCTCGGCCTGGAACACGGCGTCGAGCAGATCGAGCGAGGAATAATGTTCGAGATAGTTGCGCAGGAGCTGAACACCGATGGCCTCCTTGCCGAGCTGGCGATGCGCTTCCATCAGCTTTCCGGCGACCAGCGCCAGATAGACCGGGTTCTGTTGTTCGATGCGCTTCCAGTGATCGATGGCGGTGGCGGCATCGCCGCGCTGCATGGCCATGTCGCCCTGCAGAATGCTGGCCCGCGTGCACTTGCGATTGACCGACAATGCCAGTTCGAGGTGCTTGAGCGCGCCCTCGGCTTCGCCGGCGAGCAGCGCGTCATTGGCCAGCTCGCAATGGAAGTTGGCGACTTCGCGTATCCATTCGTAACCGGCGTGCCCCGGCAGGAGTTCGGCGATTTCGATGGCTTTCTGCCATTCCTTTTCCTGCTGGTAGATTTCAAGCAGGACGCGCAGCGCCTCCTCATTGCGCGAAGTGCCGCGCAAGCGAACGAAGATGTCCTCGGCGCGGTCGAGCAGACCGAGCTTGAGGAAGTCCTGGCCCAGCTCGGACAGCGCCTGCAGGCGCTGCTCGTCGGTCAGGTTGTCGCGATCGACCAGGTTCTGGTGCACGCGGATGGCACGGTCGGCTTCGCCGCGGCGGCGGAACAGACTGCCGAGCGCGAAATGCAGTTCTATGGTCTCGGGATCGACTCGAGCCGCCTCAAGGAAGGCTTCGATGGCCTTGTCGGGCTGCTCGTTGAGCAGGAAATTCAAGCCCTTGAAATAGGAGCGCGGCAGCGCCCGCGACTCCTTGACCAGATGATTGATGTCGATGCGGGCTGCAACCCAGCCCAGGCCAAAAAACACAGGCAGTGCCAGCAGCCACCAGAGTTCGATTTCCACGTTTTTCTTCTTGTCGCTTAGTTAGTCAGGGGTTGAAAAATCACAGCGCCTTGCCGGCTTCATGGAGTCGACGCAGCTTGCCGAGTTCGCGGCGCTGTCTCACCAGCGTCGCCAGCACGGCGGTCAGGCCGAACGCAACGCCGACGCCGAAGGCGATCAGGATCACCAGCGACAGCGGCATCTGCCAAGTCTGGTCGAAAAAGAAACGCAGGTCGACCAGTGTGCTGTTCTTGATGGCCAGCCCGAACAGGATGATAAAGACGAAGACACGGACGATCCAGCTCAGGATTTTCATGATCTCGTTTCCTCCTTCTTGTTCGGCCACAACATCGAATTTACAGGCCCGCAGATGAAAATGGGCGGCGTCCTCACGGACACCGCCCAAATTTACTTCAGTTCAGCTGGCTGAGGACCAGCAAGAAGATCACGCTTCGCCGTTCAAATCGACGCGTTCGCGCAATTCCTTGCCCGCCTTGAAGTGCGGCACATGCTTCGCCGGCACATTCACCTTTTCCCCGGACTTGGGGTTACGCCCGACACGCGGCGGCCGGTAGTTGAGGGCGAAGCTGCCGAAGCCGCGAATCTCGATGCGATCGTTGCGCGCGAGCGCAGCGGTCATGGCATCGAGTACCACCTTCACGGCAAGATCGGCATCCTTCGCCACCAGCTGCGGAAAACGCACCGCCAGCCGGGCGATCAGCTCGGACTTGGTCATAACTATCCGGCTGCGTCCGATTATTGCTGACTCAGCTTAGCCTTCAGCAGAGCACCCAGATTCGTGGTGCCGCTGCTGGCGGAGGAGCTGTCGGAAGCCAGCTTGTTCATGGCTTCGTTCTGCTCGACCTGATCCTTGGCCTTGATCGACAGATTGATCGAACGGGTCTTGCGATCCACATTGACGATCAGCGTTTCGACGGTATCGCCTTCCTTGAACAGGGTGCGCAGGTCTTCGACACGCTCACGGGCTGCTTCGGAAGCACGCAGATAGCCTTCGACGTCGTCACCCAGCTTGACCACGGCGCCCTTGGCGTCGATGGTGGTGATGGTGCCGGTCACGATGCTGTTCTTGTCGTGCATTGCGATGAAGCTGGTGAAGGGGTCGCCGTCCATCTGCTTGATGCCGAGGGAGATGCGCTCCTTCTCGACGTCGATCGACAGAACGATGGCTTCGACTTCGTCGCCCTTCTTGAAGTTCTGCTTGGCTTCTTCGCCGGCAGCAGACCAGGACAGGTCGGACAGGTGAACCAGACCGTCGATGTTGCCCGGCAGACCGATGAAGATGCCGAAGTCGGTGATCGACTTGATGGCGCCCTTGACCTTGTCACCCTTCTTGTGGTTGACCGCGAAGTCATCCCACGGGTTGGCCTGGCACTGCTTCATGCCCAGGGAGATACGACGACGTTCTTCGTCGATTTCCAGGATCATGACTTCGACTTCGTCGCCCAGCTGGACAACCTTGGTCGGGTGAATGTTCTTGTTGGTCCAGTCCATTTCGGAAACGTGCACCAGACCTTCGATGCCCGATTCGATTTCCACGAACGCGCCGTAGTCGGTCAGGTTGGTGACCTTGCCGAACAGGCGGGTGCCCGACGGGTAGCGGCGAGCGATGCCCACCCACGGATCTTCGCCGAGCTGCTTCATGCCCAGGGAGACGCGGTTCTTTTCCTGGTCGAACTTCAGGACCTTGGCGGTCACTTCATCACCGACATTGAGCACTTCGCTCGGGTGACGGACACGGCGCCAGGCCAGGTCGGTGATATGCAGCAGGCCATCGATGCCGCCCAGGTCGACGAACGCACCGTAGTCGGTGATGTTCTTGACGATACCCTTGACGACGGTACCTTCCTTGAGGTTTTCGAGCAGTGCCTGACGCTCTTCACCCTGGCTGGCTTCCAGCACGGCACGGCGCGAAACAACGACGTTGTTGCGCTTGCGGTCGAGCTTGATGACCTTGAATTCGAATTCCTTGCCTTCGAACGGGGTGGTGTCCTTGACCGGACGGGTGTCAACCAGCGAACCCGGCAGGAAGGCGCGGATGCCGTTGGTCATGACGGTCAGACCGCCCTTGACCTTGCCCGTGATGACGCCCTTGACCAGGGTTTCGTCGGTGAGGGCCTTGTCCAGATCGTTCCAGGCGGCGATGCGCTTGGCCTTGTCGCGCGACAGGCGGGTTTCGCCGTAGCCGTCTTCGAGCATTTCGATGGCGACGCTGACATAGTCGCCCGGCTTGGCTTCGACTTCGCCGCGGTCATTCTTGAATTCGTTGATGTCGATGAAGCTTTCCGACTTGAGGCCGGCATTCACGACAACATGGTTGGCATCGACGCGCACGACTTCTGCGGTGATGACTTCGCCGGCGCGCATTTCCTGGCGCTCGAGGCTTTCGGCGAATAGGGAGGCAAAGCTTTCCATCGAATCGACGGAGGTTTGGGTAGCGGACATAAAAAGAAACCTGACTTGTCACCTTGCGGCAACGGTTAGTTAAACACTGCCGACGACCGGGCGGCCGTTCAGCCCCTGCATTTACAACAACGCCCTTGCGGGCTTCGGAAGCGCCTTGCGGCAACCCCCTTCTTGCAACAACCGCGGGGCATACCCGCAGTGAAGTCCATTTCAGCGAAATTGCAAACTGGCCCGCCTTCACACGTCGGCGGGGTTTTCATTCCTCGCATACGCATCCAGCACTGCCTGCACCGCCTGCTCGATGCTGAGCGGCGTGGTATCGACCAGCACCGCATCCTCACCCTGCTTCAGCGGGGCCACGCTGCGGGCGCTGTCGCGCGCATCGCGGGCCTGCAAATCCTCCAGAAGGACTGCGATATTAGCAGACATTCCTTTAGCGATCAACTGTTTATACCGCCTCTCTGCACGCGCTTCGGCCGTCGCTGTCAGAAACACCTTGGTTCGGGCCCAGGGAAAGATGACCGAGCCCAGATCGCGGCCGTCGCCGACCAGGCCAGGGAAGCGCTGATAGGCGCGCTGGCGCTCCAGCAGGGCGGTTCGGACGGCCGGGAGGGCGGCAACCCTGGACGCACCGATGCCCATATGCTCGGTACGGATGGCGTCGCTGACATCGATCCCGGCGAGCAAAATGCGCTCCCCTTCGAACTCGGCCGGCAACTGCGCCGCCACGGCGGCCACGCCTGCCTCGTCGTCCCAGCTCACGCCCTTGTTTTCGGCAGCCAGCGCAGTCAGGCGATACAGCGCACCGCTATCGAGATAGTGAAAGCCCAGTTTGGCGGCCACACGCGCCGCCACTGTGCCCTTGCCCGAGGCCGAAGGACCGTCGATGGCGATCACCGGCGCTGCGACGCGGGCGAATGCGTCGAAATACTCGGGGAAGGTCTTGCCCACGCACCTGGGGTCGTTGATACGCACCGGCACCCCGCCAAAGGTCGCCAGCGACAAACACATGGCCATGCGGTGATCGTCGTAGGTGTCGATGGCGGCACCAGGAACAAAAGCAACAGGCGGCGTCACCTTGAGGTAGTCCGCGCCCTCATCCACCTCGGCACCGACCTTGCGCAGCTCCTTGGCCATGGCAAAGATGCGGTCGGTCTCCTTGACGCGCCAGGAGGCGATATTGCGCAGCGTGCACGGGCCGTCGGCGAAAAGCGCGGCCACCGCCAGCGTCATGGCGGCATCGGGAATGTGGTTGAAGTCGGCGTCGAACGCCGACAATTTACGGCCAACTGGCGCGGCGCACTCGATCCAGTTGTCGCCGTACGACACCTCGGCGCCGATCGCAATCAGGGCCTCCGCAAAGCGCACGTCGCCCTGGATGCTGGTGCTGCCGACGCCCTCGACACGCACCGGCCCGCCGGCGATCGCGCCGGCGGCCAGGAAATAGGATGCCGACGAGGCATCACCCTCGACATGAATACTGCCCGGCGACGTGTACTTGCCGGCATGAATGGTGAAGTGCGACCAACCCTCATTTTCAACACCCCGCTCGACCTTGACGCCGAAGCGCGCCATCAGGTTGAGCGTGATTTCAATGTAGGGTTTGGAGATCAGCTCGCCGACGACCTCGATCTGCGCGGTCTTGCCTGTGAGCGGCAGCGCCATCAGCAAGGCAGTCAGGAACTGCGACGAGACGTCGCCGCGCACCTTGATCGGCGCCATGAGCGAAACATCGGACGGCGCGAGCTTCAGCGGCGGAAAACCATCGTTCCTGAGGTATTCGACATGCACGCCGATCTGGCGCAAACCGTCGACAAGATCGCCGATCGGACGCTCATGCATGCGCGCAACACCATCCAGCGTATAGGTGCCGCCGGACAAGGCCAAGGCTGCGGTCAGCGGACGGAAAGCGGTACCGGCATTACCGAGAAAGAGTTCGGCCTGCTTGACCGGGAAGGCACCGCCGACGCCGCTGACGGCATAGCTGTCGCGACCGAGCGGCTCGACCTGTACGCCCAGGGTTTTCAGAGCGGCCAGCATGACCTGCGTATCGTCGGAATCGAGCAGATCGTGAATTTCGGTGCGTCCCTCGGCCAGCGCCGCCAGCAGCAGGGTACGGTTGGAGATGCTCTTGGAGCCGGGCAGACGCACGACGCCGGCGGCGTGATGCAGAGCGGGAAGATCGAGGAATTCCATTGCAGCGCTTACTTTTCGATTGAATCCAGCCAGAAATTGCGGGTGTCGCGCGCGTTGGTGAAAAGCCTTTCCAGGCCTTCGGCATCGGCGCCGGCAAGCAGCACGCGCAGTTGCAGCAGCGCGTTCATGTAGCGGTCGAGTTCGGTGATCAGAGCGGCGCGATTGGCGACACTGATGTCGCGCCACATTTCCGGATGACTGCCAGCAATGCGCGTGAAGTCGCGGAAGCCGCTGCCGGCGTTGCCGAACAACTCGGCAGCGTCGGGGCGCTTGGCGAACTCGTCGACCAGGGTGAAGGCGAGCAGATGCGGCAAATGGCTGACCGCCGCGAACATTGCATCGTGCTGCGCCGGCGCCATGACCGATACGTCGCCACCGCACACGGTCCATGCGGCTTCCGCGATGGCGATGGCGAACGGCGTGTTCTCCGGCAGCGGCGTAACGATGATGCGCTTGTCGATATAGAGGCCGGCCTGCGCGGCGGACGCTCCGCTCTTCTCGGCACCGGCAATCGGATGACAAGGCACGAACTGCGCAATGCGGCTGCCGAAAGCGCGTCGTGCGGCAGCGACCACATCCTGCTTGGTGCTGCCGGCATCGACGACCACGGTCTTGGCGCCCAGATGCGGCGCAATCGCGAGCATGGCCGCTTCCATCTTGCCGACGGGCATGGCCAGCAGCACCAGGTCGGCATCGCGCACGTCGGTGAGATCGCCGACGCGGTCGATGACGCCCAGGCCCTGGGCGATCTCCAGCGAGGCGGTCGAGCGACCGAGGCCCACGATCTCGGCGGCGCCGTCGGCCTGCTTCAGAGCCAGGGCAAAGGAACCGCCGATCAGGCCGACGCCATAGACGACAACCTTGTTGAGCTTGAAATCAGCCACGGATTGCTTTCTCCAGCGCTTCCAGGAAGCGCGCATTTTCATGTTCGCGACCGATGGTCACGCGCAAATGATCAGGCATGTTGTAACCGGCCAGCGGGCGCACGATGACGCCCTGCTTGAGCAGGCGGCGATTGACGCCGGCCGCGTCGGCGACCTTGAAGGTGACGAAGTTGCCGTAGGACGGCAGCGAGTCGAGCTCCTGCCTCTTCAAGCCGGCCAGTATCTGCGCCATGCCACGCTGATTGAGTTCAAAGCTTTCGTTCAGGAACTCCTGATCCTTGAGCGCCGCAGTCGCCGCGGCCAGCGCAAGGTTGTTCACATTGAAAGGCTGGCGCACGCGATTGAGCAGGTCGACCACGGCCTGCGAACCCACGCCGTAACCGATGCGCAAACCGGCCAGGCCGTAGATCTTCGAGAAGGTGCGCGTGACCAGCACATTGGGGAACTGACGAACCCAGGCCAGCGTTTCGAAGCGTTCCGACAGCGGCAGATATTCGTTATAGGCCTCGTCCAAGACCACCAGGATGTCCGGAGAAATGTCCGCGATGAAATCCTCGATGTCGCCATAAGGCAGCAGCGTGCCGGTTGGATTGTTGGGGTTGGCAAGCCAGACCAGGCGGGTATCGGGCCGGATCGCCGCCTTCATGGCGGCGAGATCGTGGCCGAAATCCGGGGTCGACGGCGCAACGATGCATTCGGCACCGGCAGCCGTAGTCGCCAGCGGATACACGGCAAAGGCGTAGGCCGAGAACACCGCCGAACGGCCCGGCGCCAGGAAGGCGCGTGCGGCCAGTTCGAGAATGTCGTTGGAGCCGTTGCCGAGCACGATCTGCGCAAAATTCACGCCGCAACGTTCGGCCAGCGCCTGGGTCAGCTCGAAGTTGTCGGGATAGCGTTCGATACCGTTAAGCGCGTCTTCGACTGCCCGCTTCGCCTTGGGGCTCATGCCCAGCGGATTTTCGTTCGACGCCAGCTTGATGATGCTGTCCACTGGCATGCCCAGCTCGCGGGCGACCTCGGTAATGGGTTTGCCCGGCACATAGGGCGAAATGGCGCGGATGTAGGCCGGAGCCTGTTCTGCAATGCTCATGGTCGGTGCTTTAGTAAGGGGCAACGGGGTAAGACCCCAGGATCTTGACGAAGCTGGCCTTGCCGCCGAGCTCGTTCAAAGCGGCAGCCACGGCCGCGTCGTCGCGGTGGCCTTCGATATCGACGTAGAAAACATATTCCCACTTGCCGCCGCCCATGCCCTTGGCAGGGCGCGACTCGAAGCGTGTCATCGATACGCCGTTCCGGGCGAAGGGCGCCAGCAGCTCGTGTACGGCGCCCGGGCGATTCTGTGCCGAGCACACCAGCGAAGTCTTGTCCTGCCCGGAACGGCCGGCATCATGATCGGCGAGGATCAGAAAGCGCGTGGTGTTGTCGGGGCTGTCTTCGATATTGGCGGCGAGGATGTTCAGCTCGTACAGGCGCGCCGCCGATTCCCCGGCGATCGCGGCGCTGCCGGGCTCGCCGGCGACAATGCGCGCGGCCTCGGCATTGCTGGCCACGGCGATGCGCGGCACATTGGGCAGATTGCGATTCAACCATTCGTGGCACTGGCCCAGCGATTGGGCATGCGCGTAGACGGCCTTGATCTCGGCGATTGCCGCCGACTTGCCCATCAGATTGTGATGAATCGGCAGATGCACTTCGCCACAGATCTTGAGCGTCGAATTCAGCAACAGATCAAGCGAACGGCCGACTGCCCCCTCGGTCGAGTTCTCGACCGGAATCACGCCGTAATCGACATTGGCCGATTCGACCGCGCGAAACACGTCGTCGATCGAGGTCAAGGGACTCAGGGCCGGCGCCGAGCCGAAATGCTTTTGTGCCGCGCTTTCCGTATAGGTGCCGGCCGGGCCCAGATAGGCGATCTTGAGCGGCTGCTCCAGCGCCAGACAGGCCGACATGATCTCGCGCGAGATGCGTTGCACGGCAGTGTCCGGCAGCGGTCCGGGGTTGTCTTCGGCAAGACGGCGCAGCACCTGCGCCTCGCGCTCCGGACGATAGATATTGCCCTGCTTGATCTGGCCGATGCGATGCGCGATCTTGGCGCGCTCGTTGATCAAACGCAGGACTTCGCTGTCGATGGCGTCGATGCCGTCGCGCAGCTTTGCCAACTCTTCTTTTTCATCAGGCTTGGACATATCGCCCTTCCCTCTCAAACTCAACCGTGACGCGCGGCGAAGTCGCGCATGAAATCCACCAGCGCCTCCACCCCCGCCAGCGGCATCGGGTTGTAAATCGAGGCGCGCATGCCGCCGACGCTCTTGTGCCCCTTCAGGCTCGACAGTCCGGCGGCGAGCGACTCCTTGAGGAAGATCGCATCCAGCGCATCGTCGACCAGCGTGAACGGCACGTTCATGCGCGAACGATCGGTCGGACGCACCGGATTGCGGTAATAGCCGCCGCTGCCATCGATTGCCTCGTACAGGCAGCGCGCCTTGGCGATGTTCATCTGCTCCATGGTCGTCACGCCGCCCTGCCCCTTGAGCCACTTGAAGACCAGTCCGGCCATGTAAATGGCAAAAGTCGGTGGCGTGTTCAGCATGGAGCCGTTGTCGGCATGCACCTTGTAATCGAGCAGCGTCGGCATGCCCGGCAACGGCTGGCCGAGCAGGTCCTCACGCACGATCACGACCGTCAGGCCAACCGGGCCGATGTTCTTCTGCGCGCCGGCATAGATCAGCGCGTACTTGGAGACGTCGATCTCGCGCGACAGGATGTGCGAAGACATGTCGGCAACCAGCGGAACATTGCCGGTTTCCGGCACATAGGGGAACTCGACCCCCATGATGGTTTCGTTGGTGCAGACATGCACGAAGGCCGCGTTTGGATCGAGCTTGAGCTCGCTCTGCATAGGTGCATACGTGTAGTTCGCAGCCGCGGTGGACGCGGCAACGTTCACATCGCAGTAACGCTTCGCCTCACCTAGCGCCTTCTCCGACCAGGAGCCCGTGACGATGTAGTCGGCGCTGGTCTTACCGCGCAGCAGGTTGATCGGCACCATGCCGAACTGCAGCGTGGCGCCGCCCTGCAGGAACAGCACCTTGTAATTGGCGGGAATGCCCATCAACTCGCGCAGGTCGGCTTCGGCCGCGGCGATCACACCTTCGAAGTCTGGCGTGCGATGGCTCATTTCCATGATGCTCATGCCGCGCCCGTGCCAGTCGAGCATTTCCTCGGCAGCCTGGCGCAGCACCGGTTCCGGCAAGGCAGCCGGACCGGCGCTGAAGTTATAAACGCGCGTCACTCGGCAGCGCCTTCTGCGCCCTCGGCGCCAGCCTCGCCACTGTCGGAACCGTTGCCTTCATCACCGCTGTCGCTATCGGACTCGGCCACCTTTTCCAGCCCCGCCAGCAGCGAACCTTCGTCGAGGTTGATCAGCGTCACACCCTGCGTGGCGCGGCTCATCTCGCGAATCTGTTCGACCTTGGTGCGAATCAGCACACCGGCGTCGGAAATCAGCATGACTTCGTTCTCGGGCTTGACCAGCGCAGCGCCGACGACCTTGCCGTTGCGCTCGGAGGTCTGGATCGCGATCATGCCCTTGGTGCCGCGACCGTGGCGCGTGTACTCGGCGATCGGCGTGCGCTTGCCGTAACCGTTCTCGGTGGCGGTCAACACGCTGAACTCTTCGCTCTCGGCAACCAGCATGGAGATCACGCTCTGCCCGTCTTCCAGCATCATGCCGCGCACGCCGCGGGCTTCGCGGCCCATGGCGCGAACGTCGTCCTCGTCGAAACGCACGGCCTTGCCGGCGTCGGAGAACAGCATCACGTCATGCTTGCCGTCGGTCAGCGCGGCGCCGATCAGAACGTCGCCTTCATCCAGCGCCACCGCAATGATGCCGGCCTTGCGCGGATTGGCGAAGTTATTGAGCGAAGTCTTCTTGACGGTGCCCATGGCGGTCGCCATGAAGATGAAATGCTCTTCGTCGAAAGCCTTGACCGGCAGCACCACGTTGATCTTCTCGCCTTCCATCAACGGGAACAGATTGACGATGGGCTTGCCGCGCGAGGTGCGCGATCCTTCCGGCACTTCATACACCTTGAGCCAGTACACACGGCCGCGGTTGGAGAAGCACAGCACGTAATCGTGCGTGTTGGCGACGAACATCTTCTCGATGAAGTCGTCGTCCTTCATGGCGGTTGCCGCCTTGCCGCGCCCGCCGCGCTTCTGCGCTGCGTAGTCGGCCAGCGGCTGGCTCTTGATATAGCCGCCGTGCGACATGGTCACGACCATGTCCTGCGGCGTGATCAGGTCTTCCATATTGATGTCGGCGGTCGACATCACGATCTCGGAACGGCGACCGTCGCCGAACTGCGTATTGATCAGGCGCAGCTCGTCGCCGATGATGGCGGTAATGCGCTCGGGGCGGGCCAGGATGTCGAGCAGGTCGGCGATTTCCGCCATGACTTCCTTGTACTCGTTGACGATCTTGTCCTGCTCGAGGCCGGTCAGGCGTTGCAGACGCAGCTCCAGAATTGCCTGCGCTTGTGCGTCGGAGAGACGGTAGCCATTGGCAGCCAGGCCGAATTCAGCCGCCAGCCCCTCAGGGCGATACAGATCGGCATTGGTGCCCTCGCTGATCGCGCGCTGCAGCATTTCCTCGACCAGCGGCGAGCGCCAGACGCGCTCCATCAATCCCTTCTTGGCTTCGGCCGGCGTCGGCGCCGCCTTGATCAGGGCGATGATCTCGTCGACGTTGGACAGTGCAACCGCCAGACCTTCGAGAATGTGGCCACGCTCGCGCGCTTTGCGCAGTTCGAACACGGTGCGGCGCGTGATGATTTCGCGACGGTGCGAGAGGAAGCACTCGAGCATGCGCTTGAGATTCAGGATCTCGGGGCGGCCTTCGACCAGCGCCACCATGTTCATGCCGAAGGTGTCCTGCAACTGCGTCATCTTGAACAGATTGTTCAGAATAACGTCCGGCATTTCATTACGCTTCAGCTCAATGACGATGCGCATACCGTCCTTGTCGGACTCGTCCTGCAGATGCGAGATGCCCTCGACGCGCTTCTCGTTGACCAGCTCGGCGATCTTCTGCAGCAGCGTGGTCTTGTTCACCTGATACGGGATCTCGTCGACGATGATGGCCTGCTTGCCGTTCGACAGCTCCTCAATGTGCGTGCGGGCACGCATGACGACACGGCCGCGACCGGTCAAATAACCGTCGCGCACGCCGGACAGACCGTAGATCAAGGCGCCCGTCGGGAAGTCCGGTGCCTGGACGATACGGATCAGCTCTTCGATATCGATGGCCGGATTCTCAAGCAGCGCCAGGCAGGCGCTCAGCACATCGGTCAGATTGTGCGGCGGAATGTTGGTCGCCATGCCCACCGCGATACCGGACGAACCGTTGATCAGCAGGTTGGGAATGCGCGCCGGCAGGATCAGCGGTTCCTGTTCCGATCCGTCGTAGTTCGGACCGAAGTCGACAGTTTCCTTTTCGATATCGGCCAGCAGCTCGTGACCGATCTTGGACATGCGCACTTCGGTGTAACGCATCGCCGCAGCGCCGTCGCCGTCGATGGAACCGAAGTTGCCCTGGCCGTCGACCAGCATGTAGCGCAGCGAGAAATCCTGCGCCATGCGGACGATGGTGTCGTAGACCGACTGATCGCCGTGCGGGTGGTACTTACCGATGACGTCGCCGACGATACGCGCCGACTTCTTGTAAGCCTTGTTCCAGTCGTTGCCGAGCTCATGCATGGCATAGAGCACGCGGCGATGGACCGGCTTCAGGCCATCGCGGACATCCGGGAGGGCGCGCCCGACGATCACGCTCATCGCGTAATCGAGGTAGGAATGGCGCATTTCCTCTTCGAGACTGATGGGTAAAGTCTCTTTGGCGAACACTGTCATATCGGTCTTTTCCTACGGAAGCGGTGAGCGTTTTGCGACGCGTTTTTCGGAATTCTGCCCCGCTCGAGCGGCTTGTTTTCCCACCCGAAAAATGCATTTTCGGGTACAAATTCAAACGAACTTTGGAGCGGCAAAAAACTTTCACATTCTACCACGCGCAACCCCCGATTCGCACGTCAGCGCAGCGCGCGGTTCCGCCGAAAAAGCCCATGAAAACAGGAAAAAACACAAGCCCCGCCCCCGCTTCTGCCGACACACCGGAAGCCGTCGATCTGCTGATTCATGCGCGCTGGATCATCCCCGTCGAACCAGCCGGAATAACGCTTGAAAATCATTCTCTTGCCGTGCATGACGGGCGCATAGCAGGCCTCCTGCCGCGCGCCGACGCCGAACGCCGCTTCGCCCCGAGTGAGGTTGTCGAGCTGGGCGAGCATGTATTGCTGCCCGGCTTCGTCAACCTCCACACCCACGCCGCGATGACCCTGATGCGCGGCCTCGCCGACGATCTGCCCCTCGAAAAATGGCTCGGCGAGCGCATCTGGCCTGCGGAAAGCAGACATGTCAGCGCCGAATTCGTGCACGACGGCACTCTGCTCGCCGCCGCCGAAATGCTGCGCGGCGGCATTACCTGCTGCAACGACATGTACTTTTTTCCAGACGCAGCGGCGCGCGCCTTCACGGCAGCCGGAATGCGCGCCATGCTCGGCATCACTGTTCTGGAATTTCCCACTCCCTACGCCAGCGATGCCGACGATTACATCGCCAAGGGGCTGGCCGTCCGCGACGCATGGCGCACCCACCCCCTGATCTCGTTCAGCCTGGCACCGCATGCGCCCTACACAGTCAGCGACAGGACTTTCGAGCGCATCGCCACGTTATCAGCCCAGCTCGACCTGCCTGTCCATGTGCACGTTCATGAGGCCGCCAGCGAAATCGAAAACAGCTTGAAACAGTACGGCATGCGCCCGTTGACGCGACTGCATCAACTGGGCCTTGTCAATCCGAGCCTGATTGCGGTGCATGCCGTACATCTCGACGTCACCGATATCGGCCTGCTCGCCATGGAGGGGGCCAGCGTGGCGCACAATCCGACCTCGAACATGAAACTGGCCAGCGGCGCGAGCCCGGTCGTCGGGCTCGCACGGCAAGGCATCAACATCGGTCTGGGCACGGACGGGGCGGCCAGCAATAATCGTCTCGATATGTTTCAGGAAATGCGCCACGCGGCACTGCTCGGCAAGCTGACGGCACATGATGCAGCCGCACTGAACGCCCATACCGTATTGCACATGGCGACGCTGGGCGGCGCCCGCGCCATGGGCCTTGCCGACAGCATAGGCTCGCTTGAAATCGGCAAATTTGCGGATATGTGCGCGATCCGCCTCGACGACTGGCTATTACAGCCCTGTTTCGCCCCTGCCTCACACCTGATTTATGTCGCCGGCCGGGAACAAGTCAGCCACGTTTGGGTCGCTGGTCAGTGTCGCGTAAATGCTCACACACTGGTCGATTTCGACTTGCCTGCGTTGCTAGCTGTCATAAACCTGTGGCAGAATAAATTGCAGGTCTGAGACGGTTTCAGTAGCGTTGCTTGCCGTATCGGCCAGTTCGGTGTTTAATGGCATATGCATTCGCAATAAACGGCCATGGCCACCGGATTGTTGGCGGGCAACCGCCGATTCAGAGCCTTCAAACAAAGCAGTTCTGTCCGCATTCGAACGAGGGAAAACAAATGCTCAAACAAGTCATCAAACACTCTGTACTGCTCGCTGCGCTGATCGGCGCCAGCGCAGCAACCTTTGCCCAAAGCAATCCGGTCGACACCAAGGGCGTCGTTCCCTACGCGATCGACAGCCGTGGCCTCGTTGCCAAGAGCGGCACCGGCCTGTGCTGGCGCACCGGCTTCTGGACGCCGGCCGCTGCTGCCGACGCCAAGGCTGGCGAACTGCCGATCGGTTGCGAATGCGACAAGGATCTGCTGCCTAAGGAAAAGTGCGAAGCGCCTAAGGGCAGCGCCAAGGCCGGTGGTGCCAAGCCGACCAGCGACAAGATCACCCTGAACGCCGACGCGCTGTTCGACTTCAACAAGTCCACCCTGCGTCCGGAAGGCAAGGCCGCTCTTGACGAGCTGTACACCAAGGTTCAGCGCATCAAGCTGGAAGTCCTGATCGCCGTCGGCCACGCCGACCGTTTTGGCAGCGACTCCTACAACCAGAAGCTGTCGGAAAAGCGTGCTGAAGCCGTCAAGGCCTATCTGGTCTCGAAGGGCCTCGAAAAGAACCGCATCTACACCGAAGGCAAGGGCAAGAAGAACCCGGTTACCAAGCCGGAAGACTGCAAGGGCCCGAAGAGCCCGAAGGTCGTTGCTTGCCTGCAACCTGACCGCCGTGTGGATGTCGAAGCTGTCGGCACCTACTCCTGGTAAGAAGCCGGACTTGCCCTGCGGGGCACTCCCGAAAAAGGCCCTGCTCAGCAGGGCCTTTTTTTTGCCCCTTCCCGGTAAAGAGACACACTCAACTCACAAGGCGCTGCAATCGCTCGCCGGACGCATGCAGTCCCAGACGGAGCCGTGCCCCTGAAGCATGCCCAGCGCCGCCAAACAGCCTTAGCAGGCCGCCCAGACTGGAGTATCCTTGCGTCATGAATACACTGAACGCAGACCCTCACGAGCTTGCCAAGTTCGGCGAGCTCGCCCACCGCTGGTGGGACCCGAACTCCGAATTCAAGCCATTGCATGAAATCAATCCGCTGCGGCTGGACTGGATCGAGAGCGCCTTGCCGCTCGCCGGCAAGAAGGTCATCGATGTCGGCTGCGGCGGCGGCCTGCTCTCCGAAGGCATGGCAGCGCGCGGCGCCATCGTCACCGGCATCGATCTTTCGGAAAAGCCGCTCGGCGTGGCACGCCTTCATCTCTATGAGAGCGGCCTCAGCGTCGATTATCAACTGATCTCGGCAGAGGCAATGGCCGATGCCCACCCGGGCGCATTCGATGCCGTCACCTGCCTCGAAATGCTCGAGCACGTACCCGACCCGGCCAGCATCGTGGCGGCTTGCGCGAAGCTCGTCAAACCCGGTGGCCATGTCTTCTTCTCCACCCTGAATCGTAATCCGAAGGCCTATCTGTTCGCGGTGGTCGGCGCCGAATATGTTCTCAACCTGCTGCCACGCGGCACGCACGACTATGCAAAATTCATCAAGCCGGCCGAACTCAGCCGCTACTGTCGTCACGCCGCGCTGGAAACCGAAGAGATTCGCGGCATGAGCTACAACCCATTCAGCCAGGCCTACAGCCTGGGGCACGACAGCAGCGTCAACTACCTGCTGCGTACCCGCCGGATTTCTGAAAGTGACTGACGCCACTGTGGTAGAGGCCGTATTCTTCGACCTCGATGGAACGCTGGCGGATACTGCGCCCGATCTCGGCGGCGCGCTCAATCGCGTGCGCAATGAAGAAGGACTGCCGCATGTGCCGCTGCACCAGTTGCGGCCCGTCGTTTCGCAAGGCGTGCGCGGCTTGCTGCGCGTCGGCTTTGGCCTGAATCCGGACGACCCGGGTTATGCCCTTCTGCAGGAGCGCGTCCTGAGTCATTACGAGCGGGCCATTTGCGACGAGACGGTACTGTTTCCGGGTATTGAAGCCCTGCTGGAACGGCTGGAAATGCGCGGCTTGCCCTGGGGCATCATCACCAACAAACGGGCCCGCTACACCGAACCGCTGGTGCACGCCCTGCAACTGAAAACACGCGCAGTCGCCGTCATCAGCGGAGACACGGCCGGCATACCGAAGCCGGCCCCCGACCCCATGCTGTACGCATGCCGGGCCGCAGGCGTCGCTCCGGAAAACTGCTGGTACGTAGGCGACGATCTGCGCGATGTGCAAGCCGCCCACGCCGCGAATATGCGGGCAATCGCAGCGGTCTGGGGATATCTGGGCGACGGCGCACCGCCCGAGCAATGGCAGGCCGATGCATTGGCGCACAATCCGGACGACATCGCACGCCTGATCGGTCTTTCGTAATCCCTGTCCCGGGAAAATCATCCATAATCGCATCCACCATCTCTGCGGCATGAGGCAATGACCATTCCAGGCTTCAACGACAGCGTCGAAATAACCGATGCCGAATATGCGCAATTTCAGCAGCTGATACACAAGATTGCCGGCATCAGCATGAGCGACAGCAAGCGCACCTTGCTGGTCGGGCGACTTGGCCGACGTCTGCGCCACCACAAGCTGAAAAGCTACGGCGACTACTACAAGTTAATCACCAACCCGTCGGGAAAGGCAGAGTTGCAGCAGATGGTGGACTTGCTGACCACCAACGAGACCTATTTTTTCCGCGAGCCACGTCACTTCGAATTTCTGACCAAGACCATCCTGGCGCAACATCCGGTGGGACAGCCGTTCAATGTCTGGAGCGGCGCCTCCTCGACCGGCGAAGAGATCTACACCCTGTGTATGGTACTGGCTGACAAGCTGGGCCCGAAGGGCAACTGGTCGGTACTGGGTTCCGATCTCAGCACGCAGGTGCTGTCCGTCGCCGAAAAGGGCGAGTATGTGCTGGAGCGCACGCGCGGCCTGCCGCCGGCCTATCTCAACAAGTATTGTCAGCTCGGCAGTGGAGAGAAACAGGGAACCTTCCAGGTGAATGCCGATCTGCGGCAACACACCAAATTCCGCCAGATCAACCTGAACCAGCCGCTCCCCGAGATCGGCAAGTTCCATGTGATCTTCTTGCGCAACGTGATGATCTACTTCGACAACCCGACCAAGCGTCAGGTTGTCAGCAAGCTGATCAGCAAACTGCACCCGGGCGGCTATCTGATCATCGGCCATTCGGAGAGCCTAAATGGCCTGACCGAACAGCTCGCCGTGGTGCAACCGACAATCTACAAGCTGCCCTGAGCGGACCGGGGCTCGCCAGCCTCAGCCAGGCATCGCCCATTCGCCCTTGATGAGCTTCTCGGCCCAGAACAGGGCCGTGATGGTTTTCGCGTCGGTGATTTCACCGTCGCGCACGGCGAGGATGGCGTCGGCCAAACTGAGCTCAACGACCTCAAGAAACTCCTCCTCGTCCAACGCGCTGCCGACGAAACTCAAGCCGTGAGCGAGAAAGATTTCTATCTTCTCGTTGGAGTAGCCGATGCAGGGATGCATGGTGCCGAGATGGCGCCAGGTCTTGGCCCTGTACCCGGTTTCCTCCTTGAGCTCGCGCCGTGCCGTGTCGAGGGCAGGCTCTCCCGCGTCGATCTTGCCGGCGGGAAGCTCAAGAAAAATCTGTCGTACCGGATAGCGGAACTGTCGCTCGAACAGCAGCTTGCCGTTGTCCAGCAAGGCTATGACGACGGCAGCCCCGGGGTGCTCGATCCATTCGCGCACAGCCTCGCCGCCATTCGGCAGACGCACGCGATCGCGGTGAGCTTTCAGAAGGATGCCGTCGCAAAGCGGCTCGGAGGACAGCCGCGTTTCGATCAGGTCCTCGTCACGCATGCTTGCGGCCAGGCCAGAGATAGCGGTAGACGAAGCCCGGGAAAGACAGTACGCAGAACAGGCAAAGGGTGATAGCGTAGAACTCCCAGCCCTGGCGGTAGGCGCTGCCATAGACATAACCCTCGTACCATGCGGTCGAGACGCCGATGAGTAGATATAGGACGAGGAGTTCGATCAGGCAAAGCCAGAACGGCTTGCCGTGCTTTCTGGGAAAGCCGAGGAATCGGCCCGCAAGCAGAAAGGGGAGATTCGCCGCCACCAGGGCGACAACGATCAGCAGCGTCTGTGCAGCCGTCATTGCCGCCCCGAATGATCAGTAAAGCGAACGGGCCAAGGCTTCCTGGCAAAGGCTCATCAGGCCGCCGGGGAAGAGGCCGAATCCAGCGATCGCCAGGCCGTTCAAAGACAGAAGCAGACGCGCATCCATGGTCGCCACGATGGGTGCGGCGTCGCTCGGCGCATCGAAGTACATGTTCTTGACGACACGCAGATAGTAGAACGCACCGACCAGAGAGAAGGCCACCGCGATGACGGCAACAATGTAGAACTCGGCGCCGATAACCGACAGCAGCACGGAGAACTTGGCGAAGAAGCCGACAAAGAAAGGGATGCCGGCCATCGAGAACATGACGAACATCATCATCGCGGCGTACCACGGGCTGCGCTGGTTGAGGCCCTTCAGGTCCTCCAGCATCTCGACGTCGTAACCGGCACGGGACATCAGCAGCAGAACGCCGAAGCTGGCCAGCGACATCATGACGTAGGCAACCACATAGTAAAGCGCCGAGCTGTAGGCCGCGAGCGCATAAGCGGCGTGGCCGTGGACCACCCCGGTGGAAAGCGCCAGCAGCATGAAGCCCATGTGCGAGATACCGGAATAGGCGAGCATGCGCTTGATGTTGGTCTGGGCGATGGCGGCCAGGTTGCCGACAATGATCGACAGCACAGCCATGATCATCAGCATCGGTTGCCACAACGGCGCCAGCGGAATGGTGCCGAACACCATCAGGCGCAGGACCATCGCAAACGTCGCAATCTTGGGCGCGGTGCTGATAAACAGGGTCATCGGCGTGGTGGCGCCGTGATAAACATCGGGCACCCACATGTGGAACGGCACGACGCCGAGCTTGAAGGCGAAGCCGGCCACCACGAAAACCAGCCCGAAGCCGAGGATGATTTCATTCGACTGATTCATCGCCAGCGCCTGCAGCACGCCGCTGATTTCCAGGGTGCGGGTCGCGCCGTAAAGCATGGACAGGCCGTAGAGCAGGAGACCTGAGGCCAGCGAACCCAGGATGAAGTACTTCATCGCTGCCTCGGTCGAGCGGGCCGACTCGCGATCCATGGCAACCATGGCGTAGATCGACAGGGACATCAGCTCAAGGCCGAGATACAGGGCCAGGAAGTGATTGGCCGAGATCATGACCATCATGCCCAGCGTGGAAAAGAGCAGCAGCAGGTAGTACTCGGCCTTGTCGAGGCCGCGATCGCGCAGATAGCGGCGCGAATAGACGATCACGATCGCGACTGCGCCGTAAACCAGCATCTTGAGCAGATCGGCAAAGGCGTCGTCGACAAACATGTTGGCGAAGGTCATCGTCGTTTCGCCGGTTGCGGTGCCGGCGGTAATGACGGCACAGATGAGCAGCGTCACCAGGGACAGCGCAGCAACGAGGGTACGGCAGGCAACGCCGCCGATAACATCGACCAGCAGGATGACGCAAGCCATCGCCAGCAGGAAGAGCTCCGGATAGGCCGGGGCAAGATTGGGGAGGACGAAATTGGTCAGCATAATTTATTCAGTCGTCTCAGAGCTTGCCCACTGCCACATGCTTGAGCAGGTTATCCACCGAGGCGTGCATGACATCGGTGAAGGGATAGGGGTAAAGGCCCATGGCCAGCACGGCAATCGCCAGAACGCCGAGGATCAGAAGCTCGCGGCAGTTGATGTCGTCCATTTCGGCCACATGCGGGTTCACAATTTCGCCGAACACGACACGCTTGTACATCCACAGGGTGTAAGCGGCGCCGGTAATCAACGTAGTGGCGGCAGCGAAGGCGATCCAGAAGTTGAACTTGACTGCACCGAGAATAACCATGAACTCGCCGACGAAGCCGGAGGTTGCGGGCAAACCCGAGTTGGCCATGGCAAACAACAGGAACAGCGCCGCGAACTTCGGCATGGAGTTGACCACACCGCCGTAGTCGGCGATCTGACGGCTGTGCAGGCGGTCGTACATGACGCCGATGCACAGGAACATGGCGCCCGAAACAAAACCGTGCGAAATCATCTGCACCAGCGCGCCCTCGACACCCAGGGTGCTGCCCATGCGGCTGCCGTCGAACATGAAGAAACCCAGCGTCACGAAGCCCATGTGCGCGATCGACGAGTAGGCGACCAGCTTCTTCATGTCCTGTTGAACGAGAGCGACAAAGCTGATGTAGACGATGGCGATCAGCGACAGCGTGATCATCAGCGGGCCGAAGTAGACGCTTGCATCCGGCGCAATCGGCAGCGAGAACCGCAGGAAGCCGTAGGCACCGAGCTTCAGCGCGATGGCGGCCAGGACGACGGAGCCCCCGGTCGGGGCTTCGACGTGAGCGTCCGGCAGCCAGGTGTGCACCGGCCACATCGGCACCTTGACCGCAAACGCAATCAGGAAGGCCAGGAACAGATAGATCTGCGGTCCCATGCCGATCTTGAGCTGATGCCAGTCGAGGATATTGAAGCTGCCCGAGGTGGCGGCCAGATAGATCAGCGCGATCAGCATCAGCAGCGAGCCGAGCAGCGTGTAGAGGAAGAACTTGATCGCCGCGTAGACGCGGTTGGGGCCGCCCCAGACGCCGATGATGATGTACATCGGGATCAGCGAGGCTTCGAAGAAGACGTAGAACAGGATGCCGTCGAGCGCCGCGAAGATGCCGTTGATGAGACCCGACATGATCAGGAAGGCCGCCATGTACTGGGCAACCTTGTTCTCGACCACCTGCCATGCTGCCAGCACCACAAAGATGGTGATGAAGCTGTTGAGCAGGATGAGGGGCATCGAAATGCCGTCCACGCCCAGCGAATAGTTGATGCTGAAGGCCGGAATCCAGGCATAGTTTTCGACGAACTGCATGCCGCCGCTCGCATGATCGAAACCAGTGAAGAGCGGGATGGTGACCAGCAGGCCGAGGATGGCCGTAAGCAGCGCCAGCGGACGGGCGATACGGGCGTTCTTGTCATTGCCGGTCAGCAGCACGATGATCGCGCCGACGATCGGAGTCCAGATGGCAAGACTGAGAAGTGACGAATTCATTTTGATATTTTCTGGCAGTCAGCGATCAGAGAACAATTGGCTTGAGCCACACCACATAGACATAGGTCAGCAATGCAAAGACGCCGAAAATCATGGCGAATGCATACAGATACAACTGACCGGTCTGAATCAGGCGCGTCAGCACGGCAACTGCACCGACCACGCGGGCCGAGCCGTTGACCATCAGGCCGTCGATCAGCGTCTGGTCGCCGGCTTTCCACAGGCCGCGGCCCAGGCAACGCGAACCGGCCATGACGACAAGCTCGTTGAAGCGGTCAAAGTAGTACTTGTTGTCCAGAAGCGTATAGAGCGGCTTGAAAATGCGTGCGATCGCGGCCGGAATCTCGGGCTTCTTCAGATAGAAGAACCAGGCGACAACGACGCCGGCCATTGCGAGCATGAAAGGCAGGGAGAACTGCAGGCCGTGAATACCCATGGCAACGGCGCCGTGGAATTCTTCCTTCAACTCATGCATGGCCGGGTGCTTGGCGGCGTCAATGAAGATCGCATCGCCGAACCAGTTGCCGTAGAGCATGGGCTCGATGGCGATGTAACCGATGATCACGGACGGGATGGCCAGCAGCACCAGCGGCAGCCAGACCACCCAGGGCGATTCGTGCGGACCGTCATGATGGCCGTGGTCGTCATGGCCGTGCGCGTCATGATGATCGCCATGGTCGTCATGGGCGTGATCGTCGTGATGCGCATCCGGATTCTGGTCGTAGCGTTCCTTGCCGTGGAAGACCAGGAAGTACATGCGGAAGGAATAGAAGGCAGTCACGAACACGCCGGCGATGACGGCGAAATAGGCGTACTGGTGGCCCGGCAGATGCGATACGGCAACCGCCTCGATAATCGAATCCTTCGAGAAGAAGCCTGAGAAGAACGGGAAACCGATCAGCGCCAGCGAACCCAGCAGCGAGGTAATCCAGGTGATCGGCATGCGCTTCCACAGGCCACCCATGTAGCGGATGTCCTGATTATGGTGGCAGCCGATGATGACCGAACCGGCACCGAGGAACAGCAGCGCCTTGAAGAAGGCGTGCGTCATCAGATGGAACACGGCGACCGAATAGGCCGACACGCCCAAGGCGACGGTCATGTAGCCGAGCTGCGACAGCGTCGAGTAGGCGACGACGCGCTTGATGTCGTTCTGGATCAGGCCGAGGAAGCCCATGAACAGCGCCGTGGTCGCGCCAATGCAAAGGACGAAGGACAGCGCGGTGTCGGACAGCTCGAACAGCGGCGACATGCGGGTGACCATGAAGATACCGGCCGTCACCATGGTGGCGGCGTGGATCAGCGCGGAGATCGGGGTCGGGCCTTCCATCGAGTCGGGCAGCCAGATGTGCAGCGGCACTTGGGCTGACTTGCCCATGGCGCCGATGAACAGGCAGATGCAAATGGCGGTGATCAACGGCCAGCCGGTCACGACTTCGGTCAGCGCGGCGAGCTCAAGGCGCTTGGCGAACACTTCGGTGTAGTTCAGCGAACCGGCGTAGGCGGCCACCAGGCCGATGCCCAGCAGGAAGCCGAAGTCGCCGACGCGGTTGACGAGGAAGGCCTTGAGGTTGGCGTAAATGGCGGTCGGCTTGGTGTACCAGAAGCCGATCAGCAGATACGACACCAGACCCACCGCTTCCCAGCCGAAGAACAACTGCAGGAAGTTGTTGCTCATGACGAGCATCAGCATCGAGAAGGTGAACAGTGAAATGTAGCTGAAGAAGCGCTGATAGCCGGGATCCTCCTCCATGTAGCCGATGGTGTAGATGTGCACCATCAGCGACACGAAGGTCACGACCAGCATCATCATGACGGTCAGCTTGTCGATCATGAAACCGACCTCGAACTTGAGGCCGCCGGCCTCCATCCAGGTGTAGATGGTGCCGTTGAAGGTATGACCGGCCTGTACGTCCTGACAGATGATGACGGAGAGAACAAAAGCGGCAGCCACACCCAGAATGGTGACGGTGTGCGCGCCGGCGCGGCCGATCTGCTTGCCGAACAGGCCGGCAAGAATGGCTCCCGCCAAAGGCGCGAGCGGCACGAGCACATATAGCGTCTGCATATCCATTGTTTCAGCGAGCCCCTTGTTAGCCCTTGAGGCTGTCGAGATCGTCGACGTGGATGGTCGACAGGTTACGGAAGAGAACCACCAGGATGGCGAGGCCGATCGCGGCTTCGGCGGCGGCAACCGTCATGATGAACACGACGAAGAGCTGACCGCTGATATCGTTCAGATAGCTGGAGAAGGCAACGAAGTTCAGATTCACTGCCAGCAACATCAGCTCGATGGCCATCAGCAGAACAATGAGGTTCTTGCGGTTCAGAAAGATGCCGACGACCGCGATACAGAACAGTATCGCGCCGAGGATCAGATAATGCGACAGCGAGATCATGCCTTGCTTCCTTCCTGGCCTGCAGCCGGTGCGGCCTCATTTGCAACGACAGGCGCTTCGACTTCGGCCGCCATCTTGACGATGCGGAAACGATCGGCGGCCTTGACGCGAACCTGCAGGCGCGGGTTCATGGCCTTGTTATCCTTGCGTTGGCGCAGCGTCAGCACCACGGCTGCAATCAGCGCGACCAGCAGAATGACGGAAGCCAGTTCAAAGGGATAAACGTAATCGGTGAACAGCAGGCGGCCCAGCGCCTTGGTGTTGCTGAAGCCGGCCTCGGGTGCCGCCGCTGCGGGCAGCGACTCAAGCCCGAAATACGACCCGCCGAGGATCAGGCCCATTTCACCGACCATGATCAGGCCGACGACAGCACCCAGCGGCAGGTAGCTCCAGAAGCCCTGGCGCAGACGCTCGATATTGATGTCGAGCATCATGACCACGAACAGGAACAGCACCATCACGGCGCCGACGTAGACCATCACCAGCATGATGGCGAGGAACTCGGCGTGCAGCAACATCCACAGGCCGGCCGCATTGAAGAAGGCCAGCACGAGGAACAGCACGGCATGCACGGGGTTGCGCGCGGTAATGACGCGCAAGGCCGCCAGCACCAGCACCGCGGAGAAAACGTAGAAGAGTACGGTTTGGAAATCCATTGTCATCACCGGAACTTGGCGTCGGCCTCGCGGTCAGCGGCGATCTGATCTTCGTAGCGATCACCGTTGGCCAGCAGCATCTGCTTGGTGTAATAGAGGTCGCCGCGAACTTCGCCGTGATACTCGAAGACACGGGTTTCGACGATGGCATCGACCGGGCAGGCCTCTTCGCAGAAGCCGCAGAAGATGCACTTGGTCAGGTCGATGTCGTAACGCGTGGTACGACGCGAACCGTCATCGCGTTGCGCCGACTCGATGGTGATCGCCATTGCCGGACAAACCGCTTCGCACAGCTTGCAGGCAATGCAGCGCTCTTCGCCATTGGGATAGCGACGCAAGGCATGCAGACCGCGGAAACGGTTGCTTTGCGGGGTCTTCTCTTCCGGGAACTGCACGGTGATCTTGCGGGCAAACATGTATTTGCCGGTCACCGACATACCCTTGAGCAGCTCCTTGAGCAGAAGGCTGCTGAAATATTCTCTCACTGCACCCATTGGGCTACTCCATCACTTCCAAATGTTCAACGGGGACAACATCCACAGGCCGACCACCAGGATCCAGCCAAGGCAGAGTGGCACGAACACCTTCCAGCCCAGACGCATGATCTGGTCATAGCGGTAACGCGGGAACGTGGCGCGGAACCAGAGGAACAGGAAGATGATGAAACAGCACTTGAGCGCGAACCAGCCGAAGCCGTCCGGCAGGAACGGTACAGGCGAAAGCCAGCCGCCGAGGAAGAAGGTGCTCGTCATCGCCGCGATCAGCCACATATTGGCGTACTCGGCGAGGAAGAACAGCGCGAACGACATGCCCGAATACTCGACCATGTGGCCAGCCACGATTTCCGACTCGCCCTCGACCACGTCGAACGGCGCGCGGTTGGTTTCGGCAACGCCCGAGATCAGATAGACCACGAACATCGGCAACAGCGGCAGCCAGTTCCACGAGAAGAACCAGGCGTTGCCGCGCTGGGCCTCGACGATGGCGCTGAGGTTCAGGCTGCCCGACACCATCAGCACCACAATCAGGGCCATGCCCATCGACACTTCGTACGACACCATCTGGCCGGCGGCACGCATGGCGCCGAGGAAGGAGTACTTCGAGTTGGAGGCCCAGCCGGCGATGATCACGCCATAGACGCCCAGCGAAGACACGGCCAGCAGATACAGGACACCAGCGTCGATGTTCGCCAGCACCAGCGTATCGGTGAAGGGAATCACAGCCCATGCGGCGAGCGCCGGTGCAATCGCCATGATGGGACCGAGCAGATACAGGCCGGTGTTGGCGCGCGACGGGAAAACGATTTCCTTCAGCAGCAGCTTCACGCCGTCGGCGATCGGCTGCAGCAGACCCATAGGGCCGACACGATTCGGGCCGACACGGACGTGCATCCAGGCCAGAATCTTGCGCTCGGCCAAGGTCAGGTAGGCAACCGCCCCCATCAGCGGGCCGACGATGCAGACGATCTTGATGAGCGTCCAGAGCGTGGTCGACACTGCCGGCCAGTAAGCACCGAACGCAGGGGCGACGTTTTGATTGATCAGAGCAAGGATGGCGTCCATTTATGCGCGCTCCACGCTGAGTTGACCAAACATTGAGCCGAGTGCGGCAGTGCTGGCATGGGCGGCGGCAACGCGCACCGCGCCATCCGGCAGCCCAGCGTCTATCTTGAGTGCAAGCCTCACCGAAGCGGCGCCCTGCTTCACCGTCACCTCAGCTGCGCCATCGAGGCCCAGCTTGGCGGCGGTAGCAGCGTTCACACGCACTGCCGGCGCAGCGGCATCGCGTGCACGCTGCAGGCTGGGCGCACGACGCACCAGTCCGTCGGCAAAGTAGATCGGCACATCGGCAACACGTTCGACACCGGCGGCGACAGCGTTCAGGTTGAACGCGGCATTGACACCGTTGTCCAGACCGTTGGCAAACTCCTCGGCGCCGACCAGCGCGGCAGCGCGCACTTCCTCGCTGCTGTTGTATTCGAAGCCAGGCAGATTGAGCACATTGCCGAGTACGCGCAGTACCTTCCAGCCTGGACGGGTTTCGCCCAGAGGCTTGGCGACGGCGTTGAAGCTCTGCACGCGGCCTTCGGTATTGACGAAGGTGCCCGAAGTTTCGGTAAAGGGCGAGATCGGCAGCAGCACATCCGCATAAGCCAGCGCGGCTTCAGACTTGAAGGCCGAGAACACGGCCACCATGGCGGCATCCTTGAGTGCGGCAACGGCTTGAGCACCGTCGGCGCTGTCGAGCTCAGGCTCGACATTGAACAGCAGATAAGCCTTGCGCGGCTGAGCGAACATTTGCGCGGCGTTCAGGCCATTGCCGCTCGGTACGGCCTTGGCGACATAGCCGCCGACCGAGTTGGCCGCTTCGCCGAGCACGCCATGCCTGGCGCCGAGCAGCTTGGCCAATTGCTGGGCCAGCGCTTCGAGCGTTGCAGCCTGCGGATGCTGCTGGGCAAAGTTACCCAGGAACACGCCGGCGTTGCTGCCCGACACGAGGCTGTCGGCAATCTTCTGCGCAGCAGCGGAAACTGTCACGCCGGTCAGGGCGGCATCGACCGCAGCACCCTTGGCAGTGGCGACGGCCTTGACGACTTCGCCCAGCAGTTGCGGCAGCTGCGACGGCAGGCCGACAGCGCGGAGCGTATTCTTGATCAGTTGGTCGTCGTCCACCGGATTGATCAGCGACACTTGCGTACCGCGCTTGGCGCTTTGCCTCAGGCGCTGGGCCAGCAGCGGGTGATCCTTGCGCAGGAAGGAGCCGACCACGAGGACGCGATCGAGCTGCGACAGTTCGGCGACCTTCATGCCCAGCCACGGCGCGCCGGCGCGCTTGCCGTCGAGCGAGAAGTCGCTCTGACGCAGACGGAAGTCCACGTTGTGCGAGCCCAGTTCGCGCGAAAGTTGCTGCGCGAGGAACATTTCCTCCAGCGTCGAATGCGGCGACACCAGCGTGCCGACGGCTTCGGCGCCGTGCGTCTTGACCACGTCCTTCAAGGCATGGGCGATGTAGTCGAGGGCGACGCCCCAGTCTGCTTCCCCCCACTGACCGCCCTGCTTCACCATGGGCTTGGTCAGGCGCTCTTCGGAATTGACGGCTTCGTAGGAGAAGCGATCCTTGTCCGACAGCCAGCATTCATTGATGTCTTCGTTTTCCAGCGGCAACACGCGCAGCACCTTGTCGTGCTTGACCTGAACGATCAGGTTGGAACCCAGACCATCGTGCGGTGCCACCGACTTGCGACGCGCCAGTTCCCAGGTACGCGCAGCGTAGCGGAATGGCTTGGAGGTCAGCGCACCGACCGGGCACAAGTCGATGATGTTGCCCGAGAGTTCCGAATCAACGGTCTTCTCGATGAAAGGCATGATCTCGGAATGTTCGCCACGCTTGGCCTGGCCCATTTCCATTTCGCCGGCGATTTCCTGGGTGAAGCGAACGCAACGCGTGCAGTGAATGCAGCGCGTCATGTCGGTGTTCACCAGCGGGCCGAGATTCTTGTTGAAGACGACGCGCTTTTCTTCCTGATAGCGCGAAGCGGAACTGCCGTAACCGACAGCCAGATCCTGCAGCTGGCACTCGCCGCCCTGGTCACAGATCGGGCAGTCGAGCGGGTGGTTGATCAGCAGGAACTCCATCACGCCCTTCTGTGCCTTCAGGGCCAGTTCGGAGTGCGTGAACACCTTCATGCCATTGGCAACCGGCGTGGCGCAGGCGGGCAGCGGCTTGGGCGCTTTCTCGACCTGGACCAGGCACATGCGGCAGTTGGCCGCGATGGACAGCTTCTTGTGATAGCAGAAGTGCGGAATGTAGGTGCCGGCTTCATGGGCGGCATCCATGATGGTGCTGCCTTCGGCGACCTGCAGCGACTTGCCGTCGATTTCGATTTCTAGCATGACGGGCCTTACATGTAGAAGGAGCTGCCGGCGCGCTGCACATCATGCGGCACGAGGCACTGCTTGTTTTGAATGTGGTGTTCGAATTCGCTCTTGAAGTGCTGAACGAAGCTGCGCACCGGCAGGGAGGCGGCATCACCGAGGGCGCAGATGGTGCGGCCCATGATGTTGTCGGTCACGCTCATCAGCAGATCGAGGTCTTCCTGACGGCCTTGGCCGTTCTCGATGCGATGCACCACGCGATACAGCCAGCCCGTGCCTTCGCGGCACGGCGTGCATTGACCGCAGGACTCTTCGAAGTAGAAGTAGGACAGACGCTCGAGCGCCTTGACCATGCAGACGGTCTCGTCCATCACGATGATCGCGCCCGAGCCCAGCATGGAGCCGGCCTTGGCGATGGAGTCATAATCCATCGTGCATTGCATCATGATGTCGCCCGGCAGCACCGGCGCCGACGAACCGCCCGGAATCACGGCCTTGATCTTGCGACCGCCGCGCATGCCGCCGGCCATTTCCAGCAGCTCGGCGAAGGGCATGCCCATCGGGATTTCGTAGTTGCCCGGCTTGTTCACATGGCCCGAGATCGAGAACAGCTTGGTGCCGCCGTTGTTCGGCTTGCCCAGCTCCAGATACTTCTCGCCGCCCATCTTGAGAATGTAGGGGACGGCGGCAAAGGTCTCGGTGTTGTTGATCGTGGTCGGCTTGCCGTAGAGGCCGAAAGTCGCCGGGAATGGCGGCTTGAAGCGCGGCTGGCCCTTCTTGCCTTCGATCGACTCGAGCAGGCCGGTTTCTTCGCCGCAGATATAGGCGCCGTAACCGTGATGCGCGAACAGCTCGAAGTTGAAGCCGCTGCCGAGGATGTTCTGGCCGATCAGGCCGGCGGCACGTGCTTCGTCGAGTGCGGCTTCGAAACGCTTGTAGATTTCGAAAATTTCGCCGTGGATGTAGTTGTAGCCGCGATTGGCGCTCATCACGTAGGCGGCGATGGCCATGCCTTCGATGACCGAGTGCGGATCGTAGCGCAGCAGGTCGAGGTCCTTGAAGGTGCCCGGCTCGCCTTCGTCGGAGTTGCAGACGACGTAGCGGTCACCGTTGATGACCTTGGGCATGAAGCTCCACTTGAGACCAGTCGGGAAACCTGCACCGCCGCGGCCGCGCAGAACCGATGCCTTCAGTTCGGCGATGATGTTCTCGGGCGGGGTCTTCTCGGCCAGGATTTTGCGCAGGGCCTGGTAGCCGCCGCGCGCCTCATATTCCTTGATGCCCCAGCCTGCATCGCCCTTTTCCCAACCGACGGTCAGGAGCGGATTCTTGGTTGCGATCAGCGCCATTTACTTGCACTCCGCCAAAAGCTTGTCGATCTGTTCCGGCGTCATGAAGCTGCACATGCGCTTGTTGTTCACCAGCATGACCGGTGCGTCGCCACAGGCGCCCATGCACTCGCCCTCTTTCAGGGTGAACTTGCCGTCGGCGGTGGTTTCGTTGAAATCGATACCCAGCTTTTCCTTGACGTAGTCGGCAGCATGCACACCGCCGGACAGCGCGCACGGCAGATTCGTACACACCGTCAGCTTGTACTTGCCGACCGGATCGAGGTCATACATGTTGTAGAAGCTGGCAACTTCGTATGCGGCGATGGCCGGCATTTCGAGGTAGTTGGCAACGTATTCGATGGTTTCGCGCGCAAGCCAGCCCTTTTCGTCCTGGGCAATGGCCAAGGCCGCCATGACGGCGGATTGCTTTTGGTCGGCCGGATACTTGGCGACTTCGCGATCAATCAGTTTGAGTGCTTCCTGGCTCAGCATGGTCTTATCTGTCAATCTCACCGAACACGACGTCCATGGTGCCGATGATGGTGACCGCATCGGCAATCATGTGACCCTTGGCAATCTCATCCAGAGCGGAGAGATGCACATACCCCGGCGCGCGGATCTTCAAGCGGTAAGGCTTGTTTGCGCCATCGGAAATTGCGTAGATGCCGAACTCGCCCTTCGGATGCTCGACGGCCGCGTAGGCCTCGCCCGGCGGCACGTGCATGCCCTCGGTGAACAGCTTGAAGTGGTGGATCAGCTCTTCCATATTGCTCTTCATCGACTCGCGCGACGGCGGAGCAAACTTGTGGTTGTCAGTAATGACCGGACCGGGGTTCGCACGCAGCCAGGTGATGCACTGCTGGATGATGCGGTTCGACTGGCGCATTTCGAACATGCGCACCAGGTAACGATCGTAGGAGTCGCCGTTGACGCCGACGGCGATGTCGAAGTCCATCTTGTCATAGACCTCGTAGGGCTGCTTCTTGCGCAAGTCCCATTCGATGCCCGAACCGCGCAACATGGCGCCGGTCAGGCCCATATTGAGGGCGCGCTCAGGCGAAATCACGCCGACGCCGACAGTACGCTGCTTCCAGATACGGTTATCGGTCAGCAGCGTTTCGTACTCGTCGAGATAGGTCGGGAAGCGATTGCAGAAGTCTTCCAGGAAGTCCAGCAACGAACCGGAGCGAGCTTCATTGAGTTCCTTGATCGCATTGGCGTTCTTGAACTTGTTGAGCTGGTACTTCGGCATCGTATCCGGCAGGTCGCGATAGACGCCGCCCGGACGATAGTAGGCTGCATGCATGCGCGCGCCGGAGACGGCCTCGTAGGCGTCCATCAGGTCTTCGCGCTCGCGGAAGGTGTAGAGCACCATCGCCATTGCGCCGATGTCCAGCGCATGACAGCCGACCCACAGCAGGTGGTTCAGCACGCGCGTGATTTCGTCGAACATGACGCGGATGTACTGAGCGCGTTCGGGGACATCGATGCCGGCCAGCTTTTCGATGGCCATGCAGTAGGCGTGCTCGTTGCACATCATCGACACGTAGTCGAGACGGTCCATGTACGGAACCGACTGGATCCAGGTGCGGGTCTCGGCCAGCTTTTCGGTCGCGCGGTGCAGCAGACCGATGTGCGGGTCGGAACGAACGATGACTTCGCCGTCCAGCTCAAGCACCAGACGCAGCACACCGTGCGCTGCCGGATGCTGCGGACCGAAGTTAAGGGTGTAATTCTGAATCTCAGCCACGGCCGTAATTCTCCTCGCGCACGATACGCGGCGTGACTTCACGCGGCTCGATGGTCACAGGCTCGTAGACCACGCGCTTCTGCTCTTCGTCGTAA
>JAGWTC010000019.1 GCA_028869135.1 Rhodocyclaceae bacterium
AACAAGATGTCGCAATTCGACAATGTCAGCGTGGTCAAGAAGGCCAATGTCTATTTCGACGGCAAGTGCGTCAGTCACACCGTGCAGTTTGCCGACGGCACCAAGAAGAGCGTCGGCGTGATCCTGCCAGCCTCCCTGACCTTCAATACCGGCGTGCCGGAAATCATGGAAGGCGTTGCCGGTTCCTGCCGCGTCAAGCTCAAGGGCGAGAGCGAGTGGAAGACCTACGGCGCCGGCGAGTCCTTCAACGTGCCGGGCGATTCGTCATTCGAAATCGCCTGCGACGAGCCCTACCATTACGTTTGCCACTTCGGCTAAAACGCAGATCGGTATGATCGACCAAAGCTGGGTCGCGATGATGGCGCAGTATTCGCGCTGGATGAACGACAAGCTCTACGCCCATGCCGCCGCGTTGACAGACGCGCAACGCAAGCAGGATCGCGGCGCCTTCTTCAAGTCGCTGCACAACACCCTGGACCATCTCGTCTGGGCCGACACCATCTGGCTCGGCCGCTTCACCGGCGCGCAGCCGGCGCTGCCGGTGGCCGGCAGCGTGCTGTATCCCGAGTTCGAGGCCCTGCGCGCCCGCCGCAGTGAACTCGACACTGAAATCGACGCCTGGGCCGCGACCGTCAGCACCGCTTTTTTGTCCGCGCCCCTGACCTGGACCAGCCGTATCACCGGCAAGTCGCAGACGCGCGCCGGCAGTGTTGCCGTCACCCATTTCTTTAACCACCAGACCCATCATCGCGGTCAGGTCACGACCCTGCTCAGCCAGTGCGGCATCGATCCGGGTGTGACCGATCTGTGGGCGATGCCGGGCGCTGAAGAATGGACTTAATAACCTACTGCGCAGACGTATGGCTGCGTTGCGCGGTGCTCGCAATCCTCATGTACTCAAGTACATTCCGGTTGCTGCGCTCCGCCGGCTCGCGACGGTTTGCGGCCTCCCACAACCCTTTCATGGCTATTACGCAGATAAACCATCCCTTGCCGCCGGGCTTTCAGCTCGACCAATACCGCATCGAGCGGCAGATTTCGCTCGGCGGGTTTTCCATTGTGTATCTGGCGCACGATGAGGAAAACAATGCGGTGGCGATCAAGGAGTATCTGCCCAATACCCTGGCCCTGCGCAGCGAGGGCAGCATCGTTCCCGAGATCAAGGAGGAGCATCTGTCGGCCTTCAATCACGGGCTCAAGTGCTTCTTCGAGGAAGGCCGTTCGCTGGCCCGTCTCAACCACCCGAACGTGGTGCGCGTGCTCAACTTCTTCCGCGCCAATTCGACCGTGTACATGGTGATGCAGTACGAGCGCGGCCGCACGCTGCGCGAGCACGTCATGAAGCACCGCGGCAATATCAGCGAGAAGTTCATCCGCGTGGTGTTCTCGCGCCTGCTCAACGGCCTGCGCGAGGTGCATGCGCAGCGCTTTCTGCATCTGGACATCAAGCCGTCGAATATCTATCTGCGCATGGACGGCAATCCGGTGCTGCTGGATTTCGGCGCCGCGCGTCAGGCGCTGGAAAACGATGCGCCGGGATTGCGGCCGACCTACACGCCGGGCTTTGCCGCGCCCGAGCAGTACGAGGCGCAGGATCAGCTTGGCCCCTGGACCGATATCTACGGCATCGGCGCGACCATGTATGCCTGTCTTGCACATTCGTCGCCGCCTGCAGCCAACCAGCGCCTCAAGGCCGACACGCTGGTGCCCGCGGTGCAGCGTTGGGCGGGCAAATACAGCCAGCAACTGCTCGAAACCATAGACTGGTGCATGCAGCTCGACTACCTGGAGCGGCCGATGAGCGTCTTCGCGCTGCAGAAAAGCCTGGCCGAAATTCCGGACGAAGGGGGGCGCGACAGTTGGCTGACCGCGCTGAACCGCCGTCTGCGCGAGAGGGTTAGACGATGAAGTTCACGATCTATCAGGAAAGCCGGATCGGCACGCGCCAGACCAATCAGGATCGGGTTGCCTACTGCTATTCGCGCGACACCCTGCTGCTCATCGTTGCCGATGGCATGGGCGGTCACGCACACGGCGAAATCGCGGCGCAGATTGCGACCAATCACATTACCACGCTGTTCCAGCGCGAGGCCCGCCCGCATCTGCCGGACCCGATGTTCTTTCTTTCGGTGGCGATCGAGGGCGCGCACGCCGAGATCGTGGCCGAGGCGCAACGGCAGGCCATGCCGGAAAGCCCGCGCACGACCTGCGTCGTCTGCGTGATCCAGAACAATGTCGCCTACTGGGCGCACGTCGGCGATTCGCGCCTCTATCTTCTGCGCGACGGCAAGATCCTCTCGCAGACGCGCGACCATTCGCTGGTGCAGACCATGGTCGAGAGCGGCACCATCACCAGCGAACAGGCGCGTCGCCATCCGGCGCGCAACCGCATCTTCAGCTGCCTCGGCGGCACGCAGGAGCCGCAGATCGATTTCTCGCGCAAGACGCCGATGCTGGACGGGGACATTCTCGTGCTGTGCACCGACGGCGTATGGGGGCCGATGGAAGAGGATGTCTGTGCCCAGCTCGCCTTCACCAATGTGCTCAACAGCGTGCCGCGCATGCTCGACGAAGCCGAGCAGCGCGCCGGCAAGAGCAGCGACAATCTCTCCATCATCGCCATCAACTGGGAAGAGGACGAAGCCGAGGAGCTGATCTGCTACAGCGACATGCCGACCATGCCCATGGATGTATATACCGTGCCGCCCGAGGGCGGCATGCACAACGCCAACGCGCCCCTGTCCGACGACGAGATCGAGGAGGCGATCGAGGAAATTCGCAACTCGATCAGGCAGAATCTGCCCATCAGAAACTAGGCGTCCGCCTTAGCGCGGGACGCACCGATTCACTCAGCAACAGGAAACGTCATGACCCGTCCGTCCGGCCGCGCAGCCGATCAGCTGCGCACTCTCAAGATCACCCGCCACTACACCCTGCACGCCGAAGGCAGCGTGCTGGTCGAGTTCGGCCATACCAAGGTGCTTTGTACCGCCAGCGTGGAGGAGGGCGTGCCCGGCTTTCTCAAGGGCAAGGGGCAGGGCTGGGTTACGGCTGAGTACGGCATGCTGCCGCGCTCCACGCACACGCGCAGCGCGCGCGAAGCCGCACGCGGCAAGCAGACCGGCCGCACTCAGGAGATCCAGCGCCTGATCGGCCGCAGTCTGCGCGCCGTGACCGATCTGGCCGCCCTCGGCGAACGCCAGGTCACGCTCGATTGCGACGTGATTCAGGCCGACGGTGGCACTCGCTGCGCCTCGATCACCGGCGCCTGCGTCGCACTCCACGATGCCCTCGACGGAGTGGTGAAGAGCGGCAAGCTGGCGGCCAACCCGCTGCGCGATTTCGTTGCCGCAGTCTCGGTCGGCATCGTCGACGGCGCGCCGGTGCTGGACCTCGATTACCCCGAAGACTCCGCCTGCGACACTGACATGAACATCGTCATGACCGGCAGCGGCGGCATGGTTGAATTACAGGGCACGGCCGAAGGCACGCCGTTCTCGCGCGATGAATTGAACGCGCTGCTTGCGCTCGGCGACAAGGGCATCGCCCAGATCATCGCCGCGCAGAAGGCCGTGCTGGGGCTGGCATGACCAAGCTTGTTCTTGCCTCGAACAACGCCGGCAAGCTGCGCGAGTTCGGCCAGATGCTGGCGTCGCTGGGCTTCGAAGTGGTGCCGCAATCGGCCTTCAATGTGCCCGAGGCCGAGGAGCCGTATGCGACCTTCATCGAGAACGCGCTGGCCAAGGCGCGCCATTGCGCGCGCCACACCGGCCTGCCGTCGCTGGCTGACGACTCGGGCCTGTGCGTGCATGCGCTGGACGGCGCGCCGGGCGTGCGCTCCGCGCGCTATGCCGGAGAGCCCAAGTCCGATGCGCGCAACAACGCCTATCTGATCGAACAGATGCAGGGTCAGAAAAATCGCCGCGCTCACTTCGTCGCCGTGCTGGTGTTCGTGCGCCATGCCGACGACCCGCAGCCGCTGATTGCCGAAGGTGAGTGGCACGGCGAGATCCTCGATGCGCCGCGCGGCGCCGACGGCTTCGGTTACGATCCCCTGTTCTTCGTGCCAGCGCTGAATGCCACGGCGGCGGAGCTCGGTCACGAGCAGAAGAACGCTCTCAGTCATCGCGGCGTGGCCCTGCAGCAGTTGATCGCGAAGCTGCACGACAGGCTCCACCAGGCCTGATGCAGGCCATGTGCGAAGCGCGGCAGCGCCCATGAAAAAGACCGTCATCCCCATCGCGGCTGCACCGACGCTGGCCGCCACCTCCACGGTGGTGACTGCCAGCGGCCTGCAGACGCCGCCACCGCTGTCGCTCTACATCCACTGGCCGTGGTGCGTGAAGAAGTGCCCGTATTGCGACTTCAATTCGCATGAGAGCAGAGGCGAGATCCCCGAAGCCGAATACATAGCCGCCGTCATCGCCGATCTCGAATCGGCGCTGCCGCAGATCTGGGGGCGACGCGTCGGCACCCTCTTCATCGGTGGCGGCACGCCCAGCCTGATGTCGGGCGCCGGCATGGACGCCCTGCTGACCGGCATCCGCACCCGCATCACGCTGTTGTCGGAGGCCGAGATCACCATGGAGGCGAATCCCGGCACGGTCGAGGTGGCAAAGTTCGCCGCTTTCCGCGATGCCGGCGTCAATCGCGTATCGCTCGGCATCCAGAGCTTCGACGAGACGAAGCTCAAGGCGCTGGGCCGCATTCACGACGGCAACGAAGCCCGGCGCGCCATCGATATCGCCTTGCGCCAGTTCGACAATGTGAATATCGACCTGATGTACGCGCTGCCGCAGCAGACGCTGGCCGAAGCAGAGGCCGACATGCGCACTGCAATTGCCTTCGGTACGCCGCATCTCTCGGCCTATCACCTGACGCTGGAGCCCAACACCGCCTTCTTCCACGCACCCCCGCCGGTGCCGGACGAGGACCTGTCGGCCGACATGCAGGAGATGGTCGAGGCCGAGCTCGGCGCGGCGGGCTACCAGCACTACGAAACCTCGGCGTTTGCCAGGCCGGGCATGCGCGCGCGACACAACCTCAACTACTGGACCTTCGGCGACTATCTGGGCATAGGCGCCGGCGCGCACGGCAAGATTTCCGATCACGCCGCAATCGTGCGCGAGATGCGCCACAAGCATCCACGCGCCTATCTGGATGCCGCGGCCAGGGGCGAGTTCATTCAGGAGCGCCGCGTCGTCAATGCGGCCGATCTGCCCGGCGAATTCATGATGAACGCGCTGCGTCTGATCGACGGCTTTCCGTCCGCGCTGTTCAGCGAAAGAACCGGCTTGCCGTTGTCGCGCCTGCAGTCCGAACTGCTTGCCGCCCAGCGCGAGGACTTGCTTGAGGTAACAACGGAGCACATGCGCCCGACACTGCGCGGTCAACGCTATCTGAATCGCCTGCTGCAGATTTTTCTGAGTGAGTGAGGCAAGCGTGAACTATCCAAAACCCGGCCTGGTCGCCACGCCCGACATTGCGGCTACGGCGACAGACGAATAAGCAAACCAAAATGTCGCGACAGGCAAGCGTTCAAGGCCACCCCGGCTGGGCTATGCTTGAGACATAAATACAGCCTCAGGGAGGAATGGATGAGCCGCGACATGGCCGAGTTGCTGGACGGCCTCGATCTGTTCGCCGGATTTTCCTATCCGGAATTGCAAAGCATAGGTCGCTTCGTCGGTTATCGAGGCCTCAAGCGCGGCGAGCTGGTGTTCAGCGAGGGCGACCCCGGCGCGTTCATGCTGATCCTGGTCGAAGGGCAGTTGTCCATCTACAAGGGCGGCGAATGCGGCCAGCGGCTGCTTTCCTACGAGGGGCGCGGGCGTGTGGTCGGCGAAATGGCCCTGCTCGATCATGAGCGTCGTTCGGCCAGTTGCATTGCCGACAGCGACTGTCTTTTCGTGACGCTCGACCACGCCGGGCTGGACCGGCTGGCGGAGGAGTTTCCGGGGCTGGCCTATCGCTTTGCGCTGAGTCTGGCGCGTCTGCTGTCGAAGCGTCTGCGCCGCACCTCGGGCCTGCTGGTGGAACACCTCACGCCCTAGGCGCGCGGCGCGCCCCGATCAGCGTTTGCGGAACACCACGTCCCAGACGCCGTGGCCGAGACGCAGGCCGCGCGTTTCGAACTTGGTCTGCGGGCGGTATTCGGGCTTGGGCGCAAAGCCGTCGGCCGTGTTCCGGAGTAGCGGCTCGGCCGAATACACTTCCAGCATCTGCTGCGCGTACTCTTCCCAATCGGTGGCGCTGTGCAGATAGCCGCCAGGTTTCAGATGCTCGGCGATGGCCCGCACCATCGGCCCTTGCAACAGGCGACGCTTCTGCTGGCGCTTCTTGGGCCAGGGGTCGGGGAAGAAGACATGCACGCCGTCCAGCGAGTTGGCCGGGATCATGTCGCGCAGGACTTCCACGGCATCGTGCTGGATGATGCGGATGTTCGTGATGCCCTGTTCGTGGATATCCTTCAGCAAACTACCGACGCCGGGGGTGTGGACTTCGAGCGCAATGTAGTTGTTCTCTGGATGGCTCTTCGCGATGGTCGCCGTGGTTTCACCCATGCCGAAGCCGATCTCGAAAATGGTTGGCGCCCTGCGACCGAACACCTGTTCGAAGTCGAGTGTTTTCTGGCCATAGGGAATCGCCCAGACCGGCATCAGCTCGTCGTAGCTGCGGCGCTGGGCATTGGAGACGCGGCCTTGACGCAGCACGAAGCTGCGGATATGCGCGCCGCGATCGGGCGGGCTATTTTCCGGATTGGCTAGCGGCGTCTTCGTAGGGTCGCTCATCGAACAGTCTCATGACAAAATCAAACAGATTGGCGGGCGCCGCTTCCGGGGGTTGCGGCGGCGCTTCCGCGGATTCGGCAGGCACCGCCGCAACGACCGGCGCCGCTTCGGGCTGCGCATTGCTGACGGCGCTCACGGTGTTGTCAGGTGCCGATTCAGCCGCTGCGGCGGCAGGCGCCGTCGGCGGAGCGGGCGCAAAGCTTTGCGCCAGGCTGGACGAACGGCTGCCGAGCCACGTGGGCAACTCTGCGCAGGCGAAGTCTGAAGGTGTCGCATAGCGCTTCTTCGTTGCCTTGAGCCAGTCTTCCACTTTGCCGGGTGTGGCCGTGCTTTGCCAGTAAACCCGCATCTGGGCTTCGGCGTTGGCGAGCGCCTCCGCTTCGCGCTGCTGCCATTCGGCATAGCGCGCATTGAGCGCCGGACGTTGCGCTTCCGGCAGGCGCGCCGCGCAGGCGGCCGAATACGATTCGGCGCGCGCGGCCACGGTCATGCCGGCCAGCGCCGCCTCGAGCTGAAACAGCGCGCCCAGGTCGTAGCGCGGCTGGCGCAGGGCCTCCGGAAAGCTGGCGCAGGCGGCCTGCAATTTTTCGGAGTCTGGCGCCAGGCCCAGCGCCGTGCGCAGCTTGAGCGCCTCGGCGATGTGGCTCCAGCTTGCTTCGGCCGCGTGCGCGCCGAAGTAGAACTCGGCCAACTCATCCTTCAGCATGTCGATCTGGATCTGCTGCTGCTCATACCAGCGCGTGTAAGCCTCGGCGGCGGCATCCGCTTCTGCGGGCGAGTCGAGGCAGGCGGTGGCGAGCAGCGAAACGCCGTGGGCGATGCCGAACAGGCGCTGTTCGGCCAGCACGCGCGAGAACTCGAACGCATAGCCCTGGCGTTCGTTGGAGACCAGCGGGGGAGCTGGTGTCTCGGCGTGCGCCGCAAGCATTGCGCCGCAGAGCAAGCCGGCCAGGGCGGATTGGCGCAGACGCACGAGCGCCTACTTGCCGATCAGGCCGTCGGTCGGCGAGCTCGGGATGGCCGAGTAGAGCTTCTTCGGCATGCGGCCGGCGAGGAAGGCCTCTCGGCCGGCCTGCACGGCCTTCTGCATGGCACCGGCCATCAGCACCGGGTTCTGCGCATGCGCGATGGCGCTGTTCATGAGCACGCCGTCGCAACCGAGCTCAAGCGCGATGGCTGCATCCGAGGCGGTGCCGACACCGGCGTCGACAAGAACCGGCACCTTGGCCTGATCGATGATGAGGCGCAGATTCCAGGGATTGAGGATGCCCATGCCGGAGCCGATCAAGGACGCGAGCGGCATGACGGCGCAGCAGCCGATGTCTTCGAGCATCTTCGCCTGGATGGGATCGTCGGCGCAGTAGACCATGACGTCGAAGCCTTCCTTGACCAGCGTCTCGGCGGCCTTCAGCGTCTCCGGCATGTTAGGGAACAGGGTGTGCGGATCACCCAGCACTTCGAGCTTGACCAGCTTGTGGCCGTCGAGCAGTTCGCGCGCCAGGCGCAGCGTGCGCACGGCCTCGTCGGCGGTGTAGCAACCGGCAGTGTTGGGCAGCAGCGTGTACTTCGACATCGGCAGCACGTCCAGGAGCGAAGGCTGCTTCGGGTCCTGGCCGATATTCATGCGACGAATCGCGACCGTGATGATCTCGGCGCCCGAGGCCTCGACGGCGGCCTGGGTTTCCGCAAAATCCTTGTACTTGCCGGTGCCGACGATCAGGCGCGAATGATAGGCCTTGCCGGCGATGGTGAGACTGTCGCGGGTGGATGAGTTGCTCATGGTGCGATCCGTTCGGGAGAGGCCGTGCCGAGAAATCGCGGCCGGCTGACGCCGTTCCAAACGACGGCGCCGAATGGGAAATTCTAGCATGCGCCTGTTGGCGCCCCCAAGACCGGGATCGACGCAAGCCCGCGCTGCCCGTATAATCAGAGCCGTTCGGCGGGCGTCGTATAATGGTAATACCCTTGCTTCCCAAGCAAGAGCCGTGGGTTCGATTCCCATCGCCCGCTCCACTTTCCCTTGCGAATCAGACCATGGACGAAACTTCGCCCACGAACGAGGCGGGCGCTGCCGAGCCCGAAAATCTCGCCGTTGCCGTTCCCTTCGATGAGTTCAGGACCGGCTTGCCGATCGGGCGTTTCCGCCTCATCGTCAATCCGCACAAGGCCTATCGCTATGTGCGCCATCGCCTCTATCTGAACGGTGTGTCCATCCCGCTGCTGGGCACCGGCGTGGCGCTGGGGCTGACGGGCCATCTGATTCCGGGCACGATTTTCTGCGTGATCGGTTTCGGCCTGCGCTGGTTCGTCAAGAAGGAAGCCCCCAGGATTCTCCTGCATCTGGTTCAGAGGGACGCCAAGATCTACTACGAGTCCGTCGAGTACGAGATCATGGAAGTCCGCATGGCGCGCGACTGAGGCCTTCCCCCGCTCCTGTCCCAGTGAAAGGGGTGACTGCGGTTCTCGATGCCATTGGCATGGATTCACGTTTCTGATGGCTTTTGCCTGGGGCGGCCCGGCGCAAAAGCTCCTTTCTTCGTAGCGTTTTTGGCTCAGATGCAAGTAACGATCTATCACAACCCGCGCTGCAGCAACTCGCGCGGGGCGCTCGAAATTCTGCATGCGCAGGGTATTGCGCCGCAGGTCGTCGAATATCTCGATGTGCCGCCGGACGCGGCCACCTTGCAATGCCTGCTGCGGGACATGGGCATGGCGGCGCGCGAGCTGATGCGCGAGAAGGAGGCGATCTACGCCGAGCTCGATCTCGCCAACCCCAATTGGAGCGAGGATGAGCTGATTGCCTTCATGATCGCCCATCCCGTCCTGATCAATCGCCCCATTGTCGTGACGCCCAAGGGCGTGCGCCTGTGTCGCCCGCCCGAGGTGGTGCACGAGATTCTCTGAGCCACGCCGCAACGCGCTTGGCCGTCGCTCACCCCTTTCTCCGCTTCTTGAGAAAACTCAAGAAAAGCCAGGTGCGCCAAAATTATTTGTAAATAAGAATAATTCTTAGATACAATCTCGTTCCATGTGCGTGGCGCGGGGCAAGTTCCGCTGGTCATGCATGACAAACCACAAGCCAGCCAGTCCCTCGGGAAGCAGCCAGCCAGTGCAGATCCAGCCGCATTGCGGTCAAAAATTTCGAGGATTTTCATGTTTACACGCAAACCCGTCGCGGCCTGCGTTGCCCTGGCCTGCATCGGCATGGGCAGCCTTGCTGCCCATGCCCAAACCAGCGTCGTCTTGCCGGAGGTCCGCGTGCAGAGTGACGCCGTACGCGCCGGCACGCCGCGCGACACTGTTTTCACCGGCAGCAAGACCGACACCGCCCTGCGCGATCTGCCGGCCAGCGTTGTTGTCGTGACCGGCGAAAATCTTGCCGAGCAGGGCACGATCAACATGAACCAGGCGCTGGAAAACGTCAGCGGCGTGCAGCCACAGATGGCCGGCGGTTACGGTTTTGCCGACAACTACTTTGTGCGCGGGCAGTCCATGCGCTTCATGCGCGATGGACTGCCCGACGGCACTTCGCAGAACGGCTACGCGCGCAGCATGTTCGACGTCGATCGTATCGAGGTCCTCAAGGGTCCGGGTTCGGCGCTCTACGGCAGCGGCCAGCCGGGCGGCACCGTCAATGTCGTCAGCAAGGCGCCGCAGTACAAGCCTTCGGTCGAGGTCTTCGGCGGCGCCGGCAGCTTCGGCACTTACATCGGCGGCGTCGATATCACCGGCGCCATTGGCAAGAATGCGGCGGCACGCGTTATCGTCGGCCATGAGGAAAGCGACGGCTGGCGCGACCTGTCGCGCAAGATCGATCAGGTCAAGGGCACGCTGCAGTGGAAGGTGACCGACGACAAGACGCTGACCATCGACTACGATCACCGCGACATCAAGGTCAGGCCGGACAACTACGGCATCCTGTTCAACCGCCAGGGTACGATCGCGCCGGTCTCGCGCGAAACGCATTACGACAGCCCGTTCAACTACGCCACGCAGCGCATGGACAGGCTGAGTCTGACCCACGACTGGTTCTTCAATGCTGACCTGTCGATGAAGACGGCCTTCGTCTACGATTATCGCGTTCTCGGTTTTCTGCGCAACGGCGGCGGCAACGGCGGTGATGCGGCCGGGGTCATGAGCGGTCGCGAAGCGCGCCTGCAGGACGATCAGATGCGTTTCACCACCGTGCAGAACGAGGTGACTTACAAGGTCGGCGAAGGCCCGGTCAAGCACACGCTGCTCGGCGGCATCGAGTTCAGCAGCGGTCGCCTGGACACGCGCCGCACCAGCTACAGCCTGCCCAACATCACCAACATCAACAATCCGGTGATTCCGGAAAGCTCGCTCGCCGATGCCACGGCCAGCGCATTGGCCTACGATCGCGCGCTGAAGTCCGACACGGTGTCCGTCTACGCCCAGGACCAGATCGCCTTCGGCGAGCAGTTCAAGCTGCGCGGCGGTGTGCGCCAGGATCGCGTCGACTTCAGCGACAAGGGTCTGCAGAACATGGGTTCGAATAGCGTGCCGAATATTCTCTACCGCGAGGTGGAAGGCACCCGGAATCTGACCAGCTCATCGCTTGGCGGCGTCTGGCAGCCGACGCGCGACTGGTCGTTCTACACCGGCGTGAGCACCGGCAAGTTCATCAACATCGCCACCGAAGCGGCGCGCCTGACGCTGGAGCCGGAAAAGTCGTCGCAAGTCGAACTGGGCACCAAGGCCACGTTGCTGGATGGCCGCCTTGGCCTGAACCTGGCCTACTTCGAGGCCAAGCGCGACAACTACTATGTGACGCTGACTCCGGGCGTGAGTACTGCCGACGGCCACGACAAGAGCAAGGGCGTTGACTTCGACCTCACCAGCGAGCCGATCAAGGGCCTGAATCTTTTGGCCAACATGGTCGTGCAGGAGGTCGAAGTGACCTCGCCGACGCTCGCCAGCAACACCACCATGGGCGTTACCAATCGCAGCATTGCCGGCAACCGTCCGGCCGGTGTGGCCGAAAAGTCGGGCCGTGTGTGGGCCTCCTACACCCTGCAGAGCGGCGACCTGCGCGGCCTCGGCTTCGGCCTTGGCGCTACGGCCAAGAGCGACAGCTATGCCGACGCGCTGAATCTCTACAAGGTGCCGGGTTATACGGTGTTCGATGCCGCCATTTTCTACAAGCAGCCGAAGTGGGAAGTGGCGCTCAATATCCGCAATCTGGCCGACAAGGTCTACTACTCGCAGAGCACCTTCTCTGGCGCGCTGCCGGGCGCGGAGCGCAGCGCCCTGCTGAGTTTCCGCTTCAAGATCAAATGAGCACAGGAGAAAGCACATGAACCTTTCCATGAAGACCTTTGCCGCCGGCATCCTGCTGGCGGCCAGCACCTCGGTGCTGGCGCATGCGGTGTGGCTGGAGCGCGACGCCAAGGGCGTTCAGCTTTACTATGGTGAATACGACGAGGCCAAGCGCGAAGCATCGCCGGGCCGCCTCGACGATATCGGCACGCCGGCTGCCTACGCCGGTGCCGACGCACTGGCCGGCAAGAAGGGCGACAATGGCTGGCGCTATGCTGCCGCCAAGGGAGCCGATGTTCGCGCCGAAGCGCCGGAAAGCCCGGTGCGCGACTGGCGCAAGCAAGGCATCGGCATCGTCAAGCCGCTGTTCTTCGCCCGCCTGGCCGACGGCCCGGCTGCGCAGCAGCCGGTTGCGCTGCTCGATCTGGTGCCGACGGGCAAGTCCGGCGCGTTCCAGCTTTTCGTCAAGGGACAAGCGCTGGCTGGCGTCAAGGTCGTGGTCGTGGCGCCTAACGGCTGGACGCGCGAGGTCAAGACCGATGCCGATGGCCGTTTCACCGTAGGCATGCCGTGGCGCGGCATGTATGTGCTCGAAGCCACGCATCTGCTGCCGGAGCCGGGCGAGTACAAGGGCGTGACGTATGAAAGCCTGCGCTTGCGCGCCACCCTTTCCTATCGTCAAGCCAAGGGTTCCGCCACCTTCGCGCCGGCTCCTGCGGACAAGCTTTACTGATGCAGGTGCAGCACCCGCCTGCTGGCGGTTCCCTGCTGTTCATGCCGCGCCGCTTCCAGCGCGGCAAATGGATACGCTGGCTCAAGCGCACGCATGCATGGATGGCCTTGTGGGGCGGAATCGCCGGCACCCTGTTCGGGCTGACCGGCATTCTGCTCAACCACCGCGAAGTCATGAAGATTCCGGCGGTTGAATCGCGGGTCGAGGCCGTCCAGTTGGCGCTGGCGGAACCGCCGGCATCGGTGGAGGACTTTGCCGATTATGTGCAGAAGACCTTGCAGCTCGGCGCGGCGACCAAGGTGAACAAGCAGGCTGCCAAGCCGGTGGCCTGGGGCGAAAAGGGTCTGGTCCAGCCGGAGCGCTGGGAGCTTGTCTTCGTTACGCCGCAACGCCAGATCAACGTCGAATACTGGGTCGGCAACAGCAGCGCCTCGGTTCAGAACCGGACCGGCAACGGCTTCTTCTGGCTGACCCGTCTGCACAAGGCGACGGGCGTGCAGGCGGGCTGGATACTGGCCGCCGATGCGCTGGCCGGCACCTTGCTGTTCATGACGATCACCGGCATTCTGTTGTGGTCCAGGCTGCACGGCAGCCGTCTGCTGGCAGTGGGCATTCTCGGCGGCAGCCTCGGCGTGCTCGGCCTGTTTGCGCTGCTGTCCTGAGCCTCAGGGCTGCAAGCCGGCGTAGCGGCTGCCGAAGAACAGCAGCGGCGCGTCCATCTCGACGCGATAGCTTTCCACCTGGCCGACCAGGATCAAATGGTCCCCACCCGGATACTGGTGGGCATTGCGGCATTCAAAGTTGGCAATGCAGCCGTCGAGCATGGGCACGCCGCTGGCGCCCGGCGTCCAGTCTATGCCGGCGAACTTGTCGGGGCTGGGATTGGCGAAGCGGTTGGAAATGTCTTCCTGATCGGCCGACAGCACGTTGATCGCATAGTGGCGGCAATCGCGGAAGACCGCGAACGAGGGCGTGGTCAGAGAGATGCACCAGAGCACCAGCGCCGGGTTCAGTGACACGGCGGAAAAGGAGTTCGCCGTCAGGCCGACGAGTCGCCCGTCGGCATCGCATGCGGTGACGACGGTGACGCCGGTGGCAAAGCTGCCGAAAGCCTGGCGCAGCATGGCCGGGTTCAGATTGGGGTTGGAAAGTCGTTCTGTCGTCATTGTTATGGTGCTGCACGTTGCCGGGCTAGTCTAGAATTCAGGCTTTGCATCTGCCCCACCGGGAAACACCATGAGCAGCTCCCGCATCGGAACCCCCCTGTCCCCGTCCGCCACCCGCGTCATGCTGCTGGGTTGCGGGGAGCTCGGCAAGGAGGTCATTATCGCATTGCAGCGCCTGGGTTGCGAAGTGGTCGGTGTCGACCGCTACGAGAATGCGCCGGGCATGCAGGTCGCGCACCGCAGTCATGTGATCGCCATGACCGACGGTGTCGCGTTGCGTGCGCTGGTGGAGAAGGAAAAGCCCCACTACATCGTGCCCGAGATCGAGGCGATCGCCACCGACATGCTGGCCGAGATCGAGACTGCCGGTCTGGCCACCGTTGTGCCAACCGCGCGCGCAACGCAACTGACCATGAACCGCGAGGGCATACGCCGCCTCGCCGCCGAAACGCTGGGCCTGCCGACCTCGCCCTATCGTTTTGCCGACAGCCAGTCCGAGCTTGCGGCCGGCGCCGATGCCGTCGGCTATCCGTGCGTGGTCAAGCCGGTCATGTCCTCGTCGGGCAAGGGGCAGTCGGTGCTGCGTTCGGCCGCCGATGTCGCCAGGGCCTGGGAACACGCCATGGACGGCGGTCGCGTGAAAAGCGGGCGCGTCATCGTCGAGGGCTTCATCGACTTTGAATATGAGATCACGCTGCTGACCGTACGCGCGAAGAGCGCAAAGGGCGATGTCGAGACGCACTTCTGCGAACCCATCGGCCATATCCAGAAGGACGGCGACTACATCGAGTCGTGGCAGCCGATGGCGATGTCGCCGCTGGCCTTGCAGCGTTCGCGCGAGGTTGCCGCGGCCGTCACCGGCAATCTCGGCGGTTTGGGGCTCTTCGGCGTCGAGCTCTTCGTCAAGGGCGACGAGGTCTGGTTTTCCGAAGTCAGCCCGCGCCCGCACGATACGGGTCTCGTCACGCTGGCCTCGCAGCGTTATTCCGAATTCGAACTGCATGCGCGCGCCATTCTCGGGCTGCCGGTGGACGCCAGCTTGCGCGCGCCCGGCGCTTCTGCCGTCATCTACGGCGGCGTGGACGCCAAGGGCATCGCTTTCGACGGCGTCGCCGCTGCGCTGGCGGTGCCTGAATCCGACCTGCGCCTGTTCGGCAAGCCCGAAAGCTTCGTCAAGCGCCGCATGGGCGTGGCCGTCGCCACCGGCAAGGACACCGACGAAGCGCGTGACCGCGCCAAGCTCTCCGCGTCCAAGGTAAAGCCGCGCGTCGTCTGATGGCGTCTGATTTTGCGGGTCGTCTGATTGCATGGCAGAAGACGGCGGGCCGCAAGGGCCTGCCCTGGCAGGACACGACCGATCCTTACCGCGTCTGGCTGTCGGAAATCATGCTGCAGCAGACGCAGGTCGCGACCGTCATTCCCTACTATCAGCGCTTCCTGGCGCGCTTTCCCACGCTCGCCGATCTCGCCGCAGCGCCGGTTGAAGAGGTCATGCCACTATGGAGCGGCCTCGGCTACTACGCGCGGGCGCGCAATCTGCACAAGTGCGCGCAAGCCGTGGCGGCCCGATACGGCGGCGAGTTTCCGCGCGACGCGAAGCTGATAGCGGAACTGCCCGGCATCGGCCGTTCGACGGCAAACGCGATTGCGAGCTTCTGTTTCGGCGCGCAGACGCCCATCCTCGACGGCAACGTGAAGCGCGTGTTTGCGCGCTGCTTCGGCATCGAGGGCTTTCCGGGCACGCTGAAAATCGAGCGCGAGATGTGGACGCTGGCCGAGCAGCTGATGCCGGCCGACGATACCGGCATCTACACGCAGGCGCAGATGGATCTCGGCGCCACGATCTGTACGCGCGGCAAGCCCTTGTGCGCGCGCTGCCCGCTCAATGATGTCTGCATCGCCTATCGCGACGGCCGCGTCGGTGAGCTGCCGGCGCCGCGGCCGAAGAAGGCGATTCCCGAGCGCGAGAGCATCTTTCTCGTCATGCAAAGCGAGCAGGGCGTCCTGCTCGAACAGCGCCCGCCGAGCGGCATCTGGGGCGGGCTGCTGTGTCTGCCTGAACTGCCCGAAGGCGCGGACGCAGCACACTACGCCAAACAGCACTACGGCGTGCAGGCCGAACAATGGCGGGAGTTGCCGTCACTGCGCCATACCTTTACGCACTTTCGCCTGACCCTGCGGCCGTTGTATGCAAGCGTGAAGACGTTGCCGGTCGCAATGGAAGACAGGCGGCGCTGGCTGTCTGCGGAAGCCTATGCGGCCGCGGCGCTGCCGACCCCGATTCGCGCGCTACTGGAGCGGGCGCGTGGCGAATAGCCGGGATTTCGTCGACTTCGTGCTTGAGCAGATGTCGCAGTTCGGGTCGATCAACGCCCGCCGCATGTTCGGCGGCCATGGCCTCTACATCGATGGGCTGATGTTCGCCATCGTCGTGGACGACCGCCTTTACCTCAAGGCGGATGCCGAAACCCAGCCGCGGTTCGCGGCAAAATCGCTGCCGCCGTTCACCTATCTGCGCGCCGGGAAGACGGCCGTCTCCGTCGGCTACTTTGAGGCGCCGCCCGAAGTCTTCGACGACAAGGCCGAGATGTTCAATTGGGCGCGTCTTGCGCATGTGGCGGCACTGCGCGCCAAGGCCAGGCCGGCGATGAAGAGGAAAACGCAATAGCCGCACAAGCCCCGACCCCCTTGGTCGATGCTTGCCGTTACCAAGGTGTCCATACTTCTTGCGCATGCCTGATCTCCGGAAGTTCTGGTCGAGTCCGGTGCCGCTGAGCGCGCGTGGGGCGGAAGGGCAGGCCCAAGCAGGCGTGGCCGAACACGGCTATATTGCGCCTTTCCGCAATAGCGACGGTGGCGACGTGCCTGCACTCGCTGAAGCAATCAGGAGCAAGCATGAGCAAGCGCTGTGCGTGGTGCGGCGACGATCCGCTGTACGTCAAATACCATGACGAAGAATGGGGCAAGCCCTGTCACGACGAGCGCATGCTGTTCGAACTGCTGATTCTCGAAGGCGCGCAGGCGGGCTTGTCGTGGATTACGGTTTTGAGGAAGCGCGAGAGCTATCGCAAGGCCTTCCACAATTTCGACGTGAAGAAGATCGCTCGCTATACCGAGAAGGACGTCGAACGCCTGATGAACGATCCTGGCATCGTACGCAATCGTCTCAAGATCAATGCGACCATTACCAATGCACGGGCGTATTTGAAACTGAAGAAAGAGTTCGGCGGGCTCGACGCCTATCTGTGGCGTTTCGTTGACGGCCGGCCTTTGCGGTCAATGTTGCGCAGCGGCGAGGTGCCGGCGAAGACCGCGATCTCCGATGCCCTGTCGATAGACCTGGCCCGGCGCGGTTTCAAGTTTGTCGGTTCGACGATCTGCTACGCCTACATGCAGGCGATCGGCATGGTCAACGATCACATCGGCGGCTGCCCCAGCCGCTGAGTTTTTCGCCCGGCGGCCGGCGCTTCAGTGGCTGGTGCCTTCGGAGCGGTTGATCTTGTTCCAGAGGTTGTATTTGCCGACCGGCTTCTTCATCGGAATGCGCTTCACCTCCTTCAGCGTCGCCACATCGTAGACGATCAGCGCGCCGTCCATTTCCCAGAGGCTGGCCAGCGCATATTTTCCGTCGCGGGTGAATTCGACATGGGCCAGCGTCTTGCCGGGTTCGGGGCGCAACTCCTTCACGACCTGCAGCGACTGTTTGTCGATGACGTAGAGCGTGTCCTTGGCTTCCGGGCTCATCATCGAATCGGCGAAGGCATAGGGGCTGTTCTCATGGCTGCGCAGGAAGAAGCCCGGCCCTCGCGTCGGAATGCTGGCGATCTTCTGCCAGCTCTGCATGTCGATGACGGTGACGGCGTTCTCGCGCAGATTGGTCGAAGCCATTACGGTGCGGCCGTCGCGTTGCCAGGTGATGCCAGAGCCCAGATGCGGCATGCCGGACAGATCGAGATCGCCGATCTTGCGACGCACGTCGAGATTGACGACCTGGCCATGGCCCTCGCGCGAGGTGCCCATGACATTGCGGTAGCTCTGGTCGAAGAAGAAATCGTCCAGCACGGCGTCGAGGCGCGTGCGACGCGGATTGAGAAAGCCCGGCGTGGCGATGCCTTCCTTCATCTTGTAATCGTGCACATAGCCGTCGAAGATGGGCGCGGCGTTTTCGTCGTAGCTGATCTCCCACAGCTCCGGCATGTCCTTCATGGCGGCGACGAAGCTCCGGCGCGGGGCGGCGTCGTATACGGCCGAGACGCGCGATTTCTCCTTGCCGTCCAGGCTCTGCGCCGGAATGATCTTGAGCAGTTCAAGATCGGCATTGAGCAGCACCAGATTGCCCGGCAGAGAGTTGGCGACCATGACGTAGCGGCCATCGCTCGACACCGCGGCGTTGCGGGTGTTGATGCCGGCGCGCACTTCCGCCACCAGCTTCAGGTTCCAGATGTCGAACTTGGAAATCCAGCCGTCGCGCGAGGCGAAATAGACATAGCGCCCGTCCGGCGAGAACTTCGGCCCACCATGCAGCGCGTAGCGCGAGGCGAAGCGATGGATCGGCTCAAGCTTGTCGCCATCGAGAATGCTGACATGATGATCGCCGCCCTCGACGACGATGAAGAGATTCATCGGATCGGCCTTGAACACCGGCTTGTCGGCCAGCGTCTTCGGGTCCGTGTGCTGGATGCGCGAGGCGCGGATGTCCTGCTCGTTCCAGGCCAGCGCCGGCGCCGGGCTGTAGATCCAGGCGCCCAGCGCGGCGATCTCGTCCTTGTTCAAGGTCGTGCTGAAGGCCGGCATCTGCGTGCCGATGCGGCCTTCGGTGATGACGCGCAGCGCTTCGGGCTTCCTCAGGCGTTCAAGATTTTCCGGCAGCAGCGCCGGCCCCATGCCGCCGCTGCGGTTGGCGGCGTGGCAGGTGGAGCAGTGCTGCTGGTAGAGCGCGGCGGGGTTGGGCGTCTGTGCCTGTGCGGCGGCCGCGACGGACAGCAGGGTGACGAACAGCGCCTTGGGCAGACTCATGCAGCGGCCTCGCAGGCAGGCGACTTGAGGCCGAGTTCCTCGTCGCTCAGGTAACAGGCCGGATCCTCGCCCCACACATCTCCGCCGGCCTGCTCGGCGCGTACGCGCGAGCTGCCGTTGCAGATGGACAGATACTGGCAGTCGCCGCAGCGCCCGCCGACGCGGCGCGGATGCTCGCGCAGACGCACCTGCAGCGGATTGTCGACATCGCTCCAGATCTGCGAGAACGGGCGTTCGCGCACATTGCCCAGTGGCACATGCCACCACATGGTGTCCGGATGAACGATGCCGAGATTGTCGATATTGGCGACATTGACGCCGGAGGCGTTGCCGCCCCACTGGACGAGCTTGGCGCGGATATGATCGACCTTTTCCGGCCAGCGCTCTGCGACCCACTGCAGGAAGAAGGGCCCGTCGGCGTCCTGATTGCCGGTGGTGAAGTCGCGCTCCAGGCCGGCCTGATGATCGGCCCAGCAATGGTCGAAGAGCATGTTCATGGCGCGGCGCGTGGTCTGGTGATGGGCGTCGGTCTTCTTGTTGACGTTGCCGCGGCCGGCGTAGTTGAGGTGCGAGAAGTAGAAGCGGTGGATATCCTCGCGGCGCGCCAGCTCGAGCAGCGCCGGCAGGTCGTGGGCGTTGTCCTCGGTCATGGTGTAGCGGATGCCGACCTTGAGGCCGCGCTCCTGGCACAGGCGGATGCCGACCATGGAGGCCTTGAACGCGCCTTCCTTGCGACGGAACTTGTCGTGCGTGGCCTCGATGCCATCGAGACTGACGCCGACATAGTCGAAGCCGATGTCGGCGATCGCATCGATATTGCTCGCGTCGATCAGCGTGCCGTTCGAGGACAGGGCGGTGAAGAAGCCCATCTGCTTCGAGCGCCGCGCGATGTCGAAGATGTCGCGGCGCAGCAGCGGCTCGCCGCCCGAGAGGATCAGGCAGGGCACGCGGAAGGCCTTGAGATCGTCCATCACCGCATAGACTTCCTCGGTGGAGAGCTCGCCCTTGAAGTCGATATCGGCGGAGATCGAGTAGCAGTGCTTGCAGGTCAGATTGCAGCGGCGGATCAGGTTCCAGATCACCACTGGGCCGGGGGCGTTGCGATGCGGACCGACCGGCGTGGGGTCGGTGAGCTCGCGCATGAATTTGGATATGCGGAACATGCGTGTCTCCGAAAGTCAGGCTGCGCGTTTCATGCAGTATGCTTGGCTCGCGCGGTTCAGGCCGCTATGCGCAGGCCGGTTTTCTTGAGTATGCGTGAAGAGAACAATACCTCATGACCGCGACAGGCGCCGGGGAATTCGCGCGCTATCAGGGCGGCGATGCTTTCGACCTCGCGCAGCGCATCGTCCCGGCTGTGTCCGTGCACCATGGCGAACAGATTGTAGGGCCAGTCGGGCAGGGCGCGCGGGCGCTGGTAGCAGTGCGTGACGGCGGGCAGTGCGCCGATGCGCTCGCCGATGGCGTGGATATATTCATCGTCGATATCCCAGACGCTCATGCCGTTGGCGGTGTAGCCGATGGCGTAGTGGTTGGGCACGGCGCCGATGCGGCGGATGACGCCGCGGGCGAGCATGTCGCCAAGCCGCTGCATGACTTCCTCGGCGGGAATGCCGAGCTCCTCGGCAAGCGCATGGTAGGGGCGCGGCACCAGCGGCAGACCGCGCTGCGTAGCGACGATGAGGCGCCGCTCGATATCGTCCGCATTCACGCCGCTCATGCCTTCAGCCGCATTTCGACAAAATATTCGCGCTGCTTGGGAAAGCGGCGCACGACCAGTCCGGTAGCCGTCTCGATGGCGTCGGCGGCCGCTGCGATGCCTTCGGGTTTTTCGGTCGCCAGCACGAACCACATATTGAGCGCGTGCTCGCGGCGGTAATTGTGGGCGACGGCGTCGAAGGCGTTCACTTGCGCCGCCACCTCGTCGTAGCGGTGCTCGGGCGCCGCCAGCGCCGCCAGGCAGAAGGCGCCGCCCATGCGCTCGATCTGGAACATGGGGCCGAAACGCGTCAGCACCTTGGCGTCCAGCATGCGCTGCAGGCGGGCGAGCAGCTCCTCCTCGCTCAGCCCCAGTGCTTCCGCAGCCGCAGCGTAGGGACGCTCGCAGAGCGGGAATTCGCCCTGCAGCGCGTTGATGATGGCGCGGTCGGTGTCGTCTAGCGCCGCTGGCGCATGCGCGGCGCTCATCCGCCGCCGCCGCCGGCGTAACGCGCGCCGCACTGCTTGAAACGCCGCACGCTGAACAGCACGGCGCCGGAAAGTCCTTCGAGGCCGAGTTCGGCATTGATCTCGGCGTGGCGGGCGAGCACTTCCTCGCGCGATTTGCCGTGAATCATGCAATAGAGATTGAAGGGCCAGTACGGCTCGGCGCGGTCGCGGCGATAGCACAGCGTGACGCCGTCGAGCCCGGCAAGGCGGCAGCCGGCCAGCGTGACTTCCGTATCCGGCACGTTCCAGACGCACATGGCGTTGGCGGTGTAGCCGAGTTCGTGATGGCGGACGACCACGCCGAAGCGCTTGAGCACGCCTTCGTCCTGCCATGCGCGCAACTGCGCCAGCACCGCGTGTTCGCTCATGCCGATGCGTGCACCTATGGCGGCGAAGGGCCGCACTTGCAGCGGCAACCCGCTGTCCAGCGCGCCGACCAGCGCCTCTTCGGCGGCGCCGAGTGTGCGCGGCGCGCAGCGGGCGGCACTGGCGACGCGCTTCCGCCCGCCGTTGAGGTCGAAGCCGAGATCGATGTGGAATTCGTCCTTGAGCGGCAATGCGATCACGGGCAGACCCGTGTCGCGGGCGATGGTCTCGAGCGCGGCCTGACGCGCGCCGGGGCCGGATGCGGTGACGACGAACCAGAGGTTCCATTCGTGCTCACGCGCATAGTTGTGATTGACGGCAGCGTGTGCGCTGACCTGTGCGGCGACTGCCTCAAGCCGCTCGCTCGGCACGCGCATCGCGGCGAGCGTGCTCGAGCCGATTCGATTGGGCGCGAACACCGCGCCGATGCGGCTGACCACGCCGCTGGCCAGGCCATCCGCGTAGGCTGCCATGACGGTATTCTCGTCGAGGCCGAGGCGCTCGGCGATGAGAGCGTAGGGCGTGGTGTGCAGCGGGAAGTCGCGCTGGAATTCGTTGAGCAGGCGAAAGCCGATGGCGGTGCGGTCGTTCATGCCTTCCTCGTACTCAGAAGCCGATGCGCGCCGCGCGCGCCGTGAAGAAGATACCGCTCGGGCTCAGCGCCTCGATCTGCTGCAGCGGTCGGCGCGTGGCGGTGTCATAGACCACCACGCGATTGTCGTCGCGCACGGACAGCCATACCTGCTCGCCGCGCGGCGTGAACTCCATGTGCAGCACAGTCTTGCCGGGCTGCAGCGTGTCGGTGATTCGTTGCGTCAGGGTATCGATGACCTGCACATGGCTATTGTCGGGGAAGGCAAAGTTGACCCAGATTTCCCGACCGTCGGGCCGTGCCATCACGAACACCGGCTGGCTCCTGACGGCGATGCGGCCGACCTCCTGCCAGGTCTGCATGTCAACCACCAGCACCTCGTGGCGGCCGATCGCCGGCAGATAGAGGCGGCCGCCGGCCTGCGCCCAGCCGCGCAGGTGCGGCATCTTGAACACCGGCAGCGGCTCCTGGCCGCGGCCGTAGCCGGACAGCACCTTTTTCACGCCAAGTTCGGGCTGCCAGGTGTCAAGCATGGCCAGCCCGTCTTCGCCGAACAGGCCGGCGATGAAATAGCGCCCGTCGGGCGTGACGAGGGCGTCGTAGGGTTGCTTGCCCGCGGCCCATCGCTGCGTCTTCGGGCGAGACGGATCGGAAAGGTCGGTGATGCGGATTTCGCCCGCATCGAAAAGCGCATAGGCGAAGCGATTGCCGGGGAGATCGGCGAGGCCGACCACCTTGGAGCGCTTGCCGTCGTTGCCGTATTCGGCCGGCACGTCAGCGACCTGTTCCAGCGTGTCGGTGCGGAAGGCCTTGATGCCGCCGGGTTCGTAGTTTTGCGCGACGATCAGGCTGCCGTCCTGCGATATTGCCCCGCCGATGGAGTTGCCAGCTTGCTGCACGCGCTGCACGAGCTTCTGTTCGAGCAGGTCGACCTTGCTGAGGCCGCCGTCGCGGCCGAAGACGAAGGCGTAACGCTGATCGCGGGAGAACACGACCGAAGCATGCGAAAGATCTCCCAGCCCGGTCACGCGCGCCAGTACGGCGCGCTGGCTGCTGTCTACGATCTTCACGCTGCCGTCGGCGCGTTCGATGACGACGCCGAGATCGCCGCTGCCGCGCGGCGCAATGCCGGAACAGGCGCTGAGCAGAAGAGAGAGCACGAACAGCAGGCTAGTTCTCACGCGGAAATCCCTTGAGCAATTGGGCGGCAATCCATTGCGCTTCGGCTTCGTCGAGCATGGACTTGAACGGCGGCATGGCGGTGCCGGGGCGACCGTGCAATATGGTTGCTGCAAGGCCATCAGCCGGCTTGTCGCGCAAGGCGACGGCCGTCAGCGGTGCGCCGAGCCCTCCCTGCAATGTCAGACCGTGACAGGCGCCGCAGTCCTGGCGCACCAGATGCACCAGTTCGCGTTGCCGTGCCGGCGACACATCGTCGCCGGCATGGGCAAGTCCGACAAATAGCAGGGCGAGGCCGGCGGCACAGACAACGATTATGGGCCGGCCGGCCCGGTGGACGTTCATGCGCCCCTGAGCACCCACTCCACGACAGTCTTCAGATCGGCATCGCTGATCTTGCTATCAGGGTTCGGCGGCATGGGGATGGGGCCCCACACGCCACTGCCGCCCTTGCGCACCTTTTCGGTGAGCTTGGCGACGGCATCGCCCTGGCCCTTGTACTTGGCGGCGACGTCCTTGAAGCTGGGGCCGACCAGCTTCTTGTCCTTGGCATGGCAGGCCATGCAGCCGGACTTGTTGGCAATCTCCTCGCTGGCCAGTACGGCGGAGGACGCGAACGGGAGCAGCAACACGGCAATCAAAACAGTCTTTTTCATGACGATATTCCTTTGCGTTAGGGGTGCGCGGCGGGCTAAGCCCGCCGCGTTGTCGCATCAATAAACGTCGTGCTGCGTATTGTAGGTGTTGAAGTGGCCGGTCGGCGTGATCAGGCGGGGATCCTTGACGACAGCCTTCAGTTTCAGCGTCTTGTCATCCACGACCACCAGTGCCGACTCCTTGTCTTTGGCGGACCAGACCGAGAACCAGACTTCGTCGCCAGCCTTGTTGTATTCAGGCTGCACTACGCGCTTGGCGCCACCGTCGTCCTTGAGGCCTGCCCACTCTGCAATCGGCAGCACCTTGTAACCGGCGTCGAGGTTCTTGATGTCGTAGACCGCAACCGACTGGCTGAGCTTCGGATCGGGGTTCAGCGTGGTGTCGACGTAGAGGTGGGTCGACTTCGGATGGCTCTTGATGAACAGCGAGCCGCCGCCCTGACCCTTCAGCGTACGCACCACCTTCCAGGCCGACTTCGGATGCTTGACCGGGTCGGTGCCGATAAGGGAAATGCTTTCGTCGCCCAAGTGACCGGTCGACCAGACGGGTCCGTATTGCGGGTCGACGAAGTTGGCGCCGCGACCCGGGTGCGGGATTTTGCCCACATCGATCAGCTTGGTCAGCTTGCCTTCCTTCAGATCGATGGCTGCGATCTTGTTGCTGTTGTTGGCAGCAACCATGAAGTAGCGATGGGAGCTGTCAAGGCCGCCGTCATGCAGGAACTTGGCGGTCGGGATTTCCTTGACCGTGGTCTGCATGACATCGGTGTAGTCGACCAGCAGGGTCTTGCCGGTTTCCTTGACGTTGACCACGAACTCGGGCTTGTAGTGCGAAGCCACGATGGAGGCGACACGCGGTTCCGGGTGGTATTCCTGGTCGTCCACGGTCATGCCGCGGGTGGCCATGATCTTCTTCGGTTCCAGCGTGGCGCCGTCCATGATCACATACTGTGGCGGCCAGTAGGCGCCGGCGATGGCCAGCTTGTCCTCGTAGCCCTTGGCCTTGGAGGTTTCCACCGAGCGGGCTTCGAGGCCGATGCGGACTTCGGCGACGTTGTCCGGCTTCTCCATCCACAGATCGATCATGTTGATCTTGCCGTCGCGGCCGATCACGAACAGGTAGCGGCCGGAGGCCGACAGGCGCGAGATGTGCACCGCGTAGCCGGTCTTGATGATGTTGATGATCTTCTTGGTATCACCGTCGATCAGGGCGATTTCACCGGCATCGCGCAGCGTGGTGGAGAAGATGTTCTCGATGTTGTAATCGTTCATCTTCTTTTTCGGCCGCTGCTCGGGCGGTACGATGACCTTCCACGTCGCCTTCATTTCCTTCATGCCGAACTCGGGCGGCTGCGGCGGCGTTTGCTGAACGTAGCGCGCCATCATGTCCACCTGGGCGGGCGTGAGGTCGCCCGAAGTCTGCCAGTTCGGCATGCCGGCGGGCGAGCCGTAGGCGATGAAGACTTTCAGATATTCGGTGCCTGCGGCGATGGTCTTGTCCGGTGTCAGCGGCTTGCCGGTGGCGCCCTTGCGCAGCACGCCGTGACAGCCGGCGCAGCGTTCGAAATAGATCTGGCGCGCCTTGTCGAACTCCTCCTTCGTCATCGGCGGCGCCTTGGGATTGATGTCCTGATACATCTCGACCTTGGCGAGCGGTGAGCCGCCTGCCTGGTAGGCAGCTTCCGCCCCCGGCGCATGGGCCTGGGCCGGGTCAAGGTCGGCGGCGGTGGCCGCGCCGATGGATAGCGGCAGAGCCGCCAGCATTGCTGCGAGTTTCAACACGTTCTGTTTCATAACGTACCCCTTCTTCGTGCAAGAAAAACCAAAAGAAAAGCGCTGAAAGAAAAACTATGCTTAAAGTCGTTGTAGTTCTTATTTGTAGCGTGTAAAAATTACGCCGCAAGCTCCTCTGCGATCAGTCTCTTGGTATTCAGTTACAAATACATTGATCGTTATCAATGAAAGGTCAGTTGTAGTTGCAATATAAGTTGCATCTGAAATACCATTTATCCATTGCACCGCAACCAAAGCTGAAGGAGGGACCATGAGCAGTACATTTACAACGTCAGCGGCACGCAATATTTTCTATGGGGGAGCAGTTTTCTCCTTTCTTTTGTTCCTGGCGCTGACGTTCAGGACCGAGCAAGTGTTGCCCCAACGCGACCAGCGTGCGCAGCTCGACAACCCACAGGTGGTAGCAGGCAAGCGCATCTGGGAAAACAACAACTGCATCGGCTGCCATACCCTGCTGGGCGAAGGCGCTTATTTCGCGCCCGAACTCGGTAATGTGTACAAGCGTCGCGGCCCCGACTTCATCAAGGCCTGGATCAAGGGACAGCCGACCGGCGTGCCCGGACGCCGGCAGATGCCGCAGTTCAATCTGACCGAGCAGGAGCTTGACGACATGGTCGCCTTCCTGAAGTACGCCTCGGAAATCAATACGGCCAAGTGGCCGCCGAACATTGAAGGTTAAGGGAGGAGACCGGAAATGAAATACACATCGCAAGCGGTTGCCAAGCCCTACTTCATCGGGGCCATGGGCCTCTTCGTGGCCCAGGTATTGTTCGGGCTGATCATGGGCCTGCAGTATGTGATCGGTGACTTCCTGTTCCCGCACATTCCCTTCAACGTCGCCCGCATGGTGCATACCAATGCCCTGATCGTGTGGCTGCTGATGGGCTTCATGGGTTCGGCCTACTACCTGGTGCCGGAAGAAGCCGAGACCGAGCTGCACAGCCCCAAGCTGGCGCTGATCCTGTTCTGGGTCTTCCTCATTGCCGCGGCGCTGACGGTGATCGGCTATCTGGCCGTGCCGTATGCCACGCTCGCCAGGATCACCGGCAACGATCTGCTGCCGACCATGGGACGGGAATTCCTGGAACAACCGACGATTACCAAGATCGGCATCGTCATTGTCGCGCTGGGTTTCCTCTACAACCTGTCCATGACCTTCCTCAAGGGCCGCAAGACCGCGATCAACACGGTGCTGATGATCGGCCTGTGGGGCCTGGCGATCTTCTTCCTGTTCTCCTTCTACAACCCGCACAACCTCGTCAAGGACAAGTTCTACTGGTGGTGGGTGGTGCATCTGTGGGTTGAAGGCGTGTGGGAACTGATCCTCGGCGCCATCCTAGCCTTCGTGCTGATCAAGGTGACCGGCGTTGACCGCGAAGTCATCGAGAAGTGGCTGTACGTCATCATCACGCTCGCACTGGTTTCGGGCATGGTCGGCACCGGCCACCACTACTTCTGGATCGGCGCGCCGGAGTTCTGGCAGTGGTGGGGTTCGGTGTTCTCGGCACTGGAGCCGGTTCCCTTCTTCGCCATGACGTTGTTTGCCTTCAATATGGTGAACCGCCGTCGTCGCGAGCACCCGAACCGCGCTGCCACCCTGTGGGCGCTGGGTACCGGCGTGATGGCCTTCCTCGGCGCCGGCGTGTGGGGCTTCCTGCACACCCTGGCTCCGGTGAACTTCTACACCCACGGTACGCAAATCACGGCAGCTCACGGTCACATGGCCTTCTATGGCGCCTATGTGATGGTGGTCATCACCATGATCTCGTATTCCATGCCCCTGATGCGCGGCCGTGCCGCCAACAGCAACAAGGCGCAGGTCGTGGAAATGTGGGCGTTCTGGCTGATGACCGTGGCCATGGTCTTCATCACGCTGTTCCTGACCGCCGCCGGCATTCTGCAAGTCTGGCTGCAGCGCGTCAGCGACACGCCGCTGGGCTTCATGGCGACCCAGGACCAGATCAGTCTGTTCTACTGGATGCGCGAAGTCGCCGGGGTGGTCTTCCTGATCGGCGTCGTGACCTATCTGGTCAGCTTCTTCATCAAGGGCGAAGAGCGCGCGGCTTGAAGAAGGTAGTCAAAGGCATGAAAGCGGCGCCTGCGGGCGCCGCTTTTTTTGCGTTAGGTCAAGTACAAACACCCGCCCAGCGCTTAAAGTTGCATTATGGATACCACAATTAATCCTCCGCCTGCGACCACCGATGCCGAGCCGCATCTGCACGGCGATCTGGCAATCTGGTTCTTCATCCTCGCCGAGCTGATGGCCTTCGGCGTGTTCTTCATTGCCTATGCGGTGACGCGCGCCTACAACGTCGAGGCGTTCAATGCGGCGCAGGCCGGGCTGGACCGGAACATCGGCGCCCTGAACACGATCCTGCTGATTACCGGCAGTTGGGGCGTGGTGCGATCCGTGCAGGCCGCGCGCGCTGACCGGCTGGTTCCGGCGGTACGCTGGATGGGCGTCGGCCTTGTGTGCGGCCTGGCCTTCCTGGTCGCCAAAATCTTCGAATACCGAGCCAAGTTTGCGGCGGGTCTGTCGATGGATACGGACACTTTTCACATGTTCTATTTCTCGCTGACCTTCTTCCACTTCATGCACGTCGTGCTGGGCGTCTGCATCCTGGGCATCCTGCTCCTCAAGCTCAGGCGCGGCGGCTACGGCAGCCACGACGTGCATGGGCTCGAAACCGGCGCGGCCTACTGGCACATGGTTGATCTGGCCTGGATCGTGCTGTTTCCCCTTGTGTATGTGATGCACTGATCATGACGCTACCGAAAAACATTGCCGATCGTGTCTGGCTCGTCATGCTGGCAGCCACGCTGACCACCTGGGCGCTGGGCAGCAGCGGCGCCACCGGCACCTGGGCCGTGCTGGTCATGCTGGGGCTTGCCTGCCTCAAGGGCGTCCTCGTCATCCTCGATTTCATGGAGCTGCGCCACGCTCCGCTGTTGTGGCGGATACTGCTGCTCGGCTGGTTGACCTTGATCGCGGCACTGATCGTGCTGTTCTACTGGATAGGATCTACATGATGGACATGAAAGCAAGCGAGCTGCCCTTCTACGCGGCATCGGGCCGCGAGATCGAGCTGTTCGAACACGCCTGGAAGAACCGCCTGCCGGTGCTGATCAAGGGGCCGACGGGCGTCGGCAAGACGCGCTTTGTCACGCACATGGCGGCGCGCCTGGGTTTGCCGCTGCATACCGTGGCCTGCCACGATGATCTGACTGCGGCCGACCTTGTCGGCCGCCATCTGATCCAGGACGGCCAGACGCGCTGGTCCGACGGGCCGCTGACGCGTGCCGTGCGTGAAGGCGGCATCTGCTATCTCGACGAGGTGGTCGAGGCGCGCAAGGACACCACCGTGGTCATCCACCCGCTCGCCGACCACCGGCGCTGCCTGCCGATCGACCGCACCGGCGAAGTGCTGGAGGCGCCGCAGCCCTTCATGCTGGTGGTATCGTACAACCCCGGTTACCAGAACTTCCTCAAGGGCATGAAGCCCTCGACGCGGCAACGCTTCGTCGCGCTGCGCTTCGACTTTCCCGATGCTGCACGCGAGATCGAGATCCTGCGCGGCGAAACCGGCTGCGACGTCATGCTAGCGGAGCGCCTCGTCAATCTCGGCCGCAGCATACGCTCGCTCAAGGACGTCGATCTGGAGGAGGTCGCCAGTACGCGCCTGCTGGTCTATGCGGCGACGCTGATCAGGAGCGGACTCGATCCGGTCGAGGCGTGCCGCGCCTCCCTGGTGGAAGCGCTGTCGGACGACGTTGAAGTCGCCGACGGCCTGATGGAGATCATCCTTGCCAGCTTCGGCCGCTAAACCCTACTTGCCGCCTTCGCAACTCCTGCGCCGCGCGCTGCAGGTGGGATTCTTCCTGCTCTTCGCGTTGGCGCCGGTCTTCGATCTGCTGCGTTTCGACCTGACACTGGGCCATGCCTTCTTCCTCGGTCGGCCGTGGCATCTGGGCATCGACGAATTCCTGGCCGGCCAGGCCGGCGCAGGCGAGACCGCGCTCAACATCCTGCTGCGCCTGTTCGTTCCGCTGGGCGCCGCCGCCGCGCTGCTAATGCTGATCGCCTGGCGCTGGGGACGCCTGTACTGCGGCTGGCTGTGTCCGCACTTCTCGGCCGTCGAGACCATCAACCGTCTCATGCTGCGCGCCAGCGGCCGCCACAGCATCTGGGACAAGCACAAGACGCCGCCGCGCAACGCCGACGGCAGCGTTCGTCCGCAACACCCGGTGTGGTGGATCCCGACCGTGATCGCCGCCGTCAGCGTGGCCTTCGCCTGGGCCGTGGTTTTCCTCAGCTACCTGCTGCCGCCGGCGGAGCTGTACGGCAATCTGCTGCACCTCTCGCCGACGCGCAACCAGTTCATATTCCTCAGCGCCGCGACCACGGTGCTGACCATGGAGTTCCTGTTTGCGCGCCACCTGTTCTGCCGCTACGGCTGCGCCGTCGGCGTGTTCCAGAGCCTGGCCTGGATGGCCAATCGCGGCGCCATGGTGGTGGGCTACGAACGCTTCCGCGCGGCCGACTGCGCCGCCTGCTATTCTGCCGGCGGGCCGGGCTTTGCGGCCTGCGAGGCTGCCTGCCCGATGCGCCTCAAGCCGCGCACCACCAAGCGCGAGATGTTCACCTGTACGCAGTGCTCGCAGTGCGTGTCGGCCTGTCACACGGTGCAGAGCGCCGTCGGCAAGCCGGTGCTGCTGCACTGGGTGGACAAGGACGCCGCCAAGCAGAACGAGGCCATGGTCAGCCTGACGGGACGGCGCGACTGATGGAAGAGTGGGTCGGCAGTCTCTGGGATCGCTTCATCACCCGCGCCGCCTCGCGCGAGTTCCCCGCTGCGGCGGTCGAACTGAGCCAGATCGAAAAGACCTTGGGCGTGGTGTTCCGCGGCATGGGCGGCGATGCCGGCCTGCGTGTCGCCGCGGCGCTGATCGAGCGGGACGGGGCACGGCGGCGCTGGCTGGAGCGCGTCGCCGGTAGCGGCGACCGCGTGCAGCGAGCCGGGCTGGATGGCGAAACCCTGCGCCTGCCGGCGCGCATTGCGATGTTCGACGATATCGCGCTGAACCGCGAGCTCTATGTCTGGCTCGCTGCGCTGGCGGCCCACGATGTGCCCTCGGACGAAGACTGGATCGTGCGCAATCAGCGCGCCACGGTGGTCGCCCTGCATCATTTCCCCGGCTTGCAGGCGCGCTATGAACGGCTCTGCACCGCCGCCCTGGCGTTGCGCCGCGCGCCGAAAGACATGCCGCGCGACGAGGCCGCGCAGGAGGAGGCGATACGCGATGCGCTGCGGCGGCCCGGCAGCGTGCGCAGCCTGCCGCCGCTGTCGCGACCCGGCGCCCACACCCTGCAACCCGTGCCGCTGTGGCTGTATCCCCTGCCGACGCACGCCCAGACGCAACGCAGTCTGCAACATCAGGAGGCAGGCGGCACGGTGGCACCCGACGAAAAGCAGGACACGCCTTATCGCGCCGAGCGTACCGAGGCGCCGGAAAGCGAGCACGGCATGCTGATGGTATTTCGTGCCGAGAGTCTGTTCTCCTGGGCCGAATATGTGCGCGTCAATCGCTCGGTGGACGACGAGCCCGATCCCGATGCGGCCAAGGCCGCGCGTACCATGGACACGCTGTCGGTGACGCAGGACGGCGAACGCGTCGCCGCCAAGGTGCGCTTCGATCTCGATCTGCCTGCAGCGAGCGAGGACGACCTGCCGCTTGGCGAAGGCATCCTGCTGCCCGAATGGGACTATCGCGAGAGCCGTCTGCGCCCCGCGCATTGCTGCGTCCAGCCCATGCTGGCGCGCAATGCCGAGCCTTGCCTCCTGCCACAGCACCTGCGCCGCACCGCGCGCCGCCTGCGCAACCAGCTCGCCGTGCTGGCACCGCAACGGCGCTGGCTGAAAGGCCAGCCCGAAGGCAGCGAGTTCGATATCGATGCCTGCGTACGCGACGAAGCCGAGCGTCTGGCCGGCGTCAACCGCGACGGGGCCGGGCTCTACATGGCGCAGGTGCAGCAGGAGCGCGATCTCGCCTGCCTGATCCTTGCCGACCTGTCGTTGTCCACCGATGCCTGGGCCGGCGGCGAGAACAAGGTCATCGACGTGATTCGCGACAGCCTGATGCTGCTCGCCGAAGCGCTGCAGGGGACGGGCGACGTCTTCGCCATGTACGGCTTCTCTTCGCTCAAGCGCAACCATGTGCGCCTGCACGAACTGAAGCGCTTCGATGCCGCCTACGATGCCGAGGTGCGCGGCCGCATCGCGGCCATCGAGCCCGGCTACTACACGCGCATGGGCGCGGCGATTCGCCAGGCTGCGCGCCTGCTCGACGCGCAGCCGAATTCGCAGCGCCTTCTGCTGATCCTGTCCGACGGCAAGCCGCACGACCTGGACCTCTACGAAGGCCGTTACGGCATCGAGGACACGAGGAAGAGCGTGATGGAAGCGCTCGATGCCGGCATCAAGCCCTTCTGCGTCACCATCGACAAGGAGGGCGCGGCTTATCTGCCGCATCTGTTCGGCCCCGGCGGCTATACCGTGGTGAGAAAGCCGGCCGACCTGCCCCTGCACCTGCCGCGCCTGTACACCCAACTGACCGCCTGAGCGTCGTCAGTCCATGCCGGCGTCGCGGTCGGTGCGACGCGCGCGGCCCGCATCGGGGACAAGCTGCCAGAAGATCCATGCCGAAGCGCAGGTGACGAGGCCGACGGTAATGAAGGTAGCTTGAAAAGTGGCCAGCGCCCGCACGCCGTAGCCTTCCATACTGTCGAAGGCGGCGAGCAGACCGCCGGCGGTGGCGACGCCCAACCCCATCGACAGCATCATGACCATGGACAACAGGCTGTTGCCACTGCTTGCGTTGGCACCTTCGAGGTCGAACAGCGTGATCGTGTTCATGGCCGTGAACTGGAGCGAATTGACCAGACCGAAGGCGGCGAGGTGTGCGACCAGCAGCCACACCGGCTGGCCCTCGGTTATCAGCGCAAAGCTGGCGATGGTGCCGCCGACGAGCAGGGTGTTCACCAGCAGCACCGGGCGATAATTGAAGCGGCGGATAAGCTTGGGCGCCAGACGTTTGCTCAGCATGGCCGCCGCTGCGACCGGAATCAGCATCATGCCCGCCTGCGCCGGCGTGTAGCCAAGGCAGACCTGCAGCAGCAGCGGAATCAGGAAGGGCATGGCGCCGCTGCCGATGCGCGCGAACAGATTGCCGAGGATGCCGACGCTGAAGGTATTGATGGAGAAGAGTTCGAGCGGAAACAGCGCGTCCTCGCGCCGCGCCGCGCGCAGCCAGTAGGCCGCCAGCGCGGCGAAGCCGAACATCAAAAGGAGTACCACTGTGGCGTGGCCGAAATGCAGGTCGGAAAGCCCGTCGATGGCAACCGAAACCGCCACCATGCTGAAGGCGAGCAACAGGTAGCCGACCAGATCGAAATGGCCGATGTCGCTGCGGCGCGCATCGATCATGTAGCGCCAGGCCATGAAGCAGCCGATGGCGCCGACCGGCAGATTGATGAAGAAAATCCAGTGCCAGGTGGTGTATTCGACCAGCCAACCGCCCAGCGTCGGGCCGATCAGCGGGCCGATCAGCCCGGGGACGGTGACAAAGGCCATGGCCGCCAGGAAACGCTCGCGCGGAAAGGCGCGCAGCACGGCGAGCCGCCCTACCGGCAGGAGCATCGATGCGCCGATGCCTTGCAGCACGCGCGAGGCGACGAGCTGGGCAAGGCTTTGTGAAAGCGCGCAGGCCAGCGAACCCAGGCTGAACACCAGGATCGCCGCCAGAAAGACGCGGCGCGTGCCGAAGCGGTCGGCGAGCCAGCCCGAGGCCGGAATCAGGGTCGCCATCGCCAGCGAGTAGGAGATCACGACCGAGTGCATTTTCAGCGGGCTCTCGCCCAGACTGGCGGCCATGGCCGGCAGCGCCGTATTGACGATGGTGGCGTCCAGCGTCTGCATGAAGAAGGCGATGGCGACGATCCAGAGCAGGATGCGCAGACGCCTTTCTTCCGCCATCTCAGCTCCCGGGGCGTGGATTGATCAGAGGCTGGTCGAGCACCCACAGCCAGCTTCCGTCGGCCTGCCGCTGCGCCACTTCGGCGGTGACCTTGCCGTTGATGAGGCGCGTCGAGGTCAGCGCCAGATCTCCGCGCAGCAATGTCGGCGCGGCGATGCCAGCGGTGAAGTGGGAATGGGCGGCGAGCATCGCGGCATAGACCGTGCGGATGGCTTCGTGGCCGACCGCCATTGCGCCGTCCATGCCGGCCAGCACCGCATCGGGCGCGTACAGCGCGACCAGGCCTTCAAGGTCATGCGCATTGGCGCGCTCGACGAAGAATGCAGCGAGATCCTCGGGATGCTTGGCGATGGGGCGGGACATGGGCGGATGAATGCACTTTCGGAGAAGCGCATGCCGGCAGATGCCGGCATGTTCGTATCGACGATGACCTGTTCGACCGGACGCAGTGCGAAAGGTGCCCTGGATGACGGTCCTTTTCGGGGGCGCCGGGGCTGATTATCGAATGCCCAGATCCTTGAGCTTGCGATAGAGGTGGGTGCGTTCCAGTCCGGTCTTCTCCGCCAGGCGCGTCATATTGCTGCCGTCGACCGCGAGATGGTATTCGAAATACATGCGTTCGAAGACTTCACGCGCTTCGCGCAACGGCAGGTCCATGACTTCGGGTGCTAGGCCCGGCAGGGGATTGCTGGGGTCGTGGCCGAGCAGGCGCGCCACTTCGTCGCCGGCGATTTCTTCCTCGATGGCGCCGAGCGCCAGCGACTTGATGACGCCGCGCAGCTCGCTGTAGCCGCCCGGCCAGGCGTGCTGGCGCAGGCCGTTCTGGGCCGCGGTGGACAGCCGCCGTGCCGGCGCTTCGCCGGCTTCCACGAGAAGCGCGAGCAGTTGCGCGGCGATGTCCGGTATCTCATCCTTGATTTCGAGCAGCGAAGGCACGCCCAGGGCGACGTCCGACAGACGCTTCAGCGCCGATTCTTCCCAACCGCAGGCGAGCAGTGCCGCGTGGTCCATGCTGCTGGCAACGATCATGCGCATGCCGAGCTTGTCGAGCCGGTCGGCTGCGAAGAGCAGGTTCTTCTGCTGCAGGCGCGTGAGACGCCCGATTTCCTCCGCATAGAGGACGCCGCCGTGCGCCGCCTGCAGCGTATCCAGCGACAGCGGATTGGAGTCGGCGGCGAGATCCATCCAGGCCTTGCCCGGCGTGTGCAGGGTGCGAGCGACCAGCTCGGCGATATTGCCGTTGCCGCAGCGGAGCATGATCAGACGGCTGCTGGCGGAAACCTGATCGACGCGGCGCTTGAGGTCGCGCAGGGGACCGGAGCGCGAGAATGCGGCGAGCGAAAGGCCGGTGGCGGCGGGTCGCGCAGTGCGTTCGAGGCCGCGCTTCACGCCGGCCAGCAGCTTTTGCATGCCGATCGGCTTTTCCAGAAAGTCCAGCGCGCCGATCTTGGTGGCCTCGACGGCGGTATCGATGGAGGCGTGGCCGGACATCATGATGACCGGCATGTTGAGCTGGCCGGCCGCCGACCATTCCTTGAGCAGGGTGATGCCGTCGGTATCGGGCATCCAGATATCGAGGAGGACCAGATCGGGGCGTTTCACCTCGCGCGCGATACGCGCCTCGGTGGCGTTTTCGGCGACGATGACGTCATGGCCTTCGTCGCGAAGAATCTCGGACAAGAGTTCGCGGATACCGATTTCGTCATCAACTACAAGAATGTTTGCCATGCTGGACCCTACGTATCCCCTTACCTTTCCGGTGCGCCGAAGAGCGCATCGGTCAAGGGCTGAAACCTATTTGCCACGCCTTCGGCGTGACTCCAATTCATCGCCGCCAGGCTCGCGATCGCCAAAGAGACGAAGGCGCGGCCGGCTGCTTTCTTGTTTCCCTGGGGCGCTCATGCAGAGAAGCGCCGCCTTGGCGCGCTAGCCTACATGAACTCGGCGGGTTTTTTTCATCCGGGAAAGGCGCATTTCGCGGGTTTTCGGGGCGCTTTCCTCAGCTATCGACGGTCGCCAGGGGCAGGCGGATGGTGACGACGGCACCACCGCTTTCGCGATTGCTGATGCGAATCTCGCCCTTGTGGTCGTCGATGATCTTCTTGACGATGGCGAGCCCGAGGCCCGTTCCCTTGGCCTTGGTCGTGACGTAAGGCTCGAAGGCGCGCGCCAGAATCTGCGGTGGAAAGCCGCTGCCGTTGTCGCTGACGGTCAGTGTGCCGCCGCGCGGGTCGGCGCGGGTGGCGATGGCGAGGCGCGGTTCGGGAATGTCGCCGAGCGCGTCCTGCGCGTTGCGCAGCAGATTGTGAATGACCTGGCGCATCTGGTTGGCGTCCGCCGAGACGAGGGGCAGTTCCGGCGCCAGATCGGCCTCGATGCGCACCGCCGCATTTTCGTAGAGTCCGAGCACGTCGCGCACCAGATCGTTGAGATCGACGGGCTTGAGCTCCGGCGGTGGCGTGCGCGCGTAGTCGCGGAATTCGTTGACGAGATTCTTGAGCGCCTCGACCTGATTGACGATGGTCGAGCTGGCGCGTTCAAGCATCTCGCGCTCGGGCGGCGCCAGCTTGTCGGCCAGCTTGAGCTGCAGGCGTTCGGCCGAGAGCTGGATCGGCGTCAGGGGGTTCTTGATTTCATGCGCCAGGCGACGCGCCACTTCGCCCCAGGCCGCAGTGCGCTGCGCGGAGATCAGGTCGGTCACGTCGTCAAAGACGATGACATGGCCGGCGCCGCTGGAGGCGGGCAGCGTGGTGCCGCGCAGCAGCAGGGTCTGCGCCATGCCTTCGCTGATGTCGATTTCGACTTCCTTTTGCCAGTCGCCGGGGTTTTCGCGGAAGCCTTCAAGCACCGCGTCGCAGAGCTGACGATGGATGGGCCACTCCATCAGGGGAATATTGTCGACCGGCGTCAGGTCGCTGTGCAGGATGCCGACGGCGCCGAGATTGGCGGCGCGCATGACGAAGTTGTTGTCGAAGGTGATCACGCCGGCGGAAAGATTGCCGAGCACGCTTTCGAGATAGGCACGCGCCGCTTCGGTGGCAGCGCGGTGGCGTTCGGTTTCGCGGCGCGCGTCGTCGAGCTGGCGCGTCATCTGATTGAAGGAGCGGGTCAGGATGCCCAGCTCATCGTTGCTTTCGATGGCGGCACGCGGCGTGTAGTCGCCGGCGGCGACCGCCTGAGTGCCTTCCGCCAGCAGCAGCAGCGGCTCGGCGAGACGCTCCGCCAGTGTGAAGGCCAGCGCCATGGCGGCGAAAAGCGCGAGCAGCAGCGTCAGCGTCAGCGTCATGGTGTAAATGCGCTTCAGACCTTCCTTGCCGAGTTGCAATTCCTGGTAGTCGCGATAGGCATCCTCCACGCTGGCAGCGCTGCCAGCGAGATATACCGGCACCACATCGGTCAATTGCAGCACGCGTACTTCCCCGCCCCGCATGTACACGGGCACGAGGGCGCGCACGGTCAGCCCCTCGCTGGCTTCGCCTTCGGTCATGGCGATACCGCGCCCCTGTCGGGCCTGGCGCAATTGCGCCAGCGTCGGGAGCTGCGGCAGCAAATTGTCGTCGTCGGCGGTGGCGCTGACCAAGGCCTGGCCGGACGAGGAGAACAGCGTCAGCGTCATCACGGTCACGCGTTCGCGCAGCCGCGACATCTGGGGCGGCGTCACGAACTCCGTATCGCCCAGCTCCAGGCTCAGGCTGCGGCCCTTGTCGAGCAGGTCGGCCTGCTGCGCTTCGAGCACGCTGCGGCCGAGAGCGAGGCCGCCTTCGAGCGCATTGTCCACGCGCACGTCGAACCAGGACTCGATGCTCTTGACCGCGAATTGCATTGAGACGCCGTAGACCAGAGCGCCCGGCAGCACGGCCATCAGGCCCAGCATCAGCAGCAGGCGGACCTTGAGGCGCGAACCGAAGACGCCGGCGCGATATTCGCGGCGCAGTTGCAGGAGCCGCGCGCCGACCAGGGTCAGCAGACCCAGCGCCAGCACCGCATTGGCGCCGAGCAGCCAGGCGTAATGCCGCGCAAACAACGGGCTGTTGGCGCTGGCGCCCGCCAGCAGGAACAGCAGGATAGCGCCCAGCCCCAGGGAAACAAGGATGGCGACCCTCACGGCCGTGTCTCGGTGGCCGGGCTCGCCGGCGTCGCAGGGGTGGCGGGGGAGTAGGCGGCGGGAACGTAGTGCCAGCGCAGTACGCGGGCCTCAACCTGCCAGTCGCGATTGGCGATGGCATCGACCTGCAGCGGTTTGGGCAATTGAGTGCGGTCGAGCGCCAGGCGCATGCCGACGTCGTAGCCTTCGCCGACCTTCAGCACGCCCTTGTCGGCAACGGGGACTTCGACGAAGCGCGACAGCACGCGCAGCGCTTCGTCGAGAGTGGCGAAGTTGCGATGCAGATTGCCCGTGGTCAAGCGGTACTGGCGCGTGAGCGCGGTGTAGGAAAGCCGGTATTGCGTGGTTTTCGTCACCATGTTCTCGTTCGACCACCACCAGCGTGGCCGGGTCAGCTCGATTTCGAGCGTGAAATACAGCGGCACGCCGCGCGCCACCGCTTCCTCCAGACGGGGGCCGAGGTCGATGGTGAACTCGGCATTGAGCGTCGTGCTGCCGTCCTCGGCAGTCGACAGCGCAGCCTTGCCGGGCTCGATGCTGCCGGCGTGCGCCAGCGTCAGCAGGCCGGCCAGAATGACGGCTGACAGGCCCCGCAGCATGCGGCCGGCAAGGCTGCGCATGCGCTCAAACAGCTTTTTGCAGCAGGGCGTAATAAAAACCATCCTGTTCCGGGTCGGGAGTCAGTTGCAGTTCGGATTGTCCGTCGATGTCTATGCGTACGGCATCGGCATGACGCCCGACGAAGGCGGCCACCTGTGCGCCGTTCTCCTGAGGAAAAATCGAGCAGGTGCAGTAGAGGATTTTGCCACCCGGAGACAGGGTTCGCCATAAAGCGTCGAGAATGCGCTGCTGGCTTGTGGCAAATGCGCCAATGTCGGCTTCGCGCCGCAACCATTTGATATCGGGATGGCGGCGCGCTACACCGGAAGCCGAGCAGGGCACGTCGGCGAGAATGCGGTCGAAGGGCTGACCCTGCCACCAGGCGTCGAGATCGGCGCAATCCGCCGTTTTTACTGTCGCTTTGAGGCCTAATCGCTGCAGATTGTCATCAATGCGTCTGGCCCGCCCGGGATCAAGTTCCAGCGCCGTGAGTTCCAGGTCGGCCGATTCCAGCAGATGCGCAGTCTTGCCGCCGGGGGCGGCGCAGGCATCCAGAACTCGCATGCCGGAGTGCACATCGAGCAGCCGGGCGGCGCGTTGCGCGCCCCAGTCCTGCACCGAGGCATGGCCGGCGGCAAAGCCGGGCAGGGCGTCTACAGGCTGCGGTCGTTCCAGCATGACGGCGGTGTCGTCGAGCGCGCGCGCGGCGATGCCGACAGCCGCCAGTCGCGCGATGTAGCCGGCGGCGTCATCGTGGCGGCGATTGACGCGCAAGGTCATGGGCGGATGCGTGTTGGCGGCGCCGAGTACGGCTTCCCAGGCCTGCGGATAGGCGGCCCGGACCGCATCGATCCACCATTGCGGATGCTGCCAGCGCGCGATGGCATCGGTGGCGATGCCGGCATCCAGTTCGGCTCGTTGGCGCAGAGCGTTGCGCAGAATGGCGTTGACCAGGCCGCGAAACTTGCCGTGCGCCAGCGTGGCACCCGCCGTGACGGCCTGGTCGACGATGGTATGGCTGTCTTCGGGGCGGGCGTCAAGACGATAGAGCGCCGCCAGCAGCAGGCAGCGCAGGCGCGGCTCGGTCAGTGGCGAACGCAGCAGCCGGCGCAGCACGAAATCGCCGCGACCGTAGGCGCGCAGGGTGCCGTAAGCCAGATCCTGAATCGCGCCACGCTGCGATGGCGATGGCGCATGCTTCTGCCAGCAGGTGGCCAGCGCCGCATCCAGCGTGCGGCCTTCGGATACGGCCGTGATCGCCTCGGCGGCGCGCAGCAGGGCGAAGGCGAGGGAGTCGGGGGCGAGCTTGGCTGGTTTCACGGCAGGGTTGCGACAGTAACGACGCGCAAGTGTAGCCGCAAAGCGCCGCTATGCCGCGGCCGGATTACGGCGGAAAACCCTTTGTTACCTGATCAGGGCATGGTCCGGCGAGCTGCGCTATTTGCGATTGGAGCCGGCAACGATGTCGAAGCGATACAGCCGGCATTCGAGCGGACCGTTGAACAGCGGCACCTTGCGGCTGGGTTTCAGGCCGATCAGCTTGGGCAGGCGTTCGTCGGCGGTGAGTAGCCAGCAGGTCCATCCCGGGAAGTTGCGCTTCAACGCATCGCCGAGCCGGGGATAGAAGGCGGCCAGCTCGTCGGCCTCGCCCAGGCGTTCGCCATAGGGCAGGTTGGCAACGAGGATGCCGCTTTCCGCCGGCGCTTCCAATTCCAGCATGTCGCTTTGCATGACCTCGACCAGATCGTCGACGCCGGCATGGGCAAGGTTCTGCTGTGCGCGCTCGACGATTTCGGGATCAATGTCGCTGCCCCAGATCGGCAGGCTGTCCGGATTGCTGCGCATCTGCGCGGCCTCCTCGCGCAGCGTGTTCCACAGCTTGGCGTCGAAACCGAGCAGGCGTTCGAGGCCGAACTCGCCGGTGTCGCGAGACAGGCCCGACGCTTCCATCAGGCTTTGCTGTGCGGCCTCGAGCAGGAAGGTGCCGCTGCCGCACATCGGATCCAGCAGCGGAATACCGGGCTTCCAGCCGGCGATCTGCAGAATGCCGGCAGCGAGATTTTCCTTGAGCGGTGCTTCGACCTTGGCGACCTTGTGGCCACGCAGCCACAGCGGCTCGCCCGAGGTATCGATGTACAGTGTCGCCTCGTTGGCGGTCAGGAAGAGGTGAATGCGTACGTCCGGATTGGCCGTGTTGATGCTCGGGCGGCGGCCGGTATCGACGCGGAAGCGGTCCACGATGGCATCCTTCACTTTCAGCGTGATGAACTCCAGGCTCTTGATCGGCGCTCGAATCGCGGTGACGTAGACGCGCAGGGTGCGGTCGGCATCGAAGCGCTTGGACCAGTCTACATCGCTGGCGATCTGGTAGATGTCGGCTTCGTTGCGGTAGCTGGCGTGCGCCACGCGCAGCAGAATGCGCGTGGCCAGACGCGAGTGCAGATTGGCGAGATAGCAGGTCTCGCGCGTGCCGTTGAAGTGCACGCCGCCGGGCACGATGTGACACTGCTTGGCGCCGTACTTCTGCAGTTCTTCGACAAGCGCCTCTTCCATGCCGCGCGGCACCGGCGCAAACATCTGCCAGCCGCCGGCATTACGCGAAGGAACGGGCGGCGCGTCGGCCTTGGCCCCGCTTTGCAGCGCGCCGGAGGGTACACGCCGAACGATGCGGGCTTTGGGTTTTTCTGAATCGCTCAAAACGGTTTCACCACAACAAGAATCACAATTGCGAACAAGGCAAGCACAGGTATTTCATTGAATATGCGATACCAGACATGACTGCGGGCGTTGCGGCCGCCGGCGAACTCGCGCAGCAGCCTGCCGCAGTAGTAGTAATAGCCGATCAGGCCGATGGCCAGCGCCAGCTTGGCATGCAGCCAGCCGCCGCCGATGCCGTAGTAGAGCCACAGGATGCCGCCGAAGAGGACGGTCAGCCCCATCAGCGGGTGGCCGAAGCGATAGAGCTTCCTGGCCATCAGCAGCAGACGCTCGCGTTCGACTGTGCTGTCCGCCGGCAGCATGGCGAGATTCACGAAGATGCGCGGCAGGTAGAACAGCGCGGCGAACCAACTGACCACGAAGATGATGTGCAGGGCTTTTATCCAGAGCATGATTTTCTCTTCCGCGCCTAAGCGCTCGGGGCCAGTTCGAAGAACAGCGGCAACTGGACTTCCTCGCGGCGCGGCTTCCTGCTCTTGCGCTTCTTGGCGGTAGCGGTCTTGCCCTTGGCCTTGCCGCTCCTGCCTTCGTCCGCCTTGGGTTTGGGTTTGGTCGTGGACTTGGGCTTGGCTTTGGGGCGCGGCGGCGTTTCGTCCGTGCCCGCATCCGCCGCCGGCTGCCTGGCTGCGGCGATGCCCTCCTGCACGGTGGGATAGGCGAGCTTGAGGCCGAGTTCGCGCTTGATGCGCTCGTTATTGAGACGCCGCGATTCGCGCACGAAGGACATCAGGGCCGGCGACAATTGCTCCTCGGCCGTGGCGCGATCGACACGCGGTGGCGCTGGCAGTTCGAAGGCCTCAGCCAGTTGCGTGAACCAGTCGCCCATTTTCAGCGCGCTGTCGTCGGTGGCGTTGTAGGCGCGGTTGCTGCGGCCGTGCGTCAGCGCCAGCACCACGGCGTGGGCCAGATCGTCGGCATGGATATGGTTGCTGTAGCTGTCTTCGTCCGCGTTCAGGACCGGATCGCCGCGTTTGACACGTTCCAGCGGCAGACGGTCGGCGGCGTAGATGCCCGGCGCGCGCAGGATGCTGACCTTGGTGCGGGTGTGGCGGCCGAACTCGCGCAGCAGGGTTTCGGCGGCGACGCGGCGCGTGGCGCGGGCGCTCTCCGGGTGCACGGCGCGGGTTTCGTCGACCTCGGCGCCCTCGCAATTGCCATACACACCGCTGGTGCTGATGTACACAATGCGGCGTGGTAGACTTTTCCCGGTTTGCAGGGCGGCCAACAGGTGCTGAGTGCGCGTATCGGCGGCAATGTCGCTGTCGGCCGGCGGGGCGCTGTGCAGGATCACGTCGGCCAGCCCGGCCAGGCGCTTCAAGCTGGCCGGCTGATCCAGATCGCCGACGATCTGGGTCACGCCGAGCGCGCGCAGGGCCGCATCGGGCTTGCGCACCAGGGCGTAGACGCGATAGCGTCTTAGCAGCCGGGGCAAGGCGCGACGTGCAACGTCCCCGCAACCGATGATCAATAATCTCTGCAAAGCTGTCTGACCCTGCTCTTTGGAGTATCCGGGAATGTACTTGCCCGGTTCCGCAAATATATGAAGGAGGAAGGGGGCGAGCCCCTTCCTAATGTTGGCATTATCTCATGACGCACCAGATCACCCTGAAGCCGAGCGGCCACACCTATACGGTGGCGGACGACCAGATTCTGCTCGAAGCGGCGCTCGACGCCGGCTATGTCCTCCCCTACGGTTGCCGCAACGGCGCCTGCGGCTCCTGCCGCGCCAAGGTGCTGGAGGGCACGGTAGACCACGGCCGCTCGCAGAAGGGTGCGCTGCCGGACAACGCCCGCGACGAGGGCTACACGCTGCTGTGCTGCGCCACGGCGCAATCGGACGTGGTGATCGAATGCCGCGAACTCGCCGACAGCAGCGAATACCCGGTCAAGATCATGCCCTGCCGCGTGCAGGAGCTGACCCGGCTGGCCGACGACGTGATGCAGATCGGCCTCAAGTTGCCGGTGAACGAGCGTCTGGCGTTCCGCGCCGGCCAGTACATCGAGTTCATGCTCAAGGGCGGCGGCCGCCGTGCCTTCTCGATCGCCAACGCACCGCATGACGACGGCTTGTTGCAGGTGCATGTGCGCAAGATTGAAGGCGGCAAGTTTACCGGCCATGTCTTCGACGCCATGCAAATCAAGGAAATCCTGCGCTTCGAGGGCCCGCACGGCACCTTCCACCTGCGCGAGGAATCGGACAAGCCGGTCATCCTGCTGGCCGGGGGGACCGGCTTTGCGCCGATCAAGTCCATCGTCGAGCATGCCATTCACAACCATATCCGGCGGCCGATGAAGCTCTATTGGGGCGCGCGCAATCGCGCCGGACTCTACATGCATGAGCTGGCCCAGCAATGGGCGGCCGAGCATGCGCATATCGAATACATCCCGGTGCTGTCCGAGGCCGGTTCCGATGATGCGTGGAACGGACGCTCGGGACTGGTTCACCAGGCCGTTCTCGACGATCTGACAGACTTCTCCGCCCATCAGGTTTATGCTTGCGGCGCACCGGGCATGATAGAGGCGGCGCGTGACGATTTTTGCGCCCGCGGCCTGCCCGCCGACGAATTCTTTGCGGACGCATTCACCTTCTCCACATGACGGTATTCATACAGCGGGAGCCTGTGCTTAATCGGCACAAGACGATCACGGCTTCGCGCCTGCGCGTCCATGCCGGTTCGGTGGAGTCCGCTGCGACCGAATTGGCGCGCCTCGCGGAAGCATGGCCCGATTCGCGCGACGTCTTCGTCAGCTTCGTTGATCCGGCCATGACGGACGCGTTGTTGTACTGGCAACCTCCGCTCAATGTCATGCTCGAAATCAAGGCCGATCGCCTCAACGACGCCGCGACGGCGACATTGATCGCAGACGTCGTCGGCCGCCAGATTCCGCTGTGCCTCGACGACTACACGCGCAACCTCCCGCTGCCGCTCAAGCCCAATTTCCGTTTTCTGCTTGCGGATGCCAATGCCGAGCCCGACATGAGCCAGGCGCCTGCTTCGGCACTGGCCAAGGGGTTGGCCGACAGCGAGGCCTTCAACGAGGCGATCGCCCATGGCTACGCCGGCGCGGTCGGCTGGTTCTTTCTGCACACGCCGCGCGAGCCGAGCGCCAAACTCAGCCCTAATCATGCGCGCATCATCGATCTGCTCAATCTCGTGCGCAACAACGCCGAGGTGGCCGAGATCGAGCTGGCGCTCAAGAAGGACGTGACGCTGGCCTTCAAGCTGCTGCGCTACATCAATTCGGCCGGTTTCGGCATGGCCAACGAAGTGAACTCCTTCCGCCATGCCGTAACCATCATGGGCTACGACAAGCTCAATCGCTGGCTGTCGCTGTTGCTGGTCAACGCCAGTCAGGACCACAGCGCCCCGGCGTTGATGCAGACGGCCGTGATCCGCGGACGTTTCATGGAACAGATGGGCGCGCATTTTCTGCCCAAGAATCAGCTCGACAATATCTTCATCGCCGGCGCCTTCTCGATTCTCGACATCCTGCTCGGCACGCGCATGGACGTGATCTTCGAAAAGCTGCAGTTGCCGGGCACGATTACCGCGGCCCTGCTTCAGCAAAGTGGCGAGATCGCGCCGCTGCTCGAACTCGCCCGTACCGTGGAGACGGGCTCAGTGGAAGAGTTGCAGCGGCAGCTTGGCGCTTTGGGTCTCACGGCCGAGCAGTGCAACAGCGCCCAGATCGAGGCACTGGTGTTCGCCGACAAGCTGCAGTTCAGCTAACGAGCAGGGGATTGCAAAGGGGGCTTGGCCCCCTTTGCCGCTTAACTGGGCTTATCTTGGCCTAATGGCCGAGATAAGCAGCCTGTACGCGCGGGTCGGCGAGCAGATTGGCGGCGGTGTCGGCCAGTGTGATGGTTCCGCTTTCCATGACGTAGGCGCGGCTGGCAGTCTCCAGCGCCAGACTTGCGTTCTGTTCCACCAGCAGCACCGCGACGCCTTGCGCGGCGACGCCGCGAATGAGCTCGAATATCTTCTGCACCATGAGCGGCGCGAGGCCCATGGACGGCTCGTCGAGCAGCAGCAGACGCGGGCGACCCATCAAAGCGCGGGCGATCGCTAGCATCTGTTGCTCGCCGCCGGACAGCGTGCCGGCCAGCTGATCGGCGCGTTCCTTGAGGCGCGGCAACAATTCGAACATGCGTTCGATGTCTTGCGCGATCTCCTTGTCACTGCGTTGGTAGGCGCCCATCTGCAGATTCTCGGTGACGCTCATGCGCGCGAACACGCCGCGACCTTCGGGCACCAGGCTGAAACCGCGCTGCACCAGCGCATGTGGCGGCAGGGCGTGCAAGTCCTTGCCGTCGTAGCGCAGCGTGCCTTTGGATGGCAGCAAGCGCGACAGCGCCTTGAGCGTTGTTGTCTTTCCCGCGCCGTTGGCGCCGATCAGGGCGACGGTTTCGCCCGCTTCGACGGCAAAGCTGATGCCCTTCACCGCAGCAATTCCGCCGTAATTGACCTGAAGGTCAGTTACGGCAAGCAAAGGCTGGCCTTCCCCCCGACCCCCTTCCCGAGGAAGGGGGCGACTTTCCGCTTCGCGGAAGGTGTAGTGCTGTTCACTGCTCATACGGCACTCCCAGATAAGCCGACACCACGCGCGGATCCTTCTGCACCACGGCGGGTACATCCTCGGCGATCTTTTCGCCGTAATCGAGCACGGCGACGCGGTCGCAGAGGCCCATGATGAGCTTGACGTCGTGTTCGATCAAAAGCACGGTGGTGCCGTCGGCGCGGACCTTTTCGATGAGTGCGCGCAGCCCGGCGGTTTCCGTTGCGTTCATGCCGGCGGCCGGTTCGTCGAGCGCGAGCAGTTTCGGTTCCGTCGCCAGCGCACGGGCGATCTCGAGGCGGCGCTGGTCGCCGTAGGAGAGGCTGGCGGCGCGCACCTCCGCCTTGCCGGCAATGCCGACGTAGGCCAGCAGTTCCAACGCTTTGGTCTTTATTGCCGCCTCCTCGGCGCGTACGGCCGGCGTGCGCAGCATGGCGCCGATGACGCTGCCCTTGCTGCGCAGATGGCGGCCGACCATGACGTTCTCCAGCGCGCTCATCTCGGCGAACAGGCGGATGTTCTGAAAGGTTCGCGCAATGCCGGCCTGGGTGACCTCGTGCGGACTTTCGACATGCAACGGCTGTCCGGCGAAGACGATGTCGCCGCCGTCGCGCTGATAGAGGCCGGTGATCACATTGAAGAATGTCGTCTTGCCGGCGCCGTTGGGGCCGATCAGGCCGTAGATCTCGCCGGCATTGATGGTCAGCGAAACATCCTTGAGCGCGCGTATGCCGCCGAAATGCTTGGCGATATTGTCTGCCTGCAGCAGTACCGTCACGACGTCACTCCTTCTTCGGCCGCATGCTCGAACTCGGCCTTGCGTCGTGACGACGGCAGCAGGCCCATGGGTCGGAAACGCATGACAAGAATCAGTGCAATGCCGAACAGCAGCAGGCGCATCGATTCGGGGTCGATATAGGTCTGTCCGAACAAGGCCATCTGCATCGGGCCGGCCCACTGGCGGAACAGCTCGGGTAATACGGTCAACACGACCGCGCCGAGAATCACGCCGGGAATATTGCCCATGCCGCCGAGCACGACCATGCACAGCACCATGATGGATTCGAACAGCCCGAAGCTTTCCGGCGAGACGAATTGCTGGAAGCCGGCGAACAGCCCGCCGGCGACGCCGCCGAAACTCGCGCCCATGGCGAAGGCCAGCAGCTTGACGTTGCGGGTGTTGATGCCGCAGGCCTTGGCGGCGATTTCATCCTCGCGGATTGCGACCCAGGCGCGGCCGAGGCGCGATTTCTCGAGACGCATGGTGACGACCACGATGAGCAGGGCGAGCGCGACGAACAGATAGTAGATCAGATAGAGGCTGTGCAAGGCGTAGCCGAAGATCTCGATGTTCTTGGCCAGCGGATCGATGCCGGCGATGCCCTTGGGGCCGTTGGTGATATTGATCGGCGCGTTGAGATTGTTGAGGAAGATGCGGATGATTTCGCCGAAGCCCAGCGTGACGATGGCGAGATAGTCGCCGCGCAGGCGCAGTGTCGGCGCGCCCAGCAGCATGCCGAACATGCCGGCGACCAGTGCGCCCAGCGGCAGGATTGCCCACAACGGCCAGTGCAGGCCGAAGTGCGGCGAGGCGAGCAGCGCGTAGATATAGGCGCCGACGGCATAGAAGGCGATGTAGCCGAGGTCGAGCAGGCCGGCGAAGCCGACGACGATATTGAGGCCCAGCGCCAGCATGATGTAGAGCAGGGCGAAGTCCAGCATGCGCATCCAGGCGTTACCGAAGCCCATGCCGATGACGAAGGGCAGGATGGCGAGCGCGACGCCGATCAGGGCGACGCCGGCGATTTTCTTCTTTTGCGCGTACATGTCAGGCGCGCTCCGAAACTTTTTCGCCCATCAGGCCGGACGGACGGAACACCAGCACGGTGATGAGCACCAGGAAGCAGAAGATGTCCTGGTAGTGGCTGCCGAGCACGCCGCCGGTCAGGTCGCCGATGTAGCCGGCGCCCATGGCTTCGATAATTCCGAGCAGCACGCCGCCGAGCACGGCGCCGCCGATATTGCCGATGCCGCCGAGCACGGCCGCTGTGAAGGCCTTCAAGCCGAGCAGGAAACCCATCTGGTAGTGCGCGATGCTGTAGTTCGCGCTGACCAAGACGCCGGCCAGCGCAGCCAGGGCAGAACCGACGACGAAGGTCAGCGCGACGATCCGGTTCGCATCCACGCCCATGAGCGCGGCGACTTCGGGCTTCTCGGCGGTGGCGCGCATGGCGCGGCCGAGTTTGCTGCGCTGGACGAGCGCGATGAGTCCGGCCATCGACGCGGCCGCGGCCAGCATGATGACGATCTGTACAGCGCTGATGCGCGCTCCGAGAACGTCGTAGCTGGTGTCGGGCAGCAAAGCCGGCACCGAGTGATAGCTGCGGCCCCAGAACAGCATGGCGAATTGTTGCAGCACGATGGAGACGCCGATGGCGGTGATCAGCGGCGCGAGGCGCGGCGCATTGCGCAACGGCCGGTAGGCGATGCGCTCGATAGCCCAGCCCAGCGCCATGCAGACGGCAGCAGCAACGCAAAGGCCGACCAGGAGAATGAGCAGCGGCGGCAGCAGCGTGGCGGCGAGCGCCTTGTAGACGGCCAGTGCAACCAGCGCGCCGATCATGACCACTTCGCCGTGGGCGAAATTGATCAGGCCGAGGATGCCATACACCATGGTGTAGCCCAATGCGACCAGCGCATAGATGCTGCCCAGCGTGAGGCCGTTGATGAGCTGTTGTATGAAGGTTTCCACGAGGGCGAATCTTACAGGCTGAGCGCAAAAAAACGGCACCTGCTAGGTGCCGTTTTTATTCGGACGGGAGACTACTTCGCGGCCGCAGCGGGGGTGGCGTCGGCCGTAGCCGCCGCCGGCTTGCCGCCGACGGTCTCGACCTGCTGCCACTGACCGCCCTTGGCGACGTAGAGCGTCACGGCGGCGTCCTTGATGTCGCCCTTCTCGTCGAAAGCGATATCCGTGGTCACGCCCTTATAAGACGTCTTGGGCAGTTCGGCCAGGATGGCGGCGCTGTCGGCGCTGCCGGCGCGCTTGATGGCCTCGACCACGACCATGACCGCATCGTAGGCGTAGGGCGCGTACAGCTGGATCGGCGCGTTGTACTTGGCCTTATACTTGGCGATGAAGGCCGGGCCGCCGGGCATTTGCTCGGTGGGCACGCCGGGTTTGGAGCAGTACCGGCCTTCGGCCGAGCTGCCGGCGTTTTTGAGGAAGTCGGCGGTGCAGCCGCCGTCGCCCATGAGCAGCACGGCGGTGAGGCCCAGCTTCTTCATCTGCATGGACATCGGCGCGGCCTGCGGGTCCATGCCGCCGAAGAAAATCA
>JAGWTC010000060.1 GCA_028869135.1 Rhodocyclaceae bacterium
TGGCGTCGGTAACTTCGGCCGGCACTTTCGACATCATGTCTCCGACGAAGCTGTGGGCCGCGATACAGTAGCGGCATTCGTGGAAGCGGCTGATCGTCAGATAGACTACCTCCTGCTCGACCGGGTTGAAACCGCCTTCGGCGCGGAACTTGCCATAGCCGAAGTTGTACGTCTCAAGCAGCGCGGGCAGGTTGACCATCCCGGCGTACATGTTGGGCACCATGCCCATGCCGGCCTTCACGGCCTTGAGCGGCGCACTGAAGGCGGGGTCCGGATCGTCCACCGTGCGGGCAGGCAGGCTTGTTTTGTAGACATCCGTCATTGTCGGTTTCCTTCTGGCTGTATTGAATTCAGGCGGCGGATTTCTGCGCCATTGCGCGCAGGTCATCTTCGGAATCGGGCTTGCCACCGACGCCCCATGGGCCGGGCGCGACATCCTCGATCGTGACCCAGGTGACCGAGGGGCGTCCTTCGCCCTCGACCGACAGCGCCGCGTCGGTGACATGGCGGATCAATTCCTGTTCTGATCGAGCGACAGACATCCGCGCATTCCCTTGGTCTGAACCAGCGTCATGGATTTGCACTCCTTCCACCGCGTTGAACGATCATTCCAAACTGGCCAAAAAGGGAGGAAACCTCACTCAAGCGATTTCAAGACACCGTCGCGGACCGCGTGGAGATACTCCGCGTTGGGCCTGCTACGGATCATGACCAGCATGCCGAGCAACGCGGCAAGCGCCTGATGAGCAAGTACGCCTGCATCGTCTTGCGAGTTGAATTCTCCGCTGGTTTGCCCCTTGCGGATCATCCCGCGAAAGAAAGCTTCGATCTCGTCCTGCGCGACGTTGACCAGTTCGGCCAATTCCGAGTCATGCGCGGCAAGTTCCAGCGCGGTGTTAACCAGGAAGCAGCCCCAGTTCCCGTCCGGGGCACGGGTCTGATCGATGAACTTGTCGAAGATGGCGCGAATGGCATTGGCCGCCGAATGGCTGGCGGCCAGGTCGGCCAGTGTCCGGCGCCTGATTTCGCCATCGTATTTCTTGAGCGCGCTCAGGAAGAGTTCGCGCTTGTCGCCATAGGTGGCGTATAGGCTCGCCCGGTTTACACCGGTCGCATTGACCAGGTCCTGCATCGATGTCGCTTCATAGCCATGCGACCAGAAGGTCTGCATCGCACGCGTCAGCGTCTCATCAATATCGAATCGCTTTTCCCATGGCATGAAAGCCCATTTAGTTTGTCTGGAATGATCGTTCAACACTGCTTTTTAGCAGACCCCTGCCACTGCCGAAGCTCGATCAGGCCTGCGAAAAAAAGTACGCCGCCGCTGTAAGGATTGGAGGTCCACTACGACTAATCATCGTAGCTGTCGGGTAGCCATATCCACCACGTGATGAGGGCGTGGCCCTGGCGAATTCCCGCGGGCGTGTTGTTGAGCCCCATTTTCTCCGCCTTTCGCGGCAGAACATCGAGAGCGGGGCGCAAAGTGGGCTCGCGTCTGCATTGGATAAATGCAGCGAGAGAGCCACTTGGTACGTAAGGGCGATAGGATTTTGCCAATACAGGTTCGTCACCTCAACTATGTCGTTGCCGCAGTGGATCACGGCAGCTTTCGGCGCGCTGCCGTCGCCCTCGGCGTACAAGAGTCCGCGGTGAGCCGCCGCATCCGTGAGCTTGAAGAGCGTCTTGGGACGGCGCTATTTATCCGGTCCCCAGGCGGCGTGAAGCTGACCCAAGCTGGAAAGCAGTTTGTCCAGCGCAGCCGCAAGGCTTTGTCTGAGATCGGCTTGGCAAAGGCTGAGGTCTCCGCAATCGGTCGCGGTGAGGATGGGCATCTGCAAATTGGGATCTTCTCATCTTTGGCGTCTGGGTTTCTCTCTGATCTGGTTCAGGCCTTTTGTGAGCGCCACGCTGCCATCAAACTTACGTTCATCGACGGCAATCCGTCGGAACATCTCGCCGCCATCCGTCAGCAACAGTTGGATATTGCCTTCATAACAGGTGCTGCTGAATGGCCTGGTTTTGCCAGCCAGCAGCTATGGTCCGAGCGCATCTTCGCGGTACTGCCATCCAATCATCCGCGTGCTGGCGATCCAAAGGTGCAATTCAGTGTTCTCGCACACGAGGCTTTCATCGTCAGCGAGGCGGCGCCTGGGGAAGAGATTCACGATTATCTGGTGCAGCGGCTCGCCGATCTTGGCCGGCATCCCGAAATCCACCAACATGCGGTCGGCCGCGA
>JAGWTC010000063.1 GCA_028869135.1 Rhodocyclaceae bacterium
CGGGGCGTCGAGCAAAGCCTTGATCTCCGCCCGGTCGAGGTAGTCGATCAGCGCCTTGTCGGTCTTCTTGGTAGGGATCGATCTGACGCGAAGGGCCTGATCCAGGCAGGCCGGAATGCGATACTCGATGTAGCGGAAGAAGGACCGGATCGCGGCGAGCCTGCCATTGCGGGTCCGAACACAGCTGCCGCGACCGTTCTCGACATGGTCAAGGAAGGCCATGATCATGTCGGTGCCGAGATCCTCGATCTCGAGATCGGTCGGTCGACGCTTCAGCCGATCGGCAGCGAACTGGACCAGGAGGACGAAGCAGTTGGCGTAGGTCTTCACCGTGTGCGGACTGACAGCACGTTCGCGTGGCAGATGTTCACGCAGGTAGGTCGAGAGATGCGGAGCGAGCGCCGTCATGCCGCTTCTCCCCGGTAAAGTTGCTCGCTGGCGGCAGCGATATCGCGCAGCAGCACCGGAGTGGCCTCAAGATACCAATAGGTGTTCGCGACCGACGCATGCCCCAGATAGACGCTGAGCCCGGCCATGTGGTGTGCGATGGCTTCCCTGTCGCGCGGGCAGGACTCAAGGGAACGCACGGCGAAAGTGTGCCGCAGGTCGTGGAGCCGCATCCCGGCCGTTCCGGTCGGTCCGCGGTATGCGAGCTGCCGGGCCAGCCTGACGAACACCACGTGGGCGCGCACCTTGTGCGGTGCTCTCCCCCGGATGGTCACGAACAGGTCATTGCCCGTGGCGCCAAGCCTTGCCCGGGTGGCGAGATATGCTTCGAGCGCCTGACGGGTCGATGGCTGCAGGGCAATCAGCCGCTGCTTGCCGAACTTGCCGTTGCGGACGATCAGGCCATCCTCGACCAGATCGTTGCATTGAAGTGCGAGGGCTTCGGAAACCCGGAGCCCAGTCGCCGCCAGCAGGCCGAAAAGATAATGGTACGTGTACGGGCTGATCGTGCCTTGGGGCGCAACGTTCAATGCCGCGGTCATGATCGCCCGTACCTGGTCTGGTTCGATGATGGTCGGTGTGGGGCGCGGCCGCTTGCCCCGGCCAAAGACGCCGGCAGGTGGGACCTCGTGGCCTGAATCCTCGGCGTGAGCGAAAAGGCTGAAGTTACGTACGGCGTCGAACCTATGGCGGGCCACGTTCTGCGAGCTTGCCGTGTGGCACCAGTCGTAGATGCGCCGCACTTGGGTGTGCCGGTCACCGGCGCGGACGGCGAAATCGGCGTATTGGCGCAGCAAGCGTTCCTGTTCGGAGAACTTCCGTCCCAAGCTGCGATGCAGCGATACGTATCTGGAAATGTGCATGTTCAGCATGACGGTTCTCCCGGCCACGGCTGCGCGATCTTCATGAGCATCGGCAGATCGACCTTGGCGTAGATGGCAGTGGTCTCGGGCGAGCTGTGACGCAGGATGGTCCCAACGGACTCCAGGCCTGCGCCCGCTCGCAGCAGGTTGGTGGCAAGCGAATGCCGGAATATGTGCGACCCGGTCGGCACTCCTTCGATCCCACCGCGGTCACGCGTACGTGCAACGATGCCCGCGATCTCCGCGGGCGAGCGGAATGGCCGGAACGGTGCTTGTGCACGCAGGAACAGATGCTCTTCGGCGGCCTTCGGGCGGGCTGCCGCAAGATATGCCAGGATCGCGTCGCCAACATCCTGCGGCAACGGCAGGCGGTCCGGTCGACGCGTCTTGCCCTTGACCGTCAGGTGGCCGGATCGCCAGTCGATGTCGTCGAGACGCATGTCCTGAATATCGGCAGCCCGCAGGCCGAGCCTGGCGAGCAGGAGAATGATGGCCTTGTCCCGGACTTCCACCGGACGATCTGTCGGACAGGCCGCAATGATCCTCTCGATCGTTGCCGGGTCGACGTGGCGCGGCAGCGTCGAAAGGCGATAGCGCTGAACTGATGGAACCGCATGCAACAATGCCGGCCGGCACTCGCCATGCACGACCAGAAACCGGATGTAGCTCCTCATTATCGTGACGAGCAGCGATGCCGAGCCCGGCGTCTCCTTGCTTCGTCGTTGGAATGCGCTCCTGAGTCCGGCGGCATCCCATTGCGAAGGCTCGCCCAGCATCGGCATGAGCCGCCTG
>JAGWTC010000004.1 GCA_028869135.1 Rhodocyclaceae bacterium
CGGCCTCCCCTTCGGTCAGTCCGGTACCACCAACCTCCTGCATATCGCCAAGGTGGATTGAGGTCTGTATTGCTCCCGGCGCCCACCGCTCCGGGACGGCTAATTCAAACAACAAGCCCCGCTTCGGCGGGGCTTGTTCATTTCCGGACCTGAAGAATTATCTTTCCGACGTGCGCTGCCGCCTCCATCATGCTGTGCGCATCGGCGACTTGCTCCAGCGGCAGAACGGCATGCGTATGCGTCTTCAGCTTGCCTGCAGCGAAGGCCGGCCAGACCTGGTGCAAAAGGTTGTCGCGGATGCCGATCTTCTCTTCATTGGATCGTGCGCGCAGCGTGGAGCCCGCGATGGTGAGGCGGCGCGTCAACACCGGCATCATGTCGATCTCAACCTTGGCGCCGTGATTGAAGGCGATGATCAGCAGTCGGCCGCCGCGCCTGAGCAAGTGAAGACCTTTGTGCAGCGCTGCACCGCCGATACTGTCAAGCACGATGTCCAGACCGCACTTACCGACTTCGCCCCTGATTGCTTCGTAGAAATCCTGAGTCTTCGCATTGATGACAGTCGCCGCACCCATCGCGCGGCAGACTTCGAGTTTGGCGTCGCTGGTCTCGGTGGCGAATACATGCGCCCCGAAATGGCAGGCAAGCTGTATTGCCGCGCAGCCGACCCCGCCAGCGCCGCCATGGATCAGGACATGATCGCCGGCCTGCACATGCCCCATGTCGACGAGATTGGCCCAGACGGTGAACCACACTTCCGGCAGCCCGGCGGCATCGGCCAGACTCATGCCTTGCGGAACCGGCAGGACGTGACCGGCGGGGACGGTACACAGTTCCGCGTAGCCGCCGCCGGGCACAAGGGCGCAGACCTGATCGCCGATCTGCCACTGACTGACGCCCTCGCCCAGGGCGGCAATGTGACCCGCGACCTCCAGACCGAGAATCGGCGAGGCGTCGGGCGGTGGTGGATACAAGCCCTTGCGCTGGACGAGATCGGGGCCGTTCACCCCCGCGTAATGGACTTCGATGAGGACTTCGCCGGCCTTGGGGGCAGGCGGCGCGGAAGTCGCCAAGCGCAGGCTGGTCAGGCTGCCGTCCGGTCCGTATTCCACATGCTTCATCGTCTGGCTGGCGCTTTCCGCTGAGTTGATTTCATTCATTCTAAGCATCGCCACGGGGATGAGCAAATGCCTTTAATCACTTGGCATGACTGGGCATAGCCCGGAAAGACCCTGCCGCTGAGCTGGGCAAGGGGGGGTATCTGTGGTATAAGACATGACCAAATATTTCAACCCTTTTTCCAATCCCGTTGCCGTTTCCCACCGCGGCTTTAAAACCGCGGCCGGGCTCTGCGGCTTCCAAACTTTAAGGAGTTTCCATGAAGGTATGTATCTACGGCGCCGGCGCCATCGGCGGCTATATGGGTGTCCAGCTGGCGCTCGCCGGCGCTGAAGTCAGCCTGATCGCCCGCGGTCCGCACCTCGAAGCCATGCAGAAGAATGGCGTCAAGCTGCGCATCAAGAACGCCGAAGGCGTTGAAGAAGAGCGCGTCGCCCAGATCAAGGCCACCAACGACCCGAAGGAAGTTGGCGTTCAGGACGTCGTCATCATCGCCCTCAAGGGTAATGCCATTCCCAACATCATCGATGCCATGAAGCCGCTGCTGGGCCCGGACACGATGATCATCCCGGCGATCAACGGCATCCCCTACTGGTATTTCTACAAGCACGGCGGCAAGCTGGAAAACAGCATCCTCGAGACCATCGATCCGGAAGGTCGTCAGTGGAAGGAACTGGGCCCCGAGCGCGCCATCGGCTGTATCGTCTATCCGGCCGCCGAAGTGGTCGAACCGGGCGTCATCCAGCACATCTACGGCAACAAGTTCCCGCTGGGCGAGCCGTCGGACGAAAACACCCCGCGCCTGCAAGCGCTGAAGGAGCTCTTCGTCAAGGCCGACCTCGACCCGTCGCTGCGTGATGGCGTCGCCATCCGTGACGAACTGTGGCTGAAGCTGTGGGGTAACCTGTGCTTCAACCCGATCAGTGCCCTGACCCACGCCACCCTCGACATCATCGGCACCAACCCCGGCACCCGTGCCGTGTCCAAGGCCATGATGCTGGAAGGCCAGGCCATCGGCGAGAAGCTGGGCGTCAAGTTCCACGTCGACGTCGAACGCCGCATCAACGGCGCGGTCAAGGTCGGCGCGCACAAGACCTCCATGCTGCAGGATCTGGAGCGTGGCCGCCCGATGGAAATCGACCCGCTGGTTACCGTGGTTCAGGAGATGGGCCGTCTGGCCGAAGTCCCGACCCCGACCATCGACGTCGTGCTGCCGCTGATCCAGTTGCGTCAGTACATGGCCGATCATCCTGCCAAGGATCACTAAGCCGCGTTTCGCTTGGGCCGAACAAAAAAGCCGCTGAGATTTCAGCGGCTTTTTTCTTGTCCGGCCGATTGCCTTACCGACCTGGCTGCGGCGAACAGGTGTCGGGAATTCTGCCATTCTGCCGGGGGAGTGGCTTGGCGGATTTCCAATACCCTGAATTTAAATGATTTGATCAGACTGGCCCGCCATTTGCTATATGGACACCAATTTTCAAAATTGGAATCCGACCATGAACCTGAAGTCCCTCCTTGCCGCCGCCGCCCTGGCCTTTGGTGCGACCGCTGCCGGCGCATCGACCATCACCTATCAAGTTCGCAGCATCGACAATGCGATCTTCGGCAATTATCAGTCCGGCTTCAACGCCCAATCTTCGCCCCTCGCCTCGAACAGCCTCAGCGAATTCACCAATCAGTTCGGCCAGAACAACGGCTACAACCACCTGTCGGTGAACTTCGAAGTCGGCAATGTGGTGGCCGGCAGCTCAGTGCTGTTCCAGTTCGCCCCTGATGCGGGTTACGGCGGCGCCCTGTTCGTGAACGGCGTGCAGCAAATCAGTACCGGCAACGATCTGTGGTGGGGCTACGACTGGAACAATACCGGCGAATTGCTGAGCAGCAGCTTCGCCAACATCACGCAAGGCCTTTACACCATCGACCTGTACTGGGCCGAAGGTTGCTGCAATGGTGGCCAGAGCGCCCGCTTCTCCGTGGGTGGCGGCGCCTGGCAGGCCCTGAGCGTCAGCAATCTTGACGCGCTGGCCGTGCCGGAACCCGGTTCGCTGGCGCTGCTGGGTCTCGCTCTCAGCGGTCTGGCGGCAATCCGTCGCAAGAAGGCCTGAGCCGCTCAAACAATGCATGGGCAGTACTTGAGGCGCCTGCGGGCGCCTTTTTTCTGCGCCGGCGAATCCGGCGCAAGGTTCAGGCCACGAATCTGAGCTTGCAGCCCGCGCCCTCGATGATGTCGCCGGGCTTGAGCGCATGAGCGGCGTTGCCGATGGTTTCGCCATTGATGCGCGGCAGCTTGCGGCCCTCGACATGCGAGAGAAAAATGCCGTGAGGGCGGCGCGTCAACACGATCAGCCTGTCGCCGGGCTCGCCGAAGGTGGTGACTACGCGCTCCAGAGGAACGATGCTGCCGGCTGTCCAGGCGGCCGGCCCGGAGATGAATTCAACTTTGCCTTCGCGCAGCTTGACGGTTTCGACCTTGGCCGCTTCGACCTTGAACGGCACAAGCTCGGTCGCAAGCGGAGCTGCGTCAGCAGTTGCGGCGCGCACCGTCCGAATCAGCATGGTCCGGTCGAGCTCGGCGTCGGCGGCGGTACCTGCGCTCATGTAGCGCAACTGGTAGCGACCAAGATCGATGATGTCGAGGTGCTGCAGAATATGCCGCGTGAAAGGCTTGCCGTTGATGTTCGCCGAGCCAGCACTCAACAGTTTCTCTACGATGGCATCGTTGCCGACTCTGGCGATGGAGAGCAGGCGGGCATCAAGCTGCTCATCCGCAAGCGCAATGTCGTTGCCGGTATCGCGGCCGATGGAGAACACGGGCTTGTCGAGAAAATAATGGTTGACCACCTTGCCGTCGCGACTCAGTACCAGTTTGGCCATTGCTGTTCTCCTCTCAGGCGGCGCGACCGAAGAGGCGGCTCAGCCAACCCTGGCGCGCCACAGGGGCCTCGTCGCACACGCGTATCAAGGCAACCGTGATGTTGTCGTAACCGCCGCAGTCGTTGGCTAGCTGCACCAGATGCTCGGCGGTGGCGTGCAGATTTGTTTTCAGCGCATCGACGATCACCTCGATGTCGCTTTCTCCGACCAGATCGTTGAGGCCGTCGGTGCAGAGCAGATACACATCGCCGCTGCGCAGGTCTTCCTCGCGCAGATGCACCGCCACGGTCTCCGCCATGCCGAGCGCCTGCGTCACAAAGTGGCGGTTGTGCGAGTCGGCGGCTTCCTCGGCGGCGATGATGCCCATCTCGACCTGATCGTTGATGATGGAGTCGTCACGGGTCAGCAACTCAAGCCGTCCGTCGCGCAGACGGTAAATGCGCGAATCGCCGACATGCGCAAGGTTGATCACGTGACCATGGCACACCGCCAGCGCCAGTGTGCTGCCCATGCCTGAGTGTTTTTGCTGCCGACTCGCGGTGGCGTGGATTGCCGTGTTGGCAAGTATCACCGTTTCGCTGATCCACTCCGGGGTGATTCCGTCGGCCGAGCGTATGCCGGCATTGAGGCGGCGGACGATGGCTTCGAGCGCCATACGGCTGGCCAGATCGCCGGCGCGGTGTCCGCCCATGCCGTCGGTGACCACCGCAAACCCGTGTTCGCTATTGACTGCGACACCATCCTCATTCAACGTGCGTACCCTGCCGTGATCCGACAGGCTGGCCATCTCAAAGCGGAAGGCGTTTGGTTTCATCGGCGAAAAATCGGATCAATAGGCGATGTGAAAATGTAACATACGGACCCATTGCTTCATTGACACTTGTCGCCGCAGAACCCAAAATCCTCTGCAAATTACCTAAGCTTTCTTGGTCGATAACAGCAAAGAAGAATCCACGATTGCAAGCATAATGACAGCTAAGCACTTAGGTCGCTACGAGATCATCGAAATGCTGGGGCGGGGTTCGATGGGCGTGGTGTACAAGGCGCACGATCCCCTCATCGAGCGCACGGTCGCCATCAAGACCGTCAGCTACGCCGGGCTGACGCCCGACGAGGCGCGCGACTTCGAGCAACGCTTCTTTCTGGAAGCCAAGTCCGCCGGCCGCCTCAACCATCCCAACATCGTCACCATTCACGACGTGGGCCATGCCGACGAGCAGGCCTACATCGCCATGGAGTTTCTGCCCGGCCAGTCCTTGCGCGCGATTCTGGATTCCGGCGTGGTGCTGTCGATGCGCCAGATCGCCAAGATCGCGCATCATGTGGCCAGCGGTCTGGCTTACGCGCATGCGCATGGCGTCATTCATCGCGACATCAAGCCTGCCAACATCATGGTGCCCGAAAGCGGGCAGGTGAAGATCACCGATTTCGGCATCGCGCTGCTGCCCAGCGGTTCAATGACCATGGTGGGTACGGCGGTGGGCTCACCCAAATACATGGCGCCGGAACAGGTGCTCGGCCACAAGGCGGATTGCCGCTCCGACATTTTCTCGCTCGGCGCCGTGCTTTACGAAATGCTGACCGGCGTGCCGCCGTTTGCCGGCGCCGACCTGAACGCCATCCTCTATCAGGTTCTCAACGTCGTTCCGCCCTTGCCGTCCGACATCAATGCCGGCCTGCCGCCGGCCTTCGATCGCGTCGTCGCGCGCGCGCTGGCCAAGGACCCGGACAAGCGCTATCAGAGCGCCGACGAAATGGCGGCCGACTTGCGCCACTACAAGACGCTTCCCGGCCTGATGCACGGCGGCGCGGTGTCCGTCCTTACGCCGATGAGCGAAGCGGAGGAGTGCATGGGCGCGCCAATGCCGCCACCACAGACCGGCGCCGCTTCGAGCAAGCGCGTGACTTTCGGCTGGCGGCTGGCGGCGCTGAGCCTGAGCCTGACCGCGCTGGGTGCCGCTGCCTATCTCTGGTTCGCGCGCACGCCGCAGGCAGAGCCGCTACCGGCATCCGCCGCGTCCGCCCCGGTTACGCAGCGCGTCGCAGCCGAGCACCCGGCGCCGACCGCCAAAACGGCGGCGGCCGAAGCTGTGGCGCCAACGCCGGCACCGTCCGCCACACAGAGCGCGCCGGCAGAAAAGCGCACGCCATCCAGCGCGCCTAAACTGGCCAGGAAAAGCAGGAAGGAAAGCGACCACAAGGCACCCGAAGCGCCAGTCGCCGCACCGGAGGTCGCAGACGCCAAGCCCCAGACACCGGACTGGAAGGCCAGACTCCAGGCCGATATTGCCGCCTGTGAGCAGCGCCCCTTCTTCTCGCGCGTCATCTGTCGTGAACGTGCCGCCTGGAAACACTGCCCCGGCCATTGGGGCACAACGGACCTCTGCCCGCGCGCAGGCAACAGCGAACACTAGACCCGAACATGCTTGCCGACCCTGTTCTTGAATTCTGGTTCGAGGAGACCGCACCGGCCCAATGGTGGAAGGCGGATCCCGCGTTTGATCGCCTGATCGAATCGCGCTTTCTGGACACCCTGCACCGTGCGGCGCGGGGCGAACTGCGTGCGTGGCGGGAAACGCCGTCAGGCCGTCTGGCCGAGATCATTGTGCTCGACCAGTTTTCCCGCAATGTATGGCGCGGTACGCCGCGCGCCTTTGCGCAGGATGGCATGGCGCTGGTGCTGTCGCAGGAAGCGGTATGTGCCGGCGCCTTGACCGCGCTGGACGCCGCCGCCCGTGCCTTCCTGCTCATGCCCTACATGCACAGCGAATCGCGGGCGATTCACGTCGAAGCCGAAGCCCTGTTTCGCGAACATGCGCCCGCCGGCAGCTACGATTTCGAACTCAGGCACAAGGCCATCGTCGATCGCTACGGGCGCTATCCGCATCGCAATGCGATTCTGGGGCGCGACTCGACCGATGCGGAGCTTGAGTTCCTGAAGCAGCCGGGTTCGTCTTTCTAAGGGCTAGTCTTCCTTTCCGGGGAAGGTCGCGCGCCATTCGACGGACTCGGGGTCGAACTGGCGTATGCCCAGGCCGCGCAGGAAAGACTGGTACTGTGCCAGCGTCTCGTAGGGCCCGTGCAGGCCGCGCATCGCGCTCCATTCGGGGCCGGCGCCGTAATCCATGATCATGACTTTCCCGTTCAGCATGAAGCCGGTCACCCAGTGATGCGGCTGGCCGTAACGGTTCTTGATGAAGACGAGCTTGGCCTGGTAATCGGGATTGATGCGATTCAGCGCCTGCATCGCGAAATTAGCCGAATCAGTGCAATAGCCACGCTTCTCGTCAAAAGTCGTGGCCGGTTTGTGCGCCAGCAAGCCGCCAGGGCCGCCGGCGCGAGTCGAGGCGAGCACCGTGTTGAGGCGGCCATGATCGAAGACAAAGTTCCGGTCCAGCCATTTACCCACGTCCTCGTAGCTCTTCCACTGAGCAAGGGTTTTTTCGTACTCGGATTCCTGCGCACCAGCAACATGAGCCGCGAGCACAATGGCGCAGACCAGCAATAGCCGAAGCAGAGGCTGCTTCAACATGAGGCGCTTTCTGGCACAGGGAAAGGTCGCATCATAGCCGCTACCGGCGCGACATTGCTTGCTCATGTACGCAGTGCCGCGCAGGCCGTTTCGTCAAGGCGCGGGGCCGGCGTTTGGGCAAGCAATCTGCGCCGCGAAACGCCGGGCCGAAGACAAGGCGCCGCGCGCGACAATCCGGATGCCGCGCTGCGAATCAGGCAGTCTGCACGCTGCGCAGCGCCGCCGACAGCGTGCCATGCACGGCGTTGTCGCCGAGCAGCCTGTCGATGCCCGCATTTCGCAGCTTGCCGCTGACGCGCGCATTGGCCTCGCTGAGCATCACGCGGACGCCGCGCTTGTGCAGCGTCTCGGCCACCTCTTCAAGCGTGTTGAGCGCCGTGACATCGACGAAGGGAACGCGCCCCAGGCGGATGATCAGCACCTTGGGCAGCGTGTGGCTCGATATCAGCGCGCGTTCGAGATTCTCGGCATCGCCGAAGAACAGCGGGCCGTCGATGCCGTACACCACCACATCGTCAGGCAGCACGTCCAGCCCGGCGGCGCGGAGTTCGCTGTCGAGATCGGCGCTGCCGTGCGCGCGCACTTCGACCGACCCGGCCATGCGCTGCAGAAACACCAGCGATGCGAGAATCACGCCGATATTCACCGCCACCACCAGATCGACGAATACCGTCAGCACATAGGTGACGAGAAGAATGCCGACATCGTAGCGCGGCGCTCGCCGCACCATGCGCACGAAGTGCGGCAACTCGCTCATGTTCCACGACACGACGAAGAGGATGGCCGCCAGCGCGCACAGCGGAATATTCACGGCCAGCGGCGCCAGTGCGGCAATCACGCAGAGCAGCACGGCGCTATGGGCGATGCCGGCGAGCGGACTGTTGCCGCCGTTGCGGATATTGGTGGCTGTGCGCGCAATGGCGCCGGTGGCGGCAAAGCCACCGAACAGCGGCGTCAGCACATTGGCGAGGCCCTGCCCGAACAGCTCCTGGTTGGCGTCATGGCGAGTGCCCGCCATGCCGTCCGCAACCACGGCCGACAGCAGCGACTCGATCGCGCCGAGCATGGCGATGGTGAAGGCCGGGCCGATCAGCTCGATCATGCGCGCAAAGGAAAGATCCGGCAGGCCCAGTGTCGGCAGGGTTTGCGGAATTCCGCCGAAGGCGCTGCCGATGGTCGCCACGCCGGCCGGATGCCACAGCGCCACGATCAGCGTCGCCGCGACCATGGCAATCAGCGGCGCGGGAATGCGCCTGAGATAGGGAATGCGCGGCGTGACGATAAGCAGCGCCAGCGCAAGCACTGCCAGCAATGCGGTGGGCAGGTGCAGTTGCGGAAAGGCCTGCAGCAGATGCAGGAGCTTCTCGTGGAAATGCTCGCCGCCGACGGCGGGCAGGCCGAAGAAGTCGCGCCATTGCGTGACCCAGATGATGGTGGCGATGCCGGTGGTAAAGCCGACGATGACGGGATCGGGGATGTAGCGCATGACGCTGCCCAGCCGCGCCCAGCTCATCAGCAGCAGGATTGCGCCGGCCATCAGCGTTGCCGTCTGCAGGCCGCTGATGCCGTACTTGGCGGTGATGCCGGCGAGGATGACGATGAAGGCGCCGGTCGGCCCGGCAATCTGCACGCGGCTGCCGCCGCAGACCGATACCACGATGCCGGCAATGATGGCCGTATAGATGCCCTGCTCGGGCTTGGCCCCGCTGGCGATCGCGAAGGCCATCGCCAGCGGCAGGGCGACGATGCCGACGATCACGCCGGCTACCAGATTCGAAAGCCAATGCTCGCGGCCCAGCAAACCGGCCCGCCTTGCCTCCAGAAACGCGATCATGAACAGCTCTCCATCATGCCATCCCGCAATGCACGGATGGAGCATTCTAGTCCTTTCAGGAAGCGTTTCTCTTGGCCAACATCAAGCCGGTGCGCTGCGCAGCCGTGCTGCGGAAATATTTCATGGCATCGCCCGAATCCGGGCGAGCTTTCACTTTCTTTCGCAGCCCGCTTACACTGTGCCCCATGCATGCCACAGACATACTCGATTTCTGGTTTCGCGAAATCGCGCCGACCCAGTGGTGGAAGGCCGGCCCGGAATTCGATCGCCTGATCGAAGCGCGTTTCCTCCCTCTCATGGAGCAGGCCGCGCATGGGGAGCTGTACGGCTGGCGGGACACGCTGCGGGGACGGCTGGCCGAAATCGTCGTGCTCGACCAGTTGTCGCGCAACGCCTGGCGCGACACACCGCGCGCGTTTGCGCAGGACGGCATGGCGCTGGTGTTGTCGCAGGAGGCCATACGCCACGGCGCGCTGGCCGCGCTGGAGCCCGAGGAACGCCTCTTTCTGCTCATGCCCTGGATGCACAGCGAGTCCAGTGTCATACATGCCGAAGCCGAGGGCCTCTTTCTCGCTCACGCGCCGGCTTCGCATTATGATTTCGAACTCAGACACAAGGCCATTATCGACCGCTTCAAGCGCTACCCGCACCGCAACGCAATCCTCGGCCGGGCCTCAACGCAAGAAGAGATCGAATTCCTGAAACAGCCCGGCTCAAGTTTCTAGCGAGCAGTCGCAAAGCGGCGAGGCGGATCAAATCGATACATCCGTTGCTCGCTCACTCCATCAACCCAGCAAGGAGAATCGCCATGTCCGCACATAACGGCCCCCGCCTCGACTACACGCAGCTCTCGGCAGACCTGTTCAAGAAGTATCTGGCCTTCAGCATGGCCAACCAGATGGACCCGACCCTGGCCCACCTCGTCGACATCCGCGCCTCGCAACTCAACGGCTGCGCCTTCTGTCTCGACATGCACGTCAAGGAAGCCCGCATTCACGGCGAGCGCGAACTGCGCCTGCATCACATCGTCATCTGGCGCGAGTCCAATCTGTTCACGCCCAAGGAGCGCGCCGCCTTCGAATGGACCGAGGCGCTCACGAAAATCGGCGCGGAAGGCGTCTCCGATGCGCTGTTCGAATCCATGCTCGACCACTTCAGCGAAACCGAGCTTTCCGACCTGACCTTCCGCGTCGCCGCCATCAACGGCTGGAACCGTCTGAGCATCGCCTTCCGTAACCCGCCGGGGTCAAGGGACCAGATGTACGGGCTGGACGAGGCCGGCCTGAGCTGAAGCGCCCGGCGCCACACAGGGCGGCCGCGATGCGCGCGATGTTTGCAACACACGATACAAATCGTTACCGCAGCGTCGTCATCGCCGACGAATGTCGCCTCGTTAATGGAAGCGAGCGCACGTGCGCTAGCCACGAGGAAAACCCAAATGTCCAAGATTCTGACCACTCTGATTGCCGGCCTCTTTGCAGCTTCCGCGTTCGCGGCTGACGTCCCCAAGAGCGTTGCCACCACCACCGACGCCAAGCCGGTTGCGGAGGCCCCTGTCGCCGGCAGAGCCATGAAGAAGGAACACAAGGCTCATCACGCCCATGCTGTCCACCATCACGCGGCCGCCAGTACGACTGCCGCCCCGGCGAGCAAGTAAGCACCCTTGTCGTGCGTAACCTGAACGGGCCGGCAAGCGCTCGGCTCGTTCAGGCATTCTCCGGCGGCGCTTCCGGGCTATATTGAGAGCGCAGGACGCTGGATCTACCCAGGGGCGCCCCAAAGCCCCCCGAATAAAATCTCACCCCGAGGAGATTCACATGAAACCTCTTCTAATCGCTTCCGCACTGGCTGTCGGTCTGCTCTCCTCGCTGAGCGCGCCGGCACAAGCCCAGGTCGGCGTCTCCGTAAGCATCGGCGAGCCCGGCTTCTTCGGCCGCATCGATCTCGGCGACGCGCCGCCGCCGCAATTCATCTACCGTCAGCCGATTGCCGTCGAGTACGTCGATCCCTACCGCCCGCCCATCTACCTGCGCGTGCCACCTGGCTATGAAGCCCATTGGCGCGACCACTGCCGCGAATACGGCGCTTGCGGCGAACGTGTCTATTTCGTGCGCGACGACTGGTACCGAGGCAGCTACATGCCCTACTACGCCAGGCGCTACGGCCGTCACGACGAAGGCCGCCACGAAGGCTGGCGCGACGACCGCCACGATGATCGCCACTGGGACGATAGGCACGACGACCATCGCGGGAATGACGATCGCGATCACGGCCATGGACGCGGCCATGATCGCGACTGATTTGTGAGCTTGCATCCCAAAACAAAAAGGCGGCATCGGAAATCGATGCCGCCTTTTTTACGTCTGCCGTCGTGCTCCAGAAACCAAGCTGGTCGGGGAGCAGCAAAGCTGCGAACTACCGTCACCCCTTTGACCGAAGGGAATCCCTGTGGGAGCGCCGGGAAAGGGGGCGAGGAAAGGCAATTAGCTAGGCATCAAAAAGCGCTCTTCAGCAGTCCGCCTTCCACGCGCAGCGCGGCGCCGGTGGTGCCGGATGAGAGCGGGCTGGCGATGTAGGCGACCATCGAGGCGATCTCTTCCGGATTTTCGAAACGCTTGATCAGCGAAGTCGGGCGCACCTTCTCGAAGAACTCCGTCTCCACCTGCTCCGCCGTCTTGCCTTCGGCCTTGGCCAGATCGGCGACGAAATCGCCGACGCCGCGCGAACGCGTCGGGCCGGGTAGCACGCTGTTCACCGTGATATGGGTGCCGGCCAGCGATTCGGCCAGGCCACGCGCCACTGCGATCTGCGCGGTCTTGGTCATGCCGTAGTGAATCATCTCGGCCGGAATCTGCAATGCGCTCTCAGAAGAGATAAAGATAATGCGCCCCCAGTTGGCCTGCTTCATGGCCGGCAATACGAGACGCGAAAGACGCACGCCGCTCAGCACATTCACGTCGAAGAAACGGTTCCAGTCCTCGTCCGGAATGTCCTCGAAATTCTTGGGTTCGAAGATGCCGAGGTTGTTCACCAGAATCTCGACGCCCGGATGCTGCTTGACCAGCGCCTCCGCCACATCCGCCTTGGAGAGGTCGCCGGCAAAGCCGACGACATTGCTGCGACCTTCTGCCTTCAACGAGGCCAGCGCCTTGTCCACGCCGTCCTGCGTGCGGCCATTGACGATGACCTTGGCGCCTTCGGCCGCGAGTGCGGAGGCAATGGCATAACCGATGCCGGCGGTGCTGCCGGAAACGAGAGCGAGTTTGTTGTTGAGCTTGAGATCCATGGAGTTTTCCTTGAGAGTAGGAGCGCTGTGTGCCAAATCAGTAAAGGTGTTCAGCGCAAATAAGGCAAGGAAAGCGCAATTCAAGCTCGATATTCTTCGGGCGGGTCGAATTCACTGTTCAGGGAGGAGTCGGCCCAGTGATGAGAGATTGAGCGAGCTATCTAAAAGGTCACGCGGACAACGATCTAATTTCATCGGCCGCTGCCTGATGCCCTGCTTGCGTTAGGCGATAACCCGACTTCGCATCCCCATGCACAACTTTTTCTAAATGAAGATCGCGCAGTCTATTACGTACGGTGCCTGGGCTTCGACGACTCAAGCTTTTAAGAACAGCACCTATCGGAACTGTGTCGGGATAGTGACTGTGTAGCAGGATCAGGATTTCGGCACGAACTGACACATCGGCATGGATAAGGCGCGTACCGTCTATCTCTTCTACGAGAGTGCCAACCGGGGCTTGGATCATCGCAATTAATGTTCCCGATTCCCGCATGGACAACCCCGTCGCATGACGCAGAAGTTCTGCCATGATCCAAGCTGCACCTTGGTAGGTAAATATCAAATCATGGATGTTTGTATCAACATCGTTTTTGTGGGCAATGTTCCGTTTGTTCCGAAAAGTGTAGATAGAACGAGCAACACGAGCCGCGCACACCCTTAGCCCTTCGGGCAATGATGTGTTCTCGACCTTCTTTCCGAGGTAGTCATCCACGCTAGGCTTAGCGTCAAATGAGCCGGTATCGATGTATTGAAGACATTGAACCACGCTTTCAACAAACTTCCCCGGGGATGCTCGTTCTAGAGTTCGCGTGGCACAGTCATGTCTGATCTTGACAAAGTCACCCACAAGGTCGGCCGAAAGAGTTGAGCCGACCAATGTAGAAAGAGCAGTAGTGAGCCGAGGCTCATCCACGAATCATTGCCTCCACCCGCTTAATGCCTTCGTGGCTGATTTTGTAGAGCTTGCGCGCTTGACGGCTGTTACCGCTCTTTTTTAGCTGAAGAATAAGCATCGGCTTTTGATTCTTCATTGAATCGATTGCGTCTGTAATGTTGGCGACCTTATGGCCGAGGTGCGTCAGTTCTTTGTTTGCCAACGCTGCGGTGAAGTTCTCTCCTCCTTGACATTCTTGAAGCCAATAGCCGATGACCAGCGCTTTCTCACCGTTACTTTTAGGGTCTGCTGCGGCATATAGCTCAGCGAAAGAGGAAAAAGTTTGAGTGCCCTCTATCGCTTTCCCGACAGGAGGGGCCTCATCGCCGTCGTCACCTTCATCAGGCTCCGTGGCAGTGACACGGCCGCTATTAACTTTCGTATTAATACCCAATAGGCTGACGATGTAGTTGAGCACTCTCGTCCTAGCATCTTCGTCCAAGGACTCCAAGGCGGTATGTACTGCCTTGATTGCTTCAAATTCTTTTGCAGCGTCGCTCATGACTCAAGACTCCCAAATAAAACATGAGGAGATTCTATGAGGATATTTATGAAAGTCAACTCCTCATGTTTTAACAAGCATTGGCGGTGCGTATTTTTCTCCTTTAAACCAGACAAATACAGCGGCCTCCGTTGCGACAAGGACTCATGTTCTAGAGTTTCTACAAACAAAAAGCCGCTAGGTTTTCACCCAGCGGCTTTTTGTTGCACTGCTTTTGCTAACAGCCGTTGCCCTCCAAAAGTCGTGTTGGCCGGGGAGCAGCGAAGCTGCGAACCACCGTTATGACCGAAGGGAATCCCCGTGGGACCCCGACCGGGAAGGGGCAATAAAAAAGCCGCTGGGTTTCCCCAGCGGCTTTTTAACGAGCGCTAAAGCTGATTAGGCCTTGGCGACTTCGTGGTTCGCCATGATTTCCAGCGCGCGCACCAGGGCGCTGTGGTCCCAGCCCTTGCCGCCGTGAGCGGCGCAGGTGTTGAACAGCTCTTGTGCAGTAGCGGTGTTGGGCAGCGACAGGCCGATGGACTTGGCGGTTTGCAGGGCCAGGTTCAGGTCCTTCTGGTGCAGCTCGATGCGGAAGCCCGGGTTGAAGGTGCGCTTGATCATGCGCTCGCCGTGCACTTCGAGGATCTTCGAGGAAGCGAAGCCGCCCATCAGTGCGTTGCGCACCTTGGCCGGATCGGCGCCCATCTTGGAGGCGAACAGCAGGGCTTCGCCGACGGCTTCGATGTTCAGCGCGACGATGATCTGGTTGGCGACCTTGCAGGTCTGGCCGTCGCCGTTGCCGCCGACGAGGTTGATGTTCTTGCCCATCAGATCAAGAATCGGCTTGACCTTGTCGAAGGTGGCTTGCGAGCCGCCGCACATGATGGTGAGGGTGGCAGCCTTGGCGCCGACTTCGCCGCCGGACACCGGGGCGTCCAGGTATTCGCAACCTGCGGCGTTGATCTTCTTGGCGAACTCCTTGGTCTCAACCGGGGAGATCGAGGACATGTCGATCACGATCTTGCCGGCGGACAGGCCTTCGGCAACGCCGTTGGCGCCGAACAGGGCGGCGGCAACGTGCGGGGTGTCGGGAACCATGGTGATGATGATGTCGGCCTTCTGGGCGACTTCCTTGCCGGTGGCGCAAACCACGGCGCCGGCGTCGGTCAGGGCAGCCGGGATCGGCGCGATGTCGAAGACGAACAGTTCATTGCCGCCAGCCTTGATGTGGCCCGCCATCGGGGCGCCCATGATGCCGGTACCGATAAAACCAACTTTAGCCATTTGTAACTCCTTGAGAAATGGGTTGTTCATTCGTTGGAGAGGCGTTCTCCCCCTCTCCCTAGCCCTCTCCCTGCAGGGGAGAGGGGACTAACAGTTACAGCAGACCCTTGGCCCAGCCCAGGCCGGCGGTGGTGCCGTTGGCGGGCTTGTATTCGCAGCCGATCCAGCCATCGTAGCCGAGGCCGTCGATGAACTTGAACAGGAAGTCGTAGTTGATTTCGCCGGTGCCCGGTTCGTTGCGGCCGGGGTTGTCGGCGAGCTGCATGTGGGCGATGCGCGGCAGGTTGGCCTTGATGGTGTTGGCCAGTTCGCCTTCCATGCGCTGCATGTGATAGATGTCGTACTGGATGTACAGGTTGTCGGAGCCGACGGCCTTGAACACGTCAAGCACTTGCGACGTGCGGTTCAGGTAGAAGCCGGGGATGTCGTAGGTGTTGATGTGCTCGGCCAGCAGCTTGATACCGGCGGCCTTGAGCTTGTCGGCGGCAAACTTGAGGTTGTCGACGACGGTCTGGGTGACCTTGTCGGCATCCACGCCCTTGGGGGAAATACCCGTCAAGCAATTGACTTGCTTGCAGCCGAGGGCGGTGGCGTATTCGATCGCCTTGCCAACGCCGTCCTGGAATTCGCTGACGCGATCCGGCAGGCAGGCGATGCCGCGCTCGCCGCCAGCCCAGTCGCCGGCCGGCAGGTTGTGCAGAACCTGGGTCAGGCCGTTTTGCTTGAGCTTGTCGGCCAGTTCATTCTTGTCGTAGGCGTAGGGGAACAGGTACTCAACGCCCTTGAAGCCGTCCTTGGCAGCCGCTGCGAAGCGGTCCATGAAGTCGACTTCGTTGTAGAGCATCGTCAGGTTGGCAGCGAGTTTCGTCATGCTGATATCTCCGGATGATGTTATGAAAATTTGGTGTGAATGCTTGATGGCTGTCCGCGGAAACATTCCCGGGGGACAAACAAACAGGCGGCCATTTTAGCCGCCTGTTTGTTTCGCTTCTACTACTACCGCTTACTTGGCCTCGACCGGGGTCAGGTCGATGGTAGCGGGCAGGTCGATGACTTCTTCGAACTCATTGACGCCGTTGATTTCGACGCCCATGGCGATGTTGGTGACGCGTTCGAGGATGACTTCGACCACGACCGGGACCGAGAACTCGTCGCGCAGGCGCTTGGCTTCGGCAAAACCGGCAGCCAGATCTTCCGGCTTGGTGATGCGGACGGCCTTACAGCCCAGACCTTCGGCGACCTTGACGTGGTCAACACCGTACACGCCGAGTTCCGGCGAGTTGATGTTTTCGAAGGACAGCTGGACGCAGTAGTCGATTTCGAAGTTGCGCTGAGCCTGGCGGATCAGGCCGAGGTAGGCGTTGTTCACGAGCACGTGGATGTACGGGGTCTTGAACTGCGCGCCGACAGCGAGTTCTTCGATCATGAACTGGAAGTCGAAGTCGCCGGAGATGGCGACGATTTCCTTCTTCGGTTCAGCAACGGCGACGCCGATGGCAGCCGGGATGGTCCAACCCAGCGGGCCGGCCTGGCCGCAGTTGATCCAGTGACGCGGATGGTTCACGGTCAGGAACTGGGCGGCGGCGATCTGCGACAGGCCGATGGTGGCGACGTAGCAGACGTCTTCGCCGAAGGCCTTGTTCATTTCGTGGTACACGCGTTGCGGCTTGATCGGTGCGTTGTCGAAATCGCTCTTGCGCAGCATGGTGCGCTTGCGTTCCTGACACTGGGCAACCCAGGTGCCGTAGTTCTTCAGCTTGCCGGCGGCCTTGCGTTCCTTGGCCACTTCGATCATCAGCTCGAGCGCAACCTTGGCGTCGGAAACGATGCCGAGGTCAGGACCGAAGACGCGACCGATCTGGGTCGGCTCGATGTCGATGTGCACGAACTTGCGGTCCTTGGTGTAGACGTCGACCGAACCGGTGTGACGGTTGGCCCAACGGTTACCCACGCCCAGCACGAAGTCGGAAGCCAGCATCGAGGCGTTGCCGTAGCGGTGGCTGGTCTGCAGACCGACCATGCCGATCATCAGCGGGTGCTTGTCGGCGATGGTGCCCCAGCCCATCAGGGTCGGGACGACCGGCACGTTCAGCAGCTCGGCCAGTTCAACCAGTTGCTTTTCGCCGCCGGCGTTGATGACGCCGCCACCGGTAACGATGATCGGGCGATGCGAGGCCAGCAGCATGTCGATGGCCTTCTCGGCTTGCTTCTTCGAAGCAGCAGGCTTGTAGACCGGCAGGGGCTGGTAGGTGTCCGGATCGAATTCGATTTCGGTCATCTGCACGTCGAAGGGCAGGTCGATCAGGACCGGGCCCGGACGGCCGGAGCGCATCAGGTGGAAAGCTTGCTGGAACACTTGCGGCACGAGGGCGGCTTCGCGCACCATGACCGACCACTTGGTGACCGGCTTGGAGATGGCTTCGATGTCGACAGCCTGGAAGTCTTCCTTGTACATGCGGGCACGCGGGGCTTGACCGGTGATGCACAGGATTGGGATCGAGTCGGCGATGGCGGAGTACAGGCCGGTGACCATGTCGGTGCCGGCAGGGCCGGAGGTACCGATACACACGCCGATGTTGCCGCGGGTGGCGCGGGTGAAACCTTCGGCCATGTGCGATGCGCCTTCCATGTGGCGGGCCAGCACGTGCTTCAGCGTGCCGCGGCTCTTCATGGCGGAGTACAGCGGGTTGATGGCGGCGCCCGGGATGCCGAAGGTTTGCGTAATGCCTTCCAGCTCCATCACGCGCACGGCGGCTTCACATGCTCTCATTTTCATAAACTAACTCCTAACTTCAATCAAAAAATCTTGCCCCCAAGTGTTTCGGGGGAATATACAAAGGGGGCAGAGCCCCCTTTGTTAGCAAAACATGGGGAAAAGTCTGGGCCTGGCGTGAGCCGGGATCAAACTTTTCCGAAGGCGCCGGCAGCGCGCTTGGCGGCGATTTGCTCTTCAGTGTAGCCCAGCACTTCCTTCAGCACTTCGTCGGTGTGCTCGCCCAGCAGCGGAGCGGTGGTGATCTTGGCCGGCGAGGCCGACAGCTTGATCGGCATGCCGACGGTGAAGTGCTTGCCGCGCTTCGGATGATCGATCTCGATGTACATCTCGCGGGCACGCAGGTGCTCGTCGCTGGCCAGGTCTTCGGTGCCGAGAACCGGGCCGCAAGGGACGTCGATCTCGTTGAAGATGGCCATCAGCTCGCGCTTGGTGTGGTGCGAGGCAAACTCGTTGAGCAGACGCCACATGGCCTTCTGGTTGGCACGACGATCGCCGATCTTGGCGAAGCGCGGATCGTGGGCCAGCTTTTCGCCGCCGACGAGGTTGGCGAGTGCCGGCCAGATGGCTTCCTGTACGACAACGTAGAGGTAGTCGTTGATGCCGCCGCCCTTGCACTTGAGTGCATTGCCGAGCTGGCCGCCGCCGGAGTCGTTGCCGCCGCGCGGCACGTCGGTGAGGCCTTCGGTCGGAACCGAGAACTCGATCAGCGGGCCGTGCTGCAGACGCTGGTGGTCACGCATCTTGACGCGGCACAGATTGAACACGGCGTCCTGCATCGCGACTTCCACGTACTGGCCTTCGCCGGAGTGGGTGCGGTGGAACAGGGCGGCCAGAATGCCGATGGTGAAGTGCATGCCGGTACCGGTGTCGCCGATCTGGGCGCCAGTCACGGACGGGGGGCCATCGTTGAAGCCGGTGGTGGCCATTGCGCCGCCCATGGCTTGGGCGACGTTTTCATAGGCCTTGAAGTCAGCATAGGGGCCGGAGGAGCCGAAGCCCTTGACCGAAGCCATGATCAGCTTGGGGTTCAGCTTGTGGACTTCTTCCCAGGAGAAACCGAAGCGGTCGAGCACGCCCGGGCCGAAGTTTTCCATCAGGATGTCGGACTTCTTCAGCAGCTCGACGAAGGTGGCCTTGCCCTCTTCGCTCTTCATGTTCACGGTGATCGAACGCTTGTTGCAGTTCAGCATCGTGAAGTAGAGGCTGTCGACATCGGGAATGTCGCGCAGTTGGGTACGGGTGATATCGCCGGTGGGGGGCTCGAGCTTGATAACGTCGGCGCCCATCCATGCCAGCATCTGCGATGCGGCGGGGCCAGCCTGAACGTGGGTCATGTCGAGAACGCGCACGCCTGCAAGCGCTTTACTCATACTTCTTTCCTCAAAAAATCTTCGTTAATGTCGAAGTGCGCGCCCGATGAAAAGGCATGCACGAGTAATTACGTGATTTCCGTGACGGGGGGTGTGACGCGGAAAGAAACGACGCAGCGGCGCTCGAAGGTCGGGCAAGGCCCGGACGGGATAGAACCCTTCACGCGCAGAAAAACGGCGAACCGTTGTGCGGTCCGCCGCGTTTCGAGTTCGTTAGTTTAAGCCAAAGCCCGCGTTTCGGCTAGTGTTATCAAGTTCCTTGGTTTTGTATAAGGAATCCGTAAAAAGCCGTGCGCATCCATTGATTTGCTGCGCTGCAGAAAGCAAAAATCCTTATGGTGCGAACGGACTATCCCCCAAGTAAAAAGCCCCGCCGAAGCGGGGCTTGTTGTTTGAATTAGCCGTCCCGGAGCGGTGGGCGCCGGGAGCAATACAGACCTCAATCCACCTTGGCGATATGCAGGAGGTTGGTGGTACCGGACTGACCGAAGGGGAGGCCGGCGATGATGACGACGTTGTCGCCTTGTTTGGCGAAGCCCTCGGTCTTGGCGGCGGAGCAGCCGAGCTCGACCATCTGCTGAACGCGGTCGATCTCCTGGAAGGGCAGCGGATGCACGCCCCAGCAGAAAGTCAGACGGCGGGCGGTCTGGATCGACGGGGTCAGGCCCAGGATCGGGGTGGACGGACGCTCACGTGCGGCACGCAGAGCCGTAAAGCCCGACGAGGTGTAGGTGATGGTGGCGGCCGGACGGATGAGGCCGGTGATCTCGCCCAGGGCGCCGCAGACGGCGTCCGGCACGGTGGCTTCGGGCGGAGTGCGGGCGGCATCGACATTCTTCTGATAGACCGGATCCTGCTCCACGCGCTTGATGATGCGATCCATCATCGCAATGGCTTCGACCGGGAAGTTGCCCGAAGCGGATTCGGCCGACAGCATGACCGTGTCCGAACCTTCATAGATGGCGGTAGCCACGTCCGACGCTTCGGCGCGGGTCGGGACCGGCGAATTGATCATCGATTCCAGCATTTGGGTCGCGATGACGACCGGCTTGCCCAGGCGGCGGCAGGTGCTGACCATGCGACGCTGCATTTCCGGCACATACTCGGGCGGCATTTCCACGCCCAGGTCGCCGCGGGCGACCATGATGCCGTCGCACAGACGGGTGATTTCTTCGAGGTGGTCCATCGCCATCGGCTTCTCGAGCTTGGCCATGATCCAGGCGCGGTCGCCGATGATCTCGCGGGCTTCGATGATGTCCTCGGGACGCTGCACAAAGGACAGCGCCACCCAGTCGATGCCCAGGCCCAGCGCATAGTCGAGATCCTTCAGGTCCTTCGGGGTCAGGGGGCTGATCGGCAGGACGGCGTCCGGCACATTCACACCCTTGCGGTCGGAGATCGCGCCCGGCACCACCACGGTGGTCTCGGCGAAGTCACGGCCGCAGGCATCGACGCGCACGCGCACCTTGCCGTCGTCGACGAGCAGATTGGTGCCCGGCTTGATGGCCGCGAAGATTTCCGGGTGCTTCAGCATGACGCGGGTCTTGTCGCCCGGGATGTCCTGCATGTCGAAGCGGAACTTGTCGCCGACGTTGAGGTGGATCTTGCCTTCCGCGAAGGTGCCGACGCGCAGCTTCGGGCCTTGCAGGTCGAGCAGCACGCCGATCGGACGACCGACTTCCTTCTCGACTTCACGGATGGTGTTGAGACGCTCGGTGTGGTCGGCATGGGTGCCGTGGCTGAAGTTCAGACGGAAGACGTCGGCACCGGCCAGGAACAGTTCCTTGATCTTCTCTTTGCTGGAACTGGCGGGGCCGAGGGTGGCGATGATCTTCGCATTGCGTTGACGGCGATTCATTGACTGCTCTCCTTGATTTGAATTTGAATTCTGATGGATGTTTATTTCTTGATCGCGTCAGCCGTGATGAGGATGGCGCGGAAATCGTTGACGTTGGTACGGGTGGCACCGGTGACGACGAGGTCGTCGATGCCCTTGAAGAAGTTGTAGCCGTCGTTGTTGGCCAGCATGGCCTTGGCGCTGATGCCCTTTGCAGTTGCACGGGCCAGAGTATCGGGGGTCATGATTGCACCCGCATTATCCTCGGTGCCGTCGATACCGTCGGTGTCGGCGGCGATCGCATACACACCCGGCAGGCCGTCCAGCGCCACGGTCAGCGCCAGCAGGAACTCGGCATCGCGTCCGCCACGGCCATGGCCGCGTACGGTGACGGTGGTCTCGCCACCGGACAGGATCACGCACGGGACGGCGGCCGGTTGACCATGGCCAACCACCTGGCGGGCGATCGAAGCATGCACCAGCGCGACATCGCGCGATTCGCCTTCGATGCTGTCGCCGAGCACCACGGTCTTGAGCCCGAGCTTCTCGGCTTCCGCCACCGCGGCTTGCAGCGACTGCTGGGCGGTGGCGATGACCGTGGTGGTGACGCGCGCAAGGCGCGGATCACCCGGTTTAGGTGTCTCTTCTTTAGCGGCCTTCAGGTGCTCGATGGCGGCTGCCGGCTCGCTGATGTTGTACTTGTTGAGGATCGCCAGCGCATCGGCAAAGGTGGTCGGGTCGGCGACGGTGGGGCCGGAAGCGACGACCGAAGGATCATCGCCCGGCACGTCGGAGATCACCAGCGACACCACTTGCGCCGGCGCGCAGGCGGCGGCGAGGCGACCGCCCTTGATGGCGGAGAGGTGCTTGCGCACGCAGTTCATTTCCGAGATGTTGGCGCCGGATTTGAGCAGGGCTTTATTGACGGCCTGCTTGTCGGCGAGCGTGAGGCCGTCGGCCGGCAGGGCCAAGAGCGCCGAACCGCCGCCGGAGATGAGGCACAGCACCAGATCATCCGCGGTCAGGCCCTGCACCAGTTCCCACATGCGACCGGCAGCGGCGCGGCCGGCGGCGTCGGGCACCGGGTGGGCGGCTTCGACGACTTCAATATGCTGGGTGGCTTCGCCGTGGGCGTAGCGCGTCACGACCAGACCGGAGATGGGGCCATCCCAGGCAGCTTCGACGGCGGCGGCCATGGAGGCGGCGGCTTTACCGGCGCCGATGACGATGGTGCGGCCCTTGGGTTTCCTGGGCAGATGTTGGGCCAGGGTCTGGGCCGGCAGGGCGGCGCCGACGGCGGCGTTGAAGAGCTGGGAGAGGATGGCGCGGGGATCAGGTGTCGTCATGGGACTGGCGCGTAGAGGGCGGTCATGCAGTAATCAACGTTCAGGGGCAGCCATACCAAAGCAGCGGATAACAAAAAGCGCCCGCCTGCCTGAATTCGCGTGGGAATCGCGCGGCAATGGGGCGCTCCGTTTCCAGCGGGGGGCGGCATCGCTGACGATATCGAAATCCATCATTCAGCGGCTGCGAATCGACCGTAAAACCGTTGTCGAATCCGCGCCAATCCCCGGTATTACTGCCCGAAAGAGTGCTTGACATTATCCCATGCCGCCGACACTATGGCAAGGCTGCGCCTGCCTTGGCAAATGGGACCCAAGGCGTTGAAACCATAAGAATTCCGAGAACGAGGAGAGAGGCCATGTCAGTCGCGATGACGGCAGAGGGCGGCGGTCAGAAGGCAGCGCCTGCCGCGCTGAACAATCCCTGGGTACAACTGTTCTTCGGCATCGTCTGCATGGCGACGATCGCCAATCTGCAATATGCCTGGCCGCTGTTCCGCGGCCCGATCGCTACGACCTTCGGCTGGAATGCGCCGGCCGTGGAAATCTCCTTCACCATCTTCCTGGTGGTGCAGACGTGGCTGGTGCCGCTTGAAGGCTTCCTCATCGACAAGTACGGCTCACGCCCCCTGATCATCTTCGGCGGTGCGCTGTGCGGCCTCAGCTGGGTGCTCTACGCCTCCATCGGCTCGCTGGCGCAGCTCTATCTGGCGGCCTGCATCGGCGGCATCGGCGCCGGTTGCGTGTATGGCGCCTGCGTGGCGAATGCCTTGAAGTGGTTCCCGACCCAGCGCGGCCTCGCCGTGGGTCTCACCGCCGCCGGTTACGGCGCGGGTGCTGCAATTACCGTGGGCCCGGTGGCGGCCATGATCAAGGCCGACGGTTACCACGAGGCCTTCATGTATTTCGGCATTGCCCAGGGCCTGATCGTGGTGGTCATGGGGTTCCTGATCGCGCGTCCGACCATGGAGATCGAGGCGCAAAAGCCCGTTCTCGCCGGCGCGACCGAATACAACGCGCGGCCCATGGAAATTCTGCGCGAGCCGACCTTCTGGATGATGTATCTGATGTTTACGCTGATGGTTGCGGCCGGCACCATCGTGACGCAGCAACTGGGCGGTCTGGGCAAGGAGTTCGGGGTGACCAAGACCACCGAGATTCCGATCCTGGCCTTCCTGACCCTGACGCTGGCCCAGGACGTGGGCCGGGTGGTGAACGGTTTGACCCGCCCCTTCTTCGGCTGGATCTCGGACAGCTTCGGCCGCGAGAACACCATGTTCACGGCCTTCATGCTGTTCGCCCTATCAATTGTATTAATGGCGACCGCCGGCCATTCGCCGCTGGTCTTTGTGCTCATGATCATCGCCATCCCGCTGCTCTGGGGCGAGGTCTATGCGATCTTCCCGGCCGCCTGCGCCGACAGCTTCGGCCACAAGCACGCCGCCACCAATGCCGGCATTCTCTACACCGCCAAGGGCACCGCCAACCTCCTCGTCCCCTTCGGCCCCGTCATCATCTCCGCCACCGGCAACTACGAGCCCCTCCTCTACCTCACCGCCACCATGGCCGCCATCGCCGCCATCCTCGCTCTCAAAGTCCTCAAACCCATGCGCACAAACCTCCAAAAGAAGTTTGATGCACTCTATGCCGCAGGTAAGGGACATTGAGGTTACAATCAAAGGATTAACGAATTGACCTTGTGGGGCCGCCGTACGGCGGTTTCGTTCGCAAGACCTGGCAGCACCCTTAAGTAAATCCAAAAACGAATAACGTTTTACACAGACACAGCAAGGAGCATCACATGTCCTCAGTAGCAACTCAGGCCGCACCGGTCGCCGAAGGCGTAGAACTGACCGACGGCTTCAATCTCCTGATGGATGCCCTCGAAATGAACGGCATCAAGAACATCTACGGTCTGCTCGGCATTCCCGTGACCGAAGTGGGTCGTATGTGGCAAGCCCGCGGCAACAACTTCTACAGCTTCCGCAACGAACAGAACGCCGGCTACGCCGCCTCTGTCGCCGGTTATCTGACCAAGAAGCCCGGTATCTGCGTGACCGTGTCCGCTCCCGGCTTCCTGAACGGCCTGACCGCGCTGGCCAACGCCACCACCAACTGCTTCCCGATGATTCTGATCTCCGGCTCCTCCGAGCGCGAGATCGTCGACCTGATGCAAGGCGACTACGAAGAAATGGACCAGTTGAACATCGCCCGTCCGTTCTGCAAGGCCTCCTTCCGCGTCAACCGTCCGGAAGACATCGGCGTTGCCGTCATCCGCGCTGTCCGTACCGCCGTTTCCGGCCGTCCGGGCGGCGTCTATCTGGACATCCCGGCCCGTCTGTTCAGCACCACCATGGCAGCCCTCGAAGGCGAGAAGTCGCTGTGGGTTCCGGTTGATCCGGCTCCGGCCCAGATCCCGGCTCCGTCCGCCGTCAAGCGCGCTGCTGACCTGATCAAGGGCGCCAAGAAGCCGCTGATCCTGTTCGGCAAGGGTGCTGCCTACGCTCAGTGCGACGCTGACATTCTGTCTTTCGTTGAAGAAACCGGCATCCCCTTCACCCCGATGTCGATGGCCAAGGGCCTGGTCTCCGACCTGCACCCGCAATGTGCCGCCGCCGCCCGCTCGCTGGTGCTGCAAGAGTCCGACGTCGTGATTCTGGTCGGCGCCCGCCTGAACTGGCTGCTGGCCCACGGCAAGGGCAAGACCTGGGGTTCGGAGCCGAAGAAGTTCGTCCAGATCGACATTCAGGCCAACGAAATCGACAGCAACGTGCCGATCGCCGCTCCGCTGGTTGGCGACGTGCAGTCCTGCATCAACGCCCTGCGCGCTGAACTGAAGGGCTTCAAGGCTCCGGCTGAATGGCTGTCCGGCGTTGCCGACAAGCACTCCGGCACCCGCGCCAAGCTGGCTGCCAAGCTGTCGACCGCCACTCCGGTCATGAACTACCACAACTCGCTCGGCGCCATCCGCGACGTGCTGAAGAACCACCCCGACACCATCCTGGTGAACGAAGGCGCCAACGCCCTCGACAACGCCCGTATGGTCATCGACCAGTACCTGCCGCGCAAGCGTGTCGACACCGGCACCTGGGGCGTCATGGGTATCGGCATGGGTTCCGCAGCCGCCGCTGCTGTCGAATCCGGCAAGCCGGTCGTCGCCATTTGTGGTGACTCCGCTTTCGGTTTCTCGGGCATGGAATACGAGACCCTGACCCGCTACAACCTGCCGGTCACCGTCATCATCATGAACAACGGCGGTATCTACCGCGGCGACGAAGCCAGCCCGGATCACCAGATCTCGTGCATGCTGTTCAACCCGAAGACCCGTTACGACCAGTTCTCCATCGCCCTGGGCGGTGAAGGCGTGCGCGTGACGACTCCGGAAGAACTGAGCAAGGCTCTGGAAGCCTCGATCAAGTCCGGCAAGACCACCATCATCGACGCGATCATCGATCCGGGCGCGGGTGTCGAGTCCGGCCGTATCGGCAACCTGAACATCGTCTCCACCATCGGCAAGAAGAAGAAGTAATTCTTCCGCCGCGAAGATCGGGCCGGCCACGGCCTGATCAACGATGTAAGACTCAATGCCCCTTGAAGCGATTCAAGGGGCATTTTCTTTATCGAGCCTGCCGCCATGTACCGCTACTTCTACTTTCCCGACCGCATCTCGTACGGCACCCCGGCCGACGCCGGCCATGCCTGCGAAGATGTGCGCTTCCGCAGCGCCGACGGCACAACGCTGGCCGGCTGGTTCATCCGCGCCACAGCAGAAAGGCCGCTGGGCACAGTCGTGCATATGCACGGCAATGCGCAAAACATGAGCGCCCATTGGCCCTATGCCGAGTGGCTGCTGGAGGCTGGCTACAATGTATTCACCTTCGACTATCGCGGCTACGGCAATTCGCCGGGCAGGCCCGAGCCCAGGGGTCTGTTCGAGGATGCCGTTGCTGCGCTCGATTATGTGCGCAGTCGCGCCGACACAGCCAGGCTGTGCGTGTTCGGCCAGAGTCTGGGCGGCATGCTGGCGATTGCGGCGGCGGCGGCCAGCCCGCAGGACGTCTGCGCCGTGCTTGCCGAAGCGCCGGTTCACTCCTACAGTGCCTGGGCCGAAGACCAGATGCCGGAAAAGGAGCTCGTGCTCGACGACAGCTACTGCGCCAGCACGCACGTCGCGGCCCTGGCGCCCATCCCGCTGCTGCTGCTGCACAGCCCCGGGGATCGCGTGGTGCCCTACGCGCATTCGCAGCAATTGCTGGCAGCGGCCGGCGAGCCCAGGCAGCTCGTCACCATCCCGGACGGCGAGCACAACGACGCCATGACGGAGCGCCACGGCACACGCTATCAGGATATCGCTGCAGCCTTCTTTCGGCAGGCTTGCGGGCAATGAGCCCTGTGCACGCCTGTCGCCCCGGCTGCGGCGCATGCTGCATTGCGCCCTCGATCAGCTCGCTGAACAAGCCGGCGGGCAAGGCTTGTGTGCATCTGAACGCAGACATGCTGTGCGGAATCTTCGGCCGACCGGAACGGCCGGCCTGCTGCAGCGGCCTTCAGCCGTCGACCGAGATGTGCGGCGACAGTCGCGAATATGCACTCATCTGGCTAGGCAAGCTGGAGAAGTTGACCGCGCCTACCTGAGCTCGCCGTGCAGGAACAGGTTGACGTGTTGCAATCCCCATTGGGCCGGGTCTTCGTGGCTAGTGATCCGGTCCATGGCGCCGGGCTTCGAGAGATCGATGAGCTCGGGCTTGATATAGGTCTGCGCCCTGCTTGAAAAGAACACCTTGACCACCGGCTGGAGCAGGGACTTCTGCGACTGCTCGACAATGACGCCCAGACGGCCCGACTCCAGACGCACCAGCGAACCGACCGGATAGATGCCGATGCTACGCACAAAAGCCTGGAACACCCGATCATCGAAGTGGCCCTTGCTCCACTCGGTCATCTTGCGTATCGACTCGGCCGGCTCCCAGCCCGCCTTGTAGGGGCGATTGGAAGTGATCGCGTCATACACGTCGCAGACTGCGCCCATCTTCGCATACAGGCTGATCTGATCACCATTCAGGCGATCGGGATAACCCGTGCCGTCAACCTTCTCGTGGTGGTGCAGGCAGACATCCAGCGGGATCGGGCCGACGGCATTGCCTTCGACCAGCAGACGATGGCCCTCGACCGGATGAGTGCGCATGATGGCGAACTCGTCGTCGGTGAGCTTGCCAGGCTTGTTCAGGACGTCCGGCGGCATCATGGCCTTGCCGAGATCGTGGAGCAGGCCGGCCAAGCCGAGTTCGCGTGTGGTCTTCGCGTCCTGCCCGAGCTGCCCTGCCAGCGAAACCATCAAGGCGCACACGGCGACCGAGTGCATATAGGTGTAGTCATCGGCCGTCTTGATGCGCGCCAGGCTGATCAGCGCGCCAGGGTTGCGCATGACCGAAGACGATATCTCATCCACCAGCTCGCCCGCGGCTTCGGCGCTGATGGCCTTGCCCATGCGCACCTCCTGGAACATGGACACGACGGCGCCCTTGGTCTTGTTGCAGATTTTTGCGGCGCGTTGAACCTCCTGCTCAAACTCCACCCGCTGCGCGAGCGGCGCCATGACCGCCTGCGCCGCCGCCAGCATCTGGTCGACTTCACTGGCCACCGTGGTCTCGGTGGCGACGCGCGCATCACTGGCGACATCCGCCCCCTTTTCGGTGTCTATCCACAGTTCGGCGATGCCGCTCTCGCGCACCTTGAGGAGATCCTGCGCGTCCTTGACCGCGAACTTGCTGCGCCAGAAGGGATGGTCCATCCAGCCGCCACAGAATTCGTGGATATACATCCCGACACAAAGGTCCGCAATGGCGATTTTTTTCAGCATGTTAAACTCGAAAAACTGACCGCACAGCCTTGGCTCTCATGGAACACATCCCCTTGCTGCAAGCTCTGATACTCGGCATCGTCGAGGGTTTGACGGAGTTTCTGCCGATTTCGAGCACCGGCCACCTGATACTCGCCGGCGATCTGTTGAACTTCAATGACGACCGCGGCAAGCTTTTTGAGATTGTCATACAGTTTGGCGCAATTCTCGCGGTCGTTTGGGAATATCGGCAGCGGATTGCCGGAATTTTCGGTGGGGTATTCAATGATGCGGGCGCCCGAAAATTCATTATCAATATTGCCATTGCCTTCATGCCGCTGGCCGTTCTAGGGCTGCTCTTCGGCAAGATCATCAAGGCCCACCTGTTCCAGCCCGTTCCCGTCGCCCTCGCCTTCATCGTCGGCGGCTTCGTGATCCTGTGGGCGGAAAAGCGCGAGCATGTGGTCCGGGTGAATAGCGTCGAAGAGCTCAGTATGCTCGACGCCGTCAAGCTCGGGTTTGCGCAGGCCATGGCGCTGATCCCCGGCACCTCGCGCTCCGGCTCGACCATTATCGGCGGCCTGCTGTTCGGTCTGTCGCGCAAGGCCGCCACCGAGTTTTCGTTCTTTCTTGCAATTCCAACGCTGACGCTGGCGACGTTTTACGAGCTGTACAAGGAGCGCGCCCTGCTCAACGCCGACGACCTCGGCATGTGGGTCGTCGGCTTCGTCGCCGCCTTCGTTTCCGCCTTCCTCTGCGTGCGCTGGCTGCTGCGCTTCATCAGCCATCACGACTTCACACCCTTTGCCTGGTACCGTATCGCCTTCGGCATTGTCGTCATTGCCACCTGGCACTTCGGCATCGTCGACTGGACCAATCATTGATGGGACGTTTGCTGTACCTGCATGGCTTCCTCTCCGGCCCGGCCTCGCGCAAGGCCCAGGACCTGCATGAACGCATGCGGCAACGCGGACTCGGCGACAGCTTCGCCTGCCCGCAACTGCCGGTGTCCCCCAAAGCGGCCATCGCGCTGACCGAATCGCTGCTGGCGCCCGGCACCACGGTTGTCGGCTCTTCTCTCGGCGGCTACTACGCCACCTGGCTATGCGCGCGGCACCCGGCCCTGGTACGCGGCGCCGTTCTGGTCAATCCGGCGGTGCTCGCGCATGTCTCGCTGGAACGTTACCTCGGGCCGCAAAAGAACCTCTATACCGGCGAAGCATTCGACTTCACGCCCGAACACATCGCGGAAATGCGTGCGCTTGAAATTAACGAACCGAAACGGGACGACGCCTACTGGCTGCTCGTGGAGGAAGGCGACGAAATCCTCGATTATCGACAGGCGGTCGCGAAATACCCCCGCTCCCGGCAGACCCTGCTGAGCGGTGGCAATCACACGTTTTCAAGGTGGCACGACTATCTCGATGCCGTCATCGACTTCGCCGATCTGGGCTGAGCCGGGAATCTCGCGCTGTATAATTTCGGACCGCATTTCCGCAGCAATCCCCATGAATGTCCTGTTTGAAGAGGACGGCGCTTTCAAGGCCGGCAGCATCCTCGCCGACAACAACACCTCGCTCCAGATCGAGCTGCCGACCGGCAAGCGCAGCAAGGTCAAGAGCGCCAATGTCCTGCTGCGCTTCGCCTCGCCCAACCCGGCCGAACTCATGCAGCGCGCCGAGCAGGCAGCCGCGGAAATCGACGTCGCCTTTCTGTGGGAAGTCTGCGGCGACGCCGAGTTCGCCTTCGAGGAGCTGGCCGCCGAATACCAGGGCGACAAACCCGGCCCGGTCGAATCCGCCGGGGTGCTGATGCGCCTGCATTCGGCGCCGATGTATTTCCATCGCAAGGGCAAGGGGCGCTATCGCAAGGCGCCGCCCGATATTCTCCAGGCCGCATTGGCCGGGCTGGAAAAGAAACGCCTGCAGGCCGAACAGGTCGAGCGCATGAGCGGTGAACTGGTGGCCGGCACGCTGCCGGCTGAATTTGTGCCCGTTCTGCAGCAACTCCTGTACAAACCCGATCGCAATCGCCTTGAAGCGAAGGCGCTTGAAAGCGCCTGCGCCGAAGTACATCTGTCGCCGGCGAAGCTGCTGGCGCGCTGCGGCGCTTTCGCCGGCAGTCACGACTACCCGTTTGGCCGCTTCCTGTTCGAATACTTCGCCAAGGGCACGGAATTTCCGGCGCACGAATTCACGCTCTCCGATTACGCCGAGCTGCCGCTGTCCGAGGCCCAGGCCTTCAGCATCGACGACGCGCAGACGACCGAGATCGACGATGCGCTGTCGGTAAGCCCGCGCTCGCAGGGCGGCTGGCGTGTCGGCATCCACATCGCCGCGCCCGGTCTGGCCGTCTGCCCCGACAATGCGCTCGGCGCCATCGCGCGCGAACGCCTGTCCACGGTGTACATGCCCGGACACAAGATCACCATGCTGCCGGACGCGGTGGTCGAGGCCTTCACCCTGTCCGCCGGCCGCATCTGCCCGGCGCTGTCGCTCTATCTCGACGTGGCGCCCGATCTGCGCATCGAGGGGCAGGAATCGAAGCTCGAACGCATCCACATCGCTGCCAATCTGCGCCATCACGATATCGAGCCGGTCTTCAACGACGAGACGCTCGCCGCCGGTGACAAGAGCGGCTTGGCGGAGTTTCCCTATCGCGACGAACTGTTCCTGCTGTGGCAACTCGCCACGGTGATGGAAGCCGGCCGCGGCAAGCCCTCGGCCAATCGCGCGCAGAAGGACTACAACTACCGCATCGACTGGGAGCGCGACGGCATCGATCCCGGCTTTGAAAATCCGCACGGCTGGGTCAGTCTGGATGAACGTCCGCGCGGCAGCCCGCTCGACATGCTGGTAGCGGAAATGATGATTGCCGCCAACGCGGGCTGGGGGGCCGCCCTGCGCGATGCGGGCATCGCCGCCCTGTACCGGGCACAAGCATCGGGCAAGGTGCGCATGACCACGGTCGCCGCCCCGCACGACGGGCTCGGCGTCGACTGCTATGCCTGGGCCAGCTCGCCGCTGCGCCGCTACATCGACCTCATCAATCAATGGCAACTGATCGCCTGGCTGCGCCGGGAAACGCCGCGCTATACGGCCAAGGACGCGGAGTTCCTGGCCGCCTTGCGCGACTTCGAACTGACCTACGCGGCCTACGCCGAATTCCAGCGCGGCATGGAGCGCTACTGGTGCCTGCGCTGGCTGATGCAGGAAAAGCGCAGCAGCGTCAGCGCCGTCGTGTTGCGTGAAAATCTGGTTCGCCTGGAGGAGCTGCCGCTGGTGCTGCGCATAAATTCGCTGCCGGCGCTGGATCGCGGCGCGCGCGTCGAGCTGGAGATTGGCCGCATCGACCTGCTCGATGCGGAAATCCACGCCACTTACCGCAGCACGCTGGCCGAGCACGGCGAGATCGAGGACGCGGAAGAGGACGAAGCGGCGCAGGTCGGCGCCGAGGAAGTCACCGAAACCAACGCCCTGCCCTCCGAGCCGAACCCCGAATTGGCAGGGAATGAGGGCTCTGCTAGCGCTTTGGGGGGCAGTGCCGGCGAAGGGTAAAATTTCGCCTAATGAACCCCGCGCTTTCTGCCGACATGGCTCGTCCGTCGAACTCTCGCACCTTGACCCTGGCGATCGCCCTGTCGCTGGGGCTGCACGCCGTCCTGCTCAGCCTGCACTTCAAGCTGCCGGAGGCCATCAGCAAGGCCAGCGAGCGGGCGCTCGACGTGATTCTGGTGAACAGCAAAAGCGCGCAGAAGCCGAGCAACGCACAGGCGCGCGCGCAAGCCAATCTCGACGGCGGCGGCAACACCGAGCAGAACCGCATCGCCAGCACGCCGCTGCCGCCATCGCACAATACCCAGGACGGCGACAGTCTCGTCAACGCGCAACGCCGCGTGGCCGAGCTTGAGAACATGCAACGCCAGTTGATGACTCAGGCCAAAAGCAGGAAAACTGTCAGCAACGAGCGGAATACCCGCGATCCCCAGCCGCAGGCGGCGCAACCGCTGAGCGGCGCGGAGCTGGCCAGCAGCGCCATGGCCATTGCCCGCCTCGAAGGCCAGATTGCGCAGAATCTCGACGCCTACAACAAGATGCCGCGCAAGAAGTTCATCGGCGCGCGCACGGAAGCGGTGGAAGATGCGCAGTATGTCGAAGACTGGCGCCAGAAGGTCGAACGCATCGGCAATCTCAATTATCCGGAAGCTGCACGAGGCAAGCTCTACGGAAATCTTACGCTCTCGGTGTCCATCCGCGCCGACGGCACCCTCGACAGCGTCGAGATCACCCGCTCGTCCGGCCACAAGGAGCTCGATGCGGCCGCCAAGCGCATCGTGCAGATGGCGGCGCCGTATGCCGTGTTTCCGGAAGCCATACGCCGCAAGGCCGACATTCTCGTTATCTCGCGCGTATGGTCCTTCACCAGCGCTGACCGTCTGCAAACTCAATAATGAGCGATCGTTCCGTTGACCGTTATGTGGTGATCGGCAATCCTGTCGCGCATAGCAAATCGCCGCGTATTCACGCCCTGTTTGCCGCACAGACGGCTGAAGATATCGACTACGGCACCCTGCTGGCGCCGCTCGACGGCTTCGCCGGGTCGGTGCGCGCCTTCATGGCAGCGGGCGGCCGCGGCGCCAATGTCACGGTCCCCTTCAAGGAAGAGGCCTTCCGCCTTGCCACTCAACTGAGCGCAAGGGCCGCAGCTGCCGGCGCCGTAAACACCCTGCGCTTCGACACGAATGGCGCCATCTTCGGCGACAACACCGATGGCGCCGGGCTGGTGCGCGACATCACCGCCAACCTCTGTCGCAGCCTGCACGACAAGCGGATATTGCTGCTCGGTGCGGGCGGCGCGGCACGCGGCGTCATTCTCCCGCTCTTGCTGGAAGGGCCGGCGCGGCTGTATGTGGCCAACCGCACGGCGGCGAAGGCCATTGCGCTTGTCGACGAGTTCACTGCGCTGCCCGATGTCCTCCCGGGCCGTCTCGATGGCGGCGGTTTCGAGAGCCTCGCCGGACAGCAGTTCGATGTCGTCGTCAACGCCACGTCGGCGGGGCTTTCCGATACGCCGCTAGACCTGCCGGCAGGCATCTTCGCCGAGCATGCCCTGGGCTACGATATGGTGTACGGTCGCGAAACGCCCTTCATGCGGCAAGCATGCGCTGCCGGCGCGCAGATTGCGGACGGCCTCGGCATGCTGGTCGAGCAGGCGGCGGAATCGTTCTGTATCTGGCGCGGCGTGCGCCCGGAGACCCTGCCCGTCATGCAGGCCCTGCGCGCCGGATGAGGCGACTGCCCGGAGCGCTCTGGCGCTGGACCAAGCGCGGCCTGGCGCTGCTGGTCCTTTTCATTCTGCTGATGCAGCTCTGGTACCTGGGCTGGGTTGCCTGGTGGCGCTTCGTCACGCCCGGCATGACCAGCTTCATGGAGTTGCGGCTGGCCGAGCTCCGGGAAAAGAACCCGAACTACGAACTCAGGCACCAATGGCAGCCGTATGAAAAGATCTCCGTCCATCTCAAGCGCGCCGTCGTCGCCGCCGAAGATGACAAGTTCATCGACCATGAGGGCTTCGATTGGGAAGGCATCCAGAAGGCGATGGAAAAGAACGAAAAGAAGGGGCGCATCGTCGCCGGCGGCTCCACCATTTCACAGCAGCTTGCCAAGAACCTGTTTCTCTCGGCCAGCAAGACGCCCTGGCGCAAGGCGCAGGAGGCCGTCATCACGCTGATGCTCGAAACGCTGTGGGACAAGCGCCGCATCCTTGAGGTCTATCTCAACGTGGTCGAATGGGGCGAAGGCATCTTCGGCGCGGAAGCCGCAGCCAAGCGCTACTTCGGCACCACGGCGGCCCGCCTCGGACCGGAACAGGCGGCGCGCCTCGCCGTGATGCTGCCGGCGCCGCGCCGCTTCGAGAAGAATCCGTACTCGGGCTATCTCAACGGCCGCACCCAGTTGATCCTCGGTCGCATGTACTACGCAACCGTGCCGCAATAGGCCCGCTGCTATCATCCGCCTGATGAACGCCGCTCCTGACACCTCGCTTTCCGACCTGCCGGCTTATCGCACGGCGGTACTGCGCCGCATGCTGGGCATGTCCCTGTCCTGGCGCCATCCGCTGTCTTCGGCCGAGGCGCTGCTGGACCCTGTCGCCATCATCGGCACCCTGTGGCTGCTGGTGCTGCGCGCCGGCCTGCCGTCTGAAATGCACTGGTGGTGGCTATCGGCCCTGCTGCTCATGCTGACCTACCCCGCACCGGCCTATCTGCGCATTCCTTTCGTCGCGGTCGCGCGCAGCATATTGTCGGGCTGGCTGGTACTGGCGCTGGTGTTGATCGGCGGCAGCCAGTTGCTTTCCCTCCTGACCGGCACATCACCCATACTCGAATCCACCGTGCTGCGCAGCTGGCTGTGGCTGGCGCCGTTGATGCAGCTCGGCCTGCATGCCCTGCTGCGCGGCCTGGCGCCCCTGCTCATCGACCTCGACGGCAACAGTCGCATCGCCGTGATCGCGGGTGCCGGCGATGTCGGCTCGCGGCTGGGAGAGCAACTGCTCAGCAATCCCTACGGCGCCACCCGGGTCATGGGCTTCTTCGACGACAGGCATGGCGAGCGCATCGATCAGGAACTGCCTATCCTCGGCCCCCTGACCGACTTGCCGGCCTATATCGCCGCCGGCAACGCGAACGTCGTGTACATCACCCTGCCCCTGTCGGCCCAATCGCGCATCGGCAATGTGCTGGAAAATTTGCGGCATACCGATACCGAGGTCTATTACGTTCCCGATGCGCTGGTCGCCGACCTGCTGCGCGGCTGGTGCGATGTCGTCGGCGATGCGCCGGTCGTGGCGATGCTCGAATCGCCGTTTGCCAGCCTGGCCGGGGTTTGCAAGCGTCTCATCGACATCGCGCTGGCTGCAGTGCTTTTCGCGCTCGTGCTGCCGCTGATCGTCGTTGCCGGCATCGCCGTCAAACTGGTTTCGCGCGGCCCTGCTTTCGTCGTCCAGCATCGCTTCGGCCTGGACGGCCGGGAAATCCGGCTCTACGCATTGCGCGCCACCGAGCCCGGCCCGCAGGAAACCGAGCTCGGCGACAAGGCGCCGCCCAACAACGAGCTCGGCCGCCTTCTGCGTCGCACACAGATCGAAAAACTGCCGCGCCTGATCAATGTGATCCAGGGTCGCCTCAGCATGGTCGGCCCGCGTCCGCACGCCAAGGCGCACAATGAAATCTACCGGCGCATCGTCAAGGGCCACCTGGTCCGCCACCGCGTGCGCAGCGGCATCACCGGCTGGGCGCAGATCAACGGTGTGCGCGGCGGCGAAAAGTCGCTTGATCACATGAAGGCACGCGTCAGCCACGATCTGGAATATCTGCGGCACTGGTCGCTGCGGCTGGATCTGCAGATCATGCTGCGGGCGCTGGCCAATCTTTTCGCGCTCCGGCGCTGACAACGCCCTGACATGCAACAAGCGCTTACCCGCCCTGCAAACAGGTCTAGGGGAATAAGCGCCAATCGCCTACAATGGCGCCCGCAGAGATTAGGAAGGCCATGAGCGACACCCCCGTCACCCTTGTCGAAGACGACCCCGCCACGCTGCAGCTCGATCTGCGCGCGGTGCAGGAAGTGCTCGCGCGGCAAAAACGGGTGGAGAACCTGGTTCACCGCCAGGATATGCCGCGCCACGAACTGGTCGAAAATCTCGTTCACAAGCAGCACCTGAACGAGCTGAAGCATCGCCTGGGATTGATGTCCTCGGCCCGTATTGCCCGCATCCTTGAAGCGTTGCCGCAGGACGATGGCCTGCTGGTCTGGGAGCTGATCGGCTCCGAACGCGGGGAGGAGATATTGAATGAACTCTCTGACGCCGTGCGCGAAACGCTCGCCGGCAGTCAGCCTTATCAGCGCCGCCCCATCATGCTCAACGCCTTCGAACTGAACAACGGTCGTCTGCGCCAGATCCCCATCGAGAATCGCGGGGACCTGGCCGCAACCAGGCCCATCTGGGTCGATCTGATCGCCCCTAGCCAACTGGAACGCCAGTGGGTGGAGGAAATTTTCGGCCTCGTACTGCCGGAAACCGACGATCTCACCGACCTGGAAGAATCGGCGCGCTTCTATATCGAGGACAACGGCGAAGTGCATCTGCACTCGGACTTCCTGCTTGACCGCGAGGGCGAGTCGCGCAACGTCCCGGTCGCGTTCATCATTCACCAGAACCTCCTGTTCTCGGTGCGTGGCGAAGAGTTGCCGGTGTTCCGCTTGCAGCGGCTGCGCGCGCGCATCCAGCCCGGCTATGTGTCGGAAGGCCGCGACGTGCTGCTCGACCTCTATGCCGCCGACGTCGAATACTCCGCCGACGCGCTGGAGGATGTCTATGCCGAGCTCGAAGCCGTCGGCAAGAAAGTGCTCTCGCCCAACGTGACCGACGATGTGGCCGCCGTCATCCTTGCCGACATCGCCAAGGAAGAAGACCTGAACGGGCGCATTCGCCGCAACGTGCTGGACACGCGCCGCGCGCTGTCCTTCCTGATGCGCGGCCGCATCCTCGCTCCCGACCAGCATGAGGATGCGCGCCAGATCCTGCGCGACATCGAGTCGCTGGACGGCCACACCGCCTTCATCTTCGGCAAGATCAACTTCCTGATGGATGCGACCGTCGGTTTCATCAACATCAACCAGAACAAGATCATCAAGATCTTCTCGGTGGCCTCGGTCGCCCTGCTGCCGCCGACGCTGATCGCCAGCATCTACGGCATGAACTTCCAGGCCATGCCCGAGCTGAACTGGGATTACGGCTATCCCTTCGCCATCGGCGTGATGATCGTATCGGTCGCCTTGCCGCTCTGGTACTTCCGCAAGAAGGGCTGGCTGCGCTAAGCCCCTCTTGAAACAACAAGGGCACCTCGCGGTGCCCTTGTTTTTGCGTGCTCGGGAGCGTCAGCGCTGCCCGTTGAAGATCTCGTCGGCGGCAACCACCGTGGCCGCGATGTCGGCTTCACTATGCACGATAGAAACGAAGCCCGCTTCGAAGGCCGAAGGCGCCAGGTACACGCCCTTTTCCAGCATGGCATGGAAGAACTGGTTGAAAGCCGCCTTGTCCGCCTTCATCACCTCGGCATAGGACGTCGGCGCCTCGGCCGCGAAGTAAATGCCGAACATACCGCCCACCGACTGCGCGGAAAAGGCGATGCCGTGCCGGCGCGCCATGGCCTCCAGGCCTTCGCACAAACCGCGCGCCTTGTCGGACAGGGCTTCGTAGAAGCCGGGCGCCTGTATTTTTGCCAGCGTGACCAGGCCCGCGGCCACCGAGAGCGGATTGCCGGATAAGGTGCCGGCCTGATAGACGGGCCCGAGCGGCGCGATCTTTTCCATGATCTCGCGACGACCGCCGAAGGCGCCGAGCGGCATCCCGCCGCCGACGATCTTGCCGAAGGTCGACAAATCGGGCGTGATGCCGAAGCGGCCTTGGGCGCTGGTGAGGCCGACACGGAAACCTGTCATAACCTCGTCGAAGATCAGCACCGAGCCGTATTGCGTGCATAGCTCGCGCATGCTTTGCAGAAACTCGGGCTTCGGCGCAATCAGGTTCATATTACCAGCGACCGGCTCGACGATGACGCAAGCGATCTTGTCGCCATGCTTGGCGAAGGCATCACGCAACTGCTGCGCATCGTTGTAATCCAGCACCAGCGTGTGCTGGGCCAGATCGGCCGGCACGCCGCCCGAGGACGGATTGCCGAAAGTCAGCATGCCTGAACCAGCCTTGACCAGCAGGCTGTCGGCATGGCCGTGGTAGCAGCCCTCGAATTTGACGATCACGTCGCGGCCGGTATGGCCGCGCGCGAGGCGAATCGCGCTCATGGTCGCCTCGGTACCCGAGGACACGAGGCGCACCATGTCCATGCTGGGCACCAGCTTGACCAGCAGGTCGGCCAGCTCGATTTCACGTTCGGTCGGCGCGCCGAAGGACAAGCCCAGCGCGGCCGCGTCCTGCACCGCCTTGACCACATCCGGGTCCGCATGGCCGAGGATCAGCGGGCCCCAGCTGCCGACGTAGTCGATATAACGCTTGCCGTCCGCATCCCAGGCATAAGCGCCTTCGCCGTGGGCAAAGAAACGCGGCGTGCCGCCGACCGAGCCGAAGGCACGTACCGGCGAATTGACGCCGCCCGGAATGTGCGCCTGGGCACGCTTGAAGAGTTCGTCGTTCTTGCTCATACGGAAACCTTGAACATGTCCTGATAGGTACGGGCTCGCGCCGCGATATCCGGTGCATCGAACAGATCGGTGATGACCGCCGCCATGTCGGCGCCGGCGGTTATCAACGACTGCACATTGTCGGTCCTGATGCCGCCGATGGCGCACACTGGCACGCCGAAACGCGCCTTGGCCTCGGTCAGCAAGCCGAGCGGGGCCGTCACCGCTTCCGGCTTGACGCTGGAAGCAAACATGGCGCCAAAAGCCACATAATCGGCGCCTTCGGCGAGCGCGCGTTCGGCAATGCCGAGTTCGTCGTAGCACGACACGCCGATGATGCGGCCGGGGCCGACGATGGCGCGTGCGCGCGCCGCGCCGCCGTCTTCGCGCCCGACATGCACGCCGTCAGCGCCTATGTCAGCCGCAATCTCGGGATTGTCGTTGACGATCAGCAGCGCACCATGAGCGCGGCAGATACGCAGCAGTTCGGCCGCCTGAGCGCGGAACAGCGGCGGCGGTGCCACCTTGTTGCGGTACTGCACGACCTTGACGCCGCCGGCCAGCGCTGCGTGCACCAGCGCCGACAGACGCGGCAACAGCGGATCATCTGGGGTCACGGCATACAGGCCGCGCAAACAGGCTTGCTGGGAAGAAGTCTGACTCATTGAAGACCTAGCTGCTATTCGGAAGTTTTCTTGCGTGCCCAGAAAAAGCGATCGGGAATGTGCTGCCCCATGCCGGGCCGGAAACCGGCCGCGAGGCTCTTCCAGGTGAACTCCTGCGCCTCCTGAACGGCCTGCTCGATTGACAAGCCCTGTGCCAAAGCAGCCGCAATCGAGGAGGCCAAGGTACAGCCGGAACCGTGGTAATTGCCGGGCAGCCGCGCCCAGCGGTCGGCGCGCACCACGCCATGACTGCCATACAGCGTATTCACGACCTGCGCGGTGTTTTCATGCGTCCCGGTCACGAGCACATATTCGCAACCGGCGCCGAGCAGACGGCGCGCGCACTCAGGCAAATCGGGAACGCCGGCATCGTCGTCAATCTCGGCCAGGCGGCGGGCCTCAAGGCTGTTCGGCGTGAGAATGGTCGTTTGCGGCAACAGCAGCTCGATGATGGCATCGACCATTTCCTCGTTGGAAAACTGATCGCCGCGACCTGAAGCCAATACCGGATCGAAGACCAGCGGAATGTCGGGGTAGTCGGCCACCACCTCGGCAATCGCCGTAATGTTTTCGACGCTGCCCAGCACACCGATCTTGAAGGCCGCCACAGGCATGTCTTCAAGGACGGCCCGCGCCTGATCCTCGACCCAGCCAGCGTCAATCGGCAGCACATCCTCGACGCCCGTGGTGTCCTGCACCGTAATGGCCGTGATGACCGAAAGCGGATGACAACCCATGCCGGCAATGGACAGCAGGTCGGCCTGAATGCCGGCGCCGCCGGTAGGATCGGACGCCGCAAAACTCAGTACGACAGGCGGGCTAGGAGGAGAGGAAACAGGCGCTGTGCTCATGGCAACGGTGAAAAGTGTGCCCTAAAGGCAAATTGCTGCACCGCAACCAAAGAGGAATGCCCATCTCGGTACCAGCACTGCGGTATAGTGCAGCCATTCTAACCGAAACCTGAGAAAGACCATGAGCAGCAACGAGTTTCACAAGTGGATGTGCCTGATCTGCGGCTTTATCTATGACGAAGCCGCCGGCTTGCCCGACGAGGGCATTCCGCCCGGCACCCGCTGGGACGACCTGCCCCCGAACTGGACCTGTCCGGAATGCGGCGCGCGCAAAGAAGACTTTGAAATGGTCAAAATATAGATAATAAGATTGCCTTATCAGCCCGGGTCTGCGTATGATTGCTGCAATCAAAAGACGGGAATCGCCTTCGGTTTTGTCCGAAAACGGAAAGCGCAGTGTTTTAAAACGTCGTAGTCAAACGGCGTCTGCGAATAAGAAGTAGAACATTCTCTGTTTCTATCATTAGGGGTGGGCAGCAGGTGAGTGAAACACGCAGTCTGAACAGTGTGAAGGTCATGGTCATCGATGACTCGAACACGATCCGCAAAAGTGCGGAAATTTTCCTGGTGCAGGCCGGGTGCCAGGTCGTTCTCGCCGAGGACGGATTCGATGCACTGGCCAAGATCGCCGACCACCAGCCCGACCTCGTCTTCTGCGACATCCTGATGCCGCGTCTGGATGGCTATCAGACCTGTGCGCTGATCAAGAAAAACCCGCGCTTCGCGGCCACGCCGGTTGTCATGCTGTCTTCCAAGGATGGCTTGTTCGACCGCGCCCGCGGCCGCATGGTCGGCTCCGACGAATACCTCACCAAGCCCTTCACCAAGGACAGCCTGCTGAGTACTGTCGCCGCCCACGCCCGCAATACCTAGTTTTGTCAGTCCGTTTTACCTGAAGGAACAGCAATGCCGATCAAGAAAATTCTCATCGTCGACGACTCCGCCACCGAGCGCCATGTGCTCACGACCCTGCTCGAAGGCAAGGGCTACAGCATCGTCACCGCCAACAACGGCGAAGAGGGCGTCGCTGCTGCTAAGCGCGAACTGCCCGATCTGATCCTGATGGACGTCGTCATGCCGGGCATGAACGGCTATCAAGCCACGCGCACCATCTCGCGCGACGAAGCCACCAAGCACATTCCGGTCATAATGTGCACCAGCAAGGACCAGGAAACCGACAAGATCTGGGGCATGCGCCAAGGCGCACTCGATTACATGGTCAAGCCGGTCGACGGCGCGGCCCTGCTGGCCAAGCTGGCCACCCTCTAAGCGGACGACTCGATGGCCAAACGCCTGAGCCTGCGCGACTTCCAGGAAAATCTCTCCGCGCGGCTGCTATCAGCCAAGCGCGGCGAGACCACGCCCCCCATGCTCGGCTTCCGCGCCGGCGCACGGCACTGGCTGCTGGAATTGCCGGATTCGGGCGAAGTCGTACCCTTGCCCGTGCTCAGCCCGGTACCGCTGACACAACCCTGGTTTGCGGGCATGGCGAATATCCGCGGCGGCCTGCACGCAGTGGTTGATTTCGCACAATTCGCCGGCGCCGCCCCCACGCCGCGCAGCGAGCGCGCGCGCCTGCTGCTGATCGGCGCGCGCCACGGCATCAACAGCGCGCTGCTGGTGGAAAGCATCGAAGGTTTGCGTCCGATGAACACCCTGCACGCTGCCGATCGTCCTGCAGGCGCACCGACCGCCCCATGGATCGATGCCGCCTACCAGGACGAACAGGGCAACCACTGGTTGCATATTGCCCTGACCCAATTGTTGCAGGATCCGGCTTTTCTTGACATTGCTCTGTGATATCAAGCGCCTGAAGAAGGCGTGCTACTGGAGATAGCTATGGCGTTCACTCTCAAACTGCCCTCCCTCAATCTGCCGGGCCGGCCCGCGAAGGAGGACGGCTCGCCTGCCCTCAGCGCAGAAACGATCGAGAAGCAGAAAATCCAGTTCAGCCGCCAGCTCAAATTCTTCGGCGGCCTGTTCCTGATCACGCTGACCGTCATGTTGGTCCTGGGATATGTGAACGGCAAGGCCGACCTCGCCGACGACACGCGTATCAATATCGGCCATCAATTGAAGGTCACCTCCTACCAGCTCACGCAGACTGCAGCCGTGGCCCAGACCGGGCGAGGCAACAGCTTCAATGAATTGAAATTTGCGCGCTCCCAGTTCGCCGAGAACCTGAGCATCCTGTCCAAGGGCGGCGAATTCGAGGGCGTCAAAATCCGCTCCGCAGGCGAAGGCGCTGCGGCGCCCATCAGCAAACTGCAGGAGGAATGGAAGAAAATCGATGCGCGTCTCAAGGACTTGCTGGACAACCAGAAAGTCTACGAAGGGATGGCACGTTTCGTGTCCGAAGGAAACGCCAAGAATGGCTGGAACAATCAGGGCGATCACCTGCTGCGTATTGCCAGCCAACTGGCGTCGCCCAACACCATCGACGACGCAACCGCTGTGGCAATGGCCAAGGACTTGCGCATGCAGTTGGAGTTTGTCGTCGGCAAGGGGGAAAACAGTGAGTTCGGCAATGCCGCTCGCATCCTGCTCACCGCGCTGCCCGCCGACATGGCCGCCTTCACCAAGAGCCGCAACGGCGCCACCCGCTTGCTGACGGATATCACCGCCCTCAACGCGGCCACCGAAACGGTGCTGGCGGCCTTCATCGCCCAGGTCGACCAACGTGCGATGTACACCGCGCTGTTCGCCATCTTCGGCTCCCTGGTGCTGGCCTTGCTCGTCGTCGTCGTAAAGATCTTCAATGAGGAAGCCGCCGAGCGTAACGCTGAATCCGAATCGCTGCGGATGCAGGCGGAAACCGAACGTAACGCCTCCCAGGACGCGATTTTGCGCCTGATGAACGAGATGGGCGACCTCGCCGACGGCGACTTGACCATACGCGCCACCGTGACTGAAGACATCACCGGCGCCATCGCCGACTCAGTGAACTACACGATTGAAGAACTGTCCGTGCTGGTGAAGCGAATCAACGACGCCGCCGGACGCGTGGCTGCCGCTTCCGAAACTGCGCAGAAGACCACCGACGAGCTGCTGGCCGCTACCGAAACCCAGTCGCAGGAAATCCGCTCCGCCAACAGCTCGGTGCTGTCCATGGCCCAGTCGATGACCAACGTTTCCGCCAACGCCGGCGAATCGGCGCGCGTGGCATTGAACGCACTGGCCGCCGCGCAGAAGGGTTCCGCCGCGGTGACGAACTCGATCAAGGGCATGAACGAAATCCGCCAGCAGATCCAGGAAACCTCGAAGCGCATCAAGCGTCTCGGCGAATCCTCGCAGGAGATCGGCGAAATCGTGGAACTGATTTCCGACATTACCGAACAAACCAACGTGCTGGCGCTGAACGCCGCCATCCAGGCCGCCTCCGCCGGCGAAGCGGGTCGAGGCTTCACGGTGGTTGCGGAAGAAGTGCAGCGCCTCGCCGAACGCTCCGCCGAAGCAACCAAGCAGATCGCGGCAATTGTGAAGACCATTCAGACCGACACGCACGATGCCGTGTCCGCCATGGAAAACTCGACGCAGAACGTGGTCGAAGGAGCCCAGCTTTCCGACGCTGCGGGTCAGGCGCTGGAAGAAATTTCCAAGGTGTCGCAGAACCTTGCCGACCTGATCGAATCCATCTCCGGCGACACGGAAAAGCAGGCCTCCGTAGCAACCGACGTGGCCAAGCTGATGCAGAACATTCTGCAGATTACCGAACAGACGACTACCGGCACGCGCCAGACCGCCGTGTCCATCGGTGAGCTCTCCGAACTCGCCAGCGAACTCAAGGGCTCGGTTGCAGGCTTCAAGGTGTGATGAATACAAACTCTGTGGATATCGGCCCGCTGACCTGGGTCAAGGGCGAGATTGATCTCGCGCTGGATCGCGCCGGCGACTTGCTGCGCGGCGATCCCGGTGGTGACAAGGCCGTCGTCAGTCAGGCCGCAGCGCACCTGCACCAAGCGCATGGCGCGCTCGCCATCGTCGGCCTCGACGGCGTGACCCAGTACTCGGAAGCGCTGGAGCAGTTGTTCGCCGCGATCGAGGCCGGGGAAATCGAATACACCCCGGAGGTGGCCGAGGCTGCGGAGCAGGGCCTGTTCACCATACGCCACTATCTGGACGATCTGGTCGCCGGCAACCCCGATCAGCCGTTGAAGCTGTATCCGCACTACAGCAAGCTGCAAACCCTGCGCGGCCAACCGACGCCGCCCGAGTCCGACCTCTTCTATCCCGACCTCAGTCTGCGTCCGCCCAAGCGCGACAGCGAACCGCCCGTGCAGGCGCCGGACGAACTGGGCAAGCACCTGAAGACGGCGCGCATGAGTTATCAGCGCGGCCTGCTCAAGTGGCTGCGCGGCAATGCCGATGGTCTTTCCGACATGCGCGCCGCAATCGACCGGATCGAATCGACGCAAACCCAGCCGGCGCGGCGCACCTTGTGGTGGGCAGCGCTCGGTCTGGTCGATGCGTTGCATGACGCCAGCATCAAGGCGGACAACGCGCCGATACGCAAGCTCAATGCGCGCCTCGACGTGCAGATCCGCAAGTTGATCGAAGGCTCGACCACCATCGCCGAACGCCTGCTGCGCGACGTGCTGTACCAGATCGCCATCGCCCCCGGCGGCAGCGAGCATCTCGAATGCGTGCGCGCCGCATTTCAGCTCGATCAGCAGTTGCCGAAGAACGAGGGTGCTGCCGACGACGAATCCAAGCGCCCCATCGTTGCCCAGCTTCGGGATCTGCTCGGCAACGCAAAGGACGACTGGAACCGTTTCAGCTCGGGCACGGCCGCCGCGCTGCCGCGCTTCCATCAGCGCATCGACGAAGCCTGCGTGCTGGCCGTGCAACTGGGTCACGAGGGTTTCAGCAATCTCGTCAACGGCATCAGCAATATTGCGGAAACGCTGCGCAAGGATCCGCTGCGGCAGGACGAAACGGTGGCCATCGAAATGGCCACCGCCCTGTTGCTGGCCGAGAGCGGCATGTCCAGCTACCCGGCCCTGGGTGCCGATTTCCCGACCCAGGTCGACGCCACGGTAGCGCGCCTGGCTGCCCTTGACCGCGGCGAATCGCTGGAAGCGCTCGCTGTACCGCAGCTCGACGACATCGCCCGCAAGGCGCAGGAGCGCCTACTGATGGCCCAGGTGGTGCGTGAGATTACCGCCAACCTGGCCACCATCGAACAAGCGCTCGACGCATTCTTCCGCAACCCCGCCCAGAAAGACGGCCTGGCCGCCCTGCGCAAGCCGCTCGATCAGGTCGGCGGCGCGCTGGCCGTGCTCGGGCAGGAGAGCGCGGCAGCGTTGCTGCATGAATGCGACCTCAAGATCAGGGGCTTCGAATCTGCCACCGAGGTACGGCAGGAGGACTTCGAGGAGGTCGCCAGCAAACTGTCGGCGCTCGGCTTCTTCGTCGAGCAATTGCGCCACGGCCCGGCCAATCTTGACGCCATTCTCAATCCGAAGAACGCCGCGCAGGAAGACGAAACCATCGAGGCCAGCCTCGACATCAACAAGCGCCTGACCCAGACATTGATCGGCGCTCTGCGCGAAAAGCCGGAAGACAACGAGATTCGCGGCGAACTGAAGCAGCAGCTTGAAACGCTGCGCGAAGACGCGCAACTGATTGCCGATGAAGGCCTGGAGCAGCAGCTCAACACCGCCATTGCTGCACTCGACGACAATGCTTCCAGCCCGGTCATCGAGGAAGTCATCGCCACGCTGGTCGAAACGCCGGAGATCATTGCCCCGTCCGAAGAAACCATGCGTCTGGCCAATGCCAGCAGCGAGGTACTCGATGCCGAACTGCTGAGCATCTTCCTGGAAGAAGCCGAAGAAGTGCTGGGAACGCTGGCGGAAACACTGCCGATTGCCGACCGCGACCCCCACGACTTCGAAGCGCTGACCACCATACGCCGCAGCTTCCATACCTTGAAGGGCAGCGGCCGCATGGTCGGTCTCAACGAACTCGGCGAAACCGCCTGGGCCGTGGAACAGGTGATGAACCACTGGCTGCAACAGGAAACCGACGGCACACCCGCGCTGATGCGCATGCTGGAAGAAGCTCAGACCGTGTTCAGCCATTGGGTGGCAGCTCTCGAAAAAGGTGAAGTCAGCGCGCCCGATACCGCCCCCTTGCAGGCGCATTGTCAGCGACTGCTGTCGGGCGAGCCCGACGAGGACGTCGCGACGCCTGCAGCGGACGAGCTGACGGAGGAGGAGACGCCGGCCAGTACAGGCGGCAACGGCGCCAAGGTGATCGAGTTCCCGAGCGCGCAGGCCATGGTCGAAATCGGCCCCCTGTCGCTGACGCCCATGCTTTTTGATACCTACGTGGGCGAAGCGCGCGGCCATGTCGCCGCGCTGCAGGAGGAGTTTTCAGCGCTTGACGGCATGCCGTCGGAGCCGCTGATCCGCGCCGCTCACACGCTGACGGGCATTTCCGCAACGGTCGGCATTGCGCCCGTTCATACGCTCGTCAGTGCACTGGAAGATGCCCTGACCCGTTACGTCAAGGCCGTCCAGCCGATTTCATTCGAGGATAGAACGGTCATCGCGCGTGCCATCGGTGCCATCGACGGCATGGTCGGCGCAATCGCCGGGCGCCGCATGCCCGCCAGCGACGCAGGCCTCGAAGCCGCGCTGCATGCGCTTGCTCCATCGGAAGAAACCGGGGATGCCGAATCGCTGGTGGAGATACCTCCGGCCGAGGTCATCGATGCCGAGGCGCCATTGCAAGCCTCCCCGGAAATGGTGCCGCGCGAAACGCAGGTCCCGCTCACGCTCCCCAAGCCCGCCGTCGAGCTATCCGTCAGCGGCGTGGTCGAGGAACTTGAATTCACGCTGCTTGACGACGAAATCGACCCGCAACTGTTGCCCATATTCCTTGAGGAAAGCACCGACCTGATGCAGGGCCTCGGCGCTGCCTTGCGCGACTGGCGCCACAATCCGGCCGACAAGTCCTCCGGCGAGCAGTTGCAGCGCCTGCTGCATACGCTCAAGGGCAGCGCCCGCATGGCGGGTGCAATGACCCTGGGCGAACTGCTGCACGCCATGGAAACGCGCGCCGAGCACGGTCTGCATCTTGGCGCACAAGGCGGTCTGATCGATACGCTGGATGCGGCCTATGACCGTGCCGCGCACATGCTTGACCGTCTCGCCCGCGGCGAACCTGCACTGGAGCCGGCTGTTGCCGCTGCGGCAACGGAAGGCGCTGATGGCGCCGCGCATCCCACCGCCACGCTGTCCGCGATCGACCAGCCGACTGCAGAAATCGTGCATGACACAAGCGGAGGCAATATCCTGCGCGTCCGCGCAAATCTCGTCGACGATCTGGTCAACAATTCGGGTGAAATCGCCATCACGCGTTCGCGTATCGAAGGCGAAATTCGTACGGTCAAGGAATCGCTGCTTGATCTCACCGAGAACGTCATTCGCCTGCGCAACCAGTTGCGCGAAATTGAAATCCAGGCCGAGTCGCAAATGCAATCGCAGCAGGCCCAGACCAGCGAGCACAGCGCCGCCTTCGATCCGCTCGAATTCGACCGCTTCACGCGCTTCCAGGAGCTGACCCGCCTGATGGCGGAAAGTGTGAACGACGTATCGACGGTGCAGCACAACCTGCTGCGCAATCTGGAAAACACCGATGCGGCACTGGTCGCACAGGCACGCCTCAATCGCGAACTGTCACAGTCGCTCATGAGCGTACGCATGGTGCCCTTCAACTCGGTGGCCGATCGCCTCTATCGCATCGTCCGACAGGCTTCGAAGGACACGGGCAAACGCGCCAACCTCGACATCCGCGGGGCGCAGACCGAGCTCGACCGTTCCGTGCTGGACAGCATGATCGGCCCGATCGAACATCTGCTTCGCAACGCCATCGCTCACGGCCTTGAAGAAGGAGGCGCGCGCAAGGCGGCCGGCAAGAACGAAGTCGGCGAAGTCACCGTAAGCCTCACGCAGACCGGCAACGAAATCGCCATCGTGCTGGCGGATGACGGCGGCGGCCTCGACTTCGAGCGTATCCGCGCCACCGGCGAAGCCCGCGGCCTGATCGGTGCCAGCGACATGCTCGACGAGCAGGCGCTGATCGAACTGATCTTCACGCCCGGCTTCTCCACCATGACCGAGGTGACGGCGCTCGCCGGCCGCGGCATCGGCATGGATGTGGTCAAGAGCGAAGTGCAGAACCTCGGCGGGCGTATCGAGGTCAGCACCGCCATGGGCAAGGGCTCGCGCTTCAGCATCTACCTGCCGCTGACGCTGGCCGTCGCCCAGGGCGTGCTGGTGCGCGTCGGCTTGCGTACCTACATTCTCCCGGCCGGCATGGTGGCCCAGGTGAGCGAGCTCAAGCCCGCCGCCATCGAAACCGTGCGCAAGAGCGGCAGCACCGAGTGGCAGGGCGAGCACTACGCCTATCACTATCTGCCGCAACTGCTCGGCATGTACGGCGCCCAGCCGGAACCAGCTAGGCGCCATTGGCTGATGCTGCTGCGTGCCGGCGCGCAGCAGATTGCGCTGGAAGTCGATGCCCTGCTCGGCAACCAGGAAGTCGTGGTCAAGAATATCGGCCCGCAACTCGCACGCGTACCAGGTATCGTCGGCGCCACCGTGCTCGGTGATGGCGAGATCGCGCTGATCATCAATCCGATTGCGCTGTCCGGCCACCGCCCGCGCAGCGTGCCGCAGGCACCCGCCTCGACGGCGCCGGCGGAAGCGGCTGCAGAATTGCCCACCATTCTGGTGGTCGACGACTCGCTGACCGTGCGCAAGATCACGGGCCGCCTGCTGGAGCGTTCGGGCTACCGCGTCGTCACCGCCAAGGATGGTATCGATGCGCTCGAACAGATGGTGGAACTGGTGCCGAACGTCATGCTGGTCGACATCGAAATGCCGCGCATGGACGGTTTCGACCTGACCCGCAATGTGCGCGCCGATGCCCGCCTCAAGGCGGTGCCGATCATCATGATCACCTCGCGCACGGCGGAAAAGCATCGCAACTACGCGACCGAGATCGGCGTCAACCACTATCTCGGCAAGCCATACGACGAAGACGAGCTGCTGCGGCTGATCGCAGAACACGTCCAGGCCTGAGAACGGGGACAAGGGCAGGCCACGCTATAATCGTGGCCTGCCCTTGTTCCGGCCGCCGGCGCCCGCCGCGCCTATCCTCCCCGCATGCAAAGCAAACAGCTCTATTTACGCCTCCTGAGTTATGTACGGCCCTACTGGAAGGTGTTCGCACTCGCCATCCTGTGCATGGTAGGTGCGGCCGCTGCTGAATCCTCGTTCCCCATGCTGATGAAGATCATGCTGGACGATGGTTTCTCGGCCAAGGGCGGCGCCTGGGGCTGGCTGCTGTATCCCCTTGCCATCATCGGCATCTTCGTGGCACGCGCAGTCTTCGGCTTTCTCTCCGACTACGGCATGAGCTGGATTGCCAATAATGTGATCACGGCGTTGCGCAACCAGATGTTCACGCGCATTCTGCGTCTGCCCAATGTCTACTTCGCATCGCAGCTTTCCGGGCATCTGATGTCGCGCGTCTCCAACGACGTCAATAACGTCGCCAGCGCCGCCACCAGCGCCGTCACGACCCTGATTCGCGACAGCATTACCGTCCTCGGGCTGCTCGGCTGGTTGCTCTATCTCGACTGGCGCCTGACGCTGATCACCTTCAGCATGGTGCCCTTCGTCTTTTTCTCGGTCCAGGCCTTCAGTCGCCGGCTGCGCCGCCTCGCGCGGGGTGTGCAGGAATCCCAGGGGCAGATCACTCAGGTGCTGCAGGAAGCCATCGAAGGCCAGAAGATCATCAAGATCTTCGGCGGTCACGACTACGAAGCCGAACGTTTCGACCAGGCTGTGCGCGCCCAGCGTCGCCTCAATATCCGCAGCACCGTCGTCTCGTCCGGCCAGGGGCCGCTGGCACAGTTCTTCGTCGCGCTCGCGCTCGCCATCATCATGGCAATTGCGCTGCAACAGGCAGCCAATGACAAAACCACCGTCGGCAGTTTCATGTCGCTGATCACCGCCATGATGATGCTGCTGACGCCGCTGCGCCGCCTTACCGACATCAACGCACCGCTGCAGCGCGGGCTGGCCGCCTGCGAAAGCGTGTTCGGCCTGATCGACGAGGCGCTGGAAACCGACACCGGCAAGGAGCGCATGGACAGGAGCCGGGGCCTGGTCGAGTTCGATCAGGTCAGCTTCTCCTACCCTGGCGCCGAGCAACTGGCCCTCCGCGACGTCAGCTTCACCATACGTCCGGGTGAAAGCGTTGCGCTGGTCGGCCAGTCGGGCAGCGGCAAGAGCACTGTCGCCAGTCTGCTGCCGCGCTTCTATAACCTGGATCGTGGCAGCATTCGCATCGACGGGCATCGACTGGAGGATATCCAGCTTGCCAGCCTGCGCAGCAATATCGCGCTGGTCAGCCAGGAAGTCGTGCTTTTCAACGACACCATCGCCGCCAATATCGCCTACGGCAGCAGCAAGGCAAACGATCCAGGCGCGATTCGTGCCGCCGCGGAAGCAGCCCACGCGCTTGATTTCATCGAGGCACTGCCCGGAGGCTTCGATACGATGATCGGTGAGCATGGCGTCAAGCTGTCCGGCGGCCAACGCCAGCGCCTGGCGATTGCCCGCGCGCTGCTCAAGGATGCTCCGATTCTGATTCTGGACGAAGCCACCTCCGCACTCGACAGTGAATCCGAACGGCATGTGCAAGCCGCGCTCGAAACCCTGATGCAAGGTCGGTCCAGCCTGGTCATAGCGCACCGGCTCTCGACCATAGAACGCGCTTCGCGCATTCTCGTCATGTCGGAAGGGCATATCATCGAGAGCGGCAGCCACAGGGAGCTGCTCGCGCTGAATGGCACATATGCCCGCCTCTACCGCCTGCAGCACAGCATGTGACTATCGTTGCAGCAGGCTTTGAACGGCCTCGATGGGGCGCCGCACCGGCATATCGTCAAGGCAGGTGCTTGATCTGTCTTCATGACGGTCGCATCCTTCGATGCATGGCAAGACCCGGCCCACCGCTACCCAAATGATAGAATTCAGACAATTTTTGCGGAGCTTGACGGCACCAATCTGATGTTCTCGATCATTATTCCTACATGGAACAACCTGCCGTATCTGAAGCTCGTTGTTGACAGCCTGAGGCGGAATTCACGCCATGAGCACCAATTGATCGTGCACATCAACGATGGCTCGGATGGTTCTCTTGACTGGGTCCGCGAACAAGGCATCGAGCATACGGCATCATCCGACAACATCGGGATTTGCCACGCGGTGAATCTTGCTGCTGCGCGTGCGCGGCATGAATACATCGTCTACATGAACGATGACATGTATTGCTGCCCCGACTGGGACGATGCGCTTGTGAAGCGCATCGCAACCATGCCATCCAGCCTGTTCATGTTGTCCGGCACCATGGTCGAACCTGTCGAATCCGGGAATCCGTGCGTCGTCGTGCGTGACTTCGGTCGTGATGCCGACACATTCCGCGCCGAAGACATGCTCGCTGCGCTGCCAACGCTCGCCCGCTCCGACTGGCTTGGCGCCACATGGCCACCGACGCTCGTTCACCGTGACTGGTGGCACAAGGTTGGCGGCTACAGCAGCGAGCTAAGCCCCGGCATGAGCAGCGACAACGATTTTTCCATGAAGATGTGGAATGCCGGTTGCCGAATATTCATCGGCGTCGGCGATAGTCTTGTCTATCACTTCCAGCAGAAGAGCACTGGCAAGGTCGTCAAGAACGACGGACGAAGGCAGTTTCTGGACAAGTGGCGGATGACGCAATCGACCTTCGATCGTTTTTATCTGCGTCGAGGCCAACCCGTCGGCGAATCACCCGTACTCCCCGAGCCGGAACGCTCCGGTGCATTGCGACGCGCATTGCTCAAGGCACGATTGAAACGGATATTCAGCGCGTGAGCGAACCCGTCAGATCAGAGCTCGCAATAACGGCGCAGGCATTAAAAGCCAGCGGCGGCGCGGAACGTTATACACGCGATGTCATTGCCGGCCTGCATCGCCAGGGGATACGGCCGATATTGTTTGCGCGCGAAATCGACACTTCGCTCGAAGAGGCGGCCTGGATTGATCCCCAACCGTTGAATGTGCGCTGGGCCCCCCGCAAGCTGCGCAATCTTGCTTTCAACTGGCGCCTGAAGCGCCGATTGAGGGATGCACGCCCCCGCTGCGTGTTTGCAATCAATCACTCACCATACGCGGATATTGCTTTGTGCGGCGGCACTCACCCTGGTTCTCTTGAGGCCACCGGCCGCCGCGCGGGAATCGGCGATCGCCTGCAATTTGCTCTTGAACGGCGCACCTATACCAATGCGCGAAGGATAGTTGCCCATTCCGAGCTGATGAAGCGGGAGCTGATTCGCTATTACGAAATAGACGCAAACAAGATCGACGTGATTTATCCACCTGTCGATGCGGACCGTTTCCGCCCCCTTGATGTCGATGCGCGCGCCGCTGCGCGCCGTCACTTCAATCTCCCCGATGACCGCATCGTGTTTGCATTCTCATCGACGAGCCATGCCCGCAAAGGCTACGGTTTGATCGAGAAGTTCTTTACGCAAACAAAGTTGCCGGTCTGTGTCGTCATCGCGGGGCGGCCGGTAGCGCAAACCAGCGACACGATCCGTTATGCCGGCTACTGTCGCGACATCGGGCTGTTATTTGCAGCCGCCGACTTCACGCTGATACCGTCAATTTACGAACCGTTCGGGCTCGTTGGCGTCGAGTCAGTATTGTGCGGCACGCCTGTGGTGGTTGCGAGCAATGTCGGTTCCGCCGAGACAATCGGCGCCGAAGCCAAGATCGAATTTTCTCGTGATGATGCTGATGGATTTGCGCATGCGATCCATGCAGCCATTGCGCGTGTGCAAACAGGCAAGGCGCGCCTCAGCACACCGCGTCAGCACCTTGTTTATGATCCTGACGTTGACGCGCATGTAGCGGCGCTGATCAACTTATGCCGATCGGGCGAGGCGAACCAGGTGCAAATATCAGGACCTCAGTGTGACAACGGCGTTTGACGCAGGCAAACCAAGCAACTGGGCGGCAATCGCGATCACGCGTTGAGACGGTAGTTGCATCAGACATTGACTATCGCTGCCCGGATGCCCGTCGCACCCCTCCCCGCGGCAGGGAACGCAACTGCCCTCGCCTTGCATCAGGTACACGTTGCCGCGCAAGGCGGAACCATGCCGCGACCAAGGCTCATTGCCCGCCGGCCATTGGTAAGGCCATGGAGCCCAGCGTACGGGGTCGGTCGGTCCGAATAGCGCGATGGTCGGGGTTCCACATGCGGCCGCGACGTGTGTTGCGCCTGTGTCTGGTCCAATGTACAGCTTTGCACGCCGGAACATTTCGGCAGTTTCGCCAAAGCTGAGGTCCCCGACACAATTCAACACAGGCACATTGGCAGTTGCGATGACCTGCTCTGCATACTTGCGCTCGTCCGTTGCAGGGCCGCCACTCAATGCGATGGCATAACCCCGGCTGTACAACCATTGAATGGTTTCGGCCCAACCGTTGATGCTCCACTGCTTGTAGGTAAACATCGGTGACGGATGCAACACAACAAGCGGCTGCTCGGGGCGCACAGCCGGTGGTGCGTCGAAGCGGGCTTCAAAGCCCTTGCGGCGGGCCGGATCGTCGCCAATACCGGGGGCAACGACTTCGCCGAGCGGCGCCACACCGATCAAAGGCGCCAAAGCCAGTACGCTGGATACCGTATGCATTTCCAGGTGGCGATCAAGGGCTATCTTGTTGAGCGTCCAGCGAGCAAGTGCTGTCACCCGGTCGGCGTTGACCACACCAACCCGCTTGCGCCCCGCCACCCATGCGTATATCAGCGAGCGATCGGAACCATTGACGGCACATGCAAGTTCGTGGCGGCGCCAGAGGCGCATTATGTCGGCAGCTCTTTCAAAGATGCCGGTGCGTTGCTTCACCGTGATTACGCGCCTGATATCCGGATTGTGTTCAAGCACGCCCTCCGTACCCCGAAACACCAGCATGTCGATTGGCGTATCGGGCCACTGTGCCTTCATCGAACGGATCAGGGGGGTCGCCAGCAATACGTCGCCAATCCGCCGCGTGCATACAAGCAGAATGGAACGTGGCGGCGCTGCCGTAAACACCGGAGCATCATGTTTCATTTCGCGCATCTCATCCGCAATCCGAATTCGTGGTTTGCTCGCGCACTCTCGCATCAATCCATGCGAGCAGGGTGGCAACCGTTAGCGCAAAGAATGCGGTGCTCATGACCAGGGTCAATGCATCAATCGTCAATCCGAAAATGACAGTTGCCCCGACAGTTCCTACGCCCATGTATGCGGCCGTAACGACTTCCGGGTCCGGGTGACGTCGATAACGCCAGAACGCATGGAACGTACCGGCATATAGCATCAGTAGCGCAACCAGGCCAACCGTACCCGTTTGGGAGATTGCAGAAAAGAACTCGCTGTGCCCTCCAGAATTCACAATATCCCGGGGCGCTTCACCACGCTCAGCCAGCGCGCCGAGCGCCTCATCAAGGTTCCCGCGTCCAACGCCAAATACCGGATGCTCCAAATACAGCTTTGTGCATGCCTGCCACAAATTGAAGCGCAGGCCGACAGACGTATTGCCGTTGCCTTGCTGCATTGACTCAATGTCGGTACCTACGGCCTCGAATCGCGTGCGTATGGTTGTGCTGGTCACGGCAAACGCGGCAATACAAGCCAGTGCCACTCCAAACCAGACAAATCGGGACCGTGCTGTATTCAACAAATGGCGCCCACTCAAGGTCCCCCACACGAGAAGCGGTATGGCAATCCAGCCGCCACGCGAACCTGACCTCAGCGATGCATATCCAGCCAGAACCAAGGCCAGAACCTTGATCGCCACTTCGGCTGTGCGCACAGATTGCTTGCGGCTTATCGATATCACCGACATGAAAGCAAGCAGGATCGCGGTATCGCCAAACGGGATCGGATTGGTAAACGAGTTGCCGAGGCGGTTACCGTACGTCCATTGAAAGGCTTCCGGATACAGCGATACATAGACTGCCCATGCGCCAACTGTCAGTGCGCCGACAACAAACCCCCACTGCACTAAACGCAACTGTCGGGATGGCAAGGAAGCAAGCAGGAAGAAGCATGGCACAGCGAGTGCAAAACGCAGAAATGGATCGAGTGCGGAAGGAGCGCTCACCCGCAGCACAACGATTTGGAGCAATATCACCGCTGGCAAGGCCAGCATGCCAATCACAAAAGCACGATGCGCACGGTAAAGCAGTGCGGCATGTCGACGTCCCTCAGCGCTGGACAAATAGATAAGCGACAGCAGAAACACGACAAAGAAGCAGTAGCCGGCGCCACCTTTGACGGACAGCATGAGGACCGGCGATAGCACAACGGCCGAACACGCGACAAACTGCATCAAAGTGCGAAACAAGATTGATGGCTCCACATGGCTTGGGGGTCGAATTGTGTGATTATAAACGCCCCCTGACATGCCAAATCACTCTTCATGCCTGACGAAACCGGGAGCCAAGCCCCTCAAACTCCGCTCGTATCAATGCTTCTGATCGCGTATAAGCAGGAGCATGTGATTGCCGATGCAGTACGCGCTGCCCTTGCCCAGGATTACCCTCGCCTTGAGATTCTGATCTCGGATGACAATTCGCCGGATCGGACGTTCGATGTTATCTGCCAGCTCCTTGAAGGCTATAGCGGCCCGCATCGCGTCAGGGTGAATCGCAACGAGCGCAACGAAGGGATCAGCGCTCATCTTTCCAAACTGGTCGAGATGAGCGAGGGCGAACTGCTGGTCATTGCGGCAGGGGACGATATTTCTTTGCCTGAACGTTGCAGCCGCGTGGTCGCGGCATGGCTTGCGCATGACAGGAAGCCGGACCTGATTGCAACAGACCTTATCGAGATCGATGCGAATGGCGTGGCGCTTGCGCAAATATCACCGACAAATTTGAATACATACCGCAATTTTGATGATTGGTACGCACAGCGACCGCACCTGATTGGGGCGGCACATGCCTGGTCGCGGCGCCTCTTCGAACGCTTTGGCGGCATGATGCCGGGAGCATCGGCAGAAGACCAGATCATGGCGTTCCGTGCAATCGTCAGCGGCGGCGCTCTGAGCCTGCGCGAACCGCTGGTAAAGTACCGCCATGGCGGCCTTTCCCGGAAACGCGTATGGCGCACCGTCGATGAATTTATTGCGCGCATGCGCCAGAGCAATCGCTTTTCGCTTGCCGAAGTTGCGCAACTTCAGCATGACGCAGAGATAGCGGGGCTTGGCGAAAAAATGCGCAATGCACTTGCGCCCAAGCTCGCGCGCGAAGAGTACACCCGCGACCTGTTCGCTGCACAGACCCTTCCCGCACGGCTGCGGCTTGCGAAAAACGCCGGGGCCGTCAAGCCCGGATTCCGCATCAGGATGCTGCTATATGCCGCATGCCCGTGTGTTTACACGCCGTTTTTTTCTCTCAAGCGCTGGTGGGCCGAGCACCGTACAACCTAGCCGCTGACCTTGACGCAGTTCAGCGGTCTTGCAGCAGGCGGCTCAAAAGATCGCTGACCACACTGGCCTCGAAAGGCTTGTCGCAGATACCGGACACACCGGCCGCTTCGACCGCAGCGAGGCGCCCCTCGTCCGATTCGCTGGTCACCATGAGAATGGGCACTTCATGCTGCCAACTGTGCTGGCGAATATGCTGCACCAGCGCCTGCCCGTCCATTTCCGGCATGTTGTAGTCGGTGACGACCAGATCGACCATGGTGCTCTCCAGCAGACTCACGGCTTCACGACCGTTGCCGGCCTCGATGAAATTCCGGATGCCGAGGTTTTCGAGCATGCGCCGCATGAAGCGGCGTGCGCTGCCGCTGTCGTCTACCAGCAAGACCTTGAGCTCCTCGGCACGAAAATCGACGGACTCCATATGTTCGATGGAGAGGAAGTCGAGCGTCGTTTCCAGGACCTTGCGCAATTGCGCGTTGCTGAACGGTTTGGGCAGAATGCCGCAGATGCCCGCCTGGCGCACCGGATCGAGTGCCTGCGGCCGTGTCTCGCTCGACACCAGAATAAAGGGAATGCCGGCCAGGTCGGCCTCCTCTCGCATGGCCAGCACCAGATCGAGGCCCGACATATCCGGCAGATAGAGCGCGCTCACCACCACTTCCGGGCGGATGTCGCGCATGCTGGCGAGGGCAGCGGCGCCGGTTTCCACATTGCGCAGGCGCTCCATGCCCAGTTCGCGAAAGGCCTTGCTGACCACCTTGGCCTGCATCGCTGACGGTTCTACCAGCAGAATGCTCGGGTCGGCAAACGCGGTGCTCATGACCATCCCCCCCTTTTTTGGTGTCAGGTCATTGTAGCGCCTTTCATATTTTCTGTTTACAAGAGGCAAAGCCACGCATCGCCACTATCCTCCATCAAGCGAATGACTGAAGCCCAATGATCGCCGCCCGCTTCTTCCATCTATCTTTTTTGCATATCCACCCCTTGCCGGCAGCATCCTGCCGACAGCGCGCGGCCGGCGTGGCATTATTCACGCCATGAACCCCGTCCTGCATGTCACGACGTACAACATCCACAAAGGCTTCTCCCAGTTCAACCGGAAGCTGATGGTCCATGAGCTGCGCGATCAGTTGCGGACGCTCAATCCGGATCTCGTCTTCCTGCAGGAAGTGCAGGGGCTGCACGAGAAGCATGCGCAGCAGCATCAACACTGGCCGGGGCGTCCGCAGCACGAGTTCCTCGCCGACGACCTCTGGCATAACAGCTACGCCCAGAATGCCGTGTACGATCACGGCCACCATGGCAATGCCATCCTATCGCGTTTCCCCATCCTCGCCAGCCGCAATCAGGATGTAACGCACCTGCGCTTCGAGAAGCGCGGCCTGCTGCATTGCACTGTGCAGCCGGACGGCTGGTCGCAACCCTTGCATTGCGTTTGCTCGCATCTGTCGCTGTTCGCCGCCAGCAGACGCTGGCAGATGGACGCGCTGGTGCGCGATCTCGAAGAGCTGATTCCGCATGACGCGCCCCTGATCATCGCCGGCGACTTCAACGACTGGCGCAATCAGGCGCAAGCGCATCTGGCAGAGCGGCTCGGGCTGCAGGAAGCCTTTGCCGGCCTGTCGGGCCGGCCGACACGCAGCTTTCCCGCCGCCCTGCCGCTGATGCGTCTCGACCGCATTTATGTGCGGGGCTTCAGCATAGAGCGCACTGAAGTCCATTCGGGTTCCGACTGGGCGCGTATTTCAGATCACGCCGCGCTGTCGGCGCATCTGCGCCCCTCGCAGGCATGACGGGCATCTCTCGCAGTGGCAATCGCATCGAGTTGCTCAGAAGCGGCGGCGAATATTTTCCTGCGCTGATCGAGGCCATAGCGCAGGCGCAAAGCGAAGTCCGGATCGAAACCTATATCTTCGAGGACGATCAAACCGGCCGCCGCGTCGCGGAAGCATTGATCGCCGCCGCCCGGCGCGGGGTGCATGTCCACGTTGCCGTCGACGGTTTCGGCAGCCCGGCCTTCATGGACGGTCTGGGGAGCACCCTGCGAAACAGCGGTGTCGAAGTCTATGTCTATCGGCCCGAGCTGGCGCGCTTTCGCATCAAGCGTTACCGGCTCAGGCGCCTGCATCGCAAGCTCGCCTGCATCGACGCTTGCGTGGCCTTCGTCGGCGGAATCAATATCATCGACGACCTCAACCCGCCCAGCCTGCCCGAACCGCGTTTCGACTATGCCGTCAAGGTCGAAGGCCCCTTGCTGGCTGACATCCATCGCACCATGGCAAGGCTCTGGGTAATGCTGAGCTGGGTTCATCTCGGCCGCCGCTACCTGCCGCGCACGCAAAAACTGAATTGCCGCAAGGTGAGCGGCGGCATTGAAGCGGCGCTGGTGATACGCGACAACCTCAAGCACCGGCGCGAAATCGAGCGCGCCTACCTCAAGGCAATCAATACGGCGCGGCGGGAAATCATTATCGCCAATGCCTACTTTCTGCCGGGCCGAGCGTTTCGTCAGGCCCTGAAGGCGGCGGCGGAACGCGGCGTCAAGGTGACCTTGCTGCTGGAAGGGCTGGTGGAATACCGCCTGCAGTATTTCGCGACCCTGGCGCTCTACAATGCCATGCTCGGCGCCGGCATACGCGTCTTCGAGTACCGCAAGAGCTATCTGCATGCCAAGGTCGCCGTCGTCGACGACGAGTGGGCAACGGTCGGCTCGTCGAACATCGATCCCTTCAGCCTCCTGCTCGCCAGAGAGGCCAATATACTGGTCCAGGATACGGGCTTCGCACAGGAGCTGCACGACAGTCTCGAACAAGCCATGGCGACCGGCGCTATCGAAGTCGTGAGGCCCGAACACTTGCCCTTGTACCGTCGGCTGCTCGGCTGGATTTCCTACGGTCTGCTGCGCTTCGCCGCCGGGGTCGCCGGCTACGGCAGTGCTCTGTAGGGCCCGCAGGCGCGTAGGGGGCGACGCGTGCGCAGCAACATCGCCGCACGGTCGCGCAACGACTTGATCAGCCCTCGCGGAACAAGCGCGGATAATCGATCTTGGGGCAACGATCCATCACCACCTCGATACCCGCGTCGATGGCGCGCTGTGCCGCTTCTTCATTGACGATGCCCAGCTGCATCCAGACGAACTTGGCGCCGATGGCGATGGCATCCTCGACGACAGGCGGAATATCCTCGGCGCGACGGAAGCAATCGACCATGTCGACCGGCTCGGGAATGTCGCGTAGCGAGGCATAACACTTCTCGCCCAGGATCTCGGTCTGCCCGGGGTTGACCGGAATGACGCGATAGCCGAGATCCTGCAAATATTTGGCGACATAGTGCCCCGGCCGTTCCGGCTTGGGCGAGCAGCCCACTACGGCGATGGTGCGCACGGTTTCGAACAGGCGCTTGAGATCGGTGTCGGAGTTGATCAGCATGTTTCCTCGGGAATAAAAGCGGTTTTCTGTCGGGGTACGCGCGCCAGCGACCAGTTGCGCAAGGCCCATTGCCAGAGTTCGGCAACGCTGCTTCCACAGAGTTCAATCGGCGGTTGCTGCCCCAGAAACGACAGCGCACGCCAAAGCGCGGGGGTCGGATCATTATCGTTCAAAGGCTCGGCCAGCGTCTGCTTGGACAGCTTCTCGCCGGCCGCATTCACGGCGACCGGCAGATGCGCGTATTCCGGCGTCGCGACTCCCAGACATTGTTGCAGCCAGATCTGGCGTGGCGTCGAGTCGAGCAGATCGGCGCCGCGGACGACGTGCGTAATCTGCTGGTCGGCGTCATCAAGAACGACCGCCAGCTGGTAGGCAAACAAGCCGTCCGCACGCAGCAGGACGAAATCGCCGACCTCGGTCGCCAGGTCCTGTTCTATAGCGCCCTGCACCGCATCGGCAAAAGCAATCCTCTGTCTGCCCACTTTCAGCCGCCAGGCACGCGCCTCCTTGCCGGCGGGCAGCCCATTGCGGCAGGTCCCCGGATAGACAGGAGAACCATCGCTGCCCAGGGCGGAATCGCCGATCTCCTTGCGCGTACAGGCGCAGCCGAAGATGTGGTTGTCGTAATGCAGCCGATTCAGCGCCGCCTGATAGGCAGTGGTTCTATCGCGCTGGCGCATGATCTCGCCATCGATGCGAAACCCGTAGCAGACGAGCGTACGCAGGATGGCGGATTCGTATTCGGGTTTGCAACGCGGCGCGTCGACGTCCTCGATGCGCACCAGCCATTCGCCGTTGCGCGTACGCGCCTCAAGATAACTGCCGACTGCAGCAATCAGCGAGCCAAAATGCAAGGGGCCGGTCGGAGAAGGTGCAAAACGGCCGCGATAAAGAACTGGGTCGGACGAATACACAATGAGAAGCTAGACGCAAAAGCGCATGATACCTCGTGCCCGTGCCGCGGCAGAATGCCGTTCAGGGAAGATGCGGCAGGTACTTCCTGAGTGTGTCATGCAGGCTCTGCATGCTTGCCGGCTTGGTCATGAAATCGTCCATGCCAGCCTCCAGACAACGCAGTCTATCCGCCTCGAAAGCCGCGGCGGTGAGCGCGACGATGGGCAGATGTCCACTCGCCTGCTCGACCTCCCAGGCGCGAATCTGGCGAGTGGCTTCGAAACCGTCCATCACGGGCGTCTGGCAATCCATGACGACTAGGTCGGGCCGCTGTCCCGCGCGGATGGCATCGACGGCCTGTTTGCCGTTTTCGACACTGCGGACATTGCATCCGAGCTTCTGCAACATGGCGCTGATCACCTTCCGGTTGATCAGATTGTCCTCCACCAGCAGCAACGAATAGCGTCCGGTCGGCGCAAGCGCCGGCGCGAGCGGCGCAGCGACGGCGCGTTGGAGCTGGCGAGTGTCCTGCGCCTCCGGCAGGCGCTCGGCCTTGACGCAGACTCGGAAGCAGGCGCCCTGTCCCGCCGCGCTGGTGCAGGACACCGAACCGCCCATGAGCTCGGCCAGGCTGCGCACGATGGACAAGCCCAGCCCGGTTCCGCCGAATTGCCGCGTGTTGCTGTCGTCAATCTGGGAAAAGGGTTTGAACAGCTCCTGCTGCCGCTCCAGCGGAATGCCGATGCCGCTGTCGCGGACATCGAATTCGAGCATCACATCACCATTGACCGACGATGTTTCGCGCCCCTCGACACCGATCCGGCCTTGGGCCGTGAACTTGATGGCGTTATTGATGAGATTCGACAAAATCTGCCGCAGCCGCATGGAGTCCGCGGCATACCGCGCCGCCGGCCCGCCTTGCCAGATGGCGGAGAACTCCAGCCCCTTCTCCGTCGCGGAGTCGCGGAACAGGGCCTGGAGTTCGTCAAGCAACTGGGCCGGAGTAAAGGGCGCGCTCTTGATTTCAAGCTTGCCCGCTTCAACCTTGGACAAATCGAGAATATCGTTGAGCAGCGTCAGCAGGGTGTTGCCGGAGTTGAGGATGGTGCGCGCATAATCCTGTACATCTTCAGGCTTGAGATCCGACAGCAGGAGCAATTGCGACATGCCGAGAATGCCGTTCAGAGGGGTGCGTATCTCGTGCGACATGGTGGCGAGAAAGGCCCCCTTGGCCCGGTTGGCGGCCTCGGCCTGCAGGCGCACCGCATGCAGCGCGCTGATGTCGCTGAACAGGCCGACGCAGTTGGTGATGCGTCCATCCTTGTCGCGCAAGGTCGATATCACCAGCAAGTGCGGATGGGCCTCGCCATTTTTATGCCGATGCCATATTTCGCCGCGCCACGATCCGCACGTCGATACCTGCCGCTCCATGGCTGCATAAAAAGCCTCATCGTGCTTGTCCGAACGCAGCAAGCGATTCAACTGCTGGCCCTCGGCCTCGGCCAGCGTATACCCGGTGATCGTCGTAAAAGCCTGATTGGCGTTGATGACATGCCCCTCGGGCCCGGTCACCACAATCGCCTCTCCCGACGCTTCGAAAGCCTCGGTGATCAGACGACGGTTGTGTTCGTTGTAGCGGTGATAGACCAGCAGCAGCGAGCCGAGCGCCAAGGCCAGGCCCGCAAAACCGATACCATAGAGCAGCGCCTTGATGCGCCAACTGAACAGAAACTCTTCCGGCGAGCGTCCGATCACCAGCGTGTATGGCAGGCCGGACAGGCGCCGCGCCATGAACAGGCGCTGCATGCCGTCTACGCGCGACAGGTTTTCATAAACCACCGGCGACTCGCCGGCGGCGATGCGCTCGGCGGCCGGCGAAACGAACTGTCTGCCGAGCAGATCGGGCAGGGCGGGATGGCGTGACAGCAGGTGCCATTCCACGTCAAACAGGCTGACGTTGCCGAGTTTTCCCACATCGATTTTTTCGAACAGCGACTCGAAATACTCGGTACGCAGTGCCATTTGCACCACCCCGCCGAACTCGCCCCTGGCATTGAACATCGGCCGGCTCAGGGTGATCAGCCATTTGCCCGTGAACCTCGACAACAGAGGCTCGGAAATCACCAACTGGTCGCTGACGATGCTTTTCTGCTTCCGAAAATAAGCGCGGTCGGCGACATTGACATTGGGTAGCGCCTCGGTGTCGCCGGCGTTGAAAACCACTCGCCCATCCCGGTCAATGACGCGCAGGCTTTCGCGCTGCACCTCGGGGGTGTATTCCATCCAGTGTTGCAGATTCCTGTTTGCGGCCAGGCGTTGTGCGGGCTTGCCGTCGTTGACGAGCGGTTCGTACTCGCGCGCCACCTGCTGCAGCACGATGTCGATCTTCTCGACCGCCGTCATGATCTGCCGTTCGATGACCTGCGAAAGGTTGTCCGAATCGCGGCGCGCCGCCTCATATTCACGTTGGCGGGAAGCGACCAGATCGGTAATCAGGATGGCGGCAAAAGCGGTCAGGATCACCACCATGAAGAGGATGGTGATGAACCGCGACTGCAACGGACCTGCACCCAGGCGGCTTGCGCCTGCGTTTCTCTTCCTTGCCAAACCCCCTCCGCCGATTAAATTCGATGAGTATGGCTACAGATTATGCTGCGTTTTCGATTTTGCTGGAAAAATTTCCGCGAATTGGATTGGGAAATTTCCAATGCCAACTCACACGGCAGGAAACACGGTATTTCTGCATCGTTGCGGCCTGACTGCAGCACAGGCAAGCAATCTTATTCTGGAGTTTTGCCGCGATAAACGAGGGCGCCATTTTTGGCGCCCTTCTTTACCTGATACATCGCACTGTCGGCGCGTTCGCTGAGCAGGTCGCCCGTCGTTCCATGTTGCGGGTAGATAGCAATGCCAATACTCAACGAAACCAAGCCTTCAGCACCGCCGGGTAGCGGGATCGGCTGCCGGACTTCGCTGTTGAACATGAGCGCGATTCTGAGCGCCTCGTCTTCGTCGCAAGCGTTTTGCAGGAGCGCCACAAACTCGTCCCCGCCGACCCGGGCCAAGGTGTCCGACGCCCGAATACATTGCTGGATGCGGCGGGCCACCGCCTGCAGCACCACATCACCCGCCTCATGTCCGTAGGTATCATTGACCGACTTCAAGCCGTCCAAGTCCATATACATCACGGCTACGCAGGTTTTCTCGCGCTCGGCGAGTGCCAGCGCTTGCGCAAGGCGGTCGCGCAGCAGAACTCGGTTCGGCAAGCCGGTCAGGCTGTCGTGATGAGCGCCATGGTGGTAGATGTCCAGTTTTTGCTTTTCGAGTGTAATGTCCTGGTGTGTCCCATACATCACCAGCGATTTTCCCTCCTCATCCCATTTGCCTACCTTGCCGCGATCGAGGACCCAGATCCAATGCCCGTCTTTATGCCGCATACGGGCCTCGCACTCGTAATAGGGGATCTCTCCGGCGAGGTGCTGCTTGAGCAGCCGATCGCTCTGCTGCAGATCCTCGGGGTGGGTCAGTCGTATCCAGGTCTGGATGGAAACGGGCTCAAGTTCAGCCAGCTTGTAACCGAGCATGGCGGCCCACTCTTCGTTGAACGTGGTCTCGCCAGTCTGTACGTTCCACTCCCAGGTGCCGACCCGGGTTTCATCGAGGATGGCGCTCAAGCGGGCACGCTCGAGGGACAGATCTTCGGTCATGGCACGCGCCGCCGCTTCGGCGCGGGATTTTGCCGAGGCCAGCACGAACACCAGTGCCGCCAGCAGGCAACTGAACAGAATTCCGGCCGAGAGCATGAGGGCGGGCAGCAGGCTGTCTACACGCTCGAGCATGCTGCCGCTGGCACGTACGCGCAGCGTCCATATCTGCCCCATCATGTCGAGCGATTGCACTGACTCGAAGCCCGGCTGCATATCCTTACGCTCAGCGCTGTCGAGATGCATCAGCGCTTCGGGAACTATCTCTTCGCCATCGTATATGTCGATGATCAGGTCCTTGCCTTGTTCCCCGAAAAGGCCGTGCAGAAAATCGCTCATCCGGAAAGGTGCATAGACCCAGCCGCGCAACTGGGCTCGGCGCTCCTTCACATTGCCGGCGGGTCGTCCCGGATGATAGACGGCCTGATAGATGAGGAAGCCGGATTGCTCCTGCACACCCGACTCCTGCTGCAGACGCACCTTTCCGGAGAGCGCCATACCGCCGGTGTCAACCGAACGTTGCATGGCCTCGCTTCGCACCGGTTCCGAATACATGTCATAGCCGAAGGCACGCAAGTTGGGGCCGGAAAATGGTTCCAGATAAATGACTGAGGAATACAAAGCCCGCTCGCCGAGAGGCCGCACGCGATACGAGGGATAGCCTTCGGCGCGGACAGCATTGACATGGGCTTTCAGCTTGTCAGGCGCGATGGCGATCGCGTACCCCACCCCTTGGATACCGGGATAATGTTCAGTCAGCGACTGACGCTCCGCATACTCGCGAAACTGCTGGCGATCGACATGCTCACTCGTATCGAAGAGCCCGGCGACGCCTCGCAGGACTTGCTGATAAGTCGCCATGCGGCTTTCGATACGATCCATGGCCTCTCGAACCCGGAAGTCGAAATAGATGCGCTGGCGCTCGTTGGCTAACTCAGCGCTGAAGTCATAAAGCACTACGTCGAAGCCCAGCCCCAGCAAAAGCACCAGCAGCGCGAGCCAGCGCGGATAGGACATTCTTCGATCAGTAGCTTGGCGCGGCATGGTTTTTTGGCACGCTGAACTGTTCTGGGGCCCTCTGATGCGGCATCGATGCGAGGCGGATCAGATTCGTCTATGCCCAGATTATCCCGTCCGTAGAGAAGGCAATATGCGCGAGATCAATACGGAGGTGTGCGTGTGGGGAATATGTGACAGACGAGAGGCAAGTATTCGGCCCGGTCGTCGAGTATGGATGAGGCATCTTCAGCCTGACAAACCGTCAGACTGAAGACGCATCGAAGCGGCGTGCGAAAGCCGCCGCCACAAGTCGCGAGGATAGCTTTCGCAGAAACAACGGAGTAACGGACTGCTCGAAAATCCGCTGAAGACGATAATGTTTAGACGTTGAACAGGAAGTTCATCACGTCGCCATCCTTGACGACGTATTCCTTGCCTTCGGCGCGCATCTTGCCGGCTTCCTTGGCGCCGGCCTCACCCTTGTACTGGATGAAATCGTCGAAGGCGATGGTCTGGGCGCGAATGAAGCCCTTCTCGAAATCGGTATGGATCACGCCGGCGGCCTGCGGTGCGGTATCGCCGATATGGATGGTCCAGGCGCGCACTTCCTTGACGCCCGCCGTGAAGTAGGTCTGCAGACCGAGCAGTTTGTAGCCGGCGCGGATCAGGCGGTTGAGACCCGGTTCTTCGAGACCGAGGTCGGCCAGGAACATGGTCTTCTCTTCGTCGTCGAGCTCGGCGATCTCGGCCTCGATGGCGGCGCAAAGTGCAACGACCTCGGCGCCTTCGGCCGCGGCATGCTTCGTCACCACGTCGAGGTGCGGATTGTTCTCGAAGCCGTCTTCCTTGACGTTAGCCACGTAGAGCACCGGCTTGGCGGTGATCAGGCACAGCGGCTTGATTAGCGCCAACTCTTCTTTTTCGAGGCCGAGGCCGCGCACCGGCTTGGCCTCATTGAGCGCAACCATGCACTTATCAAGCACGGCGACCAACGCCTTGGCTTCCTTGTCGCCGGTGCCGGCCAGCTTCTTGTTCTTGGTCAGCGTGCGCTCAACGGCGGCCATGTCGGCCAGCGCCAGTTCGGTATCGATGATTTCGATGTCGCGAATCGGATCGACGCCGCCGGAGACATGCACGACGTTGGGGTCGTCGAAGCAGCGGACGACGTGGACGATGGCGTCGGTCTCGCGGATATTGGCGAGGAACTGGTTGCCCAGGCCTTCACCCTTGGACGCGCCGGCAACCAGACCGGCGATATCGACAAATTCGACGATGGCGGGCTGAATCTTCTGCGGCTTGACGATCTCGGACAGTTTGTCCAGGCGCGGATCCGGCACTTCGACGATGCCGACATTCGGCTCGATGGTGCAGAACGGGTAGTTCTCGGCTGCAATGCCCGACTTGGTCAGGGCGTTGAAGGTGGTGGACTTGCCGACGTTGGGCAGGCCGACGATGCCGCACTGGAGACTCATGGTGGATTCCGGAAAATACTGCGCAAGCGCAAAGGCGCTATTGTACCGTGCGAGGCAGTCCCCGCCCGGCATCGCGTATGATCCGCAGCATGCCGGACACCTCCACATCGCCGCTGCGCAATGCCCTGCTCACCCAGATCGCAGGGGCGCTGATGGCATTTTCCCTGGTCTGGCTGGCGCGCCCCTTTCTCGCCTTGCCGCTGTTCCATATCGCCGTCCTGCAAGGCGTTTTTGCGGCCGTCGTCAGCTGGCGATTTGGCGCGCCGCGCTGGTGGTGGCTGATCCATCTCCTGTTCATGCCGCTGGTCGTGGTGGCGCTGGCAATGCAGATTGCGCCCGGCTGGTATCTGCTCGCCTTTGCGCTAACCCTGCTGGTGTTCTGGCGTACCGATCGCAGCCGCGTGCCGCTCTATCTGAGCAACGCGGACACCGCTGCCGCGGTCGCCAAGCTGCTGCCCGAACAGGCATGTGAGTTCCTTGATCTCGGCTGCGGCGATGGACTTCTGCTGCGCCGCCTCGCCGCCCTCCGGCCCGACTGCCGCCTTACCGGCATTGAGCACGCGCCGGCGCCCTGGTTGCTGGCCCGGCTGCGCAATCTGGGCCGCCCCAACGTGGCGATTCGATATGGCGATTTATGGCAACAGGACCTGGGTCGGTTCGACGTGGTCTACGCCTTTCTCTCTCCCGTTCCAATGCCGGCGCTTGCGGAGAAGGCGCGCGCCGAGATGGAAAGCGGCAAGCTTCTGATCAGTAACAGCTTTCCCCTTCCGGACACGGAGGCCGCTCAGCTCATCAAGGTCGCAGACCGTCGCCAGACGCGGCTTTTTTGCTACAAAATTGGGTTAAGAACAACGCCCAAGCCAAGGAATTAAAGGATTTTTCCCTTTTTCATCCTCCCCGGCTGGACAGACGGTTTTTCCCCGCTCAATTCCGCGCATTGCCCTTTTATCCCCCCGCCATAATTCAGTCACAGAAGCGCCCCGAATGCGCAGATTGCAACCCAGGGGCCGCGGAGAAACCATGGCAGACATCATTTGTATCATCGGTAATAAGGGCGGCACCGGGAAAACCACCCTTTCCCACATGCTGTGCCAGGGCATGGGCCTCCTCGGCCAACGCTCGGTCTGCGTGCTGACCGATACCTACCGTGAACCGCTGAGTCCGGAAGGCCGTCGCTATCTGGTTGCCGATGCGCGCACCCGCGACGCCTTGTGCAAGGTCACGGAAAAGATCCGTTCGCTTGATGCCTGGATGGGCGTCATCGACGGCGGCGGCAACCGTACCGAGATGGACCGCAAGCTCTACGGTCTTGCCGACCTTGTGCTGCTGCCCTTCCGCGACTCGCACGAAGACATCCGCACCCTGATCCGCGACCTGGAATTGTTTCCCCGCGCCTATGCAATCCCGACTCAGTGGCCGGTGATCCCGTGGCAGCGCGACGCTGCCGACCGCAGCATGGAAGAACTGCTGGCGCCCTACAGCGACCGCATCCTGATGCCGGTCAATGCCTTCAACGCCACCAAGATCCTGCTCAAGCGCGACATCGGCAATGACATTCCGCCGCAACTCGCCGAGGCCTGCTCCAATGTCGCACGCCAGGTGCTCGACCTGCTGCAGATTCCGGTGCAAGTCGCCGAACAGATGCCGCGCGTCGCCCGCCCGGTCGGACCGGCCAACGCAAGTCAGGCACAACAGGTCCGCCCCCTGCAGGCGGCCATGGCCTGATGAGCGACGCCAAGGCGCCGCCGCCCGATCCTTTCGAGGCGATCAAGGCGCTGTGGGGCAGTATGGGCTTCGCCATGCCGGGCATGGTGACGCCGACCTTCGATACCGGAGAACTCGACAAGCGCATCGCCGATCTCAAGGCGGTCGAAGGCTGGCTGCAGATGAATCTTGGTATGCTCCAGACCACCATCCAAAGTCTGGAAATGCAGCGCAGCACCCTCGCTGCCATGCAGGCCGCCATGCCGGCACATCCGCAACACACCCAAAAAGACAAAGAATGACCCTGCCCAACGACCAACTCGCCGGACTCACCAACGTTGAAGTCCAGCGCGAGGCCGCCGGCCTTGCCCAGGACGGCTTCACCCGCATCTTCCGTTTGCTGGCCGAAGGCGATGAAGCCGCCGCCGAACTCGGTCTTTCGGTGATTGAAGCGCGCGCTCGCGACTGGGCCGGCAAGGGCGAAGGCGAAGAGGCGAAGACCCTGCGTCTGGCTTTGCTCATCGGCGGGCTCGACCAATGGGGGCTGGCCTGGACGCAGGCCTTCAGCCTTGCCGCCTTGCCCGGCCTCACCGCCCTGCTCGGCAATCTGCGCAATCCGCTCGACGCTCAGGCCACGGCGCGCTTCGAGCAGCAGTTCGCCGCCATCGAGGCGCGTGAAGACAATGCGATCGATTTCAAGGTCGAGCTGCGCCGCGGCATCCATCTCGCGCTCTGGCATGCGATGATCGCGAGCAGCGACCGAGAACAGGCGCAGCGCCTGATGCAGCATCTGGGCAGCATGATGCTGACGCTGACCGAGACCATGCCGAACTATGGCTGGCGTCTCGTCGCCGACGCACTGGCGCACATCCAGTTGCGCTGCCTCGATCCGGATTTTGCCGCCGACCCGGACGCCGGCTCGCTGGGGCAGGAGATGACGCAAGGCCTGTACGCCTCGCTCAAGCAGTCGCTGCCCGAAGACATCGGCAAGCAGGTGATGGCCCAGGCATCCCAGGTCGTCATCGCCTATCGGCAGGCGCAGCGCGCCGCCGAATCGGCCGAGACCTGAGTTCGAAAACAAAGAGCCGGATTGCTCCGGCTCTTTGCTTCTCTCCTTACTTCTTCTTCGGTGGCGTGCTGCCGTCCTTCTTGAAGCCGGTACTGAACGACTTCTTGTCGCCGAAAGTCTTGCCCGGTGCAGTCTTCTTGTCAGCGTAGGGCTTTTTGTCCCCAAAAGGCTTCTTGTCGCCGTAAGCGCTCTTCTCGCCATACGGCTTCTTGTCGCCGTAAGGCTTTTCCGGCCGACTCAGCGTCTTGCGCGGCTTGTCGCCGAAACTGCCCTCGTCCTTGTAGCTCTTGCGCGCACGGGGTGCGGGCGACGGAGCCGAACCATCGTCGGGAGCGATCATCAACACGCGTTGACGAATACGGGTCTTCTGCAGCTTGCTCAGCAACGCATCCGGCAGCGCCGGCAGCTCGACCGTGCTGAACTCGTCGAACAGATTGATCTGGCCGATGTCCTTGCCAGCAATGCCGCCTTCGTTGGCGATGGCGCCGACGATTTCCTTGGGCAGCACGCCGTGCGCCTTGCCCACTTCGATACGGTACTTCTGCAGATGGCCGTCGCTGAATTCACGGCGCTTGGCGAGAATCTCGGTGCGCTGCTCCTTCTCCTCCGGCGTACGTTCGCGGGCCGGCTTGCGTGAGCCCTCGGCGGTAAAGCTCGCAACTTCGTAATCGCGGCCCTCGGGTTGCAGCGGACGGTCGCGTTGCGCCAACCAGGCGAGCGCCGCCGCAACCTCGTGCATGCCAAGCTCTTCTTCGCGCGACAGATCGGCCACCACGGTTTCCATGAAACCCAATGGTTCGCGATTGATCACGTCGACGATCTGCTTCTTGAACTGGGCGACGCGGCGATCGGCGACCGCGGCCATGGTCGGCAGTTGAATGGCTTCGATCGGCTGGCGCGTGGCGCGCTCGATCACCTTCAACATGCGCATCTCGCGCGGCGCCACGAACAGGATCGCGTTGCCGGCGCGGCCGGCACGGCCGGTACGGCCGATGCGGTGCACATAGGATTCAGTGTCGTAGGGCACGTCGTAGTTGATGACGTGGCTGACGCGCGGCACGTCGATGCCGCGTGCGGCAACGTCGGTCGCGACGACGATATCCAGCGTGCCGTTCTTCAGCTGCTCAATGACCTGCTCGCGCAGACCCTGGGTCATGTCGCCGTTCAGCGCAGCGGACGCATAACCGCGGGCTTCCAGCTTCTGGGCCACCTCCAGCGTCGCGGTCTTGGTGCGCACAAAGACGATGGCGGCATCGAAGTTTTCTTCGGCTTCGAGAATGCGCGTCAGCGCTTCAGGCTTGTCGGCGCCGCGCACCTGCCAGTAGGTCTGCTTGATCGTGGAAACCGTGGAGGTCGCCGCCTTGATCTTCACCCCCTGCGGTTCGCGCATGTACTGGTGCGCAATGCGGCGGATGGGTTCGGGCATGGTGGCCGAGAACAGTGCGGTCTGGCGCGACTCCGGCGTGTGGCCGAGAATCCATTCGACGTCGTCGACAAAGCCCATGCGCAGCATTTCATCGGCCTCGTCCAGCACCATGACCTTCAGGTCCTTCAGGTCCATGCTCTTGCGCTCAAGATGGTCCATGACGCGGCCGGGCGTGCCGACGATGACCTGGGCGCCGCGCGACAGCTGGCGCAGCTGCACCACCATGCTCTGGCCGCCATAGACCGGCAGCACATGAAAGTCGGGCAGGTACTTGGCGTAGCTCTGCAGCGCCTCGGCCACCTGGATCGCCAGCTCGCGCGTCGGCGTCAGCACCAGCGCCTGCGGCGTGCGCTTGCTCGGGTCGATCAGCGACAGCAGCGGCAGCGCGAAGGCGGCCGTCTTGCCGGTGCCGGTCTGCGCCTCGCCGAGAATGTCATGTCCCTCCAGCAGCAGCGGAATGCACTTGGCCTGAATCGGCGAAGGCGTTTCGTAACCGATGTCCGAGAGGGCGCGCAGCAGCGCGTCGGCAAGGCCGAGGTCGGCAAAGGTAATCGGGTTTGAAACTGAAGGAGCGGTTTTTTCTGACATGGCGGGGTGGCGTTCGAAAACGCGAAAAATCAATGAAGTACAATACAGCGAAGGGGCAGGATTATCTCAGAAGCATAGACCAGAAGCGAATCAGGATTACTTGGGGCGATGAATATCGAGGGCTAAGCTACACTCGCGCCCATGTCTTTGTCATCTGCCCGAATCGCTGTCATAGGCGGCGGTCCCGCCGGCCTGGCCGCCGCCGAAGTGCTGAGCACGACCGGCCTCGGCATTGATCTCTTCGATGCCATGCCCTCGCTGGGGCGCAAATTCCTCATGGCCGGCCGCGGCGGCCTTAATCTGACCCATAGCGAACCGCTTGAAGTGTTTCTCACCCGCTATGGCCTCCGCTGCCACGAGATCGGGCCGATGGTAAGTGCCTGCTCACCCCAGTCGCTTCAGGACTGGGCCGAAGGTCTGGGGATTCAAACCTTCATCGGCTCATCGGGGCGGGTGTTTCCGCGCGAGATGAAAGCGGCGCCGCTGTTGCGGGCCTGGCTGCACCGCCTGCGCGGACGCGGCGTGAATATCCATGTCCGCCACCGCTGGCTAGGCTGGAGCGCCGACGGCGCGCTCCTTTTCTCGACGCCGCAGGGGGAAACTGCAACCCACGCCGCTGCCACCATCCTCGCCCTTGGTGGCGGCAGTTGGGCCAGACTCGGTTCGGACGGGACATGGATGCCGCCGCTGGCGGAAAAAGGCGTTGCGCTGGCGCCGCTCAAGCCGGCCAACTGCGGTTTCGAGCTGAGATGGAGCGATTACTTTCGCGAGCATTTTGCCGGGGAGCCGGTCAAGAATGTCGCCGCCAGCTGCCTCGACGACAAGGGCCAAACCCTGCGGCGTCAGGGCGAGTTCGTCATCAGCGCGCATGGCGTCGAAGGCGGCCTGATCTATGCGCTGTCCGCACCACTGCGCGATGCGCTGGACCGCGACGGGCAGGCAACGCTGACGCTGGATCTGTTGCCGGACCGAACGGCCGAGCGCGTGCTCGCCGACGTCCGCCATCCGCGCGGTTCGCGCTCCCTGTCCTCGCATCTGCAAAGCCGGGTCGGCATTGCCGGCGTCAAGGCCGCCCTGCTGCGCGAAGTGCTGAGCAAGGACGAAATGCAGGATGCAGCCCGGCTCGCGGCGGCTATCAAGGCGCTCCCGCTCACGCTCAAGGCAACGCGCCCGATCGACGAGGCCATCAGCACTGCCGGCGGGGTCTGCTTCGAAGCGCTCGACGACACGCTGATGCTGAAAAACCTGCCCGGCACTTTCTGCGCCGGCGAGATGCTGGACTGGGAGGCCCCCACAGGCGGCTATCTGCTCACCGGCTGCATCGCCAGCGGCCAGACCGCCGCACGCGGCGTGCTGGCCTGGCTGGCGCAACAGACCTCACCCCATCCCTCGCCCGGGGCGCACGTCTAGGGGCGCACGCGGCATGCGCGCATGGCTGAAGCGGGCCGCATGAGATAATCGGGTTTTCCAGTCCAGCAGCACATCATGCCCATTCAGTGGTTTCCCGGCCACATGGTCGCCGCGCGCAAGAAGTCCGCGGAGGTCATGGCGAGTACCGACGTCGTCATCGAAGTCCTTGATGCACGCCTGCCCATGGCGAGCAGCAATCCGATGATCGACGAGTTGCGCCGCCATCGGCAACGCCCCTGTCTCAAGCTATTGAACAAGATCGACCTGGCCGACCCGCATGCCACCAAGCAATGGCTGGACTACTTCAATGCCCAGCCGGGCGTGAAAGCGGTCGGCATCAGCGCCAAGAAGCCGGGCGATGTCGCGAAGATTCCGAACCTCTGCCAGAGCCTGGCGCCGCATCGCAGCGACGGCATCAAGCCGCTGCGCATGATGATCATGGGCATCCCCAACGTCGGCAAGTCCACGCTGATGAACACCCTGCTCAAGCGCCGCGTTGCTGCGGTCGGCGACGAGCCGGCGGTGACAAAGTCGGTACAGAGCCTGGAAATCAATTCGCGCATGACGCTGACCGATACGCCGGGCATGATGTGGCCGAAGATCGAGCACGACAGCGACGGCTTCATGCTCGCCGCCGCCCATGCGATCGGCCGCAACGCCGTGATCGAGGAGGAGGTCGGCGCCTTCCTCGGCGAGATCCTGCTCGCCCGCTACCCCAAGCTGATCACCGCCCGCTACGGCTGCGCGACCGAAGGCATGGACGGTATCGGCGTGGTCGAAGCGGTGGCCAGAAAACGCAACTGCCGCATGAGCGGCAAGGGTCGCAGCCAGGAACTCGACCTGGAAAAAGCCGCGATGATCCTGCTCACCGACTTCCGCGACGGCATTCTCGGCCGCATCAGCCTGGAAACGCCGGAAACTCGTGCCGCCATGCTGGCCGCAGCCAAGTCGGCTGGCGCCGCGCCCAAGGACACGGCGGACGAAGCGGACGCAAGCGAAGACTGAAAACCCCGAAGCAACATCCGCTTACACGGCTTTCTGCGTAAATTGCGTCAACCTCCGCTTGTTCGGGCCGTTATTCGCCTCAGGAGGTTCGTCATGAACAACGACCAGCAACAGCAAGCCCCGCAATTCGCACCGCAAATGGCGCCGACCCAAGCCGCCCTGAAGCAGCCGGCCAGCCCCGCCGCCAACGACGAAGTCGCCCAAGTCGCCCAGCTCGGCTACAACTGAGCCAAGACCGGCAGCCATGCGCAGCATGGCGAACATTGACCCCAAACGCAGGAAACCCTGCCCCGGCCTGAAACAGCGTCGGCTAAGGCATTACAGCGCTGCCGCCTTGAAGGTATTGCAGCGCCGTACGTCGCCGCTATCGATCCCCTCCCTGAACCAGCGCACCCGCTGCTTGCCGCTGCCGTGGGTAAATGAATCCGGCACCACGGCCCGGCCGGCCGAGCGCTGCAGGGTATCGTCGCCGATCTGCGAGGCCGCATTCAGCGCCTCCTCCACATCCCCGCTCTCCAGTATCTTGCGCGCCTCCTGGGCGTGATAGGCCCAGACGCCGGCAAAGCAGTCGGCCTGCAACTCCAGCTTGACCGACAAAGCGTTGGCTTCTTTTTCCGAGGCGTGGCGGCGCAGGTTCTGTACCTTGTCCGAAATACCAAGCAGGTTTTGCACATGATGGCCCACCTCATGCGCAATCACATAGGCCTGGGCGAAATCGCCGGGCGCGCCGAGACGAGTCTTCATGGTCTGATAGAAGCCCAGGTCGATATAGACCTTCTCATCGGCAGGGCAGTAGAAAGGTCCCATCGCCGATTGGCCGGTACCGCAGGCGGTCGAGGTTGCGCCACTGAACAGCACCAGATGCGGATCGCGATACTGGGCACCTTGCTTGCTGAAGATGTCGCGCCAGACGTCCTCGGTATCGGCCAGCACCACCGACACGAATTTGGCCATCTGATCGTCGGCCGGCGGCCTGTGCGCCGGCCCTGACTGAACCTGTCCCTGGCCGGAGCCGCCGCTCATTGCGTCAAGCAGCGTCAATGGATTGATGTCGAACACCAGCCAGCCGACGAGGGCGATCGCCAGCGTGCCGAGTCCGAGGCGACCGCCGCCGAGCATAGGCATGCCGCCGCCGCTACCGCGCCTGTCTTCGACGTTGTCGCTTTCCCGATTGCCGTCCCAACGCATACTGACCTCCACCCGATACCTTGCCCAGTTACGGCAGAATAGCAATAAAGTACGACCGCAAGGTTTCGCACCGACAAAGGCCCCCATGCTTGCTCTGCTCGCTCTGACGCTCAAGAAAACCATCACCCTCGTCGCCCTGGTCGGTCCGGTCGGCGTGATTCCGATCTTTCTCGCGGCGGTTGAAGAAGAGGGCTTGCGGGGCAAATTGCGCTTTGCGCGCACCGTCGGTCTGAGCGTAACGATCGCGCTTCTGATCGCCGCCTTTCTGGGCCTGCCGCTACTCGGCCTGCTCGGCGTTTCGCTCGGCGCCATGCAGGTCGGCGGCGGCATCATCGTCCTGTTGCTGGCCATCGCCATGGTGCTCGGCCAGGAAACCACCTTCAAGGGCGTCCCGGCCGGCGCCAAGGCCGGCGAGGTGCGCGAGCTGTCCATCATCCCGCTGGCCGTGCCGCTGCTGGCCGGACCGGCGGCGTTCAGCTATGTCATGGCCAACAGCGTCTGGCATGACCCCATGGATCTCGTCCATGTCGTCGCGCCCATCCTGATCGTGGGCATCGTGTGCTGGTTCGTGTTTCGCAGCGCGGCGCTGGCCGGCAAGGCGGCGCGCAAATCGACCTTGAATCTGGTCGAACGCATCGGCGGCTTCATTCTGGCGGCGATGGCGATCGAAATGATCGCGGCCGGTCTGCGCGGCCTGTTTCCGATGCTGACCAGCTGATCAGTCTGGCGCGCCCTCGGATTTGCGCGCAAAAGGCGGTAGGCGGCGGCTGATGATATAGGTGATCACGGCGAGCACGGCGCAGCCGAAGAAGGCGGCGTGGATGCCGCTTACCAAACCCAGGCGCGCATGCTCGAGCATGCGCTCAGCATCGAAGGATAAAGCGGTCGCCAGCCGCGCAAGTTCATGCTGATCGGTGGCGCGCACCAGCAGCTGCGGATTGCCGAAAAGCTGCAGTACTCGGGTATCCGATATGCCGCTCTCGGCCAGCATCGCGCCGGCGCCGCGGCTGAAGCCGATGCTGACGGCAAGTCCGGCCAGGCTGGCGCCGAACATGCTGCCCAGCGTACGCAAAGTCTGAATCAAGGCGGAGGCGGCGCCCTGATCGGCGCGACCGACGCTGGCCTGAATCTGCAAGGTCAGATTCGGCAGCTGGAAGCCGAGGCTGAAACCGCACACGGCGAAGACCGACATCAGGAACGCACGTGGCATGTCGGCGCCGATGAAGCACAGGCCGAGAATGCTGGCGATCAGACCCAGCACGCCGTACGAGAACAGGCGCTCGGGCTTGGCGATGCGGGGAATCAAGCGTCCATTGACGACGCTGCCGATGGTGATGAACACCAGCAGCGGCGTCACGACGAGGCCCGCCTCATTGGGCGACAAGGAGAAGCCGCCCTGCAGCAGGAGCGGCGCATAGAACAGCAGCACGAACAGGATCAGTCCGGTCAGCAAGGCCAGTACGGCGAGGCGCCGCACCGCCGGATTGGCGAACAGGTGCGGTGGAATCACGGGCGCTTCGCTATGACGCTGATGCTGAACAAACAGAGCGCCAAGGCCGCATGAGAGCGCCATCAAACCCCAGAACGCGAGACTCGCAAAGCCGAGTTGTTCACCCATTTCCGTGGTCAGCAACAAGGTGCCGACGGCCAGCGTCAGCAACAGCACACCCGGCCAGTCGAGCGCCTTGCCGCTTTGCTCGCCGTGTTTTATCCACGGTAGATAACGCCATACGATGGGTAGTGCCAGCAGGCCGACGGGCAGATTGACGTAGAAGACACTGCGCCATCCGAGATGCTCGGTCATCCAGCCGCCAAGCGCCGGGCCCAATGCCGACGCGACACCGAACGCCGCCGACAGCATCACCTGCCAGCGCACGCGCTCGAGCGTGTCGGGGAACAGATCGCTGACCGAAGCGAAGGCGGAGCCCATCAGCATGCCGCCGGCAATGCCTTGCAGGCCGCGCGCCAGGACCAGTTGCAACATGCTGTGGGCCATGCCGCACAGCACCGAAGCCAGTGTGAACAGCGCAATCGAGACAAGCAGATAGGGCTTGCGCCCGTGCAGGTCGCCGAGGCGGCCGATGACCGGAATCAGGATGGCGTTGCCCAGCAGATAGGCGGCCGCCACCCATGGATAGAGGCGAAAGCCCTGCAGCTCGGCCACCATTTGCGGTAGCGCCGTGCCCACGACGGTTTGATCGAGGGCGATGAGGACCATGACAATGGAGATGCCGGCAAGGGCGGCAACCGGGCGTAACATGCGACGAGGGCCGGCAAAAGACCCATTCTACGCGAGCGGCGAGCGGCACCTTGTCCCTTGCATTCCGACACAAATGCAGAAGGCCGTGACTGGCACGGCCTTCTGATCACCCCACTACGTCTACTTAGAGGATGTGGTCGAGCAGATCGGGACCGAACACTTCACGATGGATGCGGCTCGGTGCCACGCCCGCGCCGACCAGGCTCTTCCATTGCTGCTGCATGAAGCCGGAAGGTCCGCAAAGATAGATATTGGCTTGCGGATAGGCGTCCAGTCCGAGCTTGCCCAGCGCCATGCGCCCGCTGTACTGGTAATCAACGCCGACTTCATCGTTCGACTGCGGGGTTTCGTAGAACTGCACTTCGGTCATGGCCTTGAGGCTGGCGCGCGCCTTGCGCAGATCGCCGCGCAGCGGATGGTGACTGCCGTGGCGCGCGGCATGGGCGAAGACAACGCGACGACTCGGATTGCGCTTGGCCAGCGTGTTGAGCACGGAGATCATCGGCGTAATGCCGACGCCGGCTGACAGCAGAATGATGGGATCTTCGCCGTCGATGGCCGGCTTGAAATCGCCGAACGCGGCGCTGGCCTCCAGCATGTCGCCGACATCGATGTCGTCATGCAGCCAGTTGGAAATCAGGCCGGCCGGCTGGTTTTCGTCCTCGCGCTTGACGCTGATGCGCCACCAGTTCTGGTCCGGCGCGTCGGACAGGCTGTACTGACGCAACTGGCGCAGGCCGTCCACCGTGCCGGCCACGCTGATGTACTGCCCCGGCTGGAAGTTGCCGGGCGACTTGCCGTCGAGGGTCTGCAGATAGAAGGATTTCACGTTGTCGCTTTCCTGACGGATTTCCTTGACCACCAGCGTCTGCAGCTCGCCCGGCGTCACGCCGGCCTTGGCGTAGAGCGTCTTTTCAGCCTCGATCAGCACATTGGCCAGCACGCCGTAGGCCTCGCCCCAGGCAGCCAGCAGTTCCGGCGTGGCGGCATCGCCCAGCACGGCCTGGATTGCGTCGAGCAGATGCTTGCCGACGATGGGATAGTGGTCGGCGGTAATGCCCAGCGATGCATGCTTGTGCACGATGCGTTCGACAACAGGCGTCAGGGCATCCGGATTGCGGTAGTTGGCGGCATAGGCAAACACGGCGGCGGCCAGCGATTGCTGCTGAGTGCCGCTGGCCTGATTGCCCATATTGAAGATGTTCTTGAATTCGGGATGCGCGGCAAACATCGCATCGTAGAAATGCGTGGTGATGGCAACACCGTGTTCGCGCAGTACGGAAACGCTGGCATCGATGTAGGGACGTGCGGCTTCGGACAGCATGTGATTTCCTTGTCAGTCGGGGGTTGTTCTAATGGCCCGAGAAACGCTCAAGTTCAGTGAACTCGGGCTCGGGCGAATTGTTGCATATAAAATGCAACTTTAAATGCGGCCGCGTCCCAAAAAAATTTCAGGGCGGGAAAAAAGAAGTTGATCCCGGCGCGCGCCGGGCGAGATCAGTGCGCGGGGTTCAGCGTCGCCATGTAATTGCGATGCATCGTAACGATTGCAGTCTCGGTACGGCCGGTGGACACATCGGCCAGAGAGTAACGGTTCATGCGTTCGTAGAAGGCACTCAAACCCGTGCTCAGTGCGCCCGTCAGCAGGCAGTTGCCGCCGAGCGCGCATGGCGGATCGTCGCAGTTCACCAGCGGCGGATCGCCTTCGAGGCCGCGCAGGACGTCGCCCAGACGAATGCTCTCCGCCGGCATGGCCAAGACGAGGCCACCGTTGCGGCCGCGCATGGCCTTGACCAGCCCAAGCTTGCCGAGCCGATTGGCCACCTTGATCAGGTGATTGTGGGGTACTTCGAACTGACCGGCAATTTCGGCGATCGTGATGGGCGTGGTGCGATCGTTCTTGCTCAGATACATCAGCATGCGCAAGCCAAAATCGGTGAAACGTGTGAGCTGCATGGTGGGGCGGACTCAAGGTGGAGGGTATGCTTCAGAATACATAAGTTGCATCAACAAAACAACTAAAAATTTCAAATAACGTCAATATGTTAGCTTGCTTCCCCCGATGCGAGATGCCCTGCTTCCGTGCCTTGGCAACAGCTGCGGGCGGCCGGCAAATGCCCCGGTAGCGGCTGTTGGCACGCAGGCAATCAGTAGCGGCTGCGGATGTACGCATACGCCGGTTCCGTTCCCCGTGAGTGTTGGCAGCAAGTCAGTTACTCTAGCGACGTCTGATCTCAAGGAGCAGAAAATGAAAGCCATCGGCTATCGCAACATCGGTTCCATCGACAGGGAGGATGCGCTGCTCGATCTGACGCTGCCGCGTCCGGCGCCGAGCGGCCGCGACCTGCTCGTCGAAGTGCAGGCGGTATCGGTCAATCCGGTCGATACCAAGATTCGGCGTAGCGCGGCACCCGAGGGAGGACAGGCGCGCGTGCTCGGTTTCGATGCAGTCGGTATCGTGCGCGAAATCGGGCCCGAAGCGAGCCTGTTCAAGGTCGGCGACGCAGTCTGGTACGCCGGCGCGATTGACCGTCCCGGCAGTAATAGCGAATTTCAGCTCGTCGATGAACGCATCGTCGGCGTCAAGCCCGGGACGCTTGCGCCTGAAGACGCCGCCGCGCTGCCGCTGACGGCGGTCACTGCCTGGGAGCTGCTGTTCGATCGCATGCAGGTGCCGCGTGCCAGCGCAGCGCCCGCATCACTGCTGGTCGTCGGCGCCGCCGGCGGCGTCGGCTCGATCCTGATCCAACTGGCACGGCAACTGACCGATTTGACGATAATCGGCACCGCCTCGCGGGCGGAAACCCGCGACTGGGTGATGAAGATGGGCGCACATCACGTGATCGATCATGGCCAGCCCCTGGCGGCGCAAATCGGCGCGCTGCCGGTACCGCCGGTCATGTATGTCGCAAGCCTGACCCATACCGCGCAACACTTTGCGCAGATCGTCGAGCTCATTGCGCCGCAGGGCAAGCTCGCGCTGATCGACGATCCGGCCGAACTCATTGATGTGCGGCTGCTGAAACGCAAGAGCATCAGCCTGCACTGGGAACTGATGTTCACGCGTTCGCTGTTCCACACTGCGGACATGGATGCGCAACACAAAATGCTGAACGAAGTCTCGGCCCTTGTCGATCAGGGGCGCATCCGCAGCACGGCAACGAAGCATCTGGGCACCATCAACGCGACCAACCTCAAGGAGGCGCACCGTCTGCTCGAAACCGGAAGCAGCATCGGCAAGATCGTCCTGTCCGGCTTCTAGCCCGACAGCAGGGAAGCGGCAACGCGACGGCCATCGTTTAATATCGGCCTTTTGATCGATGGAAACGATAATGAAACGCTACGCCCTGCTCTCCGCCCTTCTGCTTTCCGCTCTCGCCCAGGCAGCCGGCACGCCGGCCGCCAAGGACACCAAGACGCCGTCCGGCATCGTCATCAAGATGCAGAAGGAAGGCAGCGGCGCCAGCCCCAAGGCGAGCGATACGGTCAAGGTGCACTATCGCGGCACGCTTGCCGATGGCACCGAATTCGACAGCTCCTACAAGCGCGGCGAGCCGACCTCCTTCCCGCTCACGCACGTCATTCCGTGCTGGACCGAGGGCATCCAGTTGCTCAAGGTTGGCGGCAAGGCGACGCTGACCTGTCCACCCAATCTGGCCTATGGCAGTCGCGGTGCCGGCGGCGTGATCCCGCCCAATGCCACGCTGACCTTTGAAGTGGAATTGCTGGCGATCGAGAAGTAGTTCGGCAGGGTTTAACCGTAGCGAGACCGGGCGCCGCCGCGGTATTTCCAAGGCCTCTACTAGCGTTTGCGCAGGGGGTCGAGCAAAGGCTTCAGGCCGTTGTGATCGATCTCCAGCGCCAACGCCAGCAAGCGCCCGATCTCGCCGGACGGAAAGCCCTTGCGGGCGAACCATGCAAGATAGTTGCCCGGCAGATCGGCCAGCAGCCAACCCTTGTACTTGCCAAATGGCATGTGCAGGGTGACCAGGCGCTGCAGGTCTTCCGGGTTCATGCCGCAACCCTTCCGGATGCCACGTCGATGCCATGCGCATGCAGCACGCCATCGATGGCGACGGCGCTGCGCATCTCTCGCAGAGCCCGATAAAGGGCCTCGGCCTGGGGATAGTTGCGCCGCATCAGGCCGAGCCACTGCTTTAAGCGCCCCGGCGTATGTTGTGCGGGCAGCTTGCGGTTGACCAGCAGCCAGAAGCGGGCAATCAGCGAGCAGATATCGTCCCAATCCGCTTGCGCCGGATTCGGCCTTGCGCCGCTCTTCAGCCACGTACGAATGCGCGTCGCCAGCAGCGGGTCGGCCACCGCACCGCGGCCCAGCATGACATCCTCGCAACCACAGATGGCGCGGATGCCGATATAGTCGTCCAGCGTCCACACTTCGCCGTTCGCGATCAGCGGAATTTGCAGCGTGTCGCGTATTCTCGCCAGCCATTCCCAGCGCGCCGGCGGCTTGTAGCCGTCCTGCCGGGTACGCGCATGCACGACGAGAGACTCCGCTCCGCCTTCAGCCAGGGCGCAGGCACATTCCAGCGCGCGCGAGGTATCGTCGATGCCGAGCCGCATCTTGGCGCTGACCGGAATTTCCAGCGGCACCGCCATGCGAACCGCGCTCACGATGGCATGCAGCAGCTCGGGCTCGCCCAGCAAGGCCGCGCCGCCGCGATGGCGATTGACCAGCGGGGCCGGGCAGCCGAAATTGATGTCGATGCCCGCCGGCCCGAGCTTGGCCAGATGGGCCGCATTGCGCGCCATCATCTCCGGATCGGATCCGAGCAACTGGATACGCGTAGCCGTCCCCGTCGGCGTGCGCGAACCCAGCTTCAACTCCGGCGACATGCGCATATAGCTGCCATGCGGCAAGACCGTGCCGGTGACCCGCACGAATTCCGTTACGCACCAGTCGTAGGCACCCGTGCTCGTCAGAACGTCGCGCAAGACATCGTCGGCGAGCCCCTCCATGGGGGCCAGAATCAAGCGGGATGGTGATGGCATATAAGAAAGCGATGGTGGCTCGATCGAGACACCATGCCGATATCGAGTAGCGTGAATTCTATCGTTTCCGGGCACCCGGCGAAGGCATCGCATGCCGTCTTCGGCCGGCTTATCCAGCCGGACCATTCGGCGCAAAGTTAAAGTGATTTGGAAAGAGAGGAAAGCCTCTTCCTACACCGCGGAGCGGAGTGTGCCGACACCCGGACACTAAGCGTCGGGCATATCTTGGACCCACCCAAGTCACCTGGAGCACGATCATGAAAGACTTGCGCTTCGCGCTGACGGCCGTCGCCGCCTTTTCGGCCTTCAGCCTCTACCTGATCGGCATGAGCGAGGCCGAAGACCCGGTCGCCATCGCCACGGTTTCCTTGCTGCCCATACTCGGCGGGCTTTTTCTGGCCTCCGGCACCGACTAGCAGACAACAAAAAGCCACTCCGCGGAGTGGCTTTTTTGAGCGGCGATGGCGCTTACTTGACCAGCAGCACCGGCTGCTTGGCGGTTGCCAGGACGCGCTGGGCGACCGATCCGATCAGCAGATCGGCGATGCCGCTACGGCCCTTGGAGCCCATGATGATCATGTCGAACTTGCCGGTATTGGCGAACTTGACGATCTCCTCCGACACGTGGCCGATGACGATGGCCTGATCGTACTTGACGCCGTTATCCACGAGCACCTTGCGTGCCGACTTCAGTTCCTTCTCGCTCAGCTCGCGCAGGTAGGACTCGACTTCCGCCTTGCCGACAAATTGCGCGGCATGGCGCAGGCCCGTATCGTCATGAACGCTGATCAGCGTGATCTTGTCGTTCGAGCGCATGTTCGCCACCAGTTTGGCGGCATATTTGACGGCGCTCAGTGCATGCTTGGAACCATCGGTGGCGACAAGAATCTTCACTTTCTTCTCCTTGAGTGGTTGGAAAACTACAAGTTCAGGCTACGGCCAACGGCAGTCGGGGCCTTTGATCTAAAACAAGTCCCTATTCAACGGTCACCGATTTGGCCAGATTACGCGGCTTGTCCACATCGGTGCCCTTGACCAAGGCCACATGGTAAGACAGCAGTTGCAAAGGTACCACATGCAGGATGGGCGACAAGAGACCGTAGTGCTCGGGCAGGCGCAGGATGTGCACGCCTTCGGATTCCGGCACCTCCGAATCCCGGTCGGCGAACACATAAAGCTGGCCGCCGCGCGCCTTGACCTCCTGGAGATTGGACTTGAGCTTTTCCAGCAGCGTGTCGTTCGGCGCCACCGAGATCACCGGCATGTCGCGATCCACCAGCGCCAGAGGGCCGTGCTTCAGCTCGCCGGCAGCATAGGCCTCGGCATGGATGTAGGAAATTTCCTTGAGCTTGAGCGCACCTTCGAGGGCGATCGGATAGTGATGGCCGCGCCCGAGGAAAAGCGCATGCTGCTTGTGCGCAAAGTGCTGGGCCCAGGCTTCGATCTGCGGCTCGATATCGAGCACCTTCTTTACTGCCACCGGCAGATGACGCAAGGCCTGCAGATGATTCTGCTCGTCCTGGACCGACAGGCGCCCCTGCTGCTTCGCCAGCGCCAGCGTCAGCAGGGCCAGCGCGGCAAGCTGCGTGGTGAAGGCCTTGGTCGAGGCGACGCCGATCTCGGGGCCGGCGCGCGTCAGGAAACGCAATGCACACTCGCGCACGATGGCCGATTCGGCCACATTGCAAATGGCCAGCGTCATCAACTGACCGCGTTCCTTGGCATAGCGCACGGCAGCCAGCGTATCGGCCGTTTCGCCGCTTTGCGAAATGGCGACGACGAGTTGCTCGGGGTCGTGCACGGAAAGCCGATAGCGGTACTCGCTGGCGATTTCCACGGTGCAGGGAATGCCGGCCAACTGCTCGATCCAGTAGCGGGCGACCAGGCCGGAATGGTAGCTGGTGCCGCAGGCCAGGATCAGCACCGACCTGGCCCTGGCCAGCAAGGTGCTGGCTTCGGCGCCGAATATCTGCGGCTGTATCGTCTGCGAGCCACCGACCATTTCCAGCGTATTCGCCAGCGCCTGCGGCTGCTCGAAGATTTCCTTCTGCATGTAGTGCCGGAAGCTGCCGAGTTCGACCGCATCGGCGGACAGACTGCTCTCATGCACGGGGCGCGTCACGGCGCTACCGTCGGGGCGGACGATGCGCACACCGTTCTGGCTGATCTCGGCAATGTCACCGTCCTCCAGATAGACCATGTTGCGCGTCACCTGCAGCAACGCGGAAGCATCCGAAGCGGCGTAGTTGCCGTCGCTGCCCAGACCCAGCAACAGCGGCGCACCGTGGCGGGCGACGACGATACGCTGGTCATTTTCGTGAATCACGGCGATTGCGTAAGCGCCGTGGAAGCGCGCGGTCGCGAGGCGGACCGCTTCGAACAGGTCCGGCGTGGTCTTCATGACCTGGTGGATCAGATGCGCGATGACCTCGGTGTCGGTATCCGAAGTAAAGGCGTAGCCCTGGCTGGTCAGCTCGGCCTTGATCTCGGCATAGTTCTCGATGATGCCGTTATGAACGACAGCGAGGCCGGAGGAGATATGCGGATGTGCGTTGCGCTCAGAGGGCACGCCATGCGTGGCCCAGCGCGTGTGCGCAATGCCTTGCACCGCGCTCTTGCCATCGGCCTGACTGGCGAGTTCGGCGACACGACCAACACTGCGCAGACGATTAAGGCCGTTGTCGCCCAGATAGGCGAGGCCGGCCGAATCATAACCGCGGTATTCGAGCTTGTTGAGGCCCTCGATCAGGACCGGAACGACATTGCGTTTTGCAACGGCTGCGACGATGCCACACATTTGGGGGATCTCTTTCTTTGGCCGGAATTACTTTTTAGTCTTGGTTGGCCGGCTCCAGCCGGCAACGGAGGTCTGCTTGGCGCGCGAAAGCGTGAGCTGCCCCTCGGGCGCCTCCTTGGTCAGTGTGGTGCCGGCGGCTATGGTCGCGCCTTTGCGTACGATGACCGGCGCGACCAGTTGAGTATCGCTGCCGATGAAAACATCGTCCTCGATGATCGTGTGATGCTTGTTGGCGCCGTCGTAATTGCAGATGATGGTGCCTGCGCCGACGTTGACCCGGCTGCCGATGGTGGCGTCGCCGAGATAGGCATGATGATTGGCCTTGGAATGATCGGCGATGCTGGCATTCTTGACCTCGACGAAATTGCCGATATGCACGTCGCGTCCGAGCTTGGCGCCGGGGCGCAGGCGGGCGAACGGCCCGATCAGGCTTTCGTCGCCGACCGCCGCGTCGTCGATCAGGGTGAAGGGGTGTATCACCGCGCCGGCGCCGATGCTGGCATTGCGGATCACGCAGTTGGCACTGATGTGCGCGCCGTCGCCGACGCTGACCTCGCCTTCGAACACGACATTGACGTCGATGAAGACATCGCGACCGCAAGTCACCTCGCCGCGAATATCGATGCGCTTGGGATCGGCCAGCGTAACGCCCGCTTCCAGTAGTTGCAGGGCCAGATTGTGCTGATGAATGCGCTCCAGTGCGGCGAGCTGCGCCTTGCTGTTCACGCCATCGATCTCCCAGTTGTCGCGCGGCTGCGTCGTGGCGATCGCCATGCCTTCCGCAACAGCCAGCGCCACGATATCGGTCAGGTAGTACTCGCCCTGCGCGTTCCCGTTGCCCAGCGTCGGCAGCCAGCGCTGCAAGGCGCCGGGCGGCGCCAGCATGATGCCGCTGTTGATTTCGGCAATCGCCTTTTCCTTGTCGCTGGCGTCCTTCTGCTCGACGATGCGCGTTACCTTGCCTGCTTCCCTGACGATGCGGCCGTAGCCGGTCGGGTCCGGCAGCACGGCGGTCAGCAAGGCAAGATTGGCGCCGGCCTGTCGCAGCAGGGACTGCAGAGTCTCGACGCGCGTCAGCGGCACGTCGCCGTAAAGCACCAGCGTCGGCAGCGACGCATCGATCTGCGGAAGCGCCTGCATGACCGCATGGCCGGTGCCCAACTGCTCTTTTTGCTCGGCCCATTTCAGGTCGGCGTCGGCCGGCGCAGCGAAAGCGGCGCGCACCTGTTCGCCGCCGTGACCATAGACGACGCAGATATTGCTTGGCTTGAGGCTGCGCGCGGTGTCGATGACATGGCCGAGCAAAGGACGGCCCGCCAGCGCGTGCAGCACCTTGGGCCGATCGGAACGCATGCGCTTGCCTTGACCGGCAGCGAGAATGACGACGTTGAGCTTGTTCATGTGAATGAGATTAGGCGCCAAAAGAAAAGGCGCAGGGGGATTCTAAATCATCCTCCTGCGCCTTTTTGTGGCAATCGTATTGCGATTATCGGGGCAGCGTCGTACTACCCATCAGGAACTCATCAACTGCCCGCGCGGCCTGACGGCCCTCGCGGATGGCCCAGACCACCAACGACTGGCCGCGACGCACGTCGCCGGCCGCAAACACGCCCGGTACGCTGGTGTAGTAGGCCTTGTCGCCCTCGGTATCGGCAGCGGCGTTGCCGCGATTGTCCTTGCCGACACCAAAGGCGTCGAGCATGCCGCCGACCGGCTGGGTGAAGCCCATGGCCAGGAAGACATGATCGGCCTTGATATCGAACTCGGAACCCGGCACTTCCTTCATTTTGCCGTCCTTCCATTCGAGCTTGACGGCCTTGATAGCGGTCAGCTTGCCGTTCTTGCCGACGAATTCCTTGGTCGCGATCGACCAGTCGCGCTCGACGCCTTCCTCATGCGAGGACGAGGTGCGCAGCTTGAGCGGCCAGTACGGCCACACCAGCGGGCCGTTTTCGTGCTCGGGCGGTTGCGGCAGCAGCTCGATCTGGACAACCGAAGCGGCGCCATGACGATTGGAGGTGCCAACGCAATCGGAGCCGGTATCGCCGCCGCCGATGACGACGACATGCTTGCCGTGAACGTTGATCGGGTTCTTCGGGCCGTTCATCTTGCCGCCATTCACTTCCTTGTTCTGCGGGATCAGGAAGTCGAGCGCGTAGTGCACGCCCTGAAGGTTGCGGCCCGGCACCGGCAGATCGCGCGGCACTTCGGCGCCGCCGGCCAGAATTACGGCATCGAACTGCTTCTTGAGCTCTTCCGGCGTAACAGTCTTGGTAGCGTCGTTGTTGATGCCGGCCGGCAGTTGCGCCTTGGTCACCATGGTGCGCGTCTTGAAGCTCACGCCTTCCGCCTTCATTTGCGCAACGCGCCAGTCGATCAGGCGCTTGTCCAGTTTGAAGTCGGGAATGCCGTAACGCAGCAGGCCGCCGAGTTCGTCGCTCTTCTCGAACACGGTCACGGCATGGCCGGCACGCGCCAGTTGCTGGGCGGCAGCAAGACCGGCGGGGCCGGAGCCGATCACGGCGATTTTCTTGCCGGTCTTGTGGGTGGCCGGTTGCGGCACGACCCAGCCATTTTCGCCGGCCTTGTCGATAATGGCACGCTCGATCGACTTGATGCCGACCGGCTCGCCCTGGATATTCAGCGTGCAGGCGGCTTCGCACGGCGCCGGGCAGATGCGACTGGTGAACTCGGGAAAATTGTTGGTCGAGTGCAGGACCTCGATGGCCTGACGCCAGTTGCCCTTGTAGACCAGATCGTTCCAGTCCGGAATGATATTGTTGACCGGGCAGCCGCTGTTGCAGAAAGGAACACCGCAATCCATGCAGCGCGCACCCTGCTTGCCGGCATCCGCATCGGACAGCGCGAGCACGAACTCCTTGTAGTTCCTGACGCGATCCTTTACGTCCAGATAGCTTTCATCGATACGGTGAAGTTCGAGAAATCCTGTGGGCTTGCCCATTTATACAACCTCAATCACGCCGCACTGCGCGGCTACAAATTATCGGGGAGTTCTGCAACGCAGGCTTTTGCGATCGGCGCCGTCCTCACGGCAGCGCCGATCGCAGCAGCAGGCTACGCCGCTTCCTTTGTTTCGTTCTTCTTCGCCTTGGCTGCCATTTCAGTCAGCGCACGGCGATACTCGTGCGGGAAGACCTTGATGAACTTGTCACGGTAATCGTCCCAGTTCGCCAGGATGCTCTTGGCCTTTTCGCTGCCGCTCATGTCGGCATGGCGCTGGATCATCGCCTTGAGCTGCGACTCGTCGGTCTCGCCGCGATGCAGCAGCGCATCGCTGAGCTGCTCGTCGTGCGGCAGCAATTTTTCGAGCGCGACCATGGACATGTTGCAGCGCTTGGCGAAATTGCCGTCCTCATCCAGCACATAGGCGATACCGCCGCTCATGCCGGCGGCGAAATTGCGGCCGGTCTGGCCGAGCACCACGACGGTGCCGCCGGTCATGTATTCGCAGCAATGGTCGCCGCTGCCTTCGACAACGGCGGTCGCGCCGGAATTGCGCACGGCAAAGCGTTCGCCGGCGACGCCGCGGAAGAAGACCTCGCCTTCGGTCGCGCCGTACAGCACGGTGTTGCCGACGATGATGTTTTCATCCGGCTTGCCGGTGAACTTGTCGTTCGGCTTGACGATGATACGGCCACCCGACAGGCCCTTGCCCACATAGTCGTTGGCTTCGCCCGTCAGCTCCAGGGTGATGCCGCGGGCCAGGAAGGTGCCGAAACTCTGGCCGGCGATGCCGTGCAGCTTGATGTGGATGGTGTCGTCCGGCAGGCCGGCACGGCCGTATTTCCGCGCCACTTCGCTCGACAGGATGGTGCCGAAGGTGCGGTTCTCGCTCTTGATTCCGGTTTCGATCACGACCCTCTCGCCGCGCTCGATGGCAGGCTGGGCCTGCGCCACCATCTTGTGGTCGAGCGCCTTGTCGGTATTGTGATCCTGCATCTCGGCATGGCGGCGCGCGACGTCGGCGCCGGTCGGCGGAATGTAGAACACCTTGCTGAAGTCGAGCCCCTTGGCCTTCCAGTGCTCGATGCCGGCCTTCATGTCGAGCAGGTCGGCGCGACCGATCAGGTCTTCGAACTTCCTGATGCCCATCTCGGCCATGTAGCCGCGAATTTCCTCGGCGACGAAGAAGAAGTAGTTGACCACATGCTCGGGCTGGCCGCTGAAGCGGGCACGCAGCACCGGATCTTGCGTCGCGACACCGACCGGACAGGTGTTGAGGTGACACTTGCGCATCATGATGCAGCCCTCGACGACCAGCGGTGCGGTCGAGAAGCCAAATTCGTCGGCGCCGAGCAGCGCGCCGATCAGCACGTCGCGGCCAGTCTTCATCTGGCCGTCGGCCTGAACCACGACGCGGCCGCGCAGGCGGTTCAGCACCAGGGTCTGCTGTGTTTCGGCAAGACCGAGCTCCCACGGCGTGCCGGCATGCATGACGGAAGACAGCGGCGAAGCACCGGTGCCGCCGTCGAAACCGGAAATCACGATGTGGTCGGCCTTGGCCTTGGCCACGCCGGCGGCAACTGTACCGACGCCGACTTCAGACACCAGCTTGACCGATACGGAGGCTTGCAGATTGGCATTCTTCAGGTCGTGGATCAGTTGGGCCAGATCCTCGATCGAGTAGATGTCATGGTGCGGCGGCGGCGAGATCAGGCCAACGCCCGGCACCGAGTGACGCAGGAAGCCGATGTATTCGGACACCTTGTGGCCGGGCAACTGGCCGCCTTCGCCGGGCTTCGCGCCCTGGGCCATCTTGATCTGCAACTGGTCGGCATTGACCAGGTATTCGGCGGTGACGCCGAAGCGGCCGGACGCGACCTGCTTGATCTTGGAACGCAGCGAGTCGCCTTCCTTGAAGGTGAAGTCGCGCGCAATGCGCGAAACACCGACCACTTCCGACAGCTTCTGGCCGCCCTTGAGGGGCTGGAAGCGCTTCGGATCTTCGCCGCCTTCGCCGGTGTTCGACTTGCCGCCGATACGGTTCATGGCGATGGCCAGCGTGGTGTGCGCTTCGGTCGAGATCGAGCCCAGCGACATGGCGCCGGTAGCAAAACGCTTGACGATTTCCTTGGCCGACTCGACTTCGTCGAGCGCGACCGGCGGGCCGGCGGGCTTGATCTCGAACAGGCCGCGCAGCGTCATGTGACGCTTGCTCTGGTCGTTGATCAGCGCCGCATATTCCTTGTAGGTCTCGACCTTGCCGCTGCGCGTGGCGTGCTGCAGCTTGGCAACCGAGTCCGGCGTCCACAGGTGCTCCTCGCCGCGAATACGGAAGGCATATTCGCCGCCGGCGTCCAGCGCGGTAGACAGCACCTGGTCTTCGGAGAAGGCGGTCTGGTGAGTGCGCACCGCCTCTTCGGCAACTTCGGCCAGGCCGATGCCTTCGATCTGGGTCGCAGTGCCCGTGAAGTAGCTCTCGATGAAGGCCTTGTTGAGGCCGATCGCTTCGAACATCTGCGTGCCGCAATAGGACTGGTAGGTCGAAATGCCCATCTTGGACATGACCTTGTTCAAGCCCTTGCCGATCGCCTTGACGTAGTTCTTCTGGCCGTTCTTGATCGCGTCCTTGTCGCCTTCGAACATGGCGGCGATGGTTTCGAGGATCAGCCACGGGCAGGTCGCTTCGGCGCCGAAGGCGGCGAGCAACGCGAAGTGATGCACTTCGCGCACGGAACCGGAATCGACAACCAGGCCGGTGCTGGTGCGCAGGCCCTTGCGGGTCAGGTGATGATGCACGCTGGAACAGGCCAGCAGCGCAGGCAGGGCGACATGCGAACGCGCCACTGCACGGTCCGACAGGATCAGCACGTTGTAGCCGTCCGCCACCGACTGCTCGGCTGCGGCAGCAATGCGTGCAAGCGCGGCATCGGCTCCGGCGGCGCCTTCGGCGACCGGGTAGGTGATGTCGACGACCAGGGACTTGAACTTGCCCTGGGTGGCCTTGTCGATGTTGCGCAGGCGCGCAATATCTTCGCCCAGCAGCACCGGCTGATGCACTTCCAGACGCGGCGTCAGCGGCTCGTCGGGGTTGCCGATGCCCAGCAGATTGGGCTTGGGGCCGATGAAGCTGGTCAGCGACATGACGATCTCTTCGCGGATCGGGTCGATCGGCGGATTCGTCACTTGCGCGAACATCTGCTTGAAGTAATTGTAGAAGGGCTTGTTCCGGTTCGACAGCACCGGCAGCGCAATGTCGCTGCCCATGGAGCCGGTCGCCTCTTCGCCGTTCTTGACCATGGGCTCAAGCAGGAACTTGACGTCTTCCTGCGTGTAGCCGAAAGCCTGCTGCGTATCGAGCAGCGACTCCTTCATGACGTCCTTGCTTCTGGCCGCAGGCAGATCGTGCAGGAAGAAACGGCTTTCCTCCACCCACTTGGCGTAGGGCTCGGCGGTGGAAACCTGGGCCTTCAGCTCGGCGTCGTCGATGATGCGGCCCTGCTCCAGATCGATCAGCAGCATCTTGCCCGGTTGCAGACGCCAGCGCTTGGCGATCTTCTCGTCGGGGAAGGTCAGCACGCCCATTTCCGAAGCCATCAGCACGATGTCGTCCTTGGTGACGAGGTAACGGGCCGGGCGCAGGCCGTTGCGATCCAGCGTGGCGCCAATCTGGCGACCATCGGTAAAGGCCACGGCAGCGGGGCCGTCCCACGGTTCCATGATGGCGGCGTGAAACTCGTAGAAGGCGCGACGCTTCGCGTCCATCAGCGTGTTGCTGGCCCAGGCTTCGGGGATCAGCATCATCATGGCGTGCGCCATCGAGTAGCCGCCCATGACCAGCAGTTCAAGCGCGTTGTCGAACGATGCGGAGTCGGACTGGCCTTCGTCGATCAGCGGCCACAGCTTGTCGAGATCGCTGCCGAGGATGCCCGACGACATCGCCTTCTGGCGCGCCGTCATCCAGTTCACGTTGCCGCGCACGGTATTGATCTCGCCGTTGTGGGCGATCATGCGGAAGGGATGGGCCAGATCCCAGGTCGGGAAGGTGTTGGTGGAGAAGCGCTGGTGGACCAAGGCCAGCGCCGACTCGACGCGCGGGTCGAGAAGATCGGTGTAGTACTCGCCGACTTGCTCAGCCAGCAGCATGCCCTTGTACACGATGGTGCGCGAGGACATGGACAGGATGTAGAACTGCCAGCCGTCATCGAGCTTGCGGTGTTCGACTTCATGCTCGATACGCTTGCGGATAACGAACAGCTTGCGTTCGAATGCATCCTGATCGGCGGCCTTGCAACCGATGAAGACCTGGCGGCCGAAGGGCTCTTCCTCGACGGCCATCCGGGCGAGGCCGTTGTTGTTCTTGGGGATGTCGCGCCAGCCGAGGAATTCCTGTCCTTCTTCGTAGACGATGCGCGCGACGATGGACTCGCAAGCCTGGCGGCCATTGACCGACTGAGGCAGGAAAATGTTGGCGCAGGCGTACTGGCCGGCCTTGGGCAGCTTGATGCCGAGCTTGCCGGCTTCTTCGCGCAGGAAGGCGTCGGGCAGTTGAATCAGGATGCCGGCGCCGTCGCCGAGCAGCGGGTCGTAGCCGGTTGCGCCGCGGTGAGTCAGATTCTTGAGAATCTGCAGGCCCTGCTCAACAATGGCATGGCTCTTCTTGTTCTTGATATGGGCGACAAAACCGACGCCACAGGCGTCACGTTCATTGGCTGGGTCGTACAAACCCTGGTGCTGCGGAAGGGACATCCTGTTTTTCCTCAACAAAAACAATCAGCCACGCAAAAGGCCGAACGGCGCCTCAAGGCTAACGCTCGGCCAACTGGTGGTCAAACCCGCGGGGAAGGGGGAGGAAAAATATACGCCTAATCGAAGATGGGCTCAAGAAATATTGCGCTGAAGCATGGATTATTTGCGGCACCGGCCTAAGCGTCGCAAGGATCGCACCATATTAGTGCAGTATTGCTACGAACTGCACCATAATGGTGCAGTTCGTCTATATCTCGCCAACAGCAAAGAGACGGCGATGCTCTTTCATTGCATACCTGTCGGTCATGCCGGCGACGTAGTCTGCCACGGCCCGTGCCTTGTCTTCCGAAGCGTAGGCCTGGTACTGCGGTGGCAGCAAGCGAGGCTCTTCAAGAAAAGCAGTAAACAGGTCACGAATGATGCGGCGCGCCTTGTTGGTCATGCGCAATACCTGATAGTGGCGATACAGGGCCTCGCGCAAGAAGCCCTTGAGCAGTCGATTTTCTTCCTGCATGGCGGGACTGAAGGCAATCAGGACCGACGCTTCATGCACGTCCGTCAGCGTCTCCACCCCGGACTTGGCAATCGCTTCGCCGCTCTCTGACAGCAGATCGGTCACCTGCGTATCGATCATGTGACGTATGGTTTCGTGAATCAGGCGGCGACCCGAAATACCCGGATATTGCTTGCGCACCTGATCGGAATGGCGGGCAAACAGACTGACCTCCTCCAACTGCTCCAGCGTGATCAGCCCGGAGCGCAAACCGTCGTCGATATCGTGATTGTTGTAGGCAATCTCGTCGGCCAGGTTGCAGATCTGGGCTTCGAGCGAGGGGCGCTTGTTATTGAGGAAGCGCTCGCCGAGGCTGCCCAGCAGGCGGGCGTTCTTCGTCGAACAATGCTTGAGTATGCCTTCCCGCGTTTCGTACATGAGGTTGAGACCGTCGAAGGCGCCGTAGCGCTCCTCAAGCTGATCTACCGTGCGCAGCGATTGCAGATTGTGTTCGAAACCGCCGAATTCGCGCATGCACTCGTTGAGCGCGTCCTGCCCGGCATGCCCGAAAGGTGTATGGCCCAGATCATGAGCAAGCGACACCGCTTCGGTCAGATCGTCGTTGAGGCTCAGCGCACGCGCAATCGCGCGGCCAATCTGCGCCACTTCGATGCTGTGGGTAAGACGCGTACGGAACAGATCGCCTTCATGGTTGACGAAGACCTGGGTCTTGTATTCGAGGCGCCGGAACGCGGCGGAATGGATGATGCGGTCGCGATCGCGCTGAAACTGGCTGCGCGCCTTGGGCCTGGGCTCTTCGAAACGGCGGCCGAGCGAGTTGTCGTCGCGCACGGCATAGCTTGCATACCCCTCGAAGCAGCTAGGCATTGCAGCACGCCTCGATCGTCGCGCGGATATGCTCCGGCGACGCCTCGCTATAGGTGACCGCCTCGCCCAGATGCTTCAACAACACCAGACGCAGCTTGCCGGCCACCACTTTTTTATCGTGCCCCATCAGATCGATATAGCGCTCCACGCCCAGCGGCGCGCCCATGATCGGCAAGCCGGCCGCGGCAAGCAACTTGCGCGCGCGCTCGAACTCAGCGTCGGTCAGCCAGCCCAGACGACGCGACAATTCAGCGGCCATCACTGTGCCAGCGCCTACCGCCTCGCCATGCAACCATTCGCCGTAGCCGAGACCCGTCTCGATCGCATGACCGAAGGTATGGCCGAGGTTCAGCAGCGCACGACCGCCCTCCTTGGCCGTTTCAAATTCATCGGCCGCCACGACTTCGGCCTTGTTCCGGCACGAGCGCTCGATGGCATAAGTCAGCGCCTCGGCTTCTCGCCCGCACAGCCTGCCCATATTGGCTTCGAGCCATTCGAGGAAAGGCAGATCGCGAATCAGGCCGTATTTGACGACTTCCGCCAGTCCGGCGGACAACTCCCGCTCAGCTAGCGTCTTGAGCGTGTCGGTATCGGCCAGCACCAGTTGCGGCTGCCAGAAAGCACCGATCATGTTCTTGCCGCGCGGGTGATTGATCCCCGTCTTGCCGCCAACGGAGGAGTCGACCTGGGACAACAGCGTGGTCGGCACCTGGATAAAGGGAACGCCGCGCTGATAACTCGCCGCGGCGAAACCGGCCAAATCTCCGATGACACCGCCGCCCAGGGCAATCAGCGTCGTGGTCCGATCGCAGCGATTCGCCAGCAGGGCATCGAAGATCTGGTTCAGGGAGTCCCAGTTCTTGTATTCCTCACCGTCCGGCAGAATGATCTCGGTGACCTTGATGCCAGCCTCGCGCAACGGGGCAGCAAGCGCTTTAAGGTACAAGGGCGCGACCGTTGTGTTGCTGACAATGGCAACGGCCTTGCTCTTCAGGTGCGGCAGGATCAGCTCGGCATGTTGCAGCAGGCCAGGGCCGATATGGATAGGGTAGCTGCGCTCGCCGAGCGCTACGGTCAGGGTGCGCATTTGCTGTTCAGTTCCTCTTCGATGCGGCGCGCAAGGGTTGCGACGCTGCAATTTCCGCTGTCCATGGTGATATCGGCGACCTCGCGGTACAGCGGGTCGCGCTGCGCATACAGCTCCTCAATCCGTTTGAGCGGATTGTCCACCTGCAGCAGGGGTCGATTGCGATCATGGCGCGTGCGCTCGTAAAGGGTCTGTGGCGGCACACGCAGATAAATCACCACCCCCGTATCGCGCAGGCAATGCCGATTCGATTCGCGCAATACCGCACCGCCGCCGGTAGCCAGCACCAGCCCTTCCTGCATTGTCAGACCGGCAAGAGTCTGGGCTTCGCGCTCGCGAAAACCCGCCTCCCCCTCGATTTCGAAGATGGTCGGAATGCGCACGCCGGTCTGCGCTTCAATTTCATGGTCGACATCGACAAAACGGCGCTGCAACCGCTTGGCCAGTTGTCGCCCGATCGAGGTTTTCCCGGCCCCCATCATGCCGACAAGGTAAAGGTTCTGGCTACGAGATTTCACCGCCTAATTGTATCAGCAGCCGGGAAAAGACAAAGCCCGCAGCCTCTTGCGAGGACTGCGGGCCGAGCCGTGAGGATGCTGCGGTTAGCGCAAAGCCAGGGCGTCGTTCACGATGCGTGGCGTAATGAACACCAGCAGCTCGGTTTTACCGCGCTGCGTGCGCGTCGTCTTGAACAGGAAGCCCACGTACGGGAGGTCGCCCAGGAAAGGCACACGATCCTGCGCATCGGAGTCGATTTCGCGGTAGAAACCACCGATAACAACCGTACCGCCGTTGTCGACCATCACCACCGTATTCACGGTATTTTTGTCCAGCGTATTGGCCCCGCCCGCGCCGAGTGCCAACGTACTCTTGGCGATCTTGAGGTCCAGCTCAACCCGATTGTCCGGGCTGATGGACGGCGTAACCTCCAGCGTCAGCGGAGCGTTGTAAGTGGTGTAGATCGGCAGGCCCGTTTGCGCATTGACACCCGTCACTGCCGTCGTCTGTTGCAGGTTCTCGATCTTGGCCGCCTTGCGATTTTGCGTCACCACACGCGGCGAGGAAACCGTCTTGCCGCGATTATCCGATTCGGCCGCCGCCAGTTCCATCTGCAGAATCTTGGTGGCGCTGTTATTGAAAAGCAGCAGATTCATGAAAGATGACCCGGCAAGGGTATAGGAGGTACCAAGCCCTGTCATGGTCTTCGTCAACGAGGGGGCCGCCGCCGCGCCGAACACGTCGACATTGGACAGCGACGCTACCGAACCCAAAGCGGCCTGCGCGCCGTTGCCTAGGCTATACGAAGACTTGTCGAGGAAATTCAGTCGCACGCCCAGATCCTTACTGAAGGAGGTGGAAACTTCGACGATGCGGGCTTCGACCAGCACCTGCTTGGGAGGAACGTCGACTTCGCGAATGAGATCGCGTATCTGGTCGACCACCGCCTGGGTGTCGCGCACGAACAGCTTGTTGGTCGAGCCGTGGTAGGACAGCACGCCGCGATTGGTCATGATGCCCTTCATCTGCATCTGCGTCGAGGTGCTGGCCTGACCACCGGCACCCGGCGTGGCCGAAGTAATGGGAGTCAGCGAATTATTCGAGCTATCGTTCTGTGCGACGCGGATCAGCTTTTCCACCTGTTCGCCGGAAACGTAATTCAACTGGAAGGTTTCCGTCACCAGCGGCGCGGTTTCGTTCGCGCGCGCCAGTTCGTCGGCGAGGTCGGCATCGCGCCGCAGAAGCACATCGCGCGCACCGAAAATGACCAGATCCGGACGCAGGCGCATGCCGGCACCCGTTTGCGCCAGCACCAGATCGATGGCCTGATCGTACGGCATATTGTCCAGGGTCACCGTTACCTTGCGACCGTTCAGGGATGGATCGACGATCACATTACGCCCCGAAATTTCCGCCAGGGTACGCAGAACCATGGTCAGGTCTGCGTCATAGAAGTTGATGGAAACCTTCTTGCCCTCCTGCCCATGCGGCACCAGACGGTTGGTTTCTGCCGCCGTGAGGGGGATAACCTCGATCTTCAACTGGTTATTGACCACCTGGGCCTGATGGCGCCAAGGTCCTTTCGCCGTGATTTCCACGCGTGCCTGGCTGCCCTTGCTGCTGGTCACGATCTGGGTGACCGGCGTCGCAAAGTCATTGACGTCACGACGGCTCAGCAGACGATCGGGGATGATCGTGTCCTGCATGTCCACCACAACCCCCGTGCTCGTGCGGCGGACATCCAGCGGCACCGAACCATCGCTGAGGTCGATCAGAATCTGGGCCTGTCCCTGCTCTCCGCGACGGAAGACCAGATCACGCACCGAATTCACATCTTCCATGCGCTCGTTCTTCGGCGGGATACGTGCGCCCGAAGCGTTCGGGGCTGCGCCCGTCGCCATCTTCTGATTGAACGGCGCCAGCTTGAGTACGAGGGTATTGCCTTTCAGCTCGGCGTCATAGCCGGTGGACATGAGCATGGACAGCACCAGCCGCGTCTGCTGCTCGGTTTGCACGAACTGCATGTTTCGCAGCCCGCCCGAATTCACCGGATAGGTCGATTTGCCGGACTGATTGGCCACGCCCGGAAAGTCGAATACGATGCGGGCCGGCTCCTTGGTCGCCCAGGACGTCGGAACCGTCGGCAAGGCCTTCGCAAAATCGATCTCGACATAAACCTGATCGCCAATCTGCTGGGTCCTGACCTCACGGATGGAGTTGGTAGCACCGGGCATGTCGGCGGCCATTGCAGGACCCGAGACAAACACGGCCGCCATCACCAGGCCAGCGATACGGATGATGAATTGCTTCATTTTTTAGCTCCTTCGTCCTGCTGCAGGTACAGGATCTTCTCTCGTTGAACCCAGAGATCGTTGGCGTCTTTTACGGTTTCGGAAATGCGCATCTGCGTTTTGGTGATTTCAACAATCTTTCCGTAGTTGGGCCCGATGTAGTTCCCAACCGTCACATGCTTCGGCTTTTCCGGCGTCTGAATCACGCCGTACGTCTTGCCCTGGTAGGCGACGACGCCAATCAGACGCATAGATTCCAGCGGGAATGCCTCCAGATATTCCGGGGGCCGACCTGCGGCTGGATTACCCTTGTCGCCGGCAGTGCTTCCTTCGCGCATCTTGATTTTTTCCGGCGAGAACGGCGACTCCAGATTCTTTGCGGAATAGCTGACGATAGGCGGCGTAACAAGAGGCGGGGGCATCTGAACGCCACCTTTGATGCTCTTGGCCTCCTCGCCCATCCATGCCCTGATATCGTCGTGCTCGCCGCTAGCGCAAGCGGCCAGAAGCAGGCATGCCAGAACCGAACAACAGCGCTTCGGCATCACTTTTTGGCTCCCTTCTTCTGACGTGCAACTTCCTCATCGTCCAGATAGCGAAAGGTTTTGGCGATCGTATTGAACGTCAGCAGTGAATCCTTGCCGACCTCCATACTGATGTCATTGAGCGTGACGATGCGCGACAGCTTTGCGATATCGCCGGCAAATGCCCCCAGTTCATGATAGGTGCCGGTCAGGCGAATCTTGATGGGAAGCTCGGCGTAGAAATCCTTCGGGGCTTCAGGCATGGGTTGAAACAGTTCGAATTGCAAGCCCTGACCCACACCCGCCTGATTGATATCGACAAGAAGCTTTTCCACTTCCGATGCATTCGGCAGCTGCTTAAGCAAGGCGCCGAAAGTCCGATTGATTTCTTCGAGCTGCTTGCGATGGGCCTCCAGGTTGACCGCCTGCTGCTTTTTGGCCAGCCATTCCTGGCGCAGGGTGTTCTCCTGTTCGCGGGCGGCATCCAGCTCATCCAGTTGGGGTTTCCAGCCAAACCAGCCGAGCGCAGCGATCAGCACGACAAAGACCAACAGCAGAATGACAACCTTGGGCGCAAAAGGCCAGAGGCCGGGATCGCGGGGATCCAGTGTGCGGAAATCCTCCGCAAACTGCTGGAAATCGAACTTGGGCAACGCGGGCCCCGAAGCTGTCTTCAGTTTCACGGCGCTTTCCTCTTGGGGCCCATGGCATCGGCCTTGACTTCGCGCTTGACGGTCACGAACATGTTAAATGCGCTCAAACGCCGCCCCGCAACGACTTCCGCCTGGATCTGGACCAGTTCGGGCTTCTCGAAGATGGGCGACTCTTCCAGGTTGTGCATCAGAGCCGAAACGCGCGCATTCGCCTGCGCGAAGCCGACGATATTGATGCGCTGCCCGGTTTGTGTGAGCTTCTTCAGATAAACGCCTTCCGGCACCCGCTCGGCAAACTCGTTGAATACGTGAACAGTTTCAGCACGGTTGGCTTCAAGCAACTCGATCACACGCTTGCGTGCCAGCAAGGCGTCGGTTTGCTGTCTCAGGGTTTTGATCTCGGCAATCTGCTTGTCGAGTACGGCAATTTCCGACTTGAGGAAGGCGTTGGCGTCGTTTTGCTGATCGATACGCTCGGCAATGACGGTAAACCCAATGCCCCATACGACGAGCGCAACCACAAACACCACGCCGAGTACCGCATAGAACTGCGTGCGCCGGGCTTTGCGCTTTTCCTCTCGATGAGGGAGAAGATTGATCCGCATCATTGATCAAATCTCCGTAGTGCCAAGCCGCAAGCGACCATCAAGGAAGGCGCATCAGCCAGCAGTCGCTTGGGCTTGATCTTGGCCGACGTCGCCATGCGTGCAAAAGGATTGGCGCGCTGCGTTTCGATTTGCGTACGGGTGGACACTGCCGCCTCGATGCCGTCGATTAGCGCGCCGCCACCGGCCAGCAGGATGTAGTTCACCTGCGTATGCGGCGTCGAAGTATAGAAGAACTGCAGGGCTCGGGAAATTTCCAGCGCAAGCGCTTCAAGGAAGGGCTGCAGGAGTTCTGCATCATAGTTGTCAGGGGGCGAATCATCGCGCTTCAAGGCCTCCGCCTCTTCCGCGCTCATGCCGTAGACCCGCATGATGTCGCGGGTCAGTTGCCCACCACCGAAGGCCTGCTCTCGTGTGTAAAGAGTTTCGCCGTTGCGGGTGAAACTAAACCGGACCGCATTCGCGCCGATGTCGGCCAGGGCGATAATGGCGTCCCGGCCGCCGTTCGGCAGTTGCTGCACCGCTTCCACCAGGGCGCTCTGGCTGGCAAAGGACTCGACATCCATGACAATGGGGCGCAGATCAGCGGCTTCGGCACACGCGACGCGATCCTCGATCTTTTCCTTGCGCGAAGCCGCGATCATGACTTCGACATCCTCGGGACTGTTCGGCACGGGGCCGACCACCTGGAAATCCAGATTCACCTCCTCCAGCGCAAACGGGATGTACTGGTTGGCCTCGGACTCGACCTGGATTTCCATTTCCTGCTCGCGCAGATTGGCCGGCAGGATGATTTTCTTGGTGATGACGGCCGCCGACGGCAGCGCCATGGCGACATAGCGCGTCGTGGTGCCGAGGCGCTTCCACGCCCGGCGTACCGTGTCGGCAACCCCGTCAAGGTTGGCAATATTGCCGTCCGTGACCGCATCCCTTGGCAGGGGCTCGATTGCATAGCGTTCGACCCGATATTTGCCCTTGCCGTCATCCACCAGCTCGACCATCTTGACGGAAGTCGAGCTGATATCCACGCCCAGCAGGGGTCGCGCCTTCGGGTTGAAGATCGAGAAATCAATCTGCAATGGAAATCCCTTTTTAAATTAGCAAATTACAATGCTATGTGATACTTTACTTTAGATACTAACAACAACTATGCAGAGTGTAAAAGAAAGAAACACAGCCCAAACAAAGGTGTTGGATTCCTACAACGAGCGGACAGCCGACAGCCTGCCTGTATAATCGCGCCCGTGCCTCTCATCAAGCTCCCCCCCCTGCCCAAGTTCCCGCCGCTGCCGCCCGCTGCCCGCTGGATTCTTTACCCCCTGATGCTGCTCGTCGGCACCGGCCTGATCGCGGCAGCCATGCTCGCCATCGTCGCCATCGTGCTCTACCCGCAGTTGCCCTCGCTGGGGGCGCTGACCGACTACCGGCCCAAGGTGCCTTTGCGCATCTATACCGCCGATGGCTACCTGATCGGAGAGTTTGGCGAGGAGCGCCGCAACCCCGTACACATTCAGGATGTGCCGCCGCTAATGAAGCATGCCATTCTGGCGGCCGAGGATGAACGTTTCTATTCCCATCCCGGCGTGGACACGCTCGGGGTGTTGCGCGCCGCTTACTCCAACCTGGTCAGCGGCGGCAAGGCGCAGGGCGCTTCAACCATTACCATGCAGGTGGCGCGCAACTTCTTCCTGACCCGGGAAAAGACACTGACGCGCAAGCTTTATGAGGTTCTGCTCGCGTTCAAGATCGAGGCCAGTCTGTCCAAGGACGAAATCCTCCAGCTTTACTGCAATCAGATCTATCTGGGCCAACGGGCCTACGGCTTCTCATCGGCTGCGCAAATTTACTTCGGCAAGACGCTGAAGCAACTGACGCCGGCCGAAGCCGCCATGCTGGCGGGCTTGCCCAAGGCGCCATCGTCGTACAACCCGGTCGCCAACCCCAAACGCGCCCAGTTGCGCCAGTACTATGTGCTGCGTCGCATGTTCGAGCTGAATTTCATCACCGCCGATCAGTACGAGGCGGCCAAGCAGGAACACCTGAACGTCAAGCACAACGTCAATGACTTCGGCACGCGCGCCGACTACGTTGCCGAGATGGCGCGTCAGATCGCGGTCGAGCGCTATTCGGAGGACGCTTACAACCAGGGCCTGCGCGTCATCACCACCATCGTCAAGGCCGAGCAGGACGCGGCCAACGCAAGCCTGCGCAAGGGCGTTCTGGATTACGACCGTCGTCACGGCTATCGCGGTGCTGAAAAGTACATCGATCCCAAGGAGTTCGCCAGGAACACCGAGGAGGAGTACGAAGACGCGCTTTCCGAAATCACCGAGGTCGATGACCTGCCGCCTGCCCTGGTGCTCGAAGCCAGTCCGACTCACGTCAAGGCCTACCGCCGCGGCGGCGAGATGGTGAACCTGAGCGGCGACGCACTCAAGTTCGCTGCCCGCATGCTCGACGACAGCGCGCCGGCCAACAAGCGCCTGCGCCGTGGCGCCGTGATCCGGCTGATTGCGGGCCCTAACGACAAGCAACCGTGGCTGATCGCCCAGCAACCCGAAGTGGAGTCGGCCTTCGTCGCCGCCAGCCCCATCGACGGCGCCGTTCGCGCCCTTGTCGGCGGCTTCGACTTCAATCGCAACAAGTTCAATCACGTCACCCAGGCGTGGCGCCAGCCCGGTTCGAGCTTCAAGCCCTTCATCTATTCAGCCGCGCTGGAAAAGGGCTACACCGCCGCCTCGGTGGTGCCCGACGAACCTATCGTCATCTCGGCCGAGGAGACCGGTTCGCAAGCCTGGGAACCGAAGAACTATGACGGCAAGTACGAGGGCCCGATGACGCTGCGCACGGCGCTCGCCAAGTCCAAGAACATGGTCTCGATCCGCCTGCTCAAGAGCATCGGCACGCGCTACGCCCAGGACTACATCACCCGCTTCGGTTTCGACGCCGACAAGCATCCGCCCTATCTGACCATGGCACTGGGCGCCGGTTCGGTGACGCCCTGGCAACAACTTGCCGCTTATTCCGTCTTCGCCAATGGCGGATTCCGCATCCAACCCTTCATCGTGCGCCAGATCCAGGATGCCAACGGCAAGGTCCTGGCGGAATTCAAGCCCACGGTGGCGGGCGAGGAGCGCGTCATTGAGGCCCGCAATGCCTACATCATGGACAGCATGCTGCATGATGTAGTCCGTCGCGGCACCGGCGCCCGCGCCTATACGACGCTGAAACGCGGCGACATGGGCGGCAAGACCGGCACCACCAACGACTATATCGATGCCTGGTTCTGCGGTTATCAACCGACCGTCGTCGGCATCGCCTGGATCGGCTTCGACCAGCCCAAGCGCATGGGTAGCGGCGAAACCGGCGGCACGGCCGCCTTGCCGATCTGGATCGGCTACATGCAGCAGGCGCTGAAGGGTGTGCCCGAATCCTATATGGACATGCCGGAAGGTCTGGCGGCGGTAAACGCCGAAGACCCCGCCGGCAAAGTGCACAAGGAATTGATCTACAAGGAGCAGTTGCCGCCCGATGAAACCTCGGACCCGGTGGAGCCCCTGCCGACCACGGGCCCCGCGCCCGCGCCTGCCCCGGTCACGGACGCCAAACCCAAATCGGTGACACGCTAGACAAAACAGCCTGCCTCCTTCGGACGCAGGCTGTTTTGTTTCAAGACAGTTGAACCGCCTCGCCCGTCTGCTCGCTCAGGCAGCGGGAGATCGCCGCCATCAGCGCTTCGCCGTCGCGGGTGCCGACCCAGCCGTCGCCGTCCGGCCGAAAGTGAAAACCGCCCGAGCGCGCGGCGACCCAGATCTCTCGCGCCGCAGTGTGGCGATTGATGATGACCTTGCTGGCGCCGCTGTCGGACTCGCAAGTGATTTCCAGCACGCCGCCATCCTTCAGTTCGAAGTCGATATCGGCGTCGCAGCCGTCCAGGGCCTGCTCTATACGCACCAGCATCGCGTCGGCCAGTGCATTGAATTCGCGCTCTTCCATTCCTGTTCCTGATTCCCGACCGGTGCACCCGATCTCGGCCTTAATCTGCATTTCCCGCTGTGATACCATGCCGCGGCATCCTATCGCGGCCTCGCCGCTGTCGCATACCCACGATCCCATGCGTTCGCTGACTCTACTGCTCCTGCCCCTCGCACTTGCCGCATGCGGCACGCGCGGACCGCTCGAACTTCCGCCCGGTCCACCGCCCAAACCTCTGTTCGGCGGCGGCAGCAGCAGCAATGCGCCCGCCAAGCAGGCGCCCAAAACGCCATCCGATAATAGCAACAAACCCGGCGACAAAGCCGCCGGGCAATAAGTTGTCAGCGAGTCCCCAATGAGCTTCTTTTCCCGCCGCAACGGCACCTTGCACGTCGAAGACCTGTCCCTGTCGGAGATTGCCGCCCGCTTTGGCACCCCGGCCTACGTTTATTCGCGCGCGGCGCTGACTGCCGCCTTCAATGCCTACAAGAATGCGCTGACCGGACGCGACGCGCTGGTCTGCTATGCCGTCAAGGCCAACTCGAATCTGGCCATCCTGAATGTGTTCGCCCGCCTCGGCGCCGGCTTCGACATCGTGTCGGGCGGCGAGCTCGCGCGCGTCATTGCCGCCGGCGGCGATCCGGGCAAGGTCGTGTTCTCCGGCGTCGGCAAGTCGGCCGCGGAGATGCGCGCGGCGCTTGAGGCCGGCATTCTCTGCTTCAACGTCGAGTCGGCCGCCGAACTCGAGCAACTGGACGAAATCGCCGCGAGCATCGGCAAGAAGGCGCCCGTCTCGCTGCGCGTAAACCCGAACGTCGATCCCAAGACCCATCCCTATATTTCCACCGGCCTCAAGAGCAACAAGTTCGGTGTCGCATTTGAGGACGCGCGCACGCTCTATCGTCGCGCCGCCGCGCTGCCCAATATCGAAGTGCACGGCCTCGACTGCCACATCGGTTCGCAACTGCTCGACCCCGCACCGGCGGCCGAAGCTGCCGAGAAGATTCTCGGCCTCGCCGACGAGCTCGCTGCCGACGGAATCCATCTCAGCCACCTCGACTTCGGCGGCGGCATGGGCATCCAGTACAGCGATGAAACCGTGCCGAGCGCCAGCGAATACCTGGCTGCCATTCTGAAGCTCACCGCCGGGCGCAAGGAAAAACTGCTGTTCGAGCCGGGCCGCTCGCTGGTCGGCAATGCCGGCGTGCTGCTGACCAAGGTCGAAGTGCTCAAGCCTGGTAGCGAAAAGAATTTCGCGATCATCGATGCCGCCATGAACGATCTGATGCGGCCGGCGCTCTACGACGCCTTCCACGATATCGTGGCGGTCACGGACGGCAAGGCTCAGCCGCAGTGCTGGGAGGTGGTCGGCCCGGTTTGCGAGTCCGGCGATTTCCTCGGCCATGCGCGCAAGCTCGCCATTGAGACCGGCGATCTGCTCGCCATCATGTCGACCGGCGCTTACGGCATGACCATGAGCTCGAACTACAACACGCGTCCACGCGCCATCGAAGTTCTCGTCGACGGCGCCCATGCGCATGTGGTTCGCCGCCGCGAAAGCGTTTCCGAGCTGTTCGCGCTTGAATCCGTGCTGCCCGGCTAGAGCCAGTATTCGAACAGGCGCCCGAACTGTTCCTGCATGCGGCGCCAGGCGCTGCGCTCCCGCCATGTCTCCGGCGTGATCCGTTCGGATTGCGCCAGGTCGCGCTGGAACAAGGCCTCCATCTCGTCGCCGAAATCGGCGCCGAACACGATGACATTGACCTCGTCGTTATGCAGGAAGCTGCGCCAATCGACGTTCGATGAACCAACAGTAGACCACACGCCGTCGATCACGGTCGTCTTCGCATGCAGTAGAGTATCGTCGCGCTCATAGATTTTTACGCCCGCAGCCAGCAGTGCTTGATAGTAAGACTGCCCCGCGCGCAGCACGAGTTCCGAGTCGCTCTTACCCTGCAGCACCAGCGTGACGTCTACGCCGCGCTGCGCCGCCGCCACGAGAAACTCCGTGGTCTGCGGATCCGGCACAAAGTACGACATGGTCATGTGCACGCTTTTGCGCGCCCCGCTGATCGCCGTCAGTAACGCGCGGTAGATGCGCGGCTCGGAGTCTCCCGGCGTGCTGCCGACGACCGTCACCAGCCGCTCGCCGTTGCTGGAGGCGCGCCGAGCAGCGAGTGCGGGCGCGCGTTCGCAACCCTGACGCATCCAGGTGTCGGCGTACAGAATGGAAAAGTCGGCGACCGCGGGGCCTTGCACGCGAACGCTGGTGTCACGCCAGCCGCGTTTGAGTTCGCCATCGTCATCGTCGGCCTTGCGCTTGAGAATGGACGAGGATCCGGCAGAGTACACATCGCTGATATTGATGCCGCCGGTAAAAGCCACCTTGGCATCGACGATGGTGATCTTTCTGTGATCGCGGTTATTGAGCTTGTCGGCGCGGAAGGGAAAGCTGGTGCGCACCGGATTGAATTCGCAAACCAGCACGCCGGCGTGCGCCAGGTCGTCGAAAAACTCGCGCGCCGTCGCCAGCGAGCCGACGGCGTCGTAGATCAGCCGGACTTCAACGCCCGCGCGCGCCTTTTTCTTCAGGACGGCGGCGACGCGCTGCCCCAGTTCCGCATCTTCGAAGATGTAGCTCTCCATCTCGATCGAACGGCGCGCGCGCTCCAGATCGGCAAACATCGCCTTGAATGTCGCCGGCCCATCCACCAGCAATTGGACTTGATTGTCTGCGGTCGTGAACTCGCCGAGTGGGCCCAGCATGCCGATGTGATGTTTGAGCAATTGGGGTCGCCCTTCGGCCTGGACTTCCCGGATTTTCTCGCCGCCATCCTGGCGCGTCTCCGGCCCGTTGGCGCTGATGATAACGGGAGCTTCCCCGGCATGGGCCAAGGAAGCCGGCAAGACTTTCGGCAGACTGCTGCACGCCGCCAGGCAAGCCAACGTGACGGCTGCCGCCGCCGATTTCCACAGCGCTTTCTGCATTTGTGCTTCGCGCCGCATGGATGTCCTCCGCATATGAAGCGCCCCCAATATGCCGCCAAGCAATCATCATGTCAGTAGGACAATCCCTATGTGCTCCGCGGCCGCTACGTTGTACGCTCAGCGCAGCTTCAGCAAGCTGCGCAAGGAGTCTGCCGATGGATCAATTACGCGAGCTGTTCAGCTTTTCGCTGCCCGTGTGGGAAATCGTCTTGCGCGGCTCGGTCATCTATCTCAGCCTCGTGCTTCTTTTCCGTTTTGTGGTGAGGCGCGACATCGGCGCGGTCGGTATCGCCGATCTGCTCGTGGTTGTTCTGATCGCGGATGCGTCGCAGAACGCCATGGCCGGCGAATACAAGACGCTGGCGGACGGACTGACGCTGATCTGCACGCTGCTGGGCTGGAACGTTTTGCTGGACTGGGCCGCCTATCGCTTTCCATTGATCAAGCAGTTCGTCGAAGGCGACAAGCTGCTGCTGGTCGAGAATGGCCGCCTGATCCATCGCAATCTGCGCAAGCAGCTCATAACCGAAGACGAGCTGCAGGCCAAGCTGCGCAGCTATGGCATAGAAAATCTGTCGGCAGTCAGGAAGGTCTACCTCGAAAGCGACGGCGACTTCACCGTCATCTCCCGCCACCCACAGCAGCAAGGTGCGGCGCCATCGGCGCGGGAGAAGGTCTGACGCTATTCCACCTGTCAGTGATGGTGCTGGTCACCGGCCGGTTTGCCGGCATCAAGCGCGCGCACCTCGGCGGTGACGCTAACTTCTTCGCGCTTGCCCTTTTGTTCCACCTTCAAGGTCAGCGGCACGGTATCGCCGGCCTTGAGTTCCTTGTTCAAGCCGATGAACATGATGTGGTAATCGCCCGTCAGGCTGACGGCCTTGCCGGCGGGGAGCTCGACCTTGGGTACTGCGCGCATCTTCATCACGTCGCCTTCGGTCTTCATCTCATGAATCTCGACCGTCTTGGCAACCGGGCTGGCGGCGCCGACCAGGGTTGCGCCCTTGGCGCTGGTCAAGGTCATGAAGGCGCCGCTGGCCTGCTGGCCGGGCACGGTCGCACGCGCCCAGGCGTCACGAACCTCGACATCTGCGGCCACGGCGTGCATAGCCACCAGCATCAAAGCAGCGGCAAGAGAAATGCGATTCTTCATGGACCATCCTTTCAGTTAAAAGCGAAGGCAAGCGCCAACGGTACGAACACCAGGGAAAGCAGATTGCCGGTCAGCACGATGGCGGCGACCTTGTCGGGCTCCTGCGCATAACGTTCGGCAAAGATATAGTTGAGCACGGCCGGCGGCAAGGCGCCGAAGAGGAGCAACTGCGCCGACTGCATATTATCGAGTCCGAGCAGCGGCGCAGCCAGCCAGGCGATCAGCATGCCGAACAGAGGCGACGCCACGCCGCCGAGCAGGCCGGTATGCAGGGCATTGAGTCGTGTCGCCGTCATGCGCACGCCGAGCGAGAACAGCATCAGCGGCACGCAGATATCGCCGAGCATGCGGATCGCGGTGGCGATCGGCGGCCAGATCGTGATGCCGCTGTAGCCCACCAGCAGGCCGGCAATGCCGGCGAACATGACCGGGACTTTCCACAGCGTCACCAGCCTGACGCGATGATCGAGCAGCCATGCGCCCAGTGAAAAGTGCAGGAAGTTCTCAACCAGGAACAATACGATGGCGGCCGGCATGGCCTTCTCGCCGAAAGCCAGCAAGACCAGCGGCAGGCCCATATTGCCCGAGTTCTTGAACATCACCGGCGGCGCCAGTGTCTTCGGCTGCTGCCCCAGCCAGCGTGCCAGCGGCCAGGCCAACAGCCCCGAACCCAACACCACCAGCACGCCGCCCACCGCCAGTGGCGCAAACGGCTCCAGCGGCACGTGCTGAATCGCCAGCGTCGAGAAGATCAGCAAGGGCGTGAACAGATCCATATTGAGCACATTGGCCGCGCTCATGTCAGGCTTCTTCAGCCGACCATAGGCCCAGCCGACCCCGACGATGGCAAAGATCGGAAAGACAACGGCAAGGATGCGCAGCAGCACGATTTACAGGACGTAGCGCGACAAGTCCTCGTCGCCGGCCAACTGGCCGAGCCGGGCATTGACATAGGCCGCATCGACGGACAGCTCAAGCGCGCCGTGGCTGCCGGCGGCGAACGACACCTCTTCCAGCAGGCGCTCCATCACCGTATACAGTCGGCGCGCGCCGATGTTTTCGGTTTTCTCGTTGACCTGCCAGGCGATCTCGGCCAAGCGCCGGATGCCGTCCGGTTTGAACCCGAGCCGCACGGCATCGGTGCCGAGCAGCGCCTCGTACTGGCGCGTGAGGCAAGCATCGGTGCCGGTCAGAATGCGCTCAAAATCCTCGACCGACAGCGAATCGAGTTCGACGCGAATCGGGAAGCGCCCCTGCAACTCCGGAATCAGGTCCGACGGCTTGGACAGGTGGAATGCGCCGCTGGCAATGAACAGGATGTGGTCGGTCTTGATCATGCCGTATTTGGTGGACACCGTGGTGCCTTCGACCAGCGGCAACAGGTCGCGCTGCACGCCCTGGCGCGACACATCGACGCCGCTTGCATCAGAGCGCGCGGCGATCTTGTCGATCTCGTCGAGAAAGACAATGCCGTTCTGCTCGACGTTCTGCAAGGCCTGCTGTTTGATCTCCTCCTCATTCACAAGGCGCGCCGCTTCCTCGTCGGCCAGCACCTTGAGCGCCTCCTTGATGCGCAACTTGCGCGGCTTCTTGTTACCGGCGCCGAGATTCTGGAACATGCCCTGAATCTGCTGGGTCAGGTCTTCCATGCCGGGCGGCGCGAATATCTCCATACTCGCCGGCGGCTGCGCTACCTCGATCTCGATCTCCTTGTCGTCGAGCTCGCCCTCGCGCAGCTTCTTGCGGAATTTCTGGCGCGTACCGCTGTCTTCCCCTGCCTGCGGCTCGCCGAAGCCGACGCTGCGCGCAGCGGGCAGCAGTACATCCAGGATGCGGTCTTCGGCGGCGTCGAGCGCAAGGCTGCGCACGCGCTTCATCGCCGCTTCGCGCGTTTCCTTTAGGGCTGTCTCCATCAAGTCGCGGATGATGGTGTCCACATCGCGCCCGACATAGCCGACTTCGGTGAACTTGGTCGCCTCGATCTTGATGAAAGGTGCGTTGGCCAGCTTGGCGAGGCGCCGCGCGATCTCGGTCTTGCCCACGCCGGTCGGCCCTATCATGAGAATGTTCTTCGGCGTGATCTCGCTGCGCAGCGGCTCCGCCACTTGCGAACGACGCCAGCGATTGCGCAGGGCAATGGCGACTGCGCGCTTGGCATTGGCCTGGCCGACGATGTTTTTATCGAGCTCCGAAACGATTTCGGACGGTGTCATCTGAGTCATAACTGAATAACGAAACGCTAGTCGAGCATCTCGATGGTGTGATTCTGATTGGTATAGATGCAGATGTCGCCGGCAATCACGAGGGACTGCTTGACGACATCGGCGGGGCTCAGTTCGGTGTGCTCGATCAGCGCACGCGCCGCCGCCTGCGCATAGGCGCCGCCGCTGCCGATGGCGACGATGCCGTATTCGGGCTCGAGCACGTCGCCGTTGCCGGTAATGATCAGCGAATGTTCGCGATCGGCCACGGCCAGCATGGCTTCGAGGCGGCGCAGCATGCGGTCGGTCCGCCAGTCCTTGGCGAGCTCGACAGCGGAGCGCAACAGATTGCCCTGATGCTTTTCGAGCTTGGACTCGAAGCGTTCGAACAGCGTGAAGGCATCCGCCGTTCCGCCGGCAAAACCGGCGAGGATTTTTTCCTGATACAACTTGCGTACCTTGCGGGCGCTGGCCTTGACGACGATGTTGCCGAGCGTGACCTGACCGTCGCCGCCCAGCGCGACGAGGTTGCCGCGGCGCACCGACAGAATGGTGGTGCCGTGATATTGATCCATGTTTTCGAGCCGAGAGTTTTAAGTCGAGAGCCTTGAGCCGGCGCCGGCTCAAGGCAGGCTTACGTTTTCAGTAAGACGTCGAGCCAGACGATTAGTTTCCCTCTCGGCTTAGATTTGAAGCTCTCGCCTGAAACGCAGGCTGCTAGCGGCGCCGGGTTTCTATGGTGGCGATTTTATCAAGGCCGCTGCCATTGAGCAGCGTGGCGACCAGCAGATTGGCACCGCGAATGCGGATGTGCAGGCCCTGCTGATGCAACGGTGTCAGCGCATCAAGCAATAGCTTGACGCTGACTTCGTCGATGCGCGCCAGATGGTCTGTCTCGATCGTGACCGCATCCTTGCCCCTGGCCGCAGCGGCAAGCGTGGCAACGCTGTTCATGCCCGCCAGCAGCTCGCCTTCGAGAGCAAAGGGGTCTTTGCTCTTGGCAGCCGGCTTGGGTGCCGTCTTGGCCGGCGCGGGCGACTCCCACGAGGGGGGGGAGACTTCAAAGGTCACGGCATAACCGACCGCCGTGTCCTCGAAGGCTGCCTGATTGCCGGCACGCTGGTACAGCTCCAGCAGCAGCAGCCAAGTTTCCTCGCGCTCACGCTTCATCATCTCGATTTTGTTGGCGAGCATCGCGGCAAACTCGTCGGCGCCGCTCAGCAGACATTCGCGGCCGCGCTTCTTGATCGCGCGCAGGGCATCCAGCAGAAGGCGGCAGCCGTCATTGCCGGCATCCGTCACCTTCAGGACCCCCAGTCTTACGGTGGGCTTGCTCTCGGCGATCTCGACCAGCTTCTTGAGCGCCGCTGCGCTGCTCGCGCTCAGGATGCCCGATAGCGCAACATAGGCTTCGCCGCCGCTTTCGAGGCTGCCGTCAACTTCGCCAGTGGCGTCGAGCCAGGCCGGCGCGGACTTCTCGAAACGCTTGGCGTAGGCATCGGCAAGGTTTTCAAAAGCCTGGCGGCGATTGAGAATTTGCAGCAGATCGAAAAGCATGCCCCAGCCCTGCTCGGTCGCCTTGCCCAGCGTGCCGGCGCGCAATGCGGCCTCCAGCGCGGTGCTGGCGTCAGCCGTCTTGCCGGCCGCGTGCTGACGCGCAATATCGAGCAGCACCTGCGCCTGTGTCGGCGCCTTCCTGGCTGCGGGCTTGGGCGCGGCGTCCGCGGCGGCCTGCGGTACGGCTGGCGGCGATACTGCCGCGGGCTTGGGCGGAACAGGATCGGGCGTTACGGCCGAAAAATCGAGCAGCTCAAGTGGCGCATTGAATGACGTAAAGGCGCTGTCCGATTCCTGCGCTTTGGGCTCGGCTTGCTTCTTGGCCGGTTCGGCCGCGCGTTCAGGTACCGCGACAGGAGCAGGCGCAACGGCAGAGGGGGCTGCAGGCGCGGACGGCTCATCGTCCAGCGTGATTTTGGTGAAGTCGAGACTGAAAGGGTCGTCATCACTTTCATCCTTTTTCCCCACGGCAGAGCTTTCCTTGGCAGGAGAAGATTTGCGCGACGACCCGGAAGCGTTAGGAGACACGATATGACGGCCAATAAATGAAATGAAAAGGCACCCTGTTAGGGCACATTTTTAGCACACGGGCAGCATTTTTCGCAAATTAAAACCGAATCGCGGATGCCTTTATGCTCGTCTGTTCGCACCACGGCTACACCCGCATTCCCGGCAGCCCATGCCAGCACAAGTGGTCCCCGGAAAGGCTGTCTTTTGCGGAAAAGACACAACGCCCGAAATCAGGCGCAGCAAGGATGGTAACGGCAAGCGCCGGCCATCCTTGAACCTGGCCTCAGAACCCCAGGCGCACGCCCAGCATGGAGCTGCGGCCGCCAAGCGGGGCGATGTCCTTGAGCACCGACGTGCTGAGACGAATCTCCTCGTTGAGCAGGTTGTTGAGCTTTAGAAAGACCTCGGCCTCGGGTAACGACGAGCGCAGGCGATAGCTGAGCGTTGCGTTGAGCAGCGTGTAGGCATCGGTCGGCAGTTCGTTGGCGGCCACGCGGTTCTGTCTGCCGGCGTAGGTCGCATCGAAGCGGGCGCCGAAGGCGCCCAGGCGGTAATCGAAGCCGAGGCCGAGATGATATGGAGCGATGCGCGGCAAGGGTTCGCCGGTATCGGCATTGCTGGCGCGCACATAGTCCGCCTTCAGGCGCAGATCGAGATCGCCCAGGCCTTGATAGACGTGGAACTTGCTCTCGGCTTCAAGCCCGCTGAACCTTGCCGGCACCGCCCGCACCTGCGCCTCCGGCAAGGCGCCGGCTGGATCGATGAGGCCGTCCGCATCGCGCATTGTGCCGGTGCCGTACAGCGCAATGTAATCCTTGAAGCGCGTATGGAAGGCGCCGACTTTCGTCGTGTTCGTGCCGCGCTTCCAGCGCAGTTGCAAGTCGAGGCCGTTCGATTTTTCGACGCCGAGATCCGGATTGCCGACCTCGTACTGGCCGGTGGCCGGATGCGCGCCGTTGGCAAACAGTTCGTTGTAGCTCGGCGCGCGTTCGGCATGCGACAGATTCGTGGACAAGGACCAGGCCTCGTTGAACTTGTACAGGGCGCCGGCGGCGAGGCTCTTGGGTGTAAAGCTGCGGCTTCTGGCGTTACCGAAGCGCGGCGTGCCGGGATTGTTTGCATCGTCGGGCCCGCCGCCCGCCGAATCGAGATCGGCACGCTCAATACGCCCGCCGAAGCTGAACTTCCATTGCTCCCACGGCAATTCCTCGTAGAGATAAACGGCCCGAGATGTGGTCCTGATGCTCGGCAGCAGGGCTTCATCGCCCTGCGCGCTGAAATCGGCGTTGCGGACCTGTACGCCGAAGACGCCCGACAGCAAGCCGATCTTGCCATGCGTCGCCTCGATGGAAGCCTCGTCGCCCCGCGTCCGGAACACCGTGCCGACCTGCCCGCTTTCCAGCTCCTCATGCTGGTAATCGGTATGCGCATAGCGCAGCTTCACCTTCTCGACGAAGGTACCGAGGTCGCGCAGTTCGCCTGCAAAATCCAGGCGTTCCGACCTCATGTGGATGCGCACGTTTTCTTCTGCAACCGTGCCGTAGTCGGATGTGTAGGTCGAGTAGGACAGGCCGGCATAACCCTGCTCGAAATTCAGCGATGCGCCTAGCGCGCCGCCGTCGCTCTTGCCGTTGCTGTTGGGCAGGCGGCCACGCGCTTCGACTGTCTGCGGATCGCTGGCACGCAGGCGGTCGGAGCGAGCGTAGTCGGGAATCCTGAGATCGTCGGTGCGGCGCTGAAAAGCATCGACATGCAGGCTCAGCACGCCGTTTCCTCCCTCAACGACGGCAGCGCTGCTGCGCTCGCCGCCTGCGCCGCCGATGCGTGCCTCGGCGCGTCCACTGACACCGCTCAAGGCATCCTGCGGAATGCGGTTGTCGATGGCGTTGACCACGCCGCCGATGGCGCTACCGCCATAGAGCAAGGCAGCGGGGCCGCGCACGACTTCGATCTGATCGATGACCAGCGGATCGATCGGTACGGCATGGTCGGGACTCAGCGCCGACACGTCCATGATGCCGACGCCGTTTTGCATCAGCTTGATACGGTCGGCGTCGAGGCCGCGAATGACCGGACGGGACGCATTCGGGCCAAAGTTGGATGCGCTCACGCCGGGCACGCCTTCCAGCGCCTCACCCAGCGTCGCGGCGCTGCGATCGGAAAGATCCTTGCGATTGACGACGGAAACCGGCGTCACCATGTCGAACAGACCGCTGCCAAGCGGATTGGCGGTCACGACAACAGGCGCCAGTTCGGTATGGGCTTCCTGAGCCAAGGCCGGCACTGAAGAAACGAGGGACGAAACCAGGGCGACGGCGGTCGGCGCCCGGAATGGGGGACGTACGCGCAGATGGCGCGCGATGCTCTTGCGGTAAGGCATGTTGAAACTCCTGAAACGCGAATGGAATGCGGCCGCGGCACCTCAGTGCTGCGGCATTCGTTAAGGCGGCGTTTCAGGCGAAGGGAGGGGACTGCTGGCGGGCTTCGGGCGCAGGCAGGGCGCCGCGATCCGAGCAGGTATAGCCTTGGGGAATGTAGGAAGCGGCAACGACCGGCGGCGTGGCGATCTTGCCGCTCAGGCCGGCGCCGAGATCATGACCGGCCAGGCAGAGTTCGCAGGCATGCGCGGGCAGCCCCTTGCTCTCGTCCAGCACGTGCTCGACCGCGTGCGCTGCGGCAAAAGCTTGCGCGCAGAGCAACAGGAAAGCCAGCAGGAGGTGAGTGAGGTGCTTTTTCACGACGGCGCAGTGTAACTTATCGAACCGTGCGCATCAATCGACCTGGACCAGCAGGCCCTTGAGGTATTCGCCCTCGGGGAAGGCAAGGTCGATGGGATGATCGGCCGCCCCTTGCAGGCGCTGCACGATGCGCGCACCCATGTTCGTGACGAGACCGGCATCGCGCGCGGCGCCCGCAACGATGGACTGAAACAGTTCGAGGCCGATGCCGCCCGAGCACGAGTAGGTCATCATCAGGCCGCCCGGATTGAGGAGCTTGAAGCCGTGCAGATTGATGTCCTTGTAGGCGCGCGCGGCGCGTTCCGCATGTGCGGACGACGGCGCGAATTTGGGCGGATCGAGAATGATCAGATCGAACTTTTCGCCCGCCTTGTGCAGGTTGCGCAGGGCCTGGAACACGTCGTCCTCGCGCCACTCGCACTTGCTTGCGCTTAGCTCGGGATTGAGTTCGAGATTCTGCTGCGCGGTCGCCAGCGCGGGACCGGAGCTGTCGATGGAGATCACCTCGCTCGCGCCGCCCGCGAGCGCCTGCAGCGAAAAACCGCCGCTGTAGCAGAAACAATTGAGGACGCGACGGCCGGCGGCAAGTTCGCGCGTCATGCGGCGATTGTCGCGCTGGTCGAGATAGAAGCCGGTCTTGTGGCCGCCCGCGTAATTCACGGCCATCTTCACGCCGTGCTCTTCGATGATGGGGTCGGTCTCCGGCGCTGCGCCGTGCACCCAGCCGGTGGTGGGCTCCAGTCCCTCGAGCTTGCGCACTTCGGAGTCGGAACGCTCATAGACGCGGGCGCAGCCCGTCGCCTTGACGATGGCGTCAACGATCGCAGCGCGCCACTTGTCGGCGCCGGCGCTGGTGAGCTGGATCACCACCATGTCGCCATACTGGTCGGCAATCACGCCGGGCAATCCGTCGGATTCGGCATGCAGAATGCGCAGGCCGGACTGCCCCCGCAGCGCCGGCAATGCCTGGCGCCGCGCCACGGCGGCGGCGACGCGGCGCTTGAAGAAGGCGTTGTCTATGGTTTCGTTGGGATCGAAGGACCAGACCCGGGCGCGGATCTGCGAGGCCGGGCTCCACGCCGCCTTGGCGATCAGACGATCGCCGTCCATGACATCGACGGTGTCGCCCGGACGGGCACGTCCGTCGAGCTGGGCGACGGAGCCGGCAAACAGCCAGGGATGGCGACGGAACAGCGAGCGTTCCTTGCCGGGCTTGAGCAACAGACGGGCGGACATGGGGATCAAAGGGCCAAAGGCGGGGATTTTAGTGGAGCAGGTATGCAGCGTCCAGCCTGTCGGCCGCCTGCCGCCCGGGACAAGCCCCCCACGCCAATGCAAAAGGCCATCCGCAGGCGGCCTTCCAAAGATTGCCGCCGCCCGAGGCGCCGAATCACGCCGTGCGCGCCAAGCCGCTTCGCCTGCCCTTACTTCTGGACATCGGCCTCCTCGCCGAGATGCATCATCCAGGCGATCGCCTCGCTGAGACAGAGATTCAGAGTCTGATGGCCGAGGCGCCCGCCCATGCGGGCGAGCATGCTGGCAGCGCCATCGACATTGTTGTTGTCGTAGTGTTCAATCAGCTCGAGCAACTGCCCGAGCTGACCGCCGCGGCTTTCGAGGGCGGCGCGCACTTCGTCGGTGACCGTGATCTGTTCGAGGATTTCGCCCATGGGCATTTCCAGCGCCGCCGGCATCACCGACATGAGGCCGACGATGAAGGCCGGATCCATCATTTGCGGGCGGGCCGGATAACAGCGCTGCACCAGCAACTCGAGGAAATGCCCGCGCAGGGCAGCCAGTTGCATGAGTGGATTGCTGCGAATGCCACGCCCGTCCGGATGCGCGAACAGCAGCAATTTGAGCCAGCGCCGTAACTGGTCGCGACCCACCAGGGCAATCGCATGACGTACCGAGGTGGTCTTGGCCGCCACGCCGATGACACCGACCGAATTGGAAAGGCGCAGCAGATTGGCAACCAGGCCGGGCTCGCCCTTCATCACCGCTTCGAGCTTGGCCGTGTCGGCGTCCTGATTGAGTAGCGTGATCAGACGCAGCAGCGTCTGCGTCGCCACGCTGAGCTTGCGGCCCGACACCAGCACCGGCCGGGCGAAATAGTAGCCCTGATAGGCATTGAAACCGAGCCGCTCGGCCAGATCGTGGGTATCCGGCGTCTCGACCTTGCCGGCAATCAGCTTCAAGGGCAAACCGCGCAACTGGCTGACCGTGGCCGCCAGCTCCGCCTCGTCGTGACCGTTGATGTCGACCTTGGCGTAACTCGCCAGGCTCAGCAGCGGCCCGCTATTCAGGCCGGTGCAGCCTTCGATGGCCAGCGTGTAGCCGGCGCTGCGCAATTCGCGGCAACGCTCGATGGCAGCGGCGGAAACCTGTGGCTTGACCACCAGCACGACCTGATCGGCCGGCAGCACCTGGATCAGTTCGTTGCAGAGAAACTCCTCGTCCACCGGAATGAAGGCCAGCTGCTTACCGAGCGCCTTGGCCAGGCCCAGCTCGGCAAACGCGCTGCACACCATGTCGGCCGTCGCCGCGGCGTTGGGCAGGGCCGTATCTCGTTCCAGGTCGACCGGTTGGAACTGGAACTCATAGCCCAGCGTCGCCTGCTGGCGATCGAGTATCGGCTGTCTTCCGAGAAACAGACTGCTGTCCGGCATCACGCTCACCCGCCCCCCTCAGAAAATTTGCCCCGTTGCATGCGGGATATGTTTTTCTTATATCCCCATTCTATGGGAAATTGTGCGCGCCGTCGCCCAGGCGTTTCGAATGCTAGGCGACAAGCGTCCACGTCGGTAAAATGGCGGCATCACTTTGGGGGATGTCGCATGAGCTCTTCACCGTTGACGCAACTACTTGAAAACAACCGCAGCTGGGCGGAAAGTCGGATCGCCGAAGACCCCGGCTATTTCAGCCGCCTCGCCAATCAGCAGAATCCCGAGTACTTCTGGATCGGCTGCTCAGACAGCCGCGTGCCGGCCAATCAGATCACCGGCCTCGATCCCGGTGAAGTCTTCGTTCACCGCAACGTCGCCAACGTAGTGGTGCCCAGCGATCTCAACTGTCTGTCGGTCATGCAGTTCGCCGTCGACGTGCTCAAGGTCAAGCACATTCTCGTCGTCGGCCACTATGGCTGCGGCGGCGTCCGCGCCGCGCTGGAAAATCAGCGCCACGGCCTCGTCGACAACTGGTTGCGTCACATCAAGGACGTGCGCGACCGTCATATCGGCATCATTGAACGGGCCGCGCCGGAAGCGCGCGTCGACAAGCTGTGCGAGCTCAACGTCGTGGAGCAAGTCATCAACGTGTGCCAGACGACCGTGGTGCAGGACGCCTGGCAGCGCGGCCAGGCGCTGACCGTGCACGGCTGGGTCTACGGCCTCAGCGACGGGCGCGCCCGCGATCTGGGCATGCGCGCCTCGTCCGAGCAGGAAGCAGTGGACATCTACCACGCCACCATGCAGAAGCTGCGCGGCAACTGAATCTCGCCGCTGCAAGAAAAAAGGGCAACCTGCGGGTTGCCCTTTTTTCTTTCGCTTGCAGTGACGCTCAGACCAGGACGCGCTCGATACCGCCGTTGGTGGCGGCGCTAACGTAGTCCTTCATCCAGTTCTCGCCGAGGATCGCCTTGGCCATCTCGATGACGATGTAGTCGGCCGTGGTGTCGGCATCGTTGTCGTAGCGCATCAGACCCTGCAGGCACGATGGGCAGGAAGTCAGGATCTTGACGTCGCCGTCGAAACCGTCGGCACGCAACGCCGCCGCCCCCTTCTCGATCTCGCCCTGCTTCCTGAAACGCACCTGGGTCGAGATGTCGGGACGCGACACCGCCAGCGTGCCGGACTCGCCGCAGCAGCGGTCGGACAGGGCAACGGGCTGGCCCATCAGCGCGTTCACCGTCTTCAGCGGGTTGTGCGTCTTCATCGGCGTGTGGCAGGGGTCGTGGTACATGTAACGCGTGCCCGTGACGCCATCCAGCTTGATGCCCTTTTCGAGCAGGTACTCGTGGATGTCGAGCAGGCGGCAGCCCGGGAAGATCTTCTCGAACTCGTACTTCTGCAACTGGTCCATGCAGGTGCCGCAGGACACGATCACGGTCTTGATATCGAGATAGTTGAGCGTGTTCGCGACGCGGTGGAACAGCACGCGGTTGTCGGTGGTGATCTTCTGCCCCTTGGCCTCGTCGCCGGCCGCGGTCTGCGGATAGCCGCAGCACAGATAGCCCGGCGGCAGCACGGTCTGCGCGCCGACGTGATAGAGCATGGCCTGCGTCGCCAGCCCCACTTGCGAGAACAGGCGCTCCGAGCCGCAGCCGGGGAAGTAGAACACCGCGTCGCCGTTGTAGTCGGCGGCATTCACCTTCTGCGGGTCGCGTATCACCGGCACGATCTTGTCGTCCTCGATGTCGAGCAGCGCGCGCGAGGTGCGCTTGGGCAGATTGCCCGGCATGGGCTTGTTGATGAAGTGGATCACCTGCGCCTTGACGGGCGGCTTGCCCAGCGTGGCCGGCGGATGGCGCACCACGTCGCGGGTCAGGCCGAACATCTTGCCCAGCTTGTAGCCCAGACGCTGCGCCTTGTAGCCCCACTCGATCATGCCGGTGCGGATCAACTTGATCGTGGCCGGATCCTTGACGGTCAGGAAGGTCATCGCCGCGGCGGTACCGGGATTGAATTTCTTCTTGCCCTGCTCGCGCAGCAGATTGCGCATGGCAATGGATACATCGCCAAAATCGATATCCACCGGACACGGCGTCTTGCACTTGTGGCAGACGGTGCAGTGATCGGCAACGTCGGAAAATTCATCGAAATGCTTGAGCGAGATGCCGCGCCGCGTCTGCTCCTCGTACAGAAAGGCCTCAGTGAGCAGCGATGTCGCGAGAATCTTGTTGCGCGGCGAGTACAGCAGATTGGCGCGGGGCACATGTGTCGAGCACACAGGCTTGCACTTGCCGCAACGCAGACAGTCCTTGATCGATTCGCTGATCTGGCCGATAGCCGACTGCTCCATGATCAGCGACTCGGTGCCGAGCAGCGAGAAGGACGGGGTATAGGCGCGCGACAGATCGGCACCCGGCAGGAGCTTGCCCTTATTGAAGCGGCCTTCGGGATCGACCTTCCGCTTGTATTCGCGGAACGGCGCGATCTCGTCCTCGTCGAGGAATTCCAGCTTGGTCAGACCGACGCCGTGCTCGCCGGAGATCACACCGCCCAGCGACTTGGCCAGCCTCATGATGCGCTCGACCGTATGCGTGGCGGTGGCCAGCATCTGATAGTGATCGGAGTTGACCGGAATATTGGTGTGCACATTGCCGTCGCCGGCGTGCATGTGCAGCGCGACGAAGACGCGGCCGCGCAGCACCGCCTTGTGGATCGCCTGCATGCGCTCGCGGATCGAGCGATACGGATCGCCGGAGAACATGACGTCCAGCGGTTCGCGGATTTCGTGCAGCCAGGACACGCGCACCGAGTAGTCCTGCATGCGGTGGAACAATGTCGGAGTTGATGCACGATTGCTCAGCTCGCCGGCCGTAATGCCGAACTGCGCGAACTGCGCTTCCGCCTGGGCCAGTGGTGTGTCGAGATTGTCGAACAGCCACTGCCAGCGTGCACGCGTCGTCGCCAGCAATTCCAGCGCGCGTTCGCGACGGTCGCCGAGCAGCACGTCCTTGTCGAGTCCGGTATCGGCGATGTCGAGCGGCACATCGCCCTGGAAGAATTCGGTCAGCTGGTCGCAGAGCTCCAGCTTGTTGGTGATCGACAGTTCGATATTGAAGCGTTCAATACCGTCGCAGTAGTCGCCCATGCGCGGCAGCGGAATCACCACGTCTTCGTTGATCTTGAAGGCGTTGGTGTGCTTGGCGATGGCGGCGGTACGGCCGCGGTCGAGCCAGAACTTCTTGCGCATGTCGGGCGCCACGGCGATGAAGCCTTCGGCGCCGCGCAGATTGGTCATGCGCACGACTTCGGAGGCGGCGGCCATGACGGCCGTCTCGTCGTCGCCGACGATGTCGCCGATCAACACCATCTTCGGGCGGCCGTGGCGCTTGGCCTTGGTCGCGTAGCCGACGGCGCGCACATAGCGCTCGTCCAGGTGCTCGAGGCCGGCAAGGATGGCGCCGCCCGGTTGCGTCTTCAGATAGTCGGTGATTTCAACGATCGACGGCACCGCCTCGCGTACCTGGCCGAAGAACTCCAGACAGAAGGTGCGCGTATGCGTCGGCATGCGATGCAGGATCCAGGTCGCCGAGGTGATGATGCCGTCGGTGCCTTCCTTCTGCACGCCCGGCAGGCCGCCGAGGAATTTGTCGGTGACGTCCTTGCCGAGGCCGACCTTGCGGAACTTCGCGCCCGGCAATTCGACGATCTCTTCCCTGATGTGCTTGCTGCAGGCAGCATCATCGGGCGCGTAGGTGCGCACGCGGAACTGCACGAGCTCCTGATCGTGGATCTTGCCGAAGTTGTGGTTGAGGCGTTCGATCAGCTTCCAGTTGCCGTCGGGGTCGACCATCTTCCACGAGGCCAGATTGTCGAGCGCGGTGCCCCACAGCACGGCCTTCTTGCCGCCGGCATTGGTGGCGACATTGCCGCCGACGCAGCAGGCGTCAGCCGAGGTCGGGTCGCAGGCGAAGACGAGATCGGCCGCTTCGGCCGCTTCCATGGCGCGCCGCGTGACCACGCCGGCGCCGGTGAACACGGTCGCATACGGGCGGTTCGTGCCCGGCAGAGTCTGCGTCTCGACACGGCCGAGATCGATGAGTTTTTCGGTATTGATGACGACCGACTTGGCCGACAGCGGAATCGCCCCGCCGGTGTAGCCGGTGCCGCCGCCGCGCGGGATGATGGTGAGGCCGAGCTCGATACAGCCGCGCACCAGCGGGCCGATCTCCTCTTCAGTATCCGGGCACAGCACGACGAAGGGATACTCGACGCGCCAGTCGGTCGCGTCGGTCACATGTGAAACGCGAGCAAGGCCGTCGAAGGCGATATTGTCGCGGCGCGTGTGGCGCGACAATATCTTCATCGTCTGCTTGCGCAGATCCCAGGTGTCGGAAAAATGCTTGGCGAAGGCGTCCACGGCGCGCTGCGCGGCCTCGACCAGTTGGCCGACGCGCTCGTTGCCGGCGCGGCGCTTTTCGACTTCGCGCAGACGATGGCGCAAGGCCTCGATCAGCGCGGCACGCCGATCCGGATTGGCGAGCAGGTCGTCTTCGAGGTAGGGGTTGCGCTGCACCACCCAGATATCGCCCAGCACCTCGTAGAGCATGCGCGCCGAGCGGCCGGTGACGCGCTCGGCGCGCAGGGTTTCGAGCACACCCCACATGTCCTCGCCGAGCAGGCGGATCACGATCTCGCGATCGGAGAACGAGGTGTAGTTGTAGGGGATTTCGCGCAGCCGGGCAGTCATTTTTGTGGGGTAGTCCTGCAAAGAAGCCATTTTAAGGCATTGCGCCGCAACAAAAAATAGCTAGGGGCATCAAAGCTTTGTATCAAGCGGCAAGGGCGCCTGGGTTACACTCCGGCGCCTCATGAAATCGCTCAACTTCTTCCCCCTTTTCCGCAATATCTTCCAGATCGCCTGGCCGGTACTTGTGTCCCAACTCGCCTTGACGGGCTACGGCGTGCTCGACACGGTCATGGCCGGACGCCTGGGCGCGCTGGAACTTGCCGGCGTCGGCATCGGCGCGGTGATTGCCCTGACCATCATGGTCACCTGCAGCGGCGTGCTGCTGGCGCTGACGCCGCTGATTGCGCACCTGCACGGCGCCGGTCGGCCCGAAGACATCGGCGAGGAAGTCCGCCAAAGCCTGTGGGTGGCTGTGGGCGTGACCATCGTCGCCATGCTGCTGATGCAGTTTCCCGACCCCATCCTCAAGCTCGCCTCGATGCCGACCGACGTGGAGGCACATGCGCGCGCCTACCTGATGGCCAATAGCTGGGCCGCGCCGGGGCTGATGCTGTTCCGCGTCTTCAATGGTCTGGCCACCGGCATCGGTCAGCCGCGTGCGGCTATGCGCTTCTACCTGCTGGGTCTGGCGCTCAAGCTGCCGCTCAATCTGCTGCTGCTGCCGCATTTCGGCGGCGCCGGTTGCGCCTGGGCTACCGCCATCGTGAATACCATCCTCGCCGTGCTCGCCTGGGGCTGGGCCATGCGCGCCGGCAACTACCGGGATTTCCATGTGTTCACGCGCTTCAGCCCGCCGCGCTGGTCGGCGATTGTCGAGTTTCTCAAGCTCGGGCTGCCGATCGGCGCCAGCTTTTTGATCGACATCTCCGCCTTCGCTTCGATGGCCTTGTTCATCGCTCGCTTCGGCCCCGAGACTTCCGGCGCGCATCAGATTGCCGCCAACCTGACCTCCTTCACCTACATGCTGCCGATGTCACTGGGCATAGGCGCTTCGGTGCTGGCCGGGCGCGCACTGGGCGGGGGCGATCCGGAGCTGGCGCGACGCGTCGGCAGCGTCTGCCTGATCGCCGCCATCGGCCTGGGACTCGTCATGAGCGCAGTGCTGTTCTTCGGCGCACCTCTGATCGCCAGCGCCTACACCAATGACGCCAGCGTCTATCCCATCGCCGTGATGTTCATCAAGCTCGTCGCGCTGTATCACATCGCCGATGCGCTACAGGCCTCGACCATCAACGTGCTGCGCGGCTTCAAGCGCACTACCGTACCGATGGTGGTCTACGCGGTCGCCCTGTGGGGCGTCGGTCTGGGCGGCGGTTACTGGTTCGGCATCGTGCGCGAGGTCGGCGCGCCGGGCTTCTGGCTGGCGGGCACGGCGAGCCTGGCTATCGCAGGGGTTGCAGTGACCATCTACTTCCTGCGCGTGTCGCGGGTTCCGCAAGCAGGGCAATAGGCTCGGCATGCGCAAAGCGCAGCGCCAGCCATTCGTCTTGCGGTAGTCCGAGCAACTCGGCGAGCACCAGTTTCATCACGCCCGCATGCGTGACCCACACGCAATCGCGACCATCCGCCTCAAGCTCGGCCAGCAGTGCCCTGACGCGTTGCCGCATCTGCGCCACGCTTTCACCGCCGTGGTCGACGAACCCGAGCGGATCGGCGGCCCAGGCATCCAGCGCCGCTCGCGGCAGCGCATCCCAGTCCTGCATTTCCCAGGCGCCGAAATCCAGCTCGGTCAGGCGCGGATCGATTCGGTACTCGGACGACAGCGCCGCGGCGAATTCGGCGCAGCGACGCAAGGGGCTGCTGACGACCAGCAGGCCGGGCGGCAGCAGATTGAGTACCGCCTCTGCACTCCACGGCTGGCGCAAAGGCAGATCGGCGCGACCGTAACAGAGGCCCTCGGCCACCTCCGGCTGCGGATGGCGGATCAGGAAAAGGCGCACAACAGCCCAAGATAGAAAAACACTTCCGCCAGTTGCTGCGTCGCGCCGAGCACGTCGCCCGTGTAACCGCCGATGCGGCGACGCGTGTAGGCGGCCATCAGCAGCGTGACGGCGACAACCGCCAGCACCCCCTGCAGCGCCAACTGCCAGGACAACAGCCAGCCCAGCAATACCGTCGGCAGCAGGCCGAACAGCCAGGCCGTGGCGAGTTCGCCGCCGCCGATGCGCACCGCCAGCGGCTTGGACTTGCCGTCTTCGTCGCGGACGTAATCGAGCGCGTAGATCAGTGTCGTCGCGGCGGCGCGCGAAATTGGATGCGCCGCCAGCAATGCCGACAGCAAGCTGTCGTCCAGTTCGTAGAGCGCATTCCACTTGGTCAGCAGGAGCACACCGATGCCGATGGCGCCATAGCTGCCGATGCGCGAATCCTTCATGATGCGCAGCACGTCCTCCTTGGTCCAGCCGCCGCCGAAGCCGTCGCAGCTGTCGGCAAAGCCGTCTTCGTGGAAAGCGCCTGTGGCCAGCAGGGTCGCGGCCATGCCGAGCAATACTGCGATGGACAGCGGCAGCACCCAGGCCGCGGCCCAGGTCACGGCGGCGCCGATCAGGCCGACGATCCAGCCGACCAGCGGAAAATAGCGCGTGGCGCGATTGAGCTGCGCGTCACTATGCCCAACCCAGGCCGGCACCGGCAGGCGCGTGAAGAAACGCAGCGCGGCGAAGAAGTATTCGAGTTGCGCGCGCATTGCTCTAGCCTTTCTGGCTCACGCCGGCGGCATCGAAGCTTGCCATCTCGTCAAGGAAAGCGCAGGCGGCCTTGAGCAGCGGGTAGGCCAGCGCCGCGCCCGTGCCTTCGCCGAGGCGCAGCCCGAGCTGCAACAGCGGTTGCGCTTCGAGGTGGCGCAGCTGCAGCGCATGGCCGGCCTCGTCCGAGCAATGTGCAAACACGCAGCATTCGCGCACCGCCGGATTGATGCGAACCGCCACCAGCAGCGCTGCAGTGACGATGAAGCCGTCGATCAGCAGGACCATGCGCCGCTCGGCCGCGGCAATCATGGCGCCGGCCAGCATGGCGATCTCGAAACCGCCGAAGCGCGCGAGCACGTCCAGCGCGTCGTCGCTGCGCTTAGTCCAAGCCGTCAGCGCCTGTTCGAGCAGGGCCAGCTTGCGCGCCACACCAGCATCGTCGAGGCCGGTGCCGCGCCCGACGCATTGCGCCAGCGGCGCGCCAGTGAGGCAGTGCGTAATCAGCGATGCGGATGAGGTATTGCCGATGCCCATCTCGCCGAAGCCGATCACATTGCAGCCGTTGGCGTGGGCGGCCTCGATGGCGTTGGCGCCGTGGCGCATGGCGGCATCGCGCTGCTCTGTAGTCATCGCAGCGCCGTCGAGATAGCTGGCGGTGCCGTAGGCGACCTTGGCATCGAGCAGGCCGTTGCAGACATCGAAGTCGTGATTGACGCCGGCATCCGCCACCACCAGCTGCATGCCGGCCTGGCGCGCCAGCACATTGATGGCGGCACCGCCGGCAAGGAAGTTCTGCACCATCTGCCAGGTCACGTCCTGCGGATAGGCTGACAGCCCGGCCTTGGCGGCGCCATGGTCACCGGCGCAGACGAGGATGCGCGGATTCTTCAGCTGCGGTCGCAGCGTCTGCTGGATCAGGCCCAGTTGCAAGGCCAGCGCTTCGAGTTGCCCGAGCGCGCCCAGCGGCTTGGTCTTGTTGTCGATTTTTGCCTGCAGTTCGGCGGCGAGTGTGGAGGGAACGCTCATGGGCAGTGTTGTTCAAAGAATGAAGCGCGATTTTCTCATGTAAGCTGAGGCCATCATGATCGAATTCATTCTCGGCGGCGCCCGCTCCGGCAAGAGCGCCCTGGCCGAACAGAAGGCCATCGCCAGCGGTCTCGCCGTCACCTACATCGCCACCGCCGATCCGCTCGACCTCACGGAAGACAAGGAGATGCTGGCGCGCATCGAGCACCATCGCGCGCAGCGTCCGGCCGAATGGCTGCTGGTCGAGGAACCGCGTTACCTTGCCACGCTGCTCAAGACGCTGGCGGCGCCGGAGAAGTTGCTACTCGTCGATTGCCTGACGCTGTGGTTGTCGAATCTTCTGCACCAGGATGAAGTGCTCAAGGAAACGCAGGCGCTGCTCGATGTGCTACCCACGCTGCCCGGCCACGTCATTCTTGTCAGCAACGAAGTCGGCATGGGCATCGTTCCGCTAGGCGAGCTGACGCGCCGCTATGTGGACGAAGCCGGACGCCTGCACCAGAATATCGCCGCGCTGGCAGACAGCGTCACCTTCGTCGCCGCCGGCATTCCGCTGCAACTCAAGCCCCAGCCATGAAGAAAACACTGCTGCTCGCACTGGCCCTGCTCTGCGCGCAGGCCCGCGCCGACATCGTGCTGCGCGACGATACCCGAACCGAAGTCAGGCTGGCCGCGCCGGCGCGGCGTATCGTCAGCCTGGCGCCGAATATCACCGAGGTTCTGTATGCCGCAGATGCCGGCGACAAGCTCGTCGGTACGGTCGAGTTTAGCGACTACCCGGTCGCGGCAAAAAAGCTGCCGCGCGTCGGCAGCTATGCGCGGATCGATATCGAAGCCGTCGCCGCGCTCAAACCCGATCTGGTGCTTGCGTGGGATAGCGGCAATCCGCCGGCCGGCGTAGCGCAGTTGCGCAAGCTCGGCATTCCGGTCTTTGTGACGGAGCCGAAAACGCTGAACGACATTCCGCGCGACATCGAACGCTATGGCCGCCTGGCCGGCACGGAAACGACCAGCCTCCGAGCTGCGGACGAGTTTCGCCGCAAGCTCGCCGCCCTGCATGATCGCTACGCCGGCCGCAAGCCGGTGCGCATGTTCTACGAAGTCTGGGACGAGCCCCTGATGACGGTGAACGGCAAACAGATCATCAGCGACGTCATTCGCCTCTGCGGCGGCGTCAACGTCTTCGCCGACCTGCCAGCACTGGCGCCGACCGTCAGCGTGGAAGCCGTGCTCGCCGCCAACCCCGACGCCATCATCGCCGGCGGCATGGGTGAAAGAAACGCCGGCTGGCTGGAACCCTGGAAAAAGTGGCCGCGACTCAAGGCAACGGCGCAGGGGAATCTATTCTTTATCGACCCCAACCTGCTGCAGCGGCATACGCCGCGTTTGCTGGATGGCGCGGAACAACTATGCGCGGTGCTGGAACAGGCACGCAACAAACGCTAGGCACCGCCAGCGCCGCGAATTACCACTCCAATCCCGGCATCGCCTTCACGCCCTCATTGTAGGCGTGCTTGACCAGAGTCATGTCGGTCACTGTGTCGGCAATATCGACCAGCTCCTTCGCCGCCGCGCGACCGGTGATGATCAGGTGCTGCATGGCCGGGCGCGATTCGACAGCGTCGACGACCTCGTCGACGCTCAGCCATTTGTAGTTGAGCGCATAGGTAAATTCGTCGAGCACGACGAGGTCGATATCCGGATTGCGCAAATGCCCGCGCGCAATCTCCCAGGCTGCACGCGCGGCCTTGGCGTCGCGCGCGTCGTCCTGCGTGTCCCAGGTAAAGCCTTCACCGCCGACATGCCACTCTACGTTCGGCTGATTGCGGAAGAAGGCCTCCTCGCCGGTGTCCGAGCGGCCCTTGATGAACTGCACCACGGCCACTTTCTGGCCGTGGCCCAGCGCCCGCGCCACGACGCCGAAGGCCGACGAGGACTTGCCCTTGCCGTTGCCGGTATGGATGACGAAGACGCCGCGCTCGATATCGGCATCGGCGATATGCTTGTCGATCACCGCCTTCTTGCGCGCCATGCGCGCCGCGTGACGCGCCTGCTTTTCTGCGTTTCCTGAATCGCTCACTGTCTTGCTCCGCTTGTTATTCGGGGATGAACCAAGGTTCGCCATTGTCCTGCAAAGTGCGCAGGGGGTGTCCATACAGGCGCTGCAGACTGTCGGCGCCGAGCGCCGC